>NZ_JBIARJ010000003.1:0-647003 GCF_042889825.1 Streptomyces sp. NPDC002467 | reverse complement strand
CCCCGCGGAGCGGGTCCCACAGCGCTGCGCGCTGTGCCAACGAACCGGTTCGCTTCGCTCACCGGGAGGGCGCTTCGCGCCCTCACAGCCGGCCCTTCGGGCCGGTGTCCTGCGCTTCGCTCCGGACGGGGTCGGGATTCCGCTTCGCTTCATCCCAAATGGCCTGCTCCGCAGCCAGGGTGACCCCGTTTCACGGGGATCGGGCCTTCGGCCCGTTGGCAGGTCCGCTGCGCTCCCCTGCCTGAGTCCTTCCGGCTCCCGGGCTCCGGTCGACCCCTCATCGTCGATACCTGAATCATTGCTCCGTCATATATTCCAAGTTGAACCGCATTTGCTGCCTGTTGCACCTTCTCAAACGCAGTCGTACGTTCGAAGAGTGGAAAGTGTTCGCCCCTCCACCCAGCTAGCCCTGGCATCAGGTGTCAACCTGATGCCCTGCAACCTTATGCCCTGGAGGATAAAATGAGTGATTTTAATGAACAGGTACGGATAACCACAGCAGATGGCGCGATTGCCCTGGTGGCAAAGGCTAGTGCCACGGCAGTCTCAGGCGTGAGCACAGAGGGGTTCGGGGTCGAGGGGAGGGCTCACGGGACCGGAGTTGTCGGAGTCAGCGAAGCCTGGCTAGGCGTCTACGGGGAATCCACAGGAGGCCTCGGTGTAGACGCCGTGCGTGGGCAGGGCAAGGGACAAACCTGCGGAGTCGCAGGACACAGCGAAAGCGGAATCGGCGTCTACGGCAAGGGCGGAGCATTTGCTGGAATATTCGAAGGAAAAGTAAAGGTCACAGGTCCGCTGGAAGGCAATCAAATCGAAGGGAAAAGCGGAAACTTCTTCGGCGAAGTCCATGCGGTAAAATTTGTTCCCAGCGGAGGGGACTATGCAGAGACGTTCGCCTCAGAAGACAGCTTCGAACCAGGCACCGTTCTCGTCATCGGGGACGACGGCCTGCTCACCCCGTGCAACACGCAATATGACACGCGCGCGACTGGAGTTGTGTCCGGAGCCGGGGGTCTCAACCCGGGAACCGTCATGGAAAGCAATCCCGAATCTGCGCATCATGTGACACTCGCGCTCGCTGGGCAGGTCTACGTCAAAGCTGACCCTCAGTACGGGACGATCGCCGCTGGCGACCTCCTCACAACTTCACCTACCCACGGGTGCGCGATGCGAGTATCCGACCGTGGCAGCGCAATCGGCGCCATCCTCGGAAAAGCCATGGCATCCCTTGAAGGCGAACCCGCACTCCTCCGCATGCTAGTAACACCCTCTTGACGTCCTACGCCAGCCTGGCCAGCCTTGCCCACCCGGAACTTGCATGGTTCAAATTTCAGATCGGATTGAAACTGGAACACGCAGAGGGTTGCACTGGCTCCCCAGAGGCGACGACCACGTCATGGACCGCAATGGCCCAACCAACCTGCGCGGCCAGACCTCAAGCTCAAAACTCCGCAAGGGCCGCCACACTACGGCGGCCTCTGCGGCCACTCCCGAGCTCCTGCCCGACCTTGTGAAAATCAGCAAATGATCGAACGCCGCCGAGCTGGCGGCCCCCGACGGCATCAGCACCCGCACCGCACGCCGCCGCATCAACGCCCTACGGCCACAACTCACCGCCGAAGACTGACGACGCAGGACGTACACCACCGGCAACACCCAAGGGACGTTTTGCCACCATGGTTCGCATTTCTGCCACCCATGGTGGCAAAACAGGGCCGGTGCCGAACGTACGCCCAGAGCTACACAAACCCGGCCGAAGGTACGCCGGGAACTACACCCGGCATGCGAAAAGTGACTATAAGTCCCCTCGCGGGTGACCTATAGTCACCTTTCACTAAACGATCTTGAGGCGTCCCTAGCCGGCCCGCCCGCAGTCGACAGAGCACCGACCAGGACACTGGGCCCATGATCGAACGCCGCGCCCTGGGCACCGGCCCGCGCCCCGCAACTCCCCCCGCACAACCGACCACACCCCGCCGGACCCGCCTCGCAGCCGAGCCCGTCGAGCCGGTCGAAGCGCCCGCGAGCGCGCCCCGCCTCCGAGGCCGGCGCACCCTGGGCGCGGGCACAGAAGCCGCCGGGGGCTGATCCCCCGGCACGGCAAGGGCCGCTTGTCTGCTTGGGGCGGCCCCGGCCGTACTGCCCCGAGCATCGGGCCCGCGCACGCCCTATGAGACGGGGACGCGGACCTCGTTGCGGATGATCGCCGCCTTCGCGGCGAAGGCCTCAAGGTCGAACTCGGCCGCCGGGCCCGACGAGGCGGCCCCTACGGCCGCCGAGGCGCCCTCGGCGACGCCCCGCTCCCCCGGCTGGCGCCAGCTCGGCACAGGGCACACGCCCGCCCGCTCAGTGCCTCGCGAGTGATCGTGGTGTCCCGCTCACGAGAAGATCGTTGGAGCAGGCATGAACCGCCACACCACACGGGCGATCCTCGCCCTCACCGCAACCGCCGCAGCCCTCACCATCACGGCCCCCGCCCACGCCGCACTCCACACCTCCTCACCAACAGCCCACACCCCGGCCGCCATCGCCCCTGCTGCCCAAGCAAATGAGGCGGACCTGACCTCCTCGATCACAGCCCCCGTCGGCTATGTGTTCGACCTGCTGAGTTTCTCGTACGGGTGCATTCAGTGGGCGACATCCCCGTCGGCGTATCCCTGTCAGTTGAAGGGTGAAGCTTGATCCTGGGAGGCAGCCCGGAGGGCCGGATAGGTGAGGAAGGGGCGGCGGGTTGCCGCCCCCTCCTCAGGCCAAGAACCGTCAGGCTGCTCAACGTGGGCCTGTCAGCAGCCAGAGCCGGTCACTTCACCCGCCGGTGCTGTACGTGACCCGGACGGCGCTGACCTTCCTCGTGAAGCTCCCGAGGTTGTCGATGTCCTCGAAGAACTCCAGGGAGCTGCCCGCGCAGCCTGCGTCCTCGAAGACCTCGACGGCCACGCCGGGGGCCACCTCCACCGATTCGATCCGGTTGTCGAAGCCGGCGGGCAGGTTCACGCACTCCCCCTGCGCCTCCAGGCCCAGCGCCGGGCCGGCGTAGGGCCGGCCGGTGTAGAACGTCGCCGCAGCGTCATCGGTCGAACGGACATCGGGCAAGGCCGTACCGGCCGCAGGAACGGCCCCTGCCACAGGGGCGGGCGCAGCCGATGCGGAAGGCGGGGCGAGGAACAGCCAGGGCGAGAGAGCGCGTGTTCATGATCGGCTCAACGGCGGTGCGCCAACTCCGGTCACGCGGAACCGGGGCGCACCACGGCCTACGGCGGATCGTGTCCTACAGTGCAATCGCCCCCAGGTCCGGACCGCCCGCGACGGCGTGCGCCAGGACTCCGCTCAGACCACGGCCGCCGGACCACCGCCCCCCGATCCGGTAGCCGTCCCTCGGGGGCCGGCGCCTCAACCCCCCGAGGCGCCGGCTCCCCTCCTCGGGAACCCCCCTGCCCAACGGCCCCGTGCTGCGCTGCTACGGGCGTCCCGGCCGGGCCGGGACGGGGTGACGCCGGTAGACGCGAACGGTGCGCCCCGCGACGCACACCGCGCCGGTGCGCAGGATCATCGTCCGGGTGCCGCCGTGCCGGTAGCGCAAGTCCACGATGGCGACCAGGCGCCCGCCCGCCAGCACCTGATCTCCGACCCGGAGTTCGGTGGGCGGGCACTGAACCTCCACACACCCCGGCGGGACCCGCACCGCTTCCGGCTCCCGCGCCGCAGGGCGCTTGTCCGCCGGCTCGCACGCCACCGTCCGCGCGATCCACTGGAACCCGCCCGCGTCGACCAGGCGGACCACGAGAGGGGACGGGTAGATGCCGACCACTTCGCCGCGCGCCTGGCGCTCCCCGTCGAGCACCGCGTCGCCGACGTGGAACCGGCGGCGGCCGGTCACCGGTGCCCCGCAGCGGCGCAGCGCTTCATGAGCACCTGCATGTCCGTGACGACAGTCCCGCGCAACGGGCCCGTGGCCGTGTCGCGGCGCTGCGCGTAGTCCTGGCAGCGGGCACAGTCCGGCGGGGCCGCAAGGGCGGCCGGCGGGAACAGCTTGATGGCCTCGGCGCGGGCGTAGTCGGTGGTCTTTGCCATGGTGTGTGCCCCGTTCGCGGATCGGGTCGGTACCCATACCTTCGGCCCGCCGAAAGCCGCCGGGCAGGGGCAAGTCCGGGGGCAAGATGGGGTCATGGACATCGGGGAGTTGATCCGCGAGCTGCGCACCGCGCACGGTTGGTCGCAAGCCCGCCTCGCCGACGAGGTCAACCGCGACCACGGGACGGCCCTGACGCGTGAGTACGTGGCCCGGTGGGAGCGCGGGAAGTGCGCGCCGCGCCCCTTCTACCTCGCGGCGCTGTCCCGGGTGCTCGACGTCCCGCTGTCCGTCCTGGAGGACCCCATGCTGCGCAGAGAGTTCCTGACCGATGTGGCCGGTACCGCCATAGCCCCCGTGGTCGCCTCCGACCTCCTCGCGAAAGGCTTCGCCGCCCGCCTCGCGGGCGGGCCGTCTGTGGAGGCGTGGGAGGCCAAGCTCGCCGCGTACGGGACGGACTACATGTCGATGGGCGCGGCCGACATCCAACGGCGCGTCGCCGGCGAGCTGGTCGTCGTTCAGCAGCAGCTCGACCAACCCCGGCTGTGGTCGGTCGCGAGCCGGCTGATGACCCTGTACGCCAAGACGTTCCCCGGCTCGGACGGGGCCGCCGCCGTCCGCTGGTACAGGATGGCGGCGAGCGCTGCCGACGAGTCCGGGGATCCGGCGGCGCGGGTGTGGGTGCGCGGGCGGGCCGCCATCGCGCTCGGGTACGAGGGGGCGTCCCTCGGCGTCGCCGACGTCCTCGCCGACCAGGCCCTCGCCCTCGACGAGCGGCCGTCCCTCGGCCTGCTCAACGCCATCTACGGCAAAGCCCACGCCGCCGCCCTCCGCGGCGACCACGCCACCGCCCGCGACCTCGACGAGCGAGGGCGGCGGGTCTTCGACGCAGCCGGCTCCCACGAACAGACCTCCGACTACGCGGTGCCGTGGTGGCGCCTCAACGTCTTCCGGTCCCTGCTCCTCGCGCGCCTCGGCGACGAGAAAGCCGCGACCGAGGCGTCGCAGCGTTCCTGCGCACCCGGGTCTACCAGCCGGAGTCGCTGGTGTGGTTGGAGGGCTACCAGGCCCTGATCCGCTGGCGGAAGGAGAACGCGATCACCGGCGTCCACGCCGTCCCGTACGACACTGAGACCGAGGTCGGGGTCACGAAGGCGTTCCCGCTGGGGCGGTGGGTGCACCAGCAGCGCAAGGCGCTGCGGGCCGGGGAGCTGGAGGACCGGCGCAAGGTCCTCCTGGACGCGCCGGAGGCCGGGATGGTGTGGGAGCCCGGCGAGGAAGCCTGGGAGGCACGGCATCCCGGTTCGGCAGCGACGTCTCCGCGGTCGTCTCTGAGCACCGAATGACACCTCGCATCGTCCTGCACTGCAGATCAACGTTCACCGCCATGGGACGGCCGGAGGTTAAGAACAAACGTGGTCCGCGTGCTTCACGCCAAGATCTTCCTGCGGGCGTGATCGTGCCTACGGCCTTGGCCACTTAGGTCGCTGGCCTGCTCCGAAACACTCCGTATCCTTGCAGATGATCATGGGAGTGGGATTTTGACGGGTAACGGCAACAGCGACCTGGAGATGGATCCGGTCGCGGTGAAGAACCTCACGAACGGCCTGCGTGCCGCGATCGGTGAGTTGCGCGAGTTCGGTGCGGCGGGATCCGCGTCGATGGGCGGCGGGTTCGGGAACTTGGCCATGACCGGCATGGAAGCCGGTCACGGGCAGGTGGCGGGGGTGTTCGAGGAACTCTGCGCCCGCTGGGAGTGGGGCGTGCGCTCTCTCGTCCTCAGTGCGAGCAATCTGGCGAATGACCTCAAGATCTCGGCGGGCATGGTCTGGGAGGAGGACCAGTACCGCGAAGGAACCTTCAAGGTCGCCGCGAACTCCGTGATCGGCAATCCTCACGCGGATGAGGACGAGATCGAGAAGAAGTCCTGGGACGAGATCAGGGTGCCCCTCCGGCAGGAGACTCCGGAAGAGGCCCAGAAGGCCCGCGACGACTTCCAGCAGATCTGGGACCAGGCCAAGCGCGACTCCCTCTCCAAGGGCTTCAGCGGTCGACTCGTCGAGGGTGCGGCCGAATACGCCGGGATGGACCGTGAGGAGCTCGACCAGGTTCGGGCCCGCGCTACCGAGGGTGCGAACTGATGGGACGCGACCTCGGCGACTGGATCGACGCCGGCGGCAAAGCCCTGGGCGAGGGCCTTCAATGGGTGGGCGACAAGGCCGCGGACCAGCTCGAGAACGCAGGCTGGCAGGACGGTGCCCATGCGATGCGCACCGGGTCGGACATCATCGCGAACCGGCTCGGGGCGGAGGTCGACGAATACGAGCTGGGCCAGACCGACGATCCCAAGAGGCTGGTCCACGGCAGTGCGTCCAAGCTCCGCGCGACCGCTTCCCATCTGAGTGACTTCCAGGCCGCCTTCGACCAGACGGGCCAGGGCCTGAAGGGTCTCGACCACGACGGGATCCAGGGCGCCTCCGCCGAGGCCTTCCGCACGACGGCCCAGAAGCAGCCCCCGAAGTGGTTCGCGGCCGCGGATGCCTTCGAGACCGCGGCCGGTGCGCTGAATCGTTTCGCGGACACGGTGGAGTGGGCGCAGGGCCGGGCCCAGGAGGCGCTGGACGAGTACAAGACCGCGGTGAAGACCTCGCAGGCCGCGCACGACGCGTACAACAAGTGGGTCGACTCGTACAACGAGGCGGTCCGCGCCAAGCAGGACCCTCTGCCGGCCCGTCCCATGGGCTTCACCGACCCCGGCACGGACGGCATCAAGGCCGCCCGCGAGAAACTGGCCGAGGCCCGTCGCCAGCGGGACGAGGCAGCCCAGTCCGTGGTCAAGGCGCTGGAGACGGCACGGGACGCGGCCCCGCCGATGCCGTCCGCGACGATGCAGCTGGCGTCCGAGACGCTCCGCATGGGTGTCTCCTTCGAACACGTCGGCGGAGGCTTCGTGAAGGGCGCCGCGGGAACGATCAACTTCTTCCGCGCCGTCGACCCCGACGACCCCTACAACCGCATGCACCCGACCGAGTACAAGATGCGGTTGCAGGGCATGGGGGTCGGCCTCATGACCACGGCGAACGACCCGGGGGCAGCGGGCTCCCGCATGTACCACGAATTCATGAAGGATCCCGGCGAAGGCTTCGGGAAGGCCTTGTCCGAGGTCGTTGGTTCGAAGGGACTGGGAGCGGGTTCGAGCGCGCTGAGGAAGGGCGCAAGCCTCAGCCGCCTCGCGGACGACATCCCGACCGGCCCCGGCCGCAAGGGCCTGGAATCGGACGGCCCGCACATGTCCGACACACCCGATCGTAAGAAACGGTGCGACGGAACCGACCCGATCGACCTCGCCACTGGCCGAATGTTCCTCCCGCAGACGGACATCGTCCTGCCCGGGACCCTCCCGTTGATCTTCACCCGGCGTGGCGAATCCGGCTACACGGCAGGTCGTTGGTTCGGCCCCGCCTGGGCCTCGACCATTGACCAGCACTTGGAAATCGACCTCGAGGGCATCGTCTTCATCACCGAGGACGGGCTCGTTGTCGCCTATCCCCACCCGGCTCCGGGTGTTCCGGTGTTCCCCACGAGCGGACCCCAGTGGCCGTTGGAACGTACCCCGCAGGGCGATTACACCATCACCGATCCCGAGCTCGGTCGTACGAGCCGCTTCGCGGCGCCGCTGTCCGAAGGCCTCCAGGATGCCGGGAACGCATACGGCCTGGGTGTCATCGAGCAGATCGAAGACCGCAACGGCAACGTCATCGCCTTCGAATACGACGAGCGGGGCACCCCGCTCGGTATCGCCCACAGCGGGGGATACCATCTCCGGTTCGAGACCGCCGACGGCCGCATCACAGGCCTCCATCTCACCGGCGGCTCCCGCATCCTGGCCTACGGCTACACCGACGGGCACCTCACCGAGGTCGTCAACTCCTCCGGGCTGCCCCTGCGCTTCACCTACGACGAACGCGCCCGCATCACCTCGTGGACCGACACGAACGACCTCTCCTATACATACGCCTACGACGACCTCAACCGCTGCACTGCCACGGGCGGCGCCAACGGGCACATGGCCCTCACGCTCACATACGACACCGTGGATGCCGACACCGGACTGCGTGTCACCACGGTCACCACCGGCGAGGGTCACACGAGCCGGTACGTGATCGATGAGGCGTACCGGGTGGTCGCCTCGATCAATCCGCTCGGCGCCGTCACTCGCCACGCGTACGACCGTCGGGGCAGGCTCGTCACGGAGACCGACGCCTTGGGCCACGTCACCCGGAGGTCCTACGACGAAGACGGTCGCCTGGTAGCCCTCGAAAGGCCGGACGGCCGTGTCGGCAGCATGGAGTACAACGGCCTCGGGCTCCCGGTGAAGGTGGTGAACCCCGACGGCCGAGTCTTCCGTCAGACGTACGACGACCATGGCAACCGCACCTCGGTCACTTCGCCGACCGGGTCGACGACCGTACTGGAGCACGACGAGCGGGGATCGTTGGTCTCGCAGACCAACCCTCTGGGAGCCGTGGTCCGCATCAGCACGGATGCCGTCGGTCTGCCGGCGACCGTGACGGACCCTCTCGGCGCGGTCACCCGGTTCGAGCGGGATGCCTTCGGCCGTGTCGTGCGGTTCACCGACCCACTGGGTGAGGTCACCCGGATGGAATGGA
Organism: Streptomyces sp. NPDC002467; assembly: GCF_042889825.1. Classification (NCBI taxonomy): domain Bacteria; kingdom Bacillati; phylum Actinomycetota; class Actinomycetes; order Kitasatosporales; family Streptomycetaceae; genus Streptomyces; species Streptomyces sp. NPDC002467. The sequence continues at coordinate 638,264 of NZ_JBIARJ010000003.1, read as the reverse complement.
CGGTGGAGGGCAAGCCCTCGCGCAGGATCGCTCCCGACGGCAGCACGGAGTCCTGGACGTACGACGGGGAGGGAAACTGCCTCACCCATACCGATGGGGCGAGCGGCACGACGGTCTACGAGTACACCGACTTCGACCGTCTGTCGGCCCGCACCGGTCCGGACGGGGCTCGGTACACCTTCGGCTACGACACCGAACTTCGCCTGGTCCGAGTGACGGCCCCGGACGGCGCCGAGTGGACCTACGACTTCGACCCCGCGGGCCGCCTGGTGTCGGAGACCGACTTCGACGGCCGTTCCGTCTCGTACGGCTACGACATGGCTGGGCGTCTCACCTCGCGGGCCAACGCGCAGGAAGGAAGTGTGGTCTTCGAGCGCAACGCGCTCGGGCAGATGATCCGCAAGGAGACCGCGGACGGCATCACGACGTACGAATTCGACGTCTTCGACGAGCTGGCCTCGGCCACCACTCCGGACGGGACGACGCTGCTCAGGCTCAGGGACCGCCATGGCCGGTTGCTCTCGGAGAGCACAGACGGCCGGGTCCTCGCCTACACGTACGACGAGCTCGGCAGGCGCGTGGGACGCACGACTCCCGCAGGAGTGAAGAGCGACCGGTCGTTCGCTGCCGACGGGCGACTCAACGCGCTCACCACGTCCGGGAGGACGGTTGCCTTCGGCCGTGACGCGGCGGGACGTGAAGTGAGCCGTACCGTCGGTGCGGCGCTCACACTCAACCAGCAGTTCGACGCCCGCGGACGGCTCACCAGGCAGCAGGCACTCGGATCCGACAGCACCGTCCTCCAGCAACGCGGGTACAGCTACCGGGACGACGGGTTCCTGACGGGTGTCGAAGACACCCTGAACGGCGACCGCTCGTTCACCCTCGACGCGGCCGGACGCATCACGGCAGTGGACGCGGCCGGCTGGTCCGAGCGGTACACCTACGACGAGACGGGAAACCAGACCTCGGCGTCGTGGCCGCAGCGCCATCCGGGGGCGGACTCATGCGGCGAACGCACGTACAGGGGCACCCGGGTCATGCGCGCAGGCTCAGTGCGCTACGAGCACGACGACCGCGGGCGGGTCGTCCTGCGACAGATAACCCGGCTCTCACGGAAGCCGGACACCTGGCGCTACGAATGGGACGCCGAGGACCGGCTGGCGGCGCTCGTCACACCGGACGGCACTCGCTGGCACTACCGGTACGACGCCTTGGGGCGGCGCATCGCCAAACAGCGTATGGCGGCGGGGCCCAGGTCGGAGGTTCGGGAGGAGACGGTCTTCACCTGGGACGGCAGCAACCTCTGCGAGCAGCGCACGGTCTCCGGCCCCAACGCTCCGGCGGCGGTGACGCTCACCTGGGAGCGTGACGGGCACAAGCCCCTCACTCAGACCGAGCGCGTCGAGAACGCCGCGCAGGAAGTGGTCGACGAGCGATTCTTCGCCATCGTCACCGACCTGATAGGCACGCCGAGAGAACTGGTCGGCGAGGACGGGAGGATAGCCTGGCGCACGCGTTCCACCATCTGGGGTGCCACCACATGGAACCGCAACGCGACGGCTTACACACCGCTCCGTTTCCCCGGCCAGTACTTCGACGCGGAGTCCGGCCTCCACTACAACTGCTTCCGCACGTACGATCCGGAAACGGCCCGCTACTTCTCCCCGGACCCCCTGGGCCTGTGGCCGGCTCCCAATCCCGTCGCATACGTCGGTAATCCCCTCACCCGGTTCGACCTGCTCGGCCTTGCGCCCGACCCGGACTGCGAAGAGCTCGATGCGCAGATCAAGAAGGCGCGGGACAACTGGACCAGCCCGAAGAGCCTGAGGAGCCATTACGGTGACCACGGCCGTGACCTGAACATCTACGACGAGGGCGACTACGCGTTGGCAGCGGACGACTTCATGTCCGGCCCGAAGTCTCCAGGCGTCAGGGAGAAGGAATCCATGATGGAGGGGAAGATCTATCGCTGGGATCCGGCTACCAACGAATTCGGCACCAAGGATCGAAACACGGGTAAGATCATCACCTATTTCGACAGTTCCATCCGGCCAGACGGAACCGCGACCAATGCCAATGCCAGGCGCTATTGGGATGAGCAACCAGGACTGGAGTGACAGTGGGGACAGGCGCATCACCCTGCATCGTCTGCGGAAACCTGACAGTCGCCGTACGGGGCAATCACGAGATCTGCCCCGTCTGCGGGTGGCAGGACGACGGTGGGGACTACCGGGATCCCGACCGGTATGTGGGTGGCCCCAACCATGTCACGCTCCGCGAGGCCCGTCAGAACTACGAGGAGTTCGGCGCCAGCGAGCGGCGTCGTATCGACCGGGTCCGGCCGCCCCTGCGCGAGGAGGTTCCGATTCCAGAGACAGCGGTCCCCACCCCGGAACCGAGCTGGCTCGATTTCGTGGACAACCCCGAAATCATCCGGGCGGTCTACGGAGAGCAGGAGGTGCCCGAACTCGACGGCATCACCGTGCGCGAAATCCGCTGGCACTGGGAGGGTCCGTCACTGCTCATCCGGTTCGACTTGCCGACGTACCCGGACAACCCGCCCCGTGAATGGCGCGAGAGCCGCTTCGACACGATCCAAGTGGAACTCCGTCTCCTCGATGCCGCAGCCGCATTCGAAGCCGGTCAGGACAGCAGCCCCGTCGGCAGCATCGCACTGAGCAAGGGTGCCGCAACACCGGTCCACGCCACGCTGGATGCCGAACGCTTCCGAGCAAGGGTGAACGCCCAGCGAGCCCATATCCAACGACTGTCCGGGTCCTCGCAGGGCAAGCCGAACCGGGAGTAGTCCGCAGACCCGCCCCGCACGAGGGGCCAGTTGGTCCGCGGTTCAGCAGGACAGCAGCCGGCCGATCACGATGAGGCCGCCGATGAAGAGTGCGTAATCGAGGACGGGGGTACACGCATGGGCGGAGCGGGGGACGAGCGCCGGCGGCGGAGTGGGGTCGTGGGGTACTGGCGGGCGGTCGAGTTATTCAGTCCGCAGAAGGTGCCGGCCCTGTCAGTACCTGATCCATATCCCTCGTGTGACTGAGGAGTCCAGTTGGCACTTGAGCGGCTGAGTTGGCACCTTGGCCCTTGGCCGTGTACATGCGATCAAGCAATGGAGATGGACGCGGGCCGGTCAGATGTGGGGTGGATGAATGAGTGCGGATATGGAGCGGGAGTGCTGGCAGCTGCGGCCCGGAGCCGGGGTGGGGCCGCTGAGGTTCGGGATGTCGCCAGCAGAGGTCGCCGAGGAACTGCTGGTCTCTGAGCCGCTTTCACGGGTTGGTGGTCCGTACGAGCAGGAAGATTTTCCGGACGGGGTGAAGGCGTTCTACGACGCGGGCAGGCTCGCATGTGTCGCGCTGGATGCAGTCGCCGGGCCACAGGTCTTCCTGGCCGGCTTCCCGCTGGCAGGGAGCGATCCAGCGCAGGGCCACCAGTTCCTCCTGGACCACGCCGCGGAGCATGAGAACTGGGTGCTCTACACCCCTGACGAGTCGCTTTCCCTGACCGATCTTGGGCTCCTCCTGCGTTCGCAGCGGGTCGGGGAAGTGTGCCTTAGACTTCGTTTCTTATGGCGTGCCCTGGTCGTTGAACCGTGCATGGCGGATCTGGTTGAGCGGCTGGTGCCGGATGAGTTGTGGGAACTGTTCCGGCGGGTGGTGCCGCCGACGGAGGTCATACGACCGCAGGGCGGTGGTCGTCGGCGGGCTGGTGACCGGGAGGCTCTGGCGGCGATCATTTTTGTGGCTACATCGGGGTGCACCTGGCGGCAGCTTCCGCCGGTCTTCGGGCCGTGCTGGCAGACGGTCTACCGACGGTTCGCCCTGTGGAGCCGTCAGCGGGTCTGGGCCCGACTCCATCGGGTGATCCTCGATGAGCTTGGGGCCCGCGGTGAGTTGGACTGGTCGCGGTGCGCAATCGACTCGGTCAGCGTCCGGGCCGCAAAAGGGGGCCTTTGACAGGACCGAATCCGACTGACCGCGGCAAGTTGGGATCGAAGATTCACCTGATCACCGACCGGAATGGATTGCCGCTGTCGCTGGGGATCTCCGGTGCCAACATGCACGACAGCCTCGGTCTGCAGCCGCTCGTTCGCGGTATCCCGCCGATACGCTCTCGCCGCGGGCCACGACGCCGTCGCCCGGACAAGCTCCACGCGGACAAGGGCTACGACTACGACCACCTGCGGCGTTGGCTCCGCGGCCGGAGGATCCGGCACCGGATCGCCCGCAAGGGCATCGAGTCCTCGCAGAGTCTGGGCCGCCATCGCTGGGTCGTCGAACGGACCGTGTCATGGCTGGCCGGCTGCCGACGCCTCCACCGGCGCTACGAACGCAAGGCCGAACACTTCCTCGCCTTCGTCGGGATCGCCGCGGCCCTGATCAGCCATCGCCGATTGGTCACCCCACTCAGGTCCTGAGGCGGTCCTGCTGCACGTCGAAACAGAGCAGCCCCATCGAGTCCGCCAGGCCCGCCGCGTAGGCAGACGCTTCCTCGGCCCTGCTCCAGGCCATCCCGAAGTAGATGAGCGGACCACTTGCACCGGCGATCAGCGGACCGACCGACCAGGGCGACGTCTCGTTCTCGTCCTCAGTGATGTCGCACCACCGCTCAAGAAGCGCCGCGACGTAGGCCGTGATGCGTTCGGACGGAGGCTCAACAACCTCACCGTCGAGATAGCGGTCGTACAGGTCCCTGAAGGCACGGCGGGCGCTCTTGTCGTTCGCCGGCCGCTCACCTTCCCACACGGCCAGGTCGTAGCTCATGCCCGGAGGCTCTCACACCGCACTGACAGCCAAAAGAAACGACCTCTTAGGTATCGCCGCTTGGTCTCCATCTCGACGCCGTCACCCGGGTACCCGGGTACCCGGGACTTCACTGGCTGCAGTATCCCAACCGACTGCGAGCACCGCCGAGCAGGCAGATCTCCTCGCGGGCGGACCGAATCCCGGGTCCCGGATCCGGGGGGCAGGAGCAGCCATTCACCTCTGGCTGCGCTCATGACCCGCCGAACAGCCCTTGGACGCGTGCGGTCAGCTCAGCCGGGCATCGGCGTACACGGTCATCGCATCACGCTGGTAGACGGCGAGTCCGTCGGCGATCTTGTCGAAGTTGGCCCGCATCTGCGGGTCTTCGACATAGGTCTGGGCCACTCCCTTGTACGCGGCCGCGTTCGGGGTCCAGAACCGGCAGATGCCCTTGTAGTTGGCGTCCACTTCGGCCTGTACCGCAGGGTCGGATACCGGTGTGCCGGCCACCATGAACTCCGCCATGCGGATCATCTGCGCCGTCACCTCACGCTGCCAGCGCTCCGTGTCCTCCGAGGTCATCGCCTCGACGGCCTGCCGGGACTGCTCCCACGCCTGCGGCCACCGCTCCCGTACCTCGGCCTCGGCCTCGGAGGGGGGCTGGAACCCCTCGAACAGGTTCTCCGGCTTGTTGATCTTCGTCATACGGCCCTTGTCCTTACCTTCTTCCAGTTCGGCGATGGTGCGGCCGACCGTACGGGCCAGCGTCTCCAGCCGGTCCCGTTCCGTGAGCAGCCGTTGGTGGTGCTCACGGAGCACGGCCACCTGGTCGAGCCGGCTGTCCAGGACCGCCTGGATCTCGCGCAGCCCCAGGTCCAGCTCCCGCATCAGCAAGATCTGCTGCAACCGCAGCAGATCGGCCTCCTCGTAGTAGCGGTGCCCGTTGCTCCCGATCCATGCGGGCGGCAGCAAGCCGATCTCGTCGTAATGCCGCAGCGTCCGCGATGTCACCTTGGACATCCGCGCCACCTCCGCGATCGACCAGGCCATTTCCGGTGCCTCCCTCGCCGGGCCGGTCTCTCCGGCCACACACATGACCGTAGAAGTTGCCGCAACGGAAAGCGCAAGCCCGAAGCCCCGTTGGACAGGCACCAGGGCCTGACCCGGCGGAAAGGCGCCAGGAACCCCAACTGCCATCGGTCGGCGAACGCCGATCCGGGAGCCTTGAGTTGAGGTCCGCAGGAGGCGGTTCGGACCGTCGCGTGACCGTCCGGCCGGGGTAGGCCGTTGTGTCCGTGGGGTCGGTACCGTGCGCGGTATGAAGATCGAATCCCTTCTCGACGACCTCCGTACGCTGCGCGACCGCGGCGCCTTGGGCACCGTGGACGCGCGGCAGGACCTCGGCGATCCGGGCACACTCGGCGGTCTCCGTGACCTTGATGGTCTCCGTGACCTCGAGGATTCGACCAGCGCTGGTGACGAGCGGGCCCGGGCCGAGGCCGTCCTCGCGCTCCTCACGGAGCGGGCCGACGACGTGGTGCCGGCGCTGCTGGCCGCCGTCGCCGACGCCCGGTCGACCGCCACGCTCCAGCCCGTGATGCGGATCCTGGCCCTGATCGGGCCGCCCGCCTTCGACGCCGTACTCGCGGCTTGGCGGCACGGCAACGTGAAGGACTGGGCGGCGGGCCGGCTGCTCGGGGCGTTCGACGAACGGTGCGCCGACCGGTACGCGGAGCTGGCCACCGATTCCGCTCGCGGCGCGGCGGGCAACGGGTTCGCAGGGCTCGTCCGGCTGCGGACGGACTCCGATACCGGGCTGCGCGCCCTGGTGGAGTGCTACGCGGGCCGCCGCCCCGCCCCGTACAAGGCCGACGACTACGCCCTCCTGACGCACGAGGCGTACCGCACCAGGTTGCGCGCGCTGCGCCGGGACCCGGCCGCGTCACCGCGGACCCGGCGGGGCGCGATGGCCGCGCTCGTCGCGGGCGGCGGCGCCGACGGGCTCGACGCCCGCGACCTTGCGGCGATCGAGCGCCTGATCCGGGTGAAGATCGCGGACGAGACGCCGAGCGCACCGTCGCCCCAGCTCTCCGGCTGGTGGCTGGCCGTGCCTGGGGCCTCGTACGAAGGCCTCTTCGGCGCCCTGGACCTGCACCACCGGCGACCCATCACGTGCGCCACGGGCGTCGAGGCGGCGGGCCGTGAGATCCGGTTGCCCGTCCCCGGCGGTGACGGCGCCGTCCAGACCGTGGGCCATGTCTTCGTCACCCCGGAGCTGGACGGCTGGCGCCTCGTGTTCGGCCCGTACGACCTCCTCATCGGGAAGGGATGGGAGGACATGGTCGAGACCGTCGAGCGCGTAAGCCGGCACTGCGCCCAGGCGCAGCTCTTCTTCGTCGACGACGCGGGCGGCTCCGACGTGTGGTTCGTCGCCGAGGAGGGCTGCGTGATCCGACAGTACGCCGCCGAGAGCGACCCCGAATGGGAGGGCGACCCGCTCCCCTGGGAGACCCTCGCGGTCGACGACCCCGACTTCGACCCGGAGTACGACGATGCCCCTCCCAACGCGGGAACCGCCGGCGTGCGCACCGCCTGCGGCCACCTCTCGGTCGACCCGGACATGGTCGGCTCAGGCACCGAAACCCGCGGACACGGCTGGCTCGCCCTCACCTCCCCGCACGCCGGCCACGGCGCCTTCCCCGGCATCCTCCCCCTCTGAGCCCTCACTCTGCGAGGCGGTGCTCCGCAGGCAGGCGGGCGCTACGTCGACAACCTTCCCGTCGAGCTCCGCGTGTACCGCCGGGAGGACTACGGCTTCAAGCTGACGCCCAGTTCCCCAGGTGGGAGAGGGGCTGCACCGGGACCGCCACGCCGTAACCACGCCGGCACAGAGCAGAGCCCGGCACACACCGGTGCCGGGCACTGCCCCGTTTTCCACCCAGCGGCGATCACATGGGGCCACACCAACCGGCACCGAGGCCGGTCCGGCGATCCGCCTTCGACCTGGGTCAGGAAGCCCGCTCGAAGGCCAGTGTCGCGTTCGGGAAGTCGGCCGCATACCGCAGCAGTGCTCCCGCTCGGCCTGTTTCGCGGAGAGAGACCACCGGTGCTTGGTCGCCACCCACTCGCCGAGGTACCGGCAGTGCACCGCCGGAGCCGGCATCCAGGTGGCCCGGTCCTGTTCGCCCTTCTGCCTGTTGGAGCGGGCCGTGACCCCGGCCAGGCCGGTGTCGCTGCCGAAGACCCGCACGCGACACCCCCAGGCACCGGCCTGGCCTCGCAGCAGCCAGTCCCGCTCCGACTCGTCGACCACCGACCCCGCGCCGGCTTCGGCCGGTCAGCGGTAGAAGGTTCCGGTGGTGTCGCTCAGCTTGTGGGTGACGGGCTCGGAGACGGGTGCGGGCCAGAGCTGGATGAGGTGCTGCTCCAGGGGGTGCTCGTCGTCGGGTTCCAGTGCCTGCCGTGCCGCGTCGCGGCCGCGGGCGTGGACACGGATCCGGGCGGACCGGCCGGTATAGGCGGACAGCGAGGGGAACGGCGTTTGGTCGTGGGCGTCGATGACGTACGCGTCGCCGTCCGGGATTTCCAGGCTCGCTTCGACGACCTCGTCCCAGTCATCGAGAGCCGGCGCCTGCGGGGAGGCGGAGTGCAGTTCGAGGGTGACGGTGACGTATCCGGTCTCCAGGCCGGTCAGGATGACGGCGAACGTGCCGGGAACATCGATGCCGGTACCCGGGCGCAGGGGTGCCAGGAGTCCGTTGAAGTTGGTGTAGGTGAATCCGGTGGGGTCGAATTCGGTGCCGTAGAGGTAGTACTGACTGTCGCTGGCCCAGACGGGTGCGGTGGCGGTGATCTCGTGGGGAGTGGGCATCAGGGGACCTCGACCCAGAACTTGTCGCCGTTCAGGACGCGCTGGGCTTGGTAGAAGGCGGAGAGGCAGCGGGCCTGGCTGTTCTGTTCGGAGATCGGGACCCAGGCCCATCCCCAGTCATGGCGGTCGGATTTCGAGGCGCCCTGGTTGGTGCGCGCGAAGGGGTACTCGTCGCAGGACTGGCCCTGGGCTCGCTTGCGGAAGGCTGGGCAGGCGCTGGTGCGGTTGGCACGTTCGAGTATGGCGTCGGTGATGCGGGGCAGGGGGTGCCGCCTGAGCGCCAAGAGCCGTTCACAGGCCCGCCCGGTCAACTGGTGCGCGACCGCGTACGCGAACCGCTCATTGCACCAGGGCCACGGTGCCGTTGCGCTGGACATCGCGCGGGCGCTGCCGTATCGGTACCGGAGAGCGGTGATGGGCCCGCTCACCTTCCTCCATGGCCAGAGCTCGCACCGTACGTGCGAGGCGCTCGCTCACCGCATGCTGGTCATCCGACGGCTTCGGCAGCGGCTCGGCATCCAGTATCCGGTGCGCGGTACGCAGGGTCTCGCCGCGCCGGCTCCCCGAGAGCATGAAGTCGACGAAGGCTGGGACTTCGGGGTCGGGAGCGACTACAGCGACTTCGACGCCGAAGCGTCCTCGGTGGCCGGTCACCCAGCGTCGGATTGCCTGCTTCGGACGGAGACCTCTGCGACTCCACAGGTCGTCATCGTCCCCTCATCACCGGTCAGCCTGGGCATTCACCGAGGGGGAAGACAGCCGTCATGGTGGCCGGGCGAGAACGAGGGTCCGCAGATCACTTTGACGGCAGACCGCGGGACGCAGGTCCTCAGACCCCGGCCGTGCAGAACACGCACGCCTGCCAGAACGGCAGCGCATCCAGCACCCGGTGGCGCACACAAGAGGCCATCGCGGCCTCCTGCGGCCCGGGCAGGACGCTCGCGCCGGCCCTCGCGCTCTCAGGGTCGAACTCCTCCACCATTGCTCGGTACGTACGCAGGTGTCCCTCGGCCCGTGCCGGCTCGTACGTCAGTTCCTCCCAACGGTGACGGGACAGCGCCAGATCGAGGACGCGCAGCAGAAAGTCCTTCGCCGCGGCTCGCTCCAGGGGCGTGACCCCCCAATCGAGTTCGGCCAGCCCGAAACCAACCACCCCACGCCCCATCACGCTCTGGTCCTGGAGCGTCAGCAGGGCGGCGAAGCGGAAGTCCCACGGCTTGTGGGCCAGCGCGGACACGGCGAGCATCAGCACGTCCACGAACACCGCCGTGCCACCGTTGGTCATCTCCAGGCACTGGCCGTCACCGCCACCGCCACCGCCACCGAACACGTTCATGTCTCGAGAGTAAAGGGAGGGTGAGGCCGCCCTCCACTTCGTGTTCTGGCACGGACCTTACGAAACACCGGCGGCCGCCCCGCCTGGCGCAGACCTCCGTGTAGGGACCTCCAACGCCATGGAGCCGGGACCGCGGCCGGCGTCCTGGCTCCGTGGCGGACAACGCATCCTGGCCCTGACCGCCGCCATCTGGCACGACCGGGCCAACGGAACACTCCTGACCAGGTCACTCATCGCCTACGACCACTGACCAGGACTTCGGGCTTACTCGTCTAGGGCGGCCAAGCGCCCACCACCAACGTACCGAGAGCCGTGCGCCGGTGGGTGACCGAGCGGCCCGCGCGAGCCGTCGTCGCCATGCCCGCCGATCTCAGCGCGGCCGCGTGGGACGAAGCCGTCGCGTTGCTGACGTGGAGGGCGCGGGCCAGGGAAGTCGTGGTGTGAGGTTCGGCAAGGAGGCGCAGAGCTTCCAGCCGTGTGCGGCCCAAAACGGCGGCAAGGGCCTCGGCGGGGCCGACCGGGCCTGCCGCGGTGGGCGGAAGCCCGGGACCGGCCGGGTAGGTGAGGACCGCGGGATGGCCCGGCGTGTCCTGGAGAAGCGGTCCCGCCGGGTGGTGGAAGGTGGGCAGCAGAACCAGGCCACGCCCATCGAGGCGGACGTCGCGGACCGGCGCCGGGCCAGGCAGTTCCCACACGTTCTCGTGGAGCCGACTGCCCGGGGCAAGGCCGGTCAACGCGGAGGCGACGCCGTGCTCGGCGGCGGTCAGGGCGTAGCGGGTGAATTCCCCATGGTGGAGATCCTGGACGACGGACCAGACCGGGGCGATGACTGCCTCGTACGTGGCCCGCTGGGCATGGTGCAGGGTGTGCCAGGCCTTCTCGTCGCCCGCGTGCAGGCCGCGGATCCAGCGAGGGGCGGGCACCGCCCCGTAGACCCGCTCCAGCTCGGATCGGACGAGAACGGGGTTCGTGGCACGGATCTGTTCGACGCCCTCGGCGACGCTGTCGCCGAGGGCGTCGAGGAAGGAAGGCGGACGGCCCGCCGGAACCAGGTCGGCGAGCGGGCTGCTTGCCGCCGGGAGGGAGCGCAGGATACGGACCCGCCACGACGCGAACAGTGGCCCGCCACTCTGGGTCATGGCCGTGGTCAGGGCGGCGTGCAGCTCTTGGAGCGGCGCCGGGCGGGCGGCGAACCGGACACGTGCGAAGTCCTCCGCGGTGAAGTGGACTCGCAGCACTCTCACAGCTCCTCGTCCTGGGCCGGCCTTTCGGCGAGGGCCTGAACCTTCGCGTCCTGACGGCCCTACACCAAGGATGTTCGTATGACTTCGCGACGCACTCTTCTGAAGGGCACCCTATTCGGGAGCGCCGCCGCCCTGCTGCCCACGGCTGCCTCCGCGTCCACCGGCGGCGCGATCCTCCGACTGCCCGCGCCCGCCTGCCCGCACCCGGTGGGCATGCTGACGGCCCATCTGACGGACCCGTCCCGGACCGATCCGTGGGTCGGCGGTGTGCGGGAGTTGATGCTGACCGTCCTGTACCCGGCCCGATCGATAGACGGCTTCGCCCGGGCCCCGCAACTCACTGCGGCCGAGGCACGGGAGTTCGCCGGCCTCGCGCCCCACATCCATCCCGGACTGCCACAGCCGGGAGTAGTGGACTGGGGCGCGGTCCTCACCCACGGGCACGTGGGCGCGCCGCCGCTTCCCGGGCGGCGGCCAGTACTGGTGTACTCACCCGGCGGCGGTGACTCCCGCACGCTCGGCACAACCCTCGCCGAGGCCCTGGCGAGCCGCGGTCTCGTGGTCGTGCTCGTCGATCATCCTGGTGACGCTTCCCAGGTGGAGCTGCCGACCGGGATGCGGACGACCGTCCTGTTCGGGCCACCGGACCCGGCGACCTTCCGCACGATGGTGGACACCCGGATCGCGGACCTCCGGCTGGTTCTGGACCGACTCGGCAGCCTGCCGCTCGCCCAGGTCATGGACTCCCGCCGGATCGGCTTGTACGGGCACTCGGCAGGCGGCACGGCAGCGGTGTACGCGGCCCGTGACGACCGCCGTGTCGGTGCGGTGGCGAACCTGGAAGGCTACCTCGACCTGTACCCGTCGCCGGCCGGCTGCGACCAGCCACTGCTGCTGTTCCGCACCGACGGATTCGACGGCGCCGCTCGGATCGAGTCGTCCTGGGCCGGCCTTCGCGGCCGTCGCGCGCTGCTCCCCGACGCGAATCACGGGGCGTTCACCGACTACGGCTCACTCGTCCCTCAGCTCCAGACTGCCGGCCGCGTGACAGCGGCGGCGCGGACCGCGCTTGTCGGCACCGGCGACCCCGCGGTGACACTCGCCGAGGTACGGCGCCGGCTGGGGACCTTCTTCGCCCGCCATCTGTCATGACGGGACGACGAGGCGACGGCCGGCGGGCCGCTCCGGCCCACAGGGCATCGGTCACCTGCGCCTACCCAGGTTGTCTGCCCGGTCCAAGGACCAGCAGCCAGGGCTTCGGCGCGGCCGCCTTGTCAGGCAGATGCGATGCGGGCCAGAAGCGCGTGGACTTCGCCGACTCGGGAGTGCGCCGGATGCAGGTACCGCTCGCAGGCGGCCAGCGCCCGCCGGGCCTCGGTCTCCGCCTCGCCGGCGCGGCCCAGGGCGTGCAGGGCCACGGCCCTGGCGAGCTCCAGCTCCCCGCTGTCGGAAGGGAGCGGCTCGGGGAAGGTCCTGCGGGACTCGGCCAGGGCTTCCTCATGGCGCCCCTGCCCGGACAGACTGCGGATCAGCAGCCGGTGCAAACGGGTCGCCAGTCGCTTCTCGGCCCGCGGTAGATTCCCGCGGGCGATCGTTTCCGCCTCCTCGTACTCGTCCTGCGCGCACAGCGCGTCCCCCAGGCATTGCAGGGCGCACAGTTCGAGTTGCCACACCTCGGTCAGATGCTTGAGCCGAGTCAACGCCCGCAGGACGGCCCGGGCCTCGACCTCCGCTTCACCGGGCCGTCCTTCATCGATCAGCACCCAGGCCCGGTTCAGTCGGGCGGCCAGCAGCAGATACCGGTTCGCGCCGTCCAGCTGCTCCAGGTCCTCGATCAGTGCTTCCTGTTCGGCCAGCACTGCCGCCCCTCGCCCGTGGGCCGTCGCCGCCATGGTGGCGAAGTACGTGGCTTGCCAGACGGTCACAGGCCGCCGGTCGCGCCCCCATTTGCCCCGGCGAGCCGCGATGACAGCCCGCGCCCGCGCCTCGGCCTCTTCGTACCGGCCTTCGCGCACCAGGTGATGGGCGTTTTCGAAAGCTGCTTCGTGCCAGGGCGCCGCAGCCCCCCTCGTCCATGCCTTCCAGGCGGCCGCACTCAACACTCGTCCTCGGGATGCCACGCCCGGGAGACTACGCGCCCGTCGAAACCAGCCGTTGCCGGGGTGGCCGCACCTTCTGGCGACAGCCCGGAAGCGGAGCCGTAGCCGCTGAGCGAGAACGTGCGAGGAGCGGGCTCGCACCACTCTGCCGAGAAGTCCGGCCCGGCCCGCAGCCGCCGCCACGACGGCCCGACGTCCGGCGAGGTAGACGGCGGCGGTCTTGCCGTAGCGATCGGTCAGGCCACAACCGGAGCGCTCGGGGGGAACCGGAGCCCCGGGGGTCAGCCTTGGTGTTGAGCGTATTGAGCCGCATACCAGCTGGAGTCGATGGTGGGATTGCGCAGGGTCCCCCAGAAGCGATCATCAGGTATCGGTGGCAGTGGCGGATTGCCCAGGTCATCGTGCTGGCTGGGACGCGGCCGAGACCCTGACACAAGACGACGGGCACTTCATGGGCCCGGGCCTGTCCTGGGCCGAGCTGACCGCCATAGCCGACAACGGCCTGCCCGGCGGCAGCACCACCGACCCCCACTCCCGACTGCTGCTCCTTCTACCGGCATTCGGCGACGCCGCCGTACCGGATGACGCCGTCGATCGCCTGACCGCGGCACTGCGCGCCCGCACCCGCGTCGAGGAGCCCGAGCGGCTTGCCGCGACGCTCCTCGAGCACCAAGGGCAGTGGGGGCCTGCACGCTGGACCACAGCCGAGGACGGCTACCTGATCAACGACGGTGGCTACTCCTACCGCAACCCCGCCAACCGCTTCGCCTGGTCCACCGCCCACCTCGCCCAGATCTCCACCGCACTGACTCCCTAACAGCACGGACAACGCCGGGCTGATTGAAGCTCAGCAGCTTCAGTTCCGCCAACGGTCCGGTCGTGGAGGCCGGAACCCGGCCCTGTGCGTGCCCGAACCCCCGCGAAGACGCCCCCTGGTCGGGCACAGCGCACGGACGGTGCGCGATCGCGCCGGCTCACCTGCCGAACATGAAGTAGCGGGCGGGGACGAACATCTCGTGGCCCGTGGTGAAGCGGACGCGGACTCCGTCCTGCGTCCATGTCGTGGACTCGATGCCCTTCTCCGCCACGGCGGTGTCGACGTCCAGCCAGTGTCCGTAGGCGGCACCGGTATACCGGCCGGCCACGATCCGGTAGGTGTCGCGCCCGGACGGGGTGTGTCGGTGGACCAGTTCCAGGTAGTGCTGTGCCTCGTCTGCGTAGACCACCGAGGAGGGCGCGGCGCTGCGGTACGTCACCTCGGTCCGGGGCCACCACACCACGGTCAGGAACACGGTGGTGAGCAGAACACCCGCCACCACGCCCAACAGGACCAGGACGACCCCGGCCGGCCGGCGGTTCCGACTCCTGCGCTCGTCGGTGAACGTGTCGATGATGCCCTCCAGGCCGTCGTCGCTCCGCGAAGGAGGACGCGAATCCGGCCCGACCGGTTGTGCCGGCCCACGGGTCGGCCCCCTCCGCTCGCTGCGATGGGAGAGGCCCCAACAGAGCCTGGTCGCGGTCCACTCGACGCCGCTCGACGCCTCACCGGCACAGGGCGTCCGCGGATGGCGGCAGCCGCTGCGCCGGGTCCTGGTCGGCCTTGGTCCGATTCGAACGTGCCGTGACCCCGACCGGCCGGCGTCACTGCCAAAGACCGGAACGCGACACCTCCAGGCGCCGGCCCGCCGCGGCAAAAGCCGGTCCCGCTCGGGCTCGTCGACCACCGCCCCCCGCCGGCTTCGGCCTTGTGTCATCGGTAGAAGGTTCCGGTGGTGTCGCTCAGCTTGTGGGTGATGAGGTCCTAGACGGGAGCGGGCCAGAGCTCGATGAGGTGCTGCTCCAAAGGGTGCTCGTCATCGGGTTCCGGTGCCTCCCGGGGCGCATCGCGGCCGCGGGCGTGGACACGGATTCGGGTAGGTCGGCCGGTGCAGGCGGACAGGGAGGGAAACAGCGTTCGGTCGCGGAAACCACCAGTCCCTGCGGCGGCAGCAGATCAAGCACACGATCCCTGAACCCGCGGGCCAGCGAGCCAACCGCCAACGACGGGGCAGCAAGGGCGCCGGCCCACCCGCTTCGACACAACGGTCTACCAGCGCCGCAACGAGGTCGAGGGCACCATCAACCGGCTCAACACATTCCGCGCGGTCGCCACCTGCTACGGCAAGAGGAGCCACGTCTTCCACGGGCCGGTCACGGTCGCGGCGATCCGGCTCTGGATCCGGCCGTGACCGCCACATCCTCGCCTATTGGTCTTCCGGGACCAGGACGCCGAGCTCGAGGCGTTCCGTGGGACCGGCGAACGCGAGGAAGACAGTGCGCGTGGTGAGCAGCCAAGTGTCGTCCAGCTTGCGGAACGTGTCTTCGTAGTGCCCGACCTGAACCGGGGGGTGCGGCGGTACGAGGCCCTCGCTGTAGCCGTCGACACGGTACGTGGTGAAGTAGGTGGTGGCGGCGGCGGTGTCCGCGGAAGTCACGGTAACCAGGATGTTGGTGCATATGCGGCGTGAGAGTCGGTCCGCGGGCCGGTTGCCGAAGTAGATGCGCAGCGCGTCGTGACCCGCAATGCGGCGCTCGCCGGCGGGCCATTCCCAGGTCCCGTCCTGCGTGAAGAGGTCCGCCACCGAGCCCGGATCACCGAGGTCGAGTCGGTTTACGAACTCCACGACCAGTCGCTCACAAGCCCGCTCTGCGAGCAGGCGCTCCACCGGGTCAAGAGTGTCAGCATTCATGATCAACTCATATCAGGTCGCCGTTGCCCCTGGCTGAGGCAGCCGTACCCGAGCTGCACCCCCCGTTCCGGGCGCACGCTCTCCAGAGCGGTGCGGCGCCCGCCCGTGGTCGCCCCCATCTACCGATCCGTGACTCAGTGGCGGCCAGTCCACAAATACCTGAGCCGGAAACCGAGAACAGGCTCTGGCACAACTTCTCTGGAACGACGGCCCCGAGGCGTTGCAGCGATGGGCGATTCGGTCACCCCGGGCGATGTCGCTGTGCACCTCGCTCACCGTTTTCGAAACGAATCCCGATCTTCGGGTCGATGAGCGCCACGAGGTTCTCCCAGCCATCAGCAAGGGAGTGTTCTGCCACAGGACGCGCTCGCACCACGAACGACTCAAGACACTGCTGGTGCTTCTGCTTTATATCCGCCTGATCGCGTGCCACGCGCATGCCCTCACCTTGCGTCCAGCATGAGGGGACGTCACCCGCGCAGACCAGCCAATTCTCCCGGGACGGTTTCCCACGACCGTCAGCTGGTCAGTGGCCATCGCCGGACCGATACCGGCGACGCTGATCGCGGCCGCGGGTCACGCGGCGCCCGGCCCGTGGCCTGTGCTGGTAGCTGCCGGTCCGTGGAGCAACACTGCGCTCACCGTCCAGTTGCCCGGCCGCGGCCTTCGCCGGACGCCTGGGCAGCCGCAGGTCCGAAGACCTCATCGAAGGAGTGAGCCCGGTCAGGAACGCGTTCGGCGTGGTGGCCGCGATCGCGGTGTAGATCCTGGGCGCCGAGAGCGTGAGGCAGGACAAGGTCGCTGCTGCGCGGTTCCGCGACAGCGTGAAGCTGCCGCCGAATTTGGCCGGTCGACGGCCGATGGGGTTGGGTGTGCATGTCAATGAATCCGATCATGGTCCGATTTCTCCGGGCGTGATCAGGGCATCGGAGGATTCCGGGTGAAGGCCGTAGTACGGGGGGCCGCTGTCGCGGCGGTAATGGCGCTTGCCCTGACCGGGTGCAAGGACGGAAGCACCCCGGGGGAAGGCACGGCGAAGGGCAGCCCGACCGCGGGTGGGGCGACGGCAAAGTCACCCAGCCCGACCACGGGAGGGGTGACGGCAAAGCCGCCCGCCAAGGGAGGCGGAGGGTCATCGGCACCCGCCGACGGCAAGGGCGTGACGCCGAACTTCCCGCCGGTCTGGGTGGACACGACGGGCCTGTACTCCGCACTCCCGTCCGACGGCAGCATCGGCGACGTCATGGTCGGCGGTCAACCCGTCGTGGTCCAGGGCAACGATGCGGTCAAGGGCTGCCCCGAGCTGACGAAGTCGCCGTGTCCCGGGATTCAGGCGATCGGGAACAGGGACATGGAGGCCCGGGGCTCCGCAGACCGGGCGCGGGTGGAGTTCACCCTTTTCACTTTCGCCACGGCGAAGGACGCGACCACGACGATGAAGAACCTGGCGGAGCACGAGCGCAAGGAGAGCGCGGAGCACGGCGAGCCGGCGAAGCCGGTGACGGTGGACGCCGGCGCAGACGAGACCGAGGCGATGCAGGACGGCGACAGCTTCGATGTCGTCATGCGCATCGGCGCCGTCGTGGCGCACCTCCACGCGAGCGACACCGAGCTCCGCAACGTGGAGTATGCGGCAAAGGTCCAGATCGCCCGCGTGAAGTCCGTCTCGAACGGCATCAACCCGGACCGCTGACCCGCCGGACGGTTCGCGAAAGGCTCCCCGGCCCGCACCCGAAGTGTCGGCCGGGGGCTCTCTTCCGGCCGCAGGAGTCTGGCTGCAGGCCGCTGCGCGAGCCGTCGACGAGCGAGGACGACAACAGCGGCTGAGGCTACGTGGCAGCACAAACCGCGCCACTGCGAAACCGAAGAGAATCATTCTCGACTACCGAAGAGGGGGAAACCGTGAACGAGGCAGACGGGAGTGGACCTCGTGGCGGGTCAGCCGGAATTCGCTGTGCCCGGTTCCGGCGCCCACTGCCCCGGCGGGTCGCGGCCGTGCCGTATGAGGGCGTCAGCCGGCCAGCCGTCGTACGGCCGCCACGACGGCTCCCAGCTGGCCTGATGGGGCAAGCTCACGCGGCCAACCCGCCATCAGGCCCAGGTGGCGGCTCAGCCTCCATGAAGAACGCAGCAGTTCTGGCAGCTCATCGCGGCCCGCGATCAGGCGGCCAACGCTTGCCCACGGAGGCGCGGCAGGTGGGCCACGGACAGCGGGTCGTGAGGTCCACGTCCTCGGCGTTCTCCAGCCCGGCGTCGGCGAGGAAGACACGGATGTCGGACGGGTGGTGCGCGACCCCGATGGCAATGCCGTCGTAGCGCACCCGGCGCCGGCCATGCTCGTCGGGCGGGTAGACGATCAGCTTGGCGGGCATGCACGCTGATCGTCGCGGTCCACGCCCGCACCACCGATCGATCAGTCAACCGCTTCAAGGCGTGGTCGAGCTCCGAGACTCGGCCCCGTCCGCAAACAGAGTGCTGATGTTGTTCCACATGAAGGCGTCCTTCCACTCCGGACGCCCTCCAGCCCAACCGCTCAAGGCGGCGATCACTTTCTCCTGAGAGATCGTCCGAGTCTGGTGGTGCTCCGCCGCTGTCCCATCGCGGAATTCCAGCTGGTAGGTGTTGTCGTCTCTCAGCCACACCTGCACGTACCAGTCGTCGTCCGCCTCATCGTCGAATCGTTCGACGATCACGAAGGCGTTGCCTCGGCCGAGGTTCGCCACCAGCCGGCTCAAGGCAGTGGGCCCCGGATTCCTCATCTGGCGGCCGTGTTCATCTCTCGCTCGCAGCATGGACGGATCATCACCCACAGGTCTGACACCAGCCGAAGACGCCCCTTCGTCTCACCCCGGATCGAGGAGTCAGGTACCCAAGACCGACCCGATCCGTCAAGGAAATCATGAGGACAAAGCGTCCAGGATGTCCTGAGCCCTCACACGTCACCATGCCTCCGCCTGTCCGAAGGCCCCCTCCCCTACACCGAACGCCTGCGCATGCTCCGCGACGCCGCCCCCAACTCAGACCGCGGAACCTGGCGAACAGAAGACGGCCAGTCAGGGCAAGACCACTTCGCAACCACCAACACCGACTGGCAGCTGACCTACGACGTGGCCAACCCTCACCAAATCCGCGTCAGCTACCCACCCCACGACCACGCAGCGGTCCACCAAACCTGACCACCGCCATCCACCTCATGGGCTGCGACATCCTCACCATCACCACCGCGGCCGGAACACCCCTGGCCACCTGGAACACCCACACCGATGAAGACGAGCCCCACCGAGACCCGCCTTCCCCCGCCACCGCGTCACCGCGTCACCGCGTCACCGCGTCACGCCTGCACGGTCATTCCGTGGTCCGGCGCAGGACCAGGCAGACGAAGCCGAAGCTGTCCCGGTAGCCGTGCAGCCAATCCGAGCGGGCGTCGGTGGCAGCCTCCAGTACCTGTGCGGAGGCCGGATCTTGCGGGTGGTCCAGGGCCCATGAGGCCAGCGATCCCCAGCAGGCCCACTCGTAGGCGTCCAGCTCGGCGCGGGAGCTGACGTGGCCGTGGACGGGGGTCCAGCCGTCGGCGACGACGGCGTCCACCGTGGTCGCCAGGTCCGCGAGTTCACCGAACATCTCGACGGCCGCCGGTGACGGAGTGCGCTCCCAGTACGACTCGCCGATCAGGACGCGGCCGCCGGGGGCCAGGTGCTCGCGGGCCGCCGCCAGCGTGGGCAGGAGACCTCCGAAGGCATGCGTGGCACCGATGCTGATCACCAGGTCGAACGGCTCTGAAGGGCCGAACTCCGCGGCCTCCTGCTGGTGGAGGACAAGGCGCTCGTCGACTCCGAGTTCGCGCGCCGCCTGGCGGGCCCGGGTCAGGGAGACTGCGGAGACGTCGACGCCTTCGGCGTGCAGATGCGGGCGTGCGGCAAGGGCGCGCAGGAGCCACTCCGCGGTGCCGCATCCGAGGTCTAGGACTCGCTCGTGGCCTTGGGGGAGGCTGCGTTCGAGCAGGCGGCTTACCGAGTCGTCGTCGAGCGGGGACTTGATCGGGTGGTGTGCGTGGGCGATCGCGGAGATCTGTTCGCGGCTCATCGGTGTGGTGTGCTCCATGTCGAGGATCAGCTTCGCGGCCACTGTCGTGCCGTCGGTGTGCATCGTGTCGGCGACGGCCTGCGCCCGGGCCGCCGTGTCGGGGGCCAGGGCCGCCTCGAGGGCGGCCGACAGGGACTCGAAGGTCGGGGTCGGGCCATCGTGTGCCGCTCCGATGCCCAGCTCGGCCACGCGGGCCGCCCAGTACGGCTGGTCCACGAACTGCGGCACCACCACCTGGGGTGCGCCGGCCCGGGCGGCGGTGGTCGTGGTGCCCGCGCCGCCGTGGTGGACGACGGCCGCGACCCGGCGGAACAGGGCCTGGTGGCTGACGTCGCCGACGCCGAAGCAGTCGCCGGCGTCGTCGACCAGACCCAGGTCTGCCCAGCCGCGGGAGACGAGCACGCGGCGGCCCTGCGCACGGGCGGACTCGACGGCTGTCCGGGCGATGTCCGTCTCCGCGCTCAGGGGCATGCTGCCGAAGCCGACGTACACGGGCGGTGCGCCCGCGTCCAGGAACGCCTCCAGATCGGCGGGCAGGGGGCGTTCGTCGGGCAGGATCCACGCACCGGTCTGCACGACGTCGAGGTCCGGCAGCTGCTCCCACGGGCCCAGGACCGGGTCCACCGCCAGCCAGGGCCGTTCGGTGAACACGTGGGCGCGTACGTCGTCCACCGGTGCCAGGCCCAGCGCCGCACGATGGGCGTTGAGTGGCTCGCGGTAGAGGGCGTTGACCTTCCGGGTGTCCAGGTCCCACAGGGCCCGGTTGTCGGTCATGTCGGGCGGAGCCGGCGGGCCGGGCCGCGGCGGCGGCGGATAGTGCGGGGAGGGCATCTCGAACGGATGGAAGCCCGCGTACACGTAGCGGATGCCGAGCTTCTCCGCCACCGAGCGGGCACCGGTCGGCATCAGCCCGCTCGCCACCAGTACGTCACAGCCCTCGGCGGCCTTGCCGACCGTCTCGAAGTGCGCGGCGACCAGCTCGGCCGCGAAAGCGGCCGCGTCCGACGGCGGAGCCCCAGTTCGCAGCGCGCGCACGTCCCGCCCGGAGGGCACCAGCTCCGCGCCGACTCCGGCCAGCAGTTCCGCGAACTCCTCGTCGGGCGGTGCGCACACGCGTACCTCCGCGCCGAGTTCCCGTAACGTCGCGGCCAGTCCCGCCAGCGGCGCGATGTCGCCGCGCGATCCGTAGGCCATCAACAGCACACGCATGTCGTGTTTCTCATTCCTTGTGGATGCCGGCGTCGGCCGGCGACGGTGAGGTAGGACGTGGGTCTTCCAGGCCTGCTGCAGGCCCCTTGGGGCGGGTTCGCGTCGGGCGGCGGTGATCAACGATATCGGCGGGCCCGAGTCGGTTCGCGGGTGGCTTCGACGCCGGATACGGGAGTCGAGGGCGAGGCAGTCCGTCGCGACGTGAGCCCCGGGCCGCTCCGGGCGCGCATGGGTGCAGTCCGACCGCTCCCCCATCCGCATGCGCTGAGGGAACGGACCTGCCGGCCATCAGTCCTCGATCGCCTGGTACAGAGTGGTCCAGAAGTCGTGCATGAGGTGCCCCCACTGCCCCCACACCTCACCCACGGCCACGACGGCGTCGGCGTCGGCGTCGGCAGCAGTCAGACGGTCGGGGAGTTGAGCGTAGCGCTCGACAGTGCGCCGGCTGATGCCCAAGATGCGCAACGGTCTTGGTGTTCTTCTCCTGGCGGACCAGGTAGCGCCCGCGCCCGCGCTCTTGGGGATGGGCCGGGGGAAGTTGTCGGCGTACTCGTCAATGTGCGTACTTGCCTGAGCACATTGACGAGTACGCAGACAACAGCCATCTCCACAACGCCCTCGCGCCCTCGCGCCCTCACCCCTTGGCAAAGCGCCCTGAAGTCGGCGAGCTCATCCACCATACCCGTGTGCCGAGGCTCGATGGTTGTCACCGGCGGAGCCGAAAAGGCCGGCAGAAGGGCCGGCCCGAAGCAGCCTGGTTGTCACCTGGAAGGCAGGGTACTCGTCACAGACGCACGGTGCCTTCGCCCCTCACCTCGTGGTCCGCCGGCGGCTCGGGCTCGGCGGCCGTACCGACATGGCGTGACGGCGCCGGTCACGAGGACGCGCGTGCGCCATCTCCCCGGGGTAGCGCGAACCGGAAGCGCGTCACCAGGGGACCTCTCCCTGGTCGTCGAAGAAGCGGCCCGTAGGCCCGTCGGCCGATACGGTGGCCAGTCGGATCGCGGCGGCTGCGCCCTGCTGAGGGGTGCGCACTCCCCGGAAGCCGTTCAGGTCGGTCGCCGTGAAGCCAGGGCAGACGGCGTTGATCAGGATGCGGGTGTCGGCTAGTTCCTTGGCGTATTGCACGGTGACGGCGTTGAGGAACGTCTTCGACGGAGCGTAGGCGATGGAGATCGGGCCCGTTTCGGCGTCGGGTGTGGTCTGGAGTGTGAGGGAGCCGACGCTGCTGGAGACGTTCACGATGCGCGGCGCCGACGAGCGGCGCAGCAGAGGGAGGAGGGCGTTGGTGACGCGGATGACGCCGATCACGTTGGTCTCCACGGCCGCCCGTACCCGGTCCACGTCGACCGTGGTGGGCTCCTGCGGCGTACCGCCGGTGATGCCGGCGTTGTTGACGAGCGCATCCAGCCGCCCGGCCTTCTCCTCGATCAGCCGGGCCGCCGCGGACACGCTCGCTTCGTCGGTTACGTCCAGGGGCACGCCGAACACGTCGGCGCCGGCCGCGCGGAGCTTGTCCACGGCGGCCTCGCGCCGTTCCTCGTTCCGCGCGCCGACCCCGACCGTCCAGCCGAGGGTGCCGAGTCCGGCGGCGATCTCGTACCCGATGCCCTTGTTGGCCCCGGTCACCAGCGCGACCTTGGGGTGGTTCACGGTGTTCGTCTCAGTCATGACACCGATGCTCCTCCCCCGCCGGGCAGGGCGTCCAAGACCGACTGGGTGGGTGGCGATACCACCTGGGTATCACTCCTGGCCGGCCCGGCTAGGGTGGCGGGGTGGAGACACGTGAGCTGCGGTACTTCGTCGCGGTCGCCGAAGAGCTGCACTTCGGCCGGGCCGCGCGGCGGCTCGGAATCGCCCAACCCCCGCTGTCACGGGCGATCGCCGGGCTCGAACGACGCCTGGGCGCCCCCCTGCTGGAGCGAGGCAGCCGGGGCGTCGCCCTGACCGAGTCCGGGGCGGTGCTGCTGCGGGAGGCGCGGGCGGCCCTGGACGCCGTCGAGGCCGCAGAACGGCGCACCCGCCGGGCCGCTCTCGCCGCGACGGGCCGCCCCGCCGTGGTCCTGGCCGCGAAGGCGGGTGCCTCCGACGAACTGCTGGCCAAACTCCTCGACGCCTACGCCGCCGAGCCGGGCGCCGGCGCCGTCGACGTCGTGCTGTGCGGGCCGGGCGAGCAGGTTACGGTGCTGCGCACCGGCCGGGCCGACGTAGCCCTGCTGCACCGGCCCTTCGACGACACGGCCGGCTTCGACACCGAGGACCTGCACTCCGAGGGCCAGGTCGCGATCCTCCCCGCGGGCCACCCCCTCAGCACCCGCCCCCACCTGCGGCTCGCCGAGGTCACCGCCATTCCCGACCTTCCCCTGCCCCGCTGGCCCCGCCCCGACGGCACCTTCCCGGACGGACCCGGACCGCAGGTGCGCGACCACACGCAACTCACCCAGCTCATCGCCCTCGGCCGCGCCTGCGCGGTCCTCCCGGAGTCAGCCCGCGCAGGCCTACGCGACGGACTCACCGCCGTACCGGTCACCGACGCCCCCCACGTCACCACGGTCATCGCCTGGCCCCCACACAGTCGTTCAACGGCGGTCGCGGGACTGGTCCGCGCCGCCACCGCCCTGTAACCGTCGGCGGTGAACGCCTGGACACCGCGCCGATTTCGGGGCCGGCGTCCGGTCCTCCATCAGCTCCCCGCACATCGTTCGGTACGAATTGGCCGGCCTGCACCGGCGTTGCCAGAACCGCGCTCTGGCGCAGCCGGGCGCCGACGCCAAGTGACAACGAACCTGCCTTGGTGACACCCATCGCGCCTCGACTCAACCCGAACGGAATTCCCCACCGCAGCTGACCTCGGTCAGTAGGCGACATCGATGTAGTCGATGTCGGTGAACTCGACGAGCAGGTCTCCGGCGCGACGGCCTCCGTCCTTGAGGTAGGCCTCGTACAGGGCCTCCGCCGCGAGCACCCGGAGGTCTTGTTCAGTGGCGCCGGCCTGGTGCGCGGCAAGAAGGCGTCCGGCGAACTCCGGGGCGAGGCCGCATCCACTGGGAGACCGTCCTCACGAAGTGGGACTCGTTTTGCTGTAGAGCCGTACGGTGCAGTCCCTGCTGCCGGTGGCAAGGAGGTTGCCATCCGGTGAGAACGCCACAGCGGAGATCCCGGCCGTGTGGCCGGTGAGAGATCTGCCGACGCGTCGGTGGGTGGTGGTGTTCCACAGCCGCAGCCTGTTGTCGTATCCACCGCTGGGCAGGGGGATACCGCCGTATCCGGCGGTGGCCAGGATGGCTCTGTCGGGTGAGAACGCCAGCGCCTCGACGGCCGCGCTCTTGTGGCTGGTGAGGGTTTCGAGGAGGCGGCGGGTGGCGGGGTCCCACAGCTCCACCGTTCCGTAGCCGGTCCCGACGGCCAAGAGGGAGCCGTCCGGGGAGAAGCCCATGCAACGGATCGCGAACGGGCGGGTTCTCAGGGGTTGTCCGCGGGGTCGGCGGGTGGCGGGGTTCCACAGTTGCAGCGTGAAGTCGGATCCGCCGGTGGCGAGGAGGGCGCCGTCCGGCGAGAACGCCACCGCCGCAACACTGTCCCTGTGACCGCTGAGGGGCTTGCCGATGGGCTGGCAGGTCACGGGGTTCCACAACCGTAAGCGGCCTTTGGAATCGCCGGCGGCGAGAAGGGAACCGTCTGGCGAGAACGCTATGGAAAGGATGTCGCACGGGGGGCCTTCGAGGGGCTGGCCGTGTGGGCGGCGGGTGGCGGTGTTCCACAGCAGCACCGCGCCGTCGGTTCCGCCGCCGGCCACGAGTGTCCCGTCCGGCGAGAACGCCACCGAGTAGACCCCGGGGCCGTAGCCGGGACGATTCTTGTGACCGGTGAGAGTCTTGTGAATGCGTTGGCGGGTGACGGCATTCCACAGCCGCACTCTGCCGTCTCCGCACCCGGCAGCCAGCAAGGTGTTGTCAGGGGATACCGCCAACGCCGCAACCGGGTTCTGGGCGGTGGTGAGAATCCCGACTTCCCCGAAGCGGTCAGGCACCCCGACCGGCAGAGCCGGCGCCTGTTCCGATGCGGCCTGCAGGGGAACCCCGGGGGGCGCCGGCGGCTCCACCTCGACGGCCGGGTCCCCGGCGGGCGCGCCATGCGTGCGTTGACGGGGAGGCCGCGCTTTGGTGATGGCTTCCCAGCGGTCGTGCCAAACGTCGAGTACGGGGTCCCCATAGGCGGGAGGGGCGCAGGTGCTGCGGGCCCGGTCCCAGGTCATGAGGGTCCTCACCAGGCACAGCAGCTTGTCCCGGCCTGCATAGCCGCCGTTGAGTATGCCGCTGAGTGTCGCCGGCGGCAGGGAGGTCTTCTCACCGGTGAACAGTCTCCGGGCCCGCTTCTCGATGTCACGCAGGGACGGATTGCCCGCGCGGACCCTGAGCGCGGTCAGTTCTCGTGTCTGCTCGCGAAGGAGTTCCGCATAGCTGCCCGTGGTGTCCGACGATGCCATCGCAGCTCCCGTGCCGTATCCGTGGCAGACCAGGCTAGAACGGATCCTGCCTTAGGCACTGACCTTCGCTGAACATTCCCGAACACCTCGGTACACGCGGCCGCGCGCCCTGCTGAACACCGCGGTCCCCGGTGCTGTCGGCGCCCTGTTCAGGGTTGGCCGAAGTCGTTCCCTCCGAGCTGGTCAGAGGCTTCCGCGGTGCAGATTCGGTACATGACCGCACCTGAGAGCCCGCAGCCGTTCCTGTCCCTTCACACCGCAGTCATCCTGCTCACCGCCGTCATGATCGGCATCGTCCTGGGCGCCCTGACCCTCCTCAGCGGCGCCCCCGCGCCCGGCGCCATCGCCGCCGGTCTCACCAGCGCCGGCGGCAGCGTCCCGGCCCTGCGCAGCCTCATCCGGTAACCGTGCCGACTTCAGCAGCCCGCTCCCCCACAAGCCCCGGCCTCGCACACGAGGCAGACCGGCCCGGAACCGCTGACGCCCGCCACCGCCGCGCGGGCGCCCGCCCCGGCACCGGCGTATCCGTACGACAGCCTCGGCGAGCCCGGCCACGATGGCACCCCCATCCACGCCCACCCCGGCACCGCGACCACGCCGACACACCCGGCCCGCCGGATGAAGCCCGGGCCGCCTCCGCGGGAGCGAGCCCGCTACCGGCTCGGCCCGTGCCCGCCCGGACTCATCGTCCGCCAACCCCTCCTGGCAGACGTGTGCTCCGGCGCCGCAGGCCGCAGCCGCCACCCAAAGCGCACCACCTGCTCCGGCGCCGGGTGACGTCGTGCGTCGTGCCCAGGGCTCCAACGTGGTCACGACCGCCCACACCCCGAGCGTCACGGTTTCGGGGGCAGCACCGCCTGGCCGCCTCGGCAGATAGTCGGCCCGTCCCGGTGAGGGGTGGTCAGTGCGCGGCGGGAGACCCGGGCCGCCCCGCGGCAGGCCGGTTCAGAACGGCGATGGAGGCCGCCGCTCCTCCATTTGGCGGGTTTGTCGTTCGGGTGCAGTCGTGGGCGGGACGGGACGGCGGCCGGGCAGCGGGTAGGCGTCAGGTAGGAACTCGCACACGCTTGACGCTTCACCCACGGCCGGGCCGACCGCGGCCCTTGGCGCCGCCTCGGCGTGCTGGCTGAAGACCCCGGACCGCCTCGAGCGGGCCACGGTGGCCGATCCGGCCATCAGGGTGCTGCAGCGGGGAATCCGCTCACTCCCCTTGGGGGGCATGCGCGATCTGCTGCGCGGGAGGCAACTGGGCCACCCCGTGCACCCCGTACTTGTCCAGGTGCCCATCGGATGCCGGCTGTCGGCCTCGGTACTCGACCTGGTGCCGGGAACGCGCCATGCGACGACCGTCCTGACCGCCGTCGGACTGGTCGGCGTCGCCCCCGCCGTGGTCACCGGATCGGCGGACTGGGCGGACCTGCCTCCCGAGCAGGCCCGGGTCGGCCTGGCCCACGCGGTCTCGAACGTCGCCGCGGTGGCCTGCTACGCCACGGCACTGACCGCGCGACTGCGCGGCCGCTCGGCGAGGGGCCGCCTGTGGGCCCTGGGCGGGATGGCCGTCGTGGCCCTCAGCGGTGCGCTGGGCGGCCACGTGGCCTACCGCCAGGCCGTCGGAGCGCAGGCCGCGACATGAAGGGGCCGCTCGCGTTCGCGCTCCATCCCCTTTGAGCGGCTCCGGTCGGTCGGCCGAGTTCCGGTGGCCTCACCCGCGCACCGCCGAGGCGGCGTCCTTCGTTCAGGACGGGGGCGTTGCGGTGTGGTCAGGGTGATGGGGAGTGCGGCGCATCGTTTTGAGGCGGGCCTCCAGGAGGTGGTCCCGCCCTCCCGCCAGCTCGTCCACGATGTCCCGTTCCACCGCGGCGAAGGGTTGGTAGTACGTGGAGTCGTACGCCTCGATGATCTGGAAGGTCCAGTGACCCGGGATGACATTGCGGCCCGTGATCACCCGTTCGACCCGATCGGTCTGTTCCTCGTGCCCCGCCTCCCGCGGGAGCCGGACCGCGTCGCCGAGCTCGAAGTCCGCGGTCCCGGTGACCTGGTGGAACCCGTACAGATGACCACGGGCCCGCTCGGTGGTTTCCAGCGCCTTCGACAGCGCTCCCAGGGCGCGCACCGACTTCTCGTCGACACCTTCCGGAACCTGGTGTGCCGGATCCATCTCGTCATTGCTGTTCATGGAGGGTCTCCTGCCCGAAAGACGGCGCATTCGCCGGCCGATTGAGCCAATCAGCGCAAGAACTCTCCAGATGCGTCGCCTGCGACGCGGCTCCGCCGAAGCGCGTCCCGAACTGCAGGGAGAACCGTCTGCCCGGCCATCAAGTTGAGAAACACATGGGAATGGGATGCATGCCCTGCAAGTGGTTGGGCACACGGCGCTTCGGAGGTTGATAACTATGGTTCCCCTGCTTCTCGTTCTCCTGCTGGTCCTGCTCCTCTTCGGCGCGGGTTTCGCGCTGAAGATTCTCTGGTGGGTGGCTATCGCGGTCCTGATCCTGTGGCTGATCGGTTTCGTCGCCCGGCCCAAGGGCGGCAGTGGCCGCTGGTATCGCTGGTAGTCGGACGGCAAAGTGCGGTTCTGACACTGCACGGTGGCCGGTCACCCCTTCTCGGGGGTGACCGGCCACCGCCATGTCGTCGTCTCGGGCTCTTGCCCATGCGAAGCGGATGGAGGGGCCCATCCGGGGCAGTCGGAGGGCAGCCGGGACGGTCGTCGTGACGCAGCAGGGGACCTGCTCACCTCCATGATCGACGGCCGCCCCGGTCCGTATTTCGATCCGGGTGCGTAATGTCGTGAAGGCGGGGCAAGCGGAGTCCAGGCGGAACGCGGCACGACCGCCGAGCACGATGTACGGAATAGGAGGAGCGGTGAAGAATTCGTTCTTCGACCGCCGCCTCATTGACCGGAGGAGTTGTTTTTCGCGTGACTGAGCACATGTGGAGTTACAAGTCGACGTCGGGCCACCTGGCCGGTGCCGATCTGACCGGCTACAAGGTCGAGGCGACCGACGGCAGCATCGGCAAGGTCGACAAGCACTCCGACGAGGTCGGTGACGCCTACGTCGTCGTGGACACCGGCGTATGGATCTTCGGCAAGGAGGTCCTGCTGCCGGCCGGCACGATCGTCAGGGTCGACCCGGAGGACAAGAAGGTCTTCGTCGACCGCACCAAGGAACAGATCAAGAACGCCCCCGAGTTCCACCGGGACAAGCACCTCGGCGACGCCGGGTACCGGGAGGATCTCGGCACCTACTACGGCACCGGCGCGCCCTTCGGTGGCCGACCCGCCTGAGCGCACTCCCCCATGACGTCGTCGGTCCCGGCACCCTCCTGGGTGCCGGGACCGACGTCGTCGGGGTCAGCCCTTCGTCGGCGAGTCGGCGTCCGCGTGAAGCACGGGTTACCTGGAGGGCGTGGCGGTCCCCCGGCCGTTCCTTCGGCCGGAGGAGCGTCACGAGCCATGGCGTTCCCGTTCCCGGGAAGGCCCGCACGCGGACCCGCCCCCCCTGCCCCGCTTCGCCCCTGCCACACTCCGGATCCGGGATGCGGACAAGGCACCTGACTTTGTGTCATGCGCACCGGACCGAACAACACCCGGCACGGCGCACCGAGTCGGTCCCACTGCCGGAGCGCTACGCAGTCATTCCTTCAGGAGCTCCCGGATTCCGAGAGGAATTCCGCAAGGCGCACACCCCAGCCGGTGACTTCGGCGCGGGGTCCGTGCCACGTGCAGCCGCGCGCGGCAGGCACTCGGCGAGGGTCTGCGCCGTCGCCAGGGGATGGCCCGGGTCACCTGCCCAGGCCAGGATCAGGGCGGGTCGGCGCAGCGTGGAGAGCACGGCCGGCGGGGGCAGATCGGCCAGGGCCAGGCCTCGCAGGACGGAGGGCAGGACCTGCTCCGCGGGGGTCGGCGGGGTCTCGGGAACGTCCGCCACGACCACCGGGCGGGGTCGGCTGACCCTGGAGGCCTGCCAGGCCTCCGCTCCCTCTCGCTCGATGGTTTCGGCTGCCGCCCGGTTCGCCCGTGCGTAGCCCTTGCGGGTCGCCCACGCCGTGGGCGGGATGAGGAGGACGAGCCGGAAGAACCGACGGGGTGCGCGGACGGCGGCGTGCAGGACGGTGCCACAGCCCATGGAGGCGCCGATGCCGCCGACGCGATTCGTGGCCCCCAGGTGATCGAGCAGGGCCAGCAGGTCGTCGGCGAGCGAACTGTAGGTGTAGTCGGTGTCGACGGCCTCCCCCGTGGACCTGCCATGGGCCCGCGCGTCGTACCGGACCAGGCGCCGCCCTGCGTCCAGGAGGGGCGCCCAGTCGAAGAGGCCCATCCGTTCCTCGACGGCCTGGCTCCCGAAGGCGCCGTGCGCGTACACGGCCAGGAGCCCGTGACCGGTGTCGTCGTTCACGAACTCGGCTCCGCGATGGCGGAAGTGGCCTTCCACGACCGGATGGACTCCGAGAGTCGTCAGGGCCCTACGACCTCCCCGTACCGGTGCGTTCACAGTTCTGGCCGTTCTCCTGGCTCGGCTCCCTGGCGGACCGCGTCCGATCGCGGGCCCGGGAGTCCCACGGGGAGGACGGGACGGTGTCGGGTGTCCTCCAGCGCGAAGGCGGCGGCCGTGTACAGATCGCCCCCTTCCTGCGCTACAGCGTCCGCATCGCCCGCGGGCGCGTTCCCGCCCATCAGGCCGAGTCCGCCCTGTGGGACCGGGTCGACCGTCTCGCCGCCCACCGCACCGGCACGCCGCTGCCGCCGCAGCCGCCCGGCGGGTCGCTGCCCCGCCGCACCCGCTGACCCCCTTTCGCCTTCTGGCCCTGTCTGTAGGACTGCAAGATCGTTATCGGGAGGTGTGGGGCGACGCGGGCATGGACGCCATGTTGTCCGCGGCCACCATCAAGGTCATCGGGTCCGGCATCGACGACCCCGACTTCGCGGACAAGCTCTCCCGGCTGATCGGCGACCACGACGTAGAAACGAAGTCCACCAGCATCTCGGACTCGGGCAAGTCCACCTCGATCAGCATGCGGCAGGAGCGGATCCTGCCCGCGGACCGGATCCGCGCCCTGCCCAAGGGCACCGCCCTGCTCTTCGCGACCGGCCTTCGCGCCGCCATGCTCGACCTTCGCCCCTGGTACCTCGAACGGGGCGCCGGAGAGCTGGCCGCCTCTTCCAAGGCCGCATCCGAAGCCATCACCGCCCGAGCCATCGCCAAAGTCGCGCCCACACAGGCGACCGAACCGGGCCGCGAGGACTTCGGGCTGGCCGTATGAACGACCTCATCATGGACCTCTTCGCCGGACCGGGCGGCTGGGGGCACGCCCTGCAAGTCCTGGGCGTACGCGACGTCGGCCTGGAATGGGACGAATGGACCTGCAAGACCCGCGCGGCAGCCGCCCAGACCACCATCCGCACCGACGTCGCCCTCTACCCCGTTCGCCCCTTCGTGGGCCGGACCCGTGGGCTGATAGCGAGCCCACCCTGCCAGGCGTGGAGCATGGCCGGCAAACGCCTCGGCCTGATCGACCAGCCGCTCGTCCACCAGGCCGTGGCGGACCTGGCCGCCGGCCAGGACACCCGCGAACAGCTGCTCACCGCCTGCCAGGACCAGCGGTCGCTGCTGGCCGCCGAGCCGATGCGCTACCTCCACGCCCTGCACCAGGCCGGCGAACCGGAATGGGTACTGATGGAGGAGGTCCCCGACGTCGCGCCCCTGTGGAAGCAGTACGCCGCCGTGCTCCGCTCCTGGGGGTTCTCCACCTGGAGCGGCATCCTCAACGCCGCCGACTACGGCGTGCCGCAGACAAGGCGGCGGGCGATCCTGATCGCCTCCCGTACCCGCACGGCGGCCCCGCCCGAGCCGACGCACGCCAAGTTCAGCGAGCCGGAGACCTTCTTCGGGCCCGGCCGCCGAACGTGGGTGTCCATGGCCGAAGCCCTCGGCTGGGGACGCACCGACGGGCCCGTACCCACCGTGTGCGCCGGCGGCGGACCCGGCGGCGGACCGGAGCCTTTCCCCTCCGGCTCCCGCAAGACCCTCCCCGACGCCCGCGACCGCGGCGCGTGGAAGAACCGCCCGCTCCGCGACCAGAACCTCAAAACTGGACGTCCGTGCAGCTGCACGGAGGAATCTCAGCTGACGCCTCGGTGCGGGGGCGGACGACTGGGTCCTGCGCAGCAAGAGCCAGGCGAACGCGGCCGGGCGCGCCTTGGCCGAACCCGCCGCCACCTTGTTCTTCGGCAATCGCGCCAACGAATGCGTCTGGACCACGACGGGCCCGGCGGAGACAGCGCCGCCGGCGATCCGCATCGCCGCCGAGGAGGCCGGGATCCTGCAGTCCTTCCCTCCTGCCTACCCCTGGCAGGGCAACAAGGGCCAACGCTTCTCCCAGATCGGGAACGCCGTTCATCCGTTGTTCGCGGCCCACTTGGTCGCACCGCACGTCGAACGCGTACTCACCCGCGACGACTTCGTTCTGGCGGCATGATGTCCGAAGCCACCCATACCGAAGCCGACAAGCATGTCCTGCAGTACCCGGCGCCGCCACAGGTGGTCCACTACGCCGAACAGGCCCTGCTCGGGGCCCTGCTCCTGGTTCCCGAGCGGCTCAAGACCATCGGGCCGATCGAGCCCGAGCACTTCGCCAACACCACGCACAGCGTCCTGTTCGCGGCGATGCGCACAGTCTCCCCGCCGGCGCCCGAAGTCCACCGCACCAGCCCGGTGTGGCTGAACCAGCTCCTCGAAGCGGCCCGGCCCCAGGCCCGAGCCCTGACGGCCTCCTACTTGCACACCCTCATCAGCGTCTGCCCCACCGACGCCCACGCCCCTGCTTACGCGCAGATGGTCCGCTCCGGTCACGCCCGCCGCGTTCTGCGCCGCCATGCCGGTCTCCTCGCCCAGGCCGCCCGCGCACCGGGCCCCGCCCCTGCCACGGCCGTCCTCACCAGAAGCGACGAGCTCGCCACATACCTCGTCGAGCTCGTCACCGCCTTCCCCTCCCACCCCGGATCGATGCCCCGGACTCCTCCGGCGCCCAAGCCGACGGCCGAGACATCAGCCGAGGCGGAGGACGACGAGCGGATGCTCTTGGCCACGGCCACCGCCCACTCTTCCGAGCTGCTGCGGATGCGGTGGCTCCATGAAGGCGATTTCACGAACCCCTTGCACGCCGCGCTCTTCGCCAGCCTGACGGCCCTCGCCCGCAGCGGTGCACCTGTGGACCCCATCACCCTGCTCTGGGAGGCCCAGCAGAAGGGTCTGCTACGCGACGGCCCCGGCCCCGGCCCCGCCGAGATCCTCGACCTGCTCACCTACCCTGTGGGGGCACCAGAGCACTGGGGCCAGAAGGTCCTTCAACGCGCTCTCCTCCGGCAGGCCGTCGCCGTGGCTGACCGGATCACAGCGCTCACCGCGGACGAGGCCACCTCCGTCCACCAACTGGCCATCGGCAGCCGCCGAACCCTATCCGCCCTCTCCGCAGTCCGGTGCCGCTGGCACGAGGCCACCGGCTCCCTCCCCGCACGCCCCCGCCTCGGCGGCCCGCCGTCTCGCTGCCTTCCACTGTCACCAGGGTCCGCCCGGCCGCGCGGACCGACCCTGGGCCGCGCGCACCCGCCCGATCTGGCCGCTGACCACGCCCAACCCCAGCCGAAAGCACTGCGTGCCTCCGTATCCCCTCCGGCCTCCACACGGATCACTACCGCGCCGTCGTCCGGGCGAACGAGCGCAGCGGCGACTCTGCCACCTGGATCCGGTGGTACCGAGCCGGCTGTACACCGGCCCCCACCCGCCATCACCGGTCCGGGAAGGTGGGTGACGCCCGAGGCTACGTCGCACAGAGCGTAGTCGGCTGCGATGTCAGCGGCTCACGCTACCGTCGAGGTGGTACCAGAATGACGTCTGGCCGCGGAGGGGGACACGCGTGGGTGACGTGCAGTGGCCGAACGATCCGATGACTTTCGAGCAGGCGATCGCCGTGCTCCTGAGCTGCATGCATCCGACGCTCCTCCGCGTGGACGGAATCGGCGGCGACGGAGGTCGAGACGCCCAGTTCACCGGCACTGGCGGGCTGCACGTCTTCGAGATGAAGTCCTTCATCGGCAGGATGACGAAGGGCCGACGCGCCAAGGTCGAGAGGTCCTTGACACGCGCTGCTCTGCTCCGGCCCGTCAGCTGGGACGTCGTCGTGCCGATCGATCTCAACCCGGCGGAGTTGGAGTGGTTTGACAGCCTCCAGCCGAAATTCCCCTTCCCTCTCTCATGGCGAGGGGCGACGTGGATCAAGGCTCGGCTTGTCGAGCACCCGGCCGTCCGTCGGTTCTACTTCGCCGACCACCATGCAGAGCTCGGGCACCTGCTCCAGGAGATCGCCCGGAGGAACATCGCCCCGGTCGCCAACGCAGCCGATGCCACCACACGGCTACGACAGCTGTGCGATCGCTTGGCCGAGCTGGACCCGCACTACAACTTCCGAATCACCGCCGGCCCCGGACTGCACACGGGAACAGAAGTCCTCCCTGCCTATCCGGGCGCCGATCGCGACCAGCCGCTCCACATCGCACTCAGCTTCACCGACCCTGACACCCCGGAAGGCCGGCGCGCAGTCTCGGACTTCGAGCGCTGCCGGAGGTACGGCGATCCCATCGATCTGCCTGCGAGCTTCCTGCATCTGTCCGGCCCAGCCTCACTGCTACCGCCGACGAGTTCCGACCGGCTGCGCGTTGAGGCTGTCCCTGAGCCCCGCGACCTCCCCGCCCAGTTGATCGTCACCGACCAGGCAGGCAGACGCCTGGCCGCCCTTGGCCTGGTTATGACGTCCATCCGCTCAGGCACCGATGGAGGAACGCTCACGGGCGCTGACCCGAGCGGAGCCGTCACCTGTCGACTCCGTGTGAACCGCACTACGCGAGAGTCGTCCATCAAGATCGATGTGGAGGTGCCCGAACGCCTGCGCCCTGCGCAGTGGCGGCAGCGCGAGGGCGGCGCATCCGCGGGGAGGGGCAGGGTGGTGATTGCGGCGATGACGCCGACGAGCAGGGGGCCTGCGGCGTCGCCGAGTTCGCAGCCGAGCAGCACGGACGATCATCGACATGTCAGGAGTCGCTTACGCGGACTCCGGCCTCCTCCGGCTCCTGGTGCAACGAGCCATGACTACGGCAAGCCAAGAAAGAGACCTTGACCGCCTGATCCGAGCGCCTCGCCGCCTCTTCTCGATGTCCAGCGGCTCTTCAGCACGACGGCCATGGCGTAACCGAAGCGCTCTCCCGCCTCGGCCCCCACAACCCGGTCCTCCAGGCCGTTCACTCCACGATCACGATCGGCGCACCATCGTGTGCGAGGATGTCCGCGTCCGCCGGGCCACTCGCCGTGTCCTTCCAGACGCGAACGTATTTCACCCTCGGGGTCCATACCCCCAGATCCGCCGTGTCGGCGCCGTAGTCTTGCCAGGTTTGGCCCCGCTCGCCTTCGTTGGCCCACCAGCTGCTTGGCCTGTGCACCCATACGGTGATGGTCGTTACCCAGCGTAGTTCTTGCCGGAACAGATCGTCAGGGTGAGCGGACAAGGTCGGCGCTCGCAGGGATCCAAGTCGGCTCAGGCCCAGATAGGCGAGCGAGTACGCGACCGCCTCCCCGCCTTCGTCCCACTTGTCAGGCGGCACCGTGACAGCGCGGCCCCCGTAGTGCGTCGCGTCGTACAGCGTCGCCTCAATCATCGGGCTGGCGTCGTCTGCCATAGCTCCATTTTCCACCCTGCCCGACTGGCGTACTCCACTGCGGCGGCGCGCCCCTCAGCCCGGCTGAACAGGGTTGATCTCGGTTCGATCGCACTCGCTGATCCGAGGCGGGGCTTTCGGGCGGGGGCACGCGCGGGAGGAGCGGGCATGAGCGCAAGCGAGAAGATCAAGGCCGAGGTCGAACAAGCGATCGGGAAGGCGGTAAGGAAAGCAGCGCATGCCCTGGGCAACGAGAGCACTGCGGCCAAAGGCGCCGCGCTGCAAGGGCCGCTACCTGAAGGAAAAGGGCAAGAACGCTTTCAAACTTTCAAACTCTGACCACGTCAGATCGATCGGCTCGCCGGACGGCGGCTGCCGAGCCGATAGCTGATGCGGGCGCGCACGGCAGGCAGGGCGCGCGAGTGGGCCGTCTAAACGGTGCGGGTGACCGTCACCAGTACGGTGACCGGTTCGGTTGGGGCACGCTCGGCCAAGCGGGCGGTGACTGCAGACCGCACATCCTCGCGAACGCGTCGGGCGACGTCGACGACACGACGGTCGGCGTGCACGATACAGCGCACTTCCACGTGCCACCCTCCTCCCGGAGTCTGCTGGCAACGAATACCGGCCGCCTCGTGGTGCGAGGCGGTGCAAACCGTCATGGGGTGGTAAACGCGGGAGGCTGCTAGTGCCAGCCGGTCGGCGAGCGCAGGCTGGAGCGCCGCAATACCGGGAGCGGCGAGGGCTGCTGCGACTGCCGCCTGCTGGATGTCCTCACGGTGGGATGTGGTCATCGTCCGCTCGGCTCGAGCTGCTCGCCACCCGACGCAAGGGGGAGTTCCAGCACCGCGTTGATTTCCAGGTCGACGACTGTGACGGCCAGACCAAGGGTGTGCTCAGCGGCGTAAAGGACAGCTTGGCGCACCCTTTCAGCGCGTTCTCGCAACGGCTGGTCGAGCGCGGCAGCCACCGTGATGGTGATGGAGTGGCCACCCTCTACGGGGGTCAGGCGGCAGCTGGCAGCTCGGGTGCCGAGTACAGCATCGGCCGCACCGCGCAACACCTTCGCTGCGGCACTCTCGGCGATGCGCAGATTGTGATCGGGGTCGTCCAGCAACAGCATCGCCCCCAGGCGGACCTCCGCCCGGACCGCATTGATGACCCGGATGGCGACGCTGTGGCTGTCAGGCTGTTCCTCGGCCAGCAACGCACGGGTGGCCCGGTCCAGGGCTGCCAGCCCTTCGACAGCCTCTTGGCAGTATGGGCAGCTGCTGCCGTGCGGGTCTGGCGCGTCGGCGAGGTCGCGCGCCTGCTCCCAGGCGCGCCCGAGGGGGCGTCCGCAGGGCAGCAATTCCGCGCCGACCAACCGCTCGGCGTCAGGAATCGGCGGTGCTTCAGTCCCTGCGGCGCCGACGTTCTTGGGCTCGTCGTGGGAGGTGAGGTGCGGGTCGTCTAGCGCCATGGGCGCATCGCCTCCATCAGAACGCGTCGTGCGCGAAAGAGTCTGCCGCGCACTGCTTGTTCACTGCTGCCCACCACATGGGCGATCTCCTCGTAATGCAGGCCGTGGAGCTCCCGCAGGACCCAGCACGCTCGTAGCTCTGGGCGCAGTTCCAACAGCGCTTGCGCCAGGGCAGCTGAAGCCGCGTCCGACTCAGCCACTCGGGGCGGTGAGCTGTCCGCGTCCGCAGCAGCTGGTTCGGAGATGACATCCAGCGGCAGAGGGCGTGGCTGGTGACGCAAGGCATTGAGGCAACGGTTCGTGACAATGCGGTACATCCATGTACCGAACGAGGCTCCGTGGCGGAATTCCGGTAGCCGCCTCCATGCGCTGAGGAAGGAGTCCTGGACGGCGTCCTCGGCATCTGCGCGGTTGCCGAGCAGATGCTGGGCGAGGGCGAGCAAACGGCCACCGTGCCGACGAACCAGGACGGCGAAGGCTTCTTCATCCCCTTCAGAAGCCCGTACCGCCAGGACGCTGTCGTCCAGGTCGTCGGGAGTGTCCCGGTCCGCAGCACCGTCGGCGATCGGCCGCGACGCCTGCCGCAGCGGGAGCTCTGTACCGGGCGCAGGTGGGGGTCTCGTCCGATTGCGCATCCGCCGCTCGCTTTCTGCCGGGAGACGGTCGTCGCGGCCTGCGTACGCACTCCTCGATGGTATGCGGTGGGCGTCCTACGAGCCGGGTGAGGAATCCCCCTGCGACGTGTCTAAAGCATGAGGGCACCGCACCGGCGCCCGGATGGACACCCTGGGGAGGTCCTCATGTCGGACACCATCAACCCCACCGGAGGCGGGAGCACGCCGGGGCGCGGCGGCAAGGCCCTCACGGGCCACACCGGTGCCGGAACAGCTCCAGAGACGCGGGGCCGGACGACCATCGCAGACAGCGTCGTCGAAAAGATCGCAGGAATGGCCACGCGCGAGGTACCGGGCATCCACAGCCTCGGCTCCGGCATGGCGCGCACGATCGGGGCGGTAACGGACAAGGTCCCAGGCGGGCGTCCCAGCGTGAGTCGCGGGGTGAAGGTCGAGGTGGGCGAGCGGCAGGCCGCCATCGATCTCGACGTGGTCGTGGAGTACGGCGTCGCCATCGTGGACATCGCCGCCGACGTACGGACCAGCGTGATCACGGCTGTGGAACGCATGACCGGCCTGGAGGTCGTCGAAGTGAACATCGCCGTCGACGACGTCCACCTGCCCGACGAGGAGGACGACGAGGAAGGCGAGGGCCGCGTGCAGTGACCTCGCAGCCCACGGCGTTCCGCCGACGGGCAAAAAGACGATCGACGTGAAATTCAGGTGAGTGAGATGAGCGCAGCAACCACGGGCCTGCTTGCCGGCATGGCCCTGGGCTTCGCCGCATTCTTCGGCGGCTTCTGGGCGTTTCTGCTCGTGGCGTTCCTGGGCCTGGTCGGCCTGGTGCTCGGCCGCATGTTGCAGGGTGACCTGGATCTCTCCGACTTCACGCGTTCCAAGGACCGGCAGTGACATCGCAGCCTGCCGCTGCTTTGCCCGGCGGAGCAGCAGCCACCCGGCCGGTCCTGCCGGCTGCCGAGCGCGGCGCTACGGTGATCCCGGAAAAGGTGGTGGCCCGTATCGCGGCCCGCGCGGCGTGGGAGGCTCTCGCCACGCAGGCGGACACTTCGTCCGCTCATGTGAAGCTGGCCACTCCGCACGCCTCGGTCACCGTCGGGAGCGGCACGGCCCGGCTGGCGCTGACCCTGGACCTGCCCTACCCGATGGACCTCGCTCGTGCCTCCCGCCAGGTGCAGCAGTACGTCAGCGAGCGGGTCGCTCATTTGACCGGCATGCGCGTCACTGAAGTCACGCTCGCCGTCGAGCACCTGGTCCCCTCCGGCGGCCTGCAAGACCGACGCGTGCAGTGAACCGGTCCGCAGGGACACCGGGAAGGAGAGTCGCCATGAAACGGGACCAATACCCGTCGGCTGAGACGGAGCAGACCACCGCAACAGACGGGGGCACCTCCCGCACGGTGGGGCAGCCGGAAACGCATGCTCCTCCAGGCCCGCGGCCGAAGGTTGGGCGCAGGTGGTCCGAACGCCGGATACCCGCCGCTCTCACCGCTCTGCTCATCGGGGCCGCGGCCGGAACCCTCCTGGTCGACATCGTCAGGGTTCGTGCGGGCCAGCCCGCCGCGGCCTGGCGCACGCGCCTGGCCGACGAACTGGCCACCCGCCCGCTGGACGACATCTGGATACAGATCGGCGCGGCCGTGATCGGCCTTCTCGGACTCTGGCTGATCGTCCTGGCGCTCACCCCCGGCCTGCGACACGAGGTGCCCCTCCAGACCTCCGACGGGCAGATGCACGCCGTGCTGGATCGCGACGCCGCGGCACTCCGTCTGCGGGATGCCGCCATGCGCGTCCCCGGCGTCAGTGCTGCCAGGATCCGCGTCTTCCAGCACCGCGTCGGGGCCCGGGCGGACGTACGTTTCCGTGCCCCCGACGACGTCAGGGCCGATCTCTTGGTCGTTCTGCAGGAGGAACTCGACCGGCTCGCCCTCGCCCGCCCTCCTGGACTTTCCGTACGGGTGCGCCCACGTCGGAAGTGACGTCGCTGAACGACCACGGACGAGCAAGAGACAGGAAACGGCCATGAAAAGGAAATCCGCGGTCAACCGAGTCCTTCTGGCCCTGACAGGCATCGTCCTGCTCGGCTCGGGCATCCTGATTCTGGCGGGCGGCTTCGACGTGTACCGGCGCTGGGAGCTGACGCCGCCCACCGGCTGGCCCATGACCCCTCCCGACGAAGTCCTGCTCGACGCCGCCGATCGCAACAGCTGGACGGATCAAGGATGGTGGTGGCCCGTGGTCATCGCGGTCCTGGTCATCGTCGTCCTGCTCGCCCTGTGGTGGCTGCTGACACAACTGCGCCGCACACACCCCGGCCAGATACCCGTGGGAGGGCCACCCGCTGTGGACGGCGTGGAACTTCGCGAGCGCGCTCTCAGCGACGCTCTGGCCGCCGACGCCCGACAACAGCCCGGCGTCCACAAGGCCCGGGCACGGATGGACGGCTCGGCCAAGCATCCGGAGGCTTATCTCGACCTCACCCTCGCCTCCGACGGCGAGCCCGGTTCCGTCCTCCAAACACTGGGCGACGGCCCGCTTGAACGCGCCCGCCGATCCACCGGGCAGACCCGTCTCCCCGCGACGGTGCGGCTGCGGGTAACTCCGCACAAGGCCCACCGCGCCGACTAAAAGGTCGTCTCAACTGCCTTGAAAGCCAGGCCGACTGCCGTGAGGGTCACGGTGGAGCAACTAGCTAGTGCCAAACCTTCGCCAGAACCGTTGGACCGTGGAGCGCACCTGTGGCATGGCTGTCCGGGTGCCACCGCCTGCACCGTCGATACGAGCGCAAGGCCGACCACTTCCTGGTGGTGCCGGCGTCTGGCCAAGGAGGGGCGGGCTCGTGCCTGTGTCGGCACTCCGCGCTGTTCCCGTCCAGCCACCCGGGAGGCATCCAAATCTTCTAGGGCTCCAGGGGGTATGCCCCCTGGAGCCCTACCGTCCGAGATTTGCTCTCAGCTTTGGGATGTTTCAGTGGTCAGTGCCGTGCGGACGGCGGCTTCGACCCGGGTGGCGGTGTTGGCGTGGCCGCCAGCGTTGGGGTGCACGAGCGTGGCCCGGTTGCCGCCGGAGCAGGTCAGGGTGAGCGGTCCGACGGCGACCTCGCTGGGCCAGTACGAGTCGGCCTCGCCGCAGACTCCCTCCACCCACTTGGTGGCCCAGGGCTGACAGGCGTCGTGGCCGACGCTGGAGGTGGCGGTGTCGACGTACGTGCCGCCGCTCAGCTCCGTGACGGCCTCGATGATCGCGTTGAGGTGGGTGTTCACCTCGCCCAGCCAGGCGATGTCCCCGTGGGTGGCCGAGATCCGCCCGACGCCGTTGACGTCGGCCGCCAGCTCGGTGGTGTCCTGGCGGTCACAGGTGGTGGGGTCCTCCGGGACGATCGTGGGGTATCCGACCGTAATGACCTTGGCGTTGGGCGCCTTCTCGTGCACGGCGCGCAGCATGCCGGCGTACTCCCGGGTGACCCGGTCGTACTTGTCGTAGATCGACTCGGGGTCGAGGAACGGGCCGCCCGCCTCGTAGGAGTCCCGGCAGGGGGTGGCTTCGTCCGGCTGGCCGATGCCGGCGATCAGACAGGACGTGAGGATCTTGCCAAAGGGCAGGCTGTTGCCGCCGACGCCGATCGTGACCACATCGGTGCTCGCGCTCAGCTTGGTCCGGTCCACCTGGGGGGCCACGCTGGGCCAGCCGTCCTCGGGGGCCTGCACCGGGCTGATGGGGGTCTGCCGGGCCGAGGCGATCTCGTTGATGGTGGCGCCGCCGCAGCTGAAGTCGGTCAGCTGCACCAGCCGGCCCGCGGGCGGTTCCGCCGTGAGCCTGCGCTCGACAAGGTTCGGGTACCCGCCCGTCGTGCGGTCGCAGCCGTCACGGTCCGCACTGCCAAGCGCCGGGCGGGGTTCGCCGACGAACACGCCAGCCGTGTACGAGTCGCCGAGTGCCACCCACTCAACAGGTTCCGGCGCCGCCGCAGCACTGGCCGGAATCCCGGCCGCAAGCGACAACGCGGCCAGCGCACCCAAGGCGACCGCCCGAACGGCAGCCCTGCCCCGTGAGGTCCTTGCCGCACCTGCTTGCAGCGTTGACCTCGTCATCTTGATGTCGAACATGCACCTCTCCCAAGGAGGGAACCGAAAGATCAACTACGGAAGGCAGCCAATCAGTCACATTCGGTTACCCACTAGCGGGTGGGTGCACATTCACTCCTCCGATGCCCCAAGTGGCCAAATAGCGGTCAGCGAACGGCCAATTGTGAACCGTCACCTCCCTCTCCGACCTGCACGAGACGCCCCTCCAGCGGCTCAACCATCGGTCGGAGTCACACAGGAAGCGGCCGAGGACCGGCGTGCACGTACGGCTACGAGGCCGTCGACGTCACTGCCGACCTGTCGGCTGTCGCGTTCCAGCCCAACCACCCTCCTGCAGAGAGCGGGTTCGGCCAGCCCACGCCCTCGCGGGGCTGACCTCGGCCTTTCACGCCGTCATGGCGATGCTCGGCCAGGCACAGAACCGCTACGCGGACCCTTCCACCTGGGACCGCCTCCACGCGGAGCACGCCATCCGGTTGCCGAACGACTACCAGACCCTCGTGGACGCGTACGCTCCCATCCAACTCAACGGCCACTTGCCTCTGCATCACCCCACGACCGCATGCTGAAACCTGGGCGATTGGATACAGGACACGGCCCGTGCCTTGGTCCGAGGTTCCCTGGGATGCCCTTGGCCCGGGTACGGACCCTCGCCTGCTTTCGAACTCGCGGAGTTCAACGTCGGTTTAGGGGTACGGCTGAGAGGGCCGACAGAAACGAACGCCGACCCTCCTGAGCGACCAGCCTGGCCCTCATGTCGCGTGCTTCTGCATCGCCCCTACCTTCGGCTGCGGCGAGGGCGGCTTGCTTCATCGGGTTCGGCCTCGTCGTCTTCTTCAGGAACATCCTCCTCGGCATATTCCTCCTCGCCATTGGCGTATTCGTCCTCGGGTTCCTCTTCAGGTTCCTCAGGCCCTTCCTCCTCGGGCTCTTGGCCGTCCTCAAACTCGCCGCCCTCTTCGTCCTCTTCGTACTCCCCTTCCACCTGGTCCTCGTCCTCGTCTTCTGCGTACTCCCCTTCCGCCTCACCCTCGTCTTCGCCGTCCTCGTACTCGCCTTCTTCTTCCAGTGCCTCTTCGTGGGTGACAACAACCTCGCCGTCTCGGATCTCGCCTCGCCAGCCCTCCGGTTCTTCGGTCGTGAGTGAGACGTGCCGCAGAAAGTGCTTGAGGTCCAGGCGCAGGCGGCGGCCTTGGGCGCGCCACAGGTTGCCGGTCTTCTCAAAGAGTCCGGAGGGGTAGTACTCCACTACCACGACGATGCGGGTCAGCGACGGAGCGAGCTCGTGGAAGCTGACGCAGCCGCGGGTGCTTCCCTTCGCGCCTTCGGAACTCCATACGATCCGCTCGTCAGGTATCTGCTCCTGAACTGTGGCCTTCCAGCCGCGCGTCGAGGGCCCGACCTTGAGCTTCCAGTCGCTGGTGGTGTCATCGTTGCGTGAGACGCTGCGAACGCCCTTCGCGAAGCCACTGAAGTCCTCGTATTGCGACCAGTGGTCATACACAGTGCGCAGTGGCAGGCCGACGTCGATGAACTCGACGATGTTGACGACCTTGCCTCCGCTCTTGCGGCCTTTCTTGCCCTTGCCGAAGATTTGGGAGGCGGCGTCGGTCACCTTGTCCTTGAGGCCACTGAGGCCCTGCCCCATCATCGCCTTCACGGGCGAGTCGCCCTGCAGCATCCGCCCCCCGATACCGGCGATGTCAGAGAGTTTCCCGTTGCCTTGCGCCACGTCCGTGAGCTGATCGGTCACTTCCCCCAGCTTGTCCGTCGCCTTGTCTGCAAGCTGCCCGGCTTGGGCTCCCAGGAATGAGGTCAGCTCTTCGAGCAGCTGGTCCATCCCTGACTTCGGTTCTTGCTCGCTGGCGCGTTCCGACTGTGCCATGACCTACCTCCGCGTCGACGGCTTACGGCCTGACGTCTTCTTCGCCGCCGTCTTCCTGTCCGCCGTCTTGCGTGCGGGCGTGCGTGCCGCGGTCTTCTTCGCCGGCGCCGTCTTGCGTGCGGGTGCGCGCGCTGCAGTCTTCTTCTTGGCCGGTGCCGTCTTACGTGCCGGCGGGCGCGCTGCGGACTTCTTCGCCGTCGCCTTCTTGGCCGTCGCCTTCTTGGCCGTCGCCTTCTTGGCTGGCGGCTTCTTGGCAGCGGTCTTGGCAGGCGCGGCTTTCCTGGTCGGCGCGGCCCTCTTGGCGGGTGCGGAACGCGCTGAAGTCTTCTCCGCTGAGCTCTTCTTCGCCGCAGCCTTCTTCGCCGCCGGCCGTTTGGCGGGCGCTGCGGGTTTGGAGGTGCTCGGTCGCCGCGGCCTTCTCGCGGGGGCCTCAGAGCGGGTGCGGGTTGCGGGCCGGGCGCGCCTGCGGGGCGGGGGCTGTTCCTCTTCCTCTTCCTCTTCCTCTTCCTCTTCCTCTTCCTCCGGCTCGTACGCTTCCTCCGGTTCTTCCTCCTCGTCTTCTTCCGGCTCGTACGCTTCCTCCGGTTCTTCTCCCTCCTCGTCCTCCGCTTCCTCCGTCTCCCCGTAGCCGTCCTCGTCTTCGCCCTCGGTTTCGTATTCGTCCTCGTACTCGTAGGGCTCCTCTTCGTCCTCGCTCGAACCGCCACGGGTCAGTTCGAGGGTGCGCTGGTGCAGCGAGTCGGCGAGGTCGCCGAGCTTGCGATTTGCTGCGGCTCCCAGCGCCTTCTTGCCCGCATCCAGGGCCTCGCCCCGCAGCTGGTCGGTGATTTCAGCGAACTGGGGCGTCTCCTTGAGCTTGGTGAGGCCCTGCGTCAGGAGCTGACTCGGCTCGAGGCCGAAGCGGCGGCCGGCGAGGTACGTAGCCACCGAGAATGCGAGGCGGCCCTTCTTGGTGCGCCCCAGTATGTAACCCCCGGCCACGGCGGCCGCGAGCGCGAGTTTGGTCGTGTCCTCCATGAGCTGCATCCCTCCATCTGGACGCTGCGGGCTGTACGTCGCCGCCCAGGAAAACCGGTCCGGGCGCGCGGACTGCGCGGGCTGGTGTTGAGTGCCGGCAGCCGAAGAAACGGCCCCGCTCGGGCGGTCTATACACCGCCTACCCCCGATGCAGGATGTATGTCCCTATATGATGAAATTGTAGTTTTAGCAAGCGGTGTCCCCCAGTGGAGTGACCACATGGCCGCAGCAGAACCCACGCGTCCCAGGAGAGTCCGCCCCCGCCCGTCCGAGGAAGCCGAGGAACGGGAACGGCCGCCGGCCCGCAGCGCTTCCGCCAAACGGCGGTCAGGGGTTCCCGGCGCGTCTGCG
This sequence comes from Streptomyces sp. NPDC002467, assembly GCF_042889825.1. Classification (NCBI taxonomy): domain Bacteria; kingdom Bacillati; phylum Actinomycetota; class Actinomycetes; order Kitasatosporales; family Streptomycetaceae; genus Streptomyces; species Streptomyces sp. NPDC002467. Next base: position 593,307 of record NZ_JBIARJ010000003.1, on the reverse strand, counting down.
GCGATGCGGTCCGCAGCCGGGCAACTGGCCCAACTGCTCGGGAGGGTTCCCGACTCCGTCTCGTCGCTCAAGCCGACCGAGGACGGCTGGGAGGCGCAAGTGGAAGTGGTGGAACTGGAGCGCATCCCCGACACGACCAGCGTGATGGCCAGCTACAAGGTCGCGCTGGATTCGGAGGGACAGCTGATCTCCTACGAACGAACCCGCCGGTACAGCCGAGGCATGATCGACCGGCCGACCTGAAGACAGGCCGCCCGGGAAAGGAGGCGCCATGACCATCGTGCCGCAGGGCGGCAGCAGCATAAGCAGGGGCGGAAGCAGCACAGGTGGCAGCAGCAGCCTCTATGACGTGCTGGAGCTCATTCTCGACCGCGGTCTGGTCATCGACGTATTCGTCCGCATCTCGTTGGTGGGCATCGAAATCATCAAGATCGACGCCCGCATCGTGGTGGCCAGCGTCGACACCTACCTGCGGTTTGCCGAAGCATGCAACCGGCTCGATCTCGAAGCAGGCCGGAAGGCACCCGCTCAGCTCCCCGAGGTCGTCGGAACCATGATGGAAGGCGGCGCCCGCGGCAAGACCAAGGGTGCTATCAGCGGGGCGGTCGAAGCCGTGACCGACTCCCTGTCCAGCCGTTCCGCCAAGCGGGAGGAACCGGAGGAGGAAGAAGTCGAAGAAGAACCTGCCCCCCGGAAGCGGCGCCCCGCCCGCCGCCCGGCACCCCGGGAGAGGGAGTGACCGATGGCGCTCTACGTGTACGCAATCATCGCCAAGGACCATCCCCTCCGCCTCGACGGCATGACCGGGGTGGGTGCCCAGCCCTCACCCGTGCGCGCGGTCACCGCGGGATCCTTGTGCGCAGTGGTCAGCGACATCTCGGAAGAGATCCGGCCCAAGCGCAGAGACCTCCAGGTGCATCAGGAGGTGCTCGAATCGCTCATGGCCGACGCCGTGATCCTGCCGCTGCAGTTCGGTTACCTCGCCTCCGACGATCAGGCCGTCCAGACGGCCCTCGAAGAGAACACGGACAGCTACCTTGCCACTCTCGCGCGACTTGAAGGCTGCGCCGAGTACCACGTGAGGGCATCCCAGGCGGATGAGGACGAGCTGCTGCGCCAGATCCTCCAGGACCTCCCCGAGGCGAGGGAACTCAACGAGCGGATCCGTGCCGGTGCGCAGGACCCGCAGCTGTCCCTCGCGCTCGGGGAACTGGTGGCCCGCGAAGTGCAGGAGCGCCAAGATTCACTGGCAGCGGGACTCGTACAAGCACTGATTCCCTACAGCCGAGAGCACGCCATCCATCCGCCCTCCAGCCCCGACTTCCTCAATCTTTCGCTACTGGTCCCCCATGACCAGACAGAAGACTTCCTGGCAGCGGAGGCCAGCCTCGCACGGCAGATCGAGGGCGGCGTCGACTTCCGGCTCACCGGCCCACTGCCCCCGTACAGCTTTGTTCAGTGACCCTGCGACCTCGGAAACCCAGGACGGAGGACACCAGCCATGGGACTGTTCACACGCCTGTTCACCCTCCCCGTCGCGCCGGTACAGGCCGTCATCTGGGCCGCCCAGCGCGTCGCCGAGAAGGCCGAGGACGAGTACTACGACCCGGCGCCGGTGTGGCGCGAGCTCGCCGACTTGGAGAGGCGCCTGCTGACGGGCGAGATCGACCAGGCCACATTCGACAGTCGGGAGGACGAGCTGATCGACCGGCTCACAGAGATCGCAGAGTTCCGCCGGCAATCTCCCTGACGGGGAAGCGAGGCCGCCATCGTGTCTGAGCCACTACCCGACCGACTCGGTTCCTTCCCGTCCCGAGCCGCCCCGGTGCCGTACGGGCAGAGCACGTCCAGCCTCGCCGACATCCTGGAGAGGGTCCTGGACAAGGGCATCGTCATCGCCGGGGACATTCGCATCAACCTTCTCGACATCGAACTGTTGACGATCAAGCTCCGGATACTGGTCGCCTCCGTGGACAAGGCGAAGGAAATGGGCATCGACTGGTGGGAGCACGACCCCTCGCTCTCGTCGCGTCACACCGGCAGCCCCCTCGAGCAGGAGAACCGCCGACTGCGAGCTGAGTTGGAGGCCCTGCGCCGCGAGCGCCTCGACGGTCAAGAGATCCCGCCGCGCACCACCGATGGGGAACCCGAAAGAGGTACGGGCAGTGGGAGCGAACGGGACCGCCGGCCATGACCACACCCGACGACGCCCTCACCTACGTCTACGCCGCAGTCCCACTCACGGCAGGCCTTAGAGAGACCCTGAAGGGCCTCCGCGGGATCTACGGGTCCCCTGTCCTGCTGGTCACCGCATCCCCTGAATCCAGCGGCACAGCGCCGCCCCTGGCCTTCGCGACCAGCCACGTACCGCGGCGTGACTTCAACGAAAGCGCGCTGAAGAACCACTTCGAGGACTTGGACTGGCTCGAGGATGTCGCCCGCACCCATCACGACGTCGTACAGGAACTCTCCACCCACACCACGGTCCTTCCCCTGCGCATGGCCACCGTCTATCAGGACGACGACCGCGCCGGCCAGGCTCTCGCCGAGCAGCAGGACGCATTCGCCGAAAGACTCGCCCAGCTCACCGCCCACACCGAATTCGGCGTGAAGATCTACCTCGCGCCCACCGGAGCCCATGCCGAGGCCAGACCCGCCACAGACGCCGACACCAATGCTGCCACCACTCCTGGCAAGGCATACCTGCAGCGCCGCAGGGCCCAGCACAACGCCCAGGAAGCCATGTACAGCCAAGCACAAGAGGCCGCCGACATCGTCGGAGCCATCGCCTCCCGATACGCCTCGCAGCACGTGCGACACCCCACCCAGCGCGGCGCCCTGACCGGCCCCGCCGAGAACGTGCTCAACGACGCCTACCTCGTCCCCGACGCGAACGCGGCGCCGTTCCGGGCCGCCATCGAAGAGGCTGTCGGCGTCTTCGACGGCATTCGTGTCGAAGTGACCGGGCCCTGGGCGCCCTACTCCTTCGCCATGCCGCCGGCCGAGCGCCAGTACCCGACCACCGGCGAGGAGCACGGCTCATGACCCTCACAGAGCGCGAAGAGCCGATGCCAGGGCGCCAAGTGGCGCTCGTGGACCTGCTCGACCGGCTACTCAGCGGCGGTGTGGTCATCACCGGCGACATCATTCTGTCCATCGCCGACATCGATCTGGTCCGCATCTCACTGCGCGCTCTCATCGTGTCCGTCAGCTCTGAGAACCGTCCGGTCACCGGCGGCCCAGGCGGCCAAAATGAGTGAAGAGCACCCCACACGGCACCACGACCGGCCGCCGCACCCCGATCCCGGCCTCAAGGACGTCGGCGACTCGATGTCGCAAGCCTTCCGGCTCATTCAGGCACCTCCCACGTCGCACGACACCCCCTCGCACGCGGCTCACCGTATGTACACCGACCGCGACACGGTGGAAGAAGACCTGCTCAAACTCGTCCTCACCCTTGTCGAGCTGCTGCGTCAGCTCATCGAGCGCCAAGCTTTGCGCCGCGTGGATGCAGGAGACCTCACAGATGAACAGGAGGAGGAGCTGGGGGCCACGCTCATGGCGCTACACGACCGGCTGGCCGACCTGTGCGCCCAGCACGGCTATGCGCTGGAGGACCTCAATCTCGACCTCGGCCCACTGGGACCTCTCCTTCCGCGCCGGACCTGACAAGCTCGCAGCTCAAGGCGGGACCTGCGATGCGAGCGATACCCGCTCTTCCCGACCTCGGGCCGTTCGGAGCAGCCCCGTTGGCGACGCGTGCAGCCTTGGGAGACGGTGACAGCAGCGCCGCTCCACCGCGCCGACGGCGCCCGAGACTCGTGCCGATGTACCGGAGCACACCACTAGCAAAGCCGAGGCCCTGACGGCCGGGATGGAGAAGCACCGATGACGAGCCGGCACAACGCCAACGAGTCCTCTTCTCCATCCGGAGAGCCGCCAGAGGCCGAGAGCACACAGAGCGGACCCGGCCAGACTGAGGAGTCGTCGGGTGGAACCGATGGCAAGACCACGGCCAAAGAGAAGGCTGCCGCACTCAAGGAACACACCATCTCCAAAGCCAAGCAGGCGACGGCCCAAGTCCGTGAGAAGGCCGGCCATACGACTGAGCTGGCGAAGAGCAAGACACCCGAGCCGCTCCTGCACACAGCCACCCAGACGGCGGAGCACGTCCGTGATGCCGCATCCCGAGCCGGACACCTCGCTGCCGACAAAACCCCTGACGCGGTCCGTGAAAAGGCAACTCGCGCAGCACACGCAGCGGGATCCAAGTGGACCCCACTGCTTTCGGCGGGGATCGCCCTCCTCGTCTTCCTCCTCATGCGCCGCAGGCGGCGGAACTGCTGAAGCATGAGAGGACTGCAAGGTCTACAAGCGCCCGGCCCGGCCTGCCCGCAGAACGTCGGCCCGGCCGACAGCTCGCTCGCCAGCGGCGCCCAGCGAGTTCCTCCTTGCTGATCGAGGCGATCAGCCAGCGTGAACGACGCTCGGGATACCCCCAGCACCGCGGCGAGCACAGGCAGTGCTCGGACGCAAACACCCGAGTGCTCTCAGAACACGACGACATCGACTCCTGCCCGCTCAGCTGTTCTCGGCACGGAGCGACACGCGCTCTCGGTACTCAACCGACAAGCCACGCACTCCAGCACCGTCACCGCGTTCCTCACCAACAGCCGGCCCCGCGGAGATCAAGTCTCCATGTTGATTCCGTGCGAGCCCGCAGCCAGTCACGCATGAACCTCTGGCACCTGGGGAGAAGTTCAGTGCGCTCTCTCTGTCTGTGAGGGCGCCATGATGGATCGGTACAAAGCTGACGAGCACACGAGGTGGACCATGACCTCGACCCGAGCGGAAAGAAGCCCCGCAGATCCCTCCGCCGAAAGCGCGGACAAGGCGACTCCGTGGAGTGATTTCGACGAGGTCCTAGATCGGATGCGCGGCCTCTTGAATAGCCTCCACCGAGTCGGCAAAGAGACCCGGGCACGGGTGGTGACGCACAGTGACAGTCAGCACGTGGGCCGTGCAGTGCCGTGACGGGCAGGCAGGAACCCGGCGACCCGACGCGCGCCGCTCTTTCGGCCGCGGGTCAGAGCCGTCGACTCGGCCCGACCGGCGGCCGCAGCCACGTGGCCAAGGGCCGCGGCCTCACGCACCAGGCCTTGCTGGACTGATGCCACCTCTCTCATGTCGTGCAGCGCGGTACAGAACGTCGCCACTATGACCCGCCCCTCCCGGGCAGGCAGGACGCGGCCCCGCGACGCCGAGGCGTCGGAGGCCGCGTCCTGATCACCGGCAGACCCCAACGCGGGGCTCGCCGGGCAGGTCAGGTCGTGTCGGGCTTGCCGGGGAGGGAGTCCTTGATACCGCGGGCGCGCTTCTCGGTTTCGCTCATCGCTTCTTTCGCCTTGCCCTTGGCCTCGTCCATCTTTCCCTCGGCCTTCATCCGGTCGTTGCCGGTGACCTTGCCGACCGTTTCCTTGGCCTTGCCCTTGGCCTGGTCCATCTTTCCCTTGTCAGCCATGGTGAACTCCTTTGGATCGCTGATGTGATCAAACTAGGCGAAATCCGCTGATTATGCGCGCCGGGGTCGGCGTTGCTGAGCCGTAAGCGATGCACACCGACCGGGCGCTGAACTCTTTGCCTGGAGTGTCGGTTTCGCATCCTCCGGTCAGGTGTTTCGCCAGCCCGTCAGTCCGGAGGTTCGGGCACAGGTGGCTGTTCGGTGGGCGACGGCGGCTCGGCGGGCGACTGGGTCGACGGCGGCTTGTCCCCGGGGCCGGCGGGGTGCGGGTCGCGGGGTACCGGATCCGGTCCGCTCGGAGTGGGCCCGGGGCCTTCGGATTCCGATTCGGTGGACCCCATGCAGATCACCTCGTTGTACGGAGAGTCCTCGTACGCCCCGCACCTACCCGGTCGGGCGCGGCTCAAGCAGTGTGATCGACGGCGAACGGGCTGGTGTCGAGGTGTGCCAGCAGATCGGCGGGATCCCGGTAGACGGCTCGGGCCCCGGCCTCTTCGAGGTCGCACTGCGGGATACCCCCGCAGAGCAGTCCCACGCACGCGACATCGGCGCGCGTGGCTGCCCGCATGTCCCAGACGGTGTCACCGACGAGTACGGCGCCGCGCGCGGGTGCGTCGGCGAGGTCAAGGGCGTGGTGCACCGGATCCGGTGCGGGCTTGCCCTCGTCGACGTCGTCGGAGCTCGCCGTCGCGGTGATGGCGTCGTCGGCGTCCACGGCCCGCCTGAGAGCGTCGAGCTCGGGGTCCTGGGCGGAGGTCACGAGGACGACCTGCCAGCCCCGTCGGTCGAGCTCGCGCAGGAGATCGGCTGCCGAGTCCAGCGGGGGCAACCGGTCGAAGTACGTGCCGTAGAGGGTGGTGTGGGCGGCGCTGAGCCCGTCGTCCTCGCTCGTGTCCCGGTCTTCGCCCAGCAGATACGCGAGGAGGTCCTCGCCGGGGAGTCCGATCGCGCGGTGGATGTCGTGCATCGCGACGTCGTGGCCCGCCTGCCGCAAGGCCTCCCACCAGCAGACGACATGGAGATGATTGGTGTCGGCGAGGGTGCCGTCGACATCGAACAGAGCGGCACGGTTCATAATCCGCCTCCTGCGAGGCTCGGTGGCCAGGCTCACGACTGAGCCAAGCCGTTCTCACAGCTCCCGCAGCGCCGGAAGCAGAAGCGAGGCGGACCAGTCCAGGAAGGATTCCTGTTGGCCGCCACCGATCTGGACCAGGGCGATCTCGATGAATCCGACGTCGGTGTAGGGGCGTACCGCGTCGACGAAAGCGTCCACGTCGTCGCCGCAGGGCATGGCGGCCGCGACGTCCTCGGGCCTGGTCTGCCGCGATGCCTGGGCGAAGCCCGCGGGGCCGGGGAGTTCCGCGTTGACCCTCCAGCCGACCAGCACCCAGCGGAACTGGTCGTGCGCCCGGGCCACCGCTGCATCGCGGTCGGGGTCGTAGGAGACCGGTAGCTGAGCCACGCTTGGTTTGCCGGAGCCTCCGGACGCACGGAACGCGGTCAGTAGCCCTCTCTCCGGCTCGGTGGCGATGAGCATGTCACCGTACCGCCCTGCGATCCCGCTGGAGCGGAATCCGGAGGCCGCGATCCCGATCGGGGGCGGTTCGGCGGGGAGGTCCCAGAGCCGGGCGTTCTCGACGTCGAAGTGGGTGCCGTGATGGCTGACGTACCCGCCGGCGAACAGGGAGCGGATGATCCCCACGGCTTCCTCGAGCATGTCCAGGCGGACGTGAGCGGCGGGCCAGCCCGCGCCGACGATGTGCTCGTTGAGGTTCTCGCCCGAGCCGAGACCCAGCCGGAAGCGTCCCTCGGACAAGAGCTGCATCGTGGCGGCCTTCTGGGCGATCACCGCGGGGTGATAGCGGAAGGTCGGGCAGGTCACGTACGTCATGAGTGGGATCCGGGTGGTGGCCTGGGCTGCGGCGCCCAGGACGCTCCATGCGTAGGGCGCGTGTCCTTGGGCCTCCAGCCAGGGGAAGGAGTGGTCGGAGATGACGGAGAAGTCGAATCCCGCCCGTTCGGCGCCCATCACGTGGTCGACCGGTTCCCGGGGACCGGCCTGTTCGGTCATCATCGTGTACCCAATTCGCACCATGCAGGGCGCCTAACCGCTCCGGTCCCTATGAAACGTGCGTGCCGGTCCGTCCGGCGAGGCGAGTCCGCAGCTTATGGTCGATCCAGCTGCACGTTCACGCCCGGGCGGTGACGGTCGTGCGCACCAGGTCGCCGAGCACGTCGCTGAGGCGGCCCCGCCGCCGCAGCGCCGCACCCGGTCGAACAGCTCCTCCGCGAGATCGCGGTCTGCTCCACCAAGCCCTTGAGAACGTTTCCCGCTCCGAACACCCGCGCGCACTGCCTCCAGGCTCGATCCTGCTGCTCTACACCGACGGCCTCATCGAACGCCGCGACCGCGACATCGACGCCACCATCCCCCAGCTCTCGGGCCTACTGGCTCGCCATGGAACCGGTCCACTGTCCGAGCTGCTCCGCCGGATCAGCAACCGGATGGCCGACCCGCCTCCCGAAGACGACGTCGTCCTGCTGGCACTGCGCGTTCCCTGACCTCGGTGTCGGTGGCCCGCCAGGCCTGAAACGGCACGCAGCCTTACTCACCCACCCGTCACGCTTCGGACAAGGGTGTGCGCAGCGCGGTGTGCCCTTGGCCCCAGGCTCCGCGGATGTGGGCTGCGAGGCGGTCCTCGAGCAGCACGGTCGCCTCGCAGCCGAACGCGACGTCCGCCTCCAGGGCGGGCTCGTCGGCGAGGAGGCCGCCGATGACCTCGTGGCGTACGACCTGCTCGTGGACGGCGTCGGCCTCCACGTGCTCGGCGTAGAAGTGTTCGGCGGCCGGACCGGCGGCGCAGCGCCGCATGGCCTTGGCCATACGGCGGGAGCCGGGCGACGAGGTGACCTCGACGTACGCGAAGTGCCCTACGAGCGCGCCGCGCAGGGCCCGGTGGAGCCCGAAGAAGGACATCAGGTTCACCGTGGCGAGCAAGGGCGCCGGGGCCCGGTCGAGGTAGCGGCCGTACGTCGGATCCAGTGCAAGGTCGGCCATGAGGTCGGCGAAGAGCTTCGCGTGTATGGAGTCTGCGCGTCCGGCGCCGAACTCGTCGTACTCGACGGCGACCATGGCGGCCTTGGCACGGCCGGTGAGCCGGGGGATGACCCAGGCGTGCGGGTCCGCCTCCTTGAGGTGGTACAGGGAGCGCAGGGCCGCGTACTCGCGCAACTGCCACAGCTCTCCCTCGGTTTCCAGGTAGTGGCTGAGACTGCCGGAAAGGTCGACGGGCTCGACGAGGAGCGGGGCGAACGCGGCCTCGACCGATCGGGGTGCGCCGCACAGCTCGGCCCGCAGGGCGTGAAGGAAGCGCTCTTCCAGGGTCCGCCGCAGCCGCAGCAGGTCCGGATCCCATTCACGTTCCTCGTCAACGCCGTCGAAGCCGCGGTAGTGCAGCTCGTACAGCAGGTAGAGCGCAAGCTGGAGGTCTTCTCCCCATGTGTCGGCCTTCAGGACCGAAGCCGCGCCGTACTCCGGCGGGCCGCTGGACCGCAGGGCATTCACCACCGCGGCGGACAGCTCGCCCCGCCCCTCGACGAGGCGGGGGCCGGCATCGGTCGCCGTCGTGCTCGGTCCGGGAGGGGTCATCGCGGCTTCCTGTCCTCGGGTGGCGAGACGGTGCTCTCGCGGCGGCGGTGGCTGGTGTCGCACCAGGGGTACGTCCGACTGCGGCGGCAGGTGCACACCGCCACCATGAAGCGGTCGGACCGGACGACCACGCCGTCGTCCAAGGCGATCTCGACCGGGCCCTCGACCACGACAGGGCCCTGCGGATCGACGAACACCCGGCGTGCGGGAGCGGTGGCGTGTGCCGGGTCCGGCGCGTCGGCAACCGCCCGGTCAGAGGTGTCGGGCACGGATGATCACCAGTTCTTCCCATTGCTCGGCTCGGCCAGCCAGGCCCTGGCGCTCCAACCAGGCCCGCCGCGAGCGCAGTACGGGGCCCCACGGTATGGAGGCCGTTGCCGTGACCTCGGCAGCCAGTTGCACTCTGTTCAGCCGGTCAACGGTCTCCTCGGCCCCGCACATCGCCGAATGCACCATCAGCAAAGTGCCACCGGGGCGCAGCAGAGCCGGGGCGGCCGAGCAGATCCGGTCGATGACCGTGCGCCCGTCGGGACCGGCGTCCCAGGCGCGTTCCGGCCCGTGTGAAGGCAGTCGGTCCTGTGGGGCGGGGACGTACGGCGGATTGGCGAGGACCAGGTCGAAGCGGCGCCGGGCCGCACGCGCCGCGAAGTCACCGTGCAGCACCCGCAGGGGAAGCCGCCGGCACAAGGCGTTGAGGCGTGCCGTGACTACCGCCGGCCAGGAAACGTCGACCGCCGTGACGTGCGCGCCGCGGCCCGCGGCATGCAGGGCCAGGGCGCCCGTGCCCGTGCCGATCTCCAGCACGTCGGTTTGGGGCCCCAGGTCCTCATGGTCCAGCGCCGCCGCGAGGAGTCGGGTGTCCGCCTGCGGCCGGTAGACCCCCGGCAAGGCGATCAGGCCCGCAGGCAGCGCGCTCCCAGCCACAGCCGAACACGGCATGGCGTACCTCCTTGACCGACCCAGCACGTCCTCCATGACGAATTACAAACCGACAATTGCTGAGACTTTGCGCCTGCCCTCCCATTGCCCAACATCCGGAAGTCCGCAGACTTAGGAGGAACAGACGAAAATCCAATCCCGGCGCATGGTGCGTTTCCTTGCTGAAAAATTCCGGTTGATCACACACGGCAACAAGGGTCAGCGTGCGACCGGTCTTGCGGCAGCGGCCTCAGCCGTCCTCCGCGTCTGCCCGTCCGGAGTCGTCCGGGCGAATCTGCTCTTCACGGCCAATACCGGGGCGCTGGCGCTTGGCACGGTGGCCCCCAGCACCCGCATCGGTTTCCACCCTGCCCGAAAGCCGGACCTCGGCCTCGTCCGCATGACGCCGGACCCCACGACCTCCGCTCGCGCCCACAGCCTCAGCCGGGGACATCCACGGGTAGCGTCTGGACCTCTCTCGGCCTGCCATCATGCCTCCCAAGTCGATGCTGTCCCCAACCGCCTACCCCGCCTCATCGCCCCCACGTCTCCCGACTCGTGAGCGCCCTCGCCTACGGAGTCGGTCGGTACCTGCTAACCAGAGCGGGCCGCGCGCACCGGACAGGACTCTCCGGCATGCACGGCACGCCGACGGTGACGAACGCGCCTAGGCTGGAAGAAGCGTCACAGTGAAATCGGAGGACCTCATGATCGTCCTCGGCATAATTCTGCTTGTCATCGGTTTCGTCACGGGACTCAGCATCCTGTGGACCATCGGCGTCATCCTCGTCATTATCGGAGTCATTCTCTGGATCCTCGGCGCCGTCGGACACTCTGTCGGCGGACGCAAGCACTACTGGTAACAAGTCGCCCACCACGGGTGGTGGCCTCTGCGCGCCCAAATGAAAGGCGGGAGGCGAATTCATGGCCACGCAGTCGAAGTCATCCCAACCCAGGCACGGCGAGCATCCCAGCCCACACAGGGACACCGAACAGCACGGTTGGTCTCCCGATGTCGACGAGCGCGGCGCCGGATAGCCCCGCATCCGCACCATTTCAGCGCATCCGCCTGGTCGCCAAGTCAGGTGGACAAAGGTGCACCGACGGCGCCGCTAGGCCATCAGACCCCACGGCAGTCGTACCCGGAAGCCCCGCCTGAGCCACCCCTCCGGCGCATCCTGGGGCTGCCCCCGCTCTCTCCGCCCCGGCAGAAGGACTTGTCCCATGGCTGTCCGACACCAGTTGGTCCGGCGTCCTCCTCAGGCGGTGTGGGCGGTGCTCGCGGATCCGGAAGCGTACGGAGAGTGGGTGGTGGGGCCCTCCGAGTCCACGCCCCTCGACGGCGCCTGGCCCGCGGTCGGCGCGCGGCTCCGCTACACCGTCCGCCTGGGCCCCTGGTCGCTCGACGGCATCACCACCGTCCGGCACAGCGAGCCGGGCAGGGAGCTGGAACTGGAGGCCTCCTTCAAGTCCCTCGGCACGGCGCGGATCTTCCTCCAGCTCCGGCCGTGGGGCGAGGAGACTCTCGTCGTCTGCGACGAGCACCCCCTGCGCGGCATCGGCGGCACCCTCCACAACCCCGCCACCGAAGCACTGCTCCAGCTCCGCCACCGCGGCATGCTGCCCCGCCTGGCCCAGGTGGTCGAACAGCGACACGGCGAGGTGCGCCATGCCTGACGCGGTCGTGATCGGCGCGGGCCCCAACGGGCTGGTGGCCGCGAACCTGTTGGCGGACGCCGGCTGGAGCGTGGAGGTCCTGGAGGCGCAGGAGGAGCCCGGTGGGGCGGTGCGCAGCGACCGCGGTGTCCATCCGGACTACGTCTCGGACCTCTTCAGCGCCTTCTACCCGCTCGCCGCCGCCTCTCCGGTCCTCGCCCGCCTCGATCTCGCCACCGAGGGCCTGCGATGGAGCCACGCCCCGCGCGTGCTGGCACACCCCCTGTTGGACGGCCGATGCGCGGTGCTCGAACGCCGGGTCGAGGAGACCGCGGCCGGGCTGGAGACGTTCGCGCCGGCCGATGGCGATGCCTGGCGGGCCATGTACGAGGCCTGGAGGTGGGTCGGCCCCGACCTCGTCCAGGCCCTCTTCACTCCTTTCCCCCCGGTCCGCGCCGGCCTCCGCCTCGCCGCGAAGCTCCGCGCCGCACGCGGACTCCGACTGGCCCGGAACCTCGCCCTGCCTGTGCGCCGCCTGGGCGAGGAGGAGTTCGAGGGCGCGGGCGGCCGACTGCTGCTGGCCGGCAACGCCCTGCACGCCGACCTCTCCCCCGAGGCCGCCGGCAGCGGCGGGTTCGGCTGGATGATGTCGATGCTCGGCCAGAGCCACGGCTTCCCGGTCCCCATCGGAGGGGCCGACGCCCTGACCGCGGCGCTCGTCAGCCGCCTCCAGCGCCGCGGAGGCGTGGTGCGCTGCGGGGAGCGGGTCACGACCGTCACCGTACGCGGCGGCCGGGCCGTGGCGGTCAGGACCGCTGGCGGAGAAAAGGTCCGCGCACGCCGGGCCGTGCTCGCCGATACATCGGCGACGACGCTGTACCGGGACCTCGTCGGGCAGGATCACCTCCCGTCCCGCCTCCTGCGGGACCTGGAACGCTTCCAGTGGGACTTCGCGACCTTCAAGGTCGACTGGGCCCTGACCGGCCCGGTGCCGTGGACGGCACCGCAGGCCTCCGGGGCCGGCACCGTGCACGTCGCCGACGGCATCGACGGCCTGACCCGATTCGCCTCACAGGTCGCCATGGGCCACGTCCCCGACGAACCCTTCGCCCTCTTCGGACAGATGACCACGGCGGACCCCAGCCGCTCTCCGGCCGGCACCGAGTCCGCTTGGGCCTACACCCATCTCCCCCAGCGCATCACCTCCGACGCAGGCCCCGACGGCATCACCGGCCGCTGGGACGCCCGCGAACAGGAAACGATGGCGGACCGCATCGAAGCACAAGTCGAACGGTTCGCGCCCGGCTTCCGTGCTCTGATCGGCGCCCGCCGCATCCTGGCCCCGACCACCCTCCAGGCCATGGACGAGAACCTCCACAATGGCGCCATCAACAACGGCACCACCGCCCTCCACCAACAGGCGGTCTTCCGCCCCACCCCCGGCACCGGCCGCCCGGAGACACCGGTCAAAGGCCTCTACCTCGCCTCCGCTGCCGCCCACCCGGGCGGCGGGGTCCACGGGGCACCCGGCGCGAACGCCGCCCGGGCGGCACTCCGGGCCCGGGGCCTGCACGCCCTCCTCCACCGCACAGCCAAGCCGACCTGAAGGCTGCGGCCCGAGAGGCTCCTCCATTGGTGGGCGCATCGTTCGGGTGCACTCGAGGCCGGGGCGGGATGGCCGCGAAGCGGCGGGTAGGCGTCGTATATGAACTCACGCACCCTCGACGCATCTCCCCCGGCTGGCCGGGCCGCACCATTCGACACCGCCTCGGCGTGCTGGCTGAGGAGCCTGGACCGGCTCGAGCGGACAACGGTGGCCGATCCGGCCATCAGGCTGCTGCAGCGGGGAATCGGTTCGCTCCCCCTCGGCGGTGCGCGTGATCTGCTGCACGGCAGGCCTCTGGGGCACCCCTTTCACCCCGTGCTCGTGCAGGTGCCTGTTGGATGCTGGCTGTCGGTCTTGGTAATCGATTTCCTACCCGGGGCACGGAACGCGTCTACCGCCCTGACCGCCGTCGGACTGGCCGGCGTCGCCCCGGCAGCGGTGGCAGGTTGGGTGGACTGGGCGGACCTGCCGCCCGAGCAGGCCCGGGTCGGCCTGGCCCACGCTGTCTCCAACGTGGCGGCAGTGGCCTGCTACACCGCGTCCCTGACGGCACGGCTCCGCGGCCGCTCGACCAAGGGACGACTGTGGGCCCTGGGTGGGTTGGCTGCCGTAGCCGTCAGCGGTGCGCTGGGCGGGCACGTGGCCTACCGACAGGCCGTTGGGGCGAACCCCGCTGCATGAGGAAGCCCCGCCATGCCTGCTCCGTTCCCTCTGATGTTCCGGTGGGCCTCTCCCGCGCCTCCGCGAGCCGGGTCTTCCTTCAGGGAGAGGGGGGCAATGCGGTGTGGTCAGGATGGTGGAGCGTTCGGCGCGTCGTTTTGAGGCGGGCCTCCAGGAGGTGGTCCCGTCCGCCGGCCACCTCGTCGACGATGTCGCGTTCCACCGCGGCGAAGGGCTGGTAGTAGGTGGCGTTGTAGGCCTCGATGATCTGGAACGTCCAGTGCCCCGGGATGACGTTGCGGCCCACGATCTCGCGCTCGACTCGGGCGGCGTGCTCCTCGTGGCCCGCCTCCCGCAGGAGTCGCACCGCGTCGCCGAGCTCGAAGTCCGCGGTTCCGGTCAGCTGGTGGAACCCGTAGAGGTGCCCACGGGCCCGCTCCGTGGTTTCCAGCGCCTTCGAAAGCGCGCCCAGAGCGCGAACGGTCTTCTCGTCGACCCCGTCGGGGACCTGGTATGCCGGATCCATCTCGTGATTGCTGTCCATGGAGAATGTCCTGCCCGGAGAACGCTTCGCCGAGTGGCTGGTTGGGCCGAACAGCGCAAGGGTCCTCCCAGGATGCAATCCGTCGAAGCACCGTCGCGGAATGCACGGTGACCAACACGCTCGGGGCCACGTTGTAGAGCCGCTCGTCATACACGGCGTCGAACGGCCCCTCAGCGCCGGGACCACGAGTGCCAGGTCCACCGCGTCCTGCGAACGGAAAGCACAGCACCAAGCCCGCCTTGAAACCGGAGTCTGCAAGCCGGCGGCCGGCCCGGGTGCCTCGGCCCGTCCGCGCTCACCCAAATGACGATCGAAGTCGTCGATCGGCCGGCCCCTCGGTACGGACTTTGCGTTGCTCACCGGCACCAGTCGGCACCCGCCTCGACAGTGGAGAGGCGACGTCCACGGGCTCCGCAGGACTCATCACCCGACGGACAACAGACCCAATCCGCGAGAGTGGTTCGACCGCCTCATAGATGTCGCGTGCCCGGTCCTCCAGGTCCGGAACGGCAAGCGCTCGTATGCATTGCAGTCGCGGAAGCGGGCAGGTGCTGGACCGCCCCGTCAGCGACGTGCGGAGGACGACCATGAGCAAGACCAGGCTCGCCTCCCGGCCGATCTGAATGGTGCGGCGCCGCTTGCGGGCTGATCGTCGCAGCCCTGCAGGCGCTCTTCGCAGCGGTCAAGGCTGCCGTGGACCGTGATAGGGCGAGTGCCCGGCTCCTGACGAGTACCCGGTCCGTGCAGGGGCCGGTACACCGGGCCTTGGCACACACCGGCGTTGGCACGGGTCCCAATCGGGGTCGACGAATGCGTCCCGACCCATGTCGGATTTTCCGGTCCGCAGTCATGGCGACGGTGATCGGGGGTAGGCGACCGGCGAACGAACGGAGATGTCATGCCACGTGGATCCTCCCCGAAGCGGGAACGTCAGTACGAACACATCAAGGAGTCCGCCGAGCGGCGCGGCGAGTCGCAGGAGCGCGCCAAGGAGATCGCCGCCCGTACCGTCAACAAGGAACGCGCCCAGGCCGGGGAGTCCAAGACCGCTAGCCGGTCGTCCATCGAGGACATGCCCGCGTCGAAGCGTGGCGGCCGGCGCTCTCACAGCGGCTCGCAAGGCCCCACGAAGGACCAGCTGTACAACGAGGCCAGGCAGCGCAACATCAAGGGGCGCTCGCAGATGGACAAAGCCGAGCTGAAGCGCGCTCTGGGCCACTGACGACAACCGCCCACGATCATGCGGCACTTCCGGTTGGTTGTGGGATTTCCCAGCCGCCCTGCCGGCTGGGCGCGCGCGGGCCTGGCCGACCGCTGATGGCAACCGCCGATCCGGACGAAGGCCACCTTGATGAAGGCGCGCAGTCAGCCGACCTGACCCTCACGCCCAGGGGGACTCGTCCGCCGAAACATGGTGCGTGGCGCCACACGAGATCGCGACTACGCCCGCGCCGCTGCGCGGTGAGAGTGATCCCGCCGCCAGGCTTCGCGAGCACCGGCCCGCGAAGGCTCATCACCTGCAGCGGGACGAACCAGGTGTCACCGTGGCCGACCAGCACCGCAGCCTTCGGATCTCGGCAGTCAGCCGGCCTGTCCGGCGCTTGTTGGAGCCGACCGGCCCTGCTTCCCTGCTCGCTGAACACGCGTAGCCAGACGGCCTTCGGGGTTGCGCCGAGTAGCCGGTGGCCGTGTCGGGCGGGCGGACTGGCGGGCCCAAGAGCAGGATGGTCGCGCTCCCCCATCCCTTCCCAGCAGGAGAGGCCACCGTGCTCGAACGCAAGCAGCGCAAGGACCGGACCGAGATCACCTTCGTCCTCCCAACGGACACCCCTCCCGGGCCGGTCAGCGTCGTCGGTGACTTCAACGACTGGAACCCGCACGCCCACCCGCTCACACCCCGGGAAGACGACGCACGGGCGGTCACCGTTGCCCTGCCCAGAAAGACCAGCCATCTTTTCCGCTACCTCGCAGCCGGCGACTACTGGTTCAACGACGAGTCCGCCGACGGACAGGACGGCCCCAACAGCCGCCTGTACACCTGACCCCGGGCCGGACAAGCACATGCGCCGCCTGCGAGGCAGGTATGCGCGGGGCGGCGCGCGGTGGAAGTCAGCCGGCCGGAGAAGGGTCCCGCTCCCTCAGCCTGGCCGCGAACCGCCTCCGGGACCTCGCCTCCCGACCTCAACCCGCACCGGCATCAGCCCGATGCACTCGACGTCGATCTGATCGGCCAGCTCGCACAGCACAGCGGCCAGCGCATGCATGGTCCTCGGATCGAGGTCCGTGCTATCCCCCGTCTCCGCCTGCAGCCACCCGACCGCGACACGCCTCAGCAGATCGGTGACCCCGTCGGCGGGGATCAACAGGGGGCCACCCGAGGTGGAGACCAGCGGTATCGAAGTACTCATCGTGAAGTCACCTCATCCGACTGCACACGGGTTTCTCTGGCGTACGGCCCTCCTGCTTCAGTCCGAAGCCGCTGTGTCCGGCTTCGGCGCTGGTGCCGGCGCGGGCCCGGACACCGGATTCGGCACCGCCGGGTCGACAGGGAACGGCACATAGAAGGCGGAGGGGTGCGGATCCGTGAGGCTCCGGGGGAACGGGTTCGACGGCCAGGTCACCTGACATGACCATGTGCCTGACCCTGGCCGTCTCCGCCCCAGAGAGCGGATACCCGGTTCGAGGCCCGGCACGCCCTCTTCTCACTCGCGTGCCCGTCCGCGTCGTGGGACCGCCCCTCCACGCCACTGCGAGCCGAGGCATCCGGCCTGCGCGGGCACGTGGAGGTCGATGCGTGCACACTGGCAGAACGAGATGACCAGGGAGGCCGAATGTGCTGGGCATCATGGACCACCCGCGGCGTCTTCGCCGGACGGGATGGTGTCGAGACCGGAGAAGCGGGCCCCGCACTGACCGGTGAGCTCGACGTACACACCACCTGGACCGAGGCCGACTGTCTGGCGCACGTCACGGTGCAGTACAGCGGCGCGTCCGACTGGCTCCCGCTCGCGGGAAGCCCCGTAGCGTGCCCCAGCTCGGACGCGAGCCGCGGCCTGCACGACGAAGTCATCCAGTCCATACGCGCCGGAGTGTCGTTCCCTCTGGGCGCCAACACGGCCTTGGCCGACGCCGCCGCCAGGAAGCAGCCACGTACCCCCTGACCGGGTCATGGCCGGTACCAGGTCGTCACTCTGAGTCGTCTCGCGCCAGGCGGAGGGCCAGTTCCTGGAGGATCAGCTGGGTATCGGGATCGAAGCCTGTCGCGTCGTATGCGTCTGCGACAGCGTCGAAAGCGGCGATGAAACCGCTCACCAGGGCGCTCAGTGGGGCTGCCAGCTGGTCCAGGACGGCGCCGCCCACCTCTTCTGCGGAAGCGTCGGCCGGGACCGAGAACTGCTCGGGAATCGTCTCCCCGAGCAGTTCGGAGACAAGGCCTTCCTCGACTCCCCCGCGCAGAGCGGTCAGCGCGGCAATGGCCTTGAGCTTGATCTCGTTCTCGGTCATGGCACGACCCTACGAGCGGAGCCGGCCGCCTTGACGCACGGGACTCGCGCGGCGGTCCTGGTGAGGGCTCTGGCGGCCTCCGCCTCCCCTTACACAAGATCTTCCCTAATATTGCGTTTTTGTCGCCATTGCGGGTAAAGGCTTGATTGGCGCCGCTACGCCACACTGAGCGGCGCTTGGAGGTGAGAGTCATGAGCGCGGGCAAGAAGGCCAAGAACGTTGCGAAGACGACCAAGGGCAAAGTGAAGGAAACCACGGGGAAGGCCGTCGGCAACGAGAGCCTGGAGATGAAGGGGCGGCGCGAGCAGATGGCAGGTGACGCCAAGCAGGCCGCTCAGAAGGCGAAGGACGCGCTGAAGGGCTAGCCCCCTGAGCGGTGCGGAGGCGGTATGCGAGAGAGCCGGCGGGAGGAGTGCTCCCGGCGGCTTTCGCCTGTGGGAGCGACATCCGCGACCCCACCAGTCCTCCAGCGGCCGAACGCGGCGCCACGGTGGTTCCGGCGAAGGCGGTGTCACGCATTGCGGTCCGCGCCACGCAGGAGGCTCTGCCGCAACAAGGGCGAAGACCGCTGCCGTCAAGAGGAACGCCATCGCCAAAGCGAAACAGGCCACCTCGCAGGTCCGGGAGAGGGCCGCCCAGGCGAGTGAGCCGGCGAAGAGCAAGACGCCCGAGCCCCTCATGCCCACAACAGCGGCCCAGACCGCTGCACACGTTCGCGACGCGCGGGGGGCCGGGCATCTCGCAGCCGACATGACTCCCGCCACCGTTCGTGACAAGGCTGCACACGCGGCAGGATCCAAGTGAACCCCTCTACTTTCGGCTGGGTCGCCCTCCCGGTCTTCGCCCTGGTCGGGCGTCGTAGCCGACGGAACCGCTGCAACGCGTAGCGGGTCACATCCGTGGTCACCAGCGTCATCAGCCGCGGGCCGGGAGCCATTCGGACCGGCAACGCTCTCCGATCGGGTGGGGGTGCTTCGTCAGGCGCTCGTGTACTGCCCGCGCAGGGGATCCCTCATTGCCAGGCGGGATGCACCCCGGTCCTGGGTCCTGACAGAACCAGTGAGAGGCGGATGAGTGATGGGACATGGCGGGAACATGCTCGAGGAACTGATGGCGGACCACCGAGAGGTCGAGGAGATGTTCGCCCGGATCCAGGCCATGACCGTGCAGGGGCAGCAACTGCGTGACCTGGTCGACGACGTCACCATCGAGCTGGTGCGGCACTCGGTCGCCGAGGAGCAGTACCTGTACCCGGCGGTCCGCAAATACATTGAGGGCGGCGACCGGCTGGCGGACAAGGAGCTCGAGGACCACGGCCGGGTGGAGAAGATCCTCAAGCGGCTGGAGAAGATGAGCACCGACGATGCGCAGATGAGCCCTGTGCTGCAGCAGCTCATGGACGAGGTCGCCGCCCACGTTGAGGACGAGGAGAACAACCTCTTCCCGATGCTGCGGCGTGCCTGCTCCGCCGAGACACTTCGTGAGCTAGGCGACAAGACGAGGCGGGCCAAGGCCATGGCGCCGACACGCCCTCACCCCTCGGCGCCCACCACCCCGCCGGCGAACAAACTCCTCGCGCCCGGTGTCGGTCTGGTGGACCGGGCCCGCGACTTCGTCACCGGCCGCGGAAAGTCCTGACCGGTCCGGCAACCGGTCAGGGTGCGTGGGGTGGCCGCGCGTCATGCCGCCCCACGCGCCCTGGTCGGGCGGCGTGACGCAGGTCATGTCTCAGCACGCGTCAACGGCCTAGACTGGTCGGTCACGAGCGGGGCAGCGCGGCTCCGTACAGAACAGTTCACCCCCGGCCAGCCGATCCCGGGTGAGCTCGCCCGCAAGGACGATCGCCCGTGCCCGCCGACCTAACTGCGCTCATAGCCGCCTCCGCCCGTTGGCTCCAGGCGGCCTACCCAGCTCCGACGGGTGCGCTCAGTCGCGCGCTGGCCGAGGCCCAGGCCCGGCAGGCCGTCGCGCTCGCGGCATCCCTCTGCTACCCGACCAGCATGGACATCCAGCTGCTGCACCTGCTCGCCCCCAGCGGATCTCACCGGCTGGACTGGCTCACCGGATGCGAGCCGCACCCCGACGACCCCGACACCGCCTGGCGGACCTGGGTCGACGAAACCGTGGTCAGCTGGGCAGCCTGCCTTCTGGCAGACCCCGCCCTGGCCGCACGCGCCCACCAGGCCCTGGCCACGACCGAGCACCATTCCGACGCCGGCAGCCTGCAGCGCCTGACGCACCCGAGTGTCCTCGACAGCGAAGCCGCTGCCCTGCTGCGGCACCCCGACCTTCTCGAAAGCATCGCCGTGCTGCACCGGTCCCAGCTCCTGGAGCGGCTGAACCTTCATGGCGCCGGATTGCCCGGACGCCCCTGAAAGACAGAACACAGCCCAGCAAACCGGCGCCCTACCTATGCGGGTCAGTGCAGGCCGCTACCGCGCCCGCGCAGGAACGCGCGGACCTTCCGCGACGAGTAACCCTCGTCGCCCACCAGCTACACCGCCGCGTCCGGAGCACCCCCGCAAGCGCCGTCGGCATCGTGGGGCCGAGGAGGAGGTAGAACGGCAGGTCAGCAGCGCCTGCGGAGAGGCTGGGGCACGGTCCACGGCATATTCGAGGGTTTGGCGGGCAGGGTGCCGGAGGGGGTTGGACCGCAGAGGAGTCACCATGTCCACTGACGCCATTGTGATGCTCAGGGACGATCACAAGAAGATACGGAAGCTGATCCACACCTACCGTGCCGACAGTGAGCAGGTGCTGAGCAGCGCCGGGGACGGGCCACAGGAAACGGTCACCCCGGGCGAGATCGTGAGAGAGCTGCTGCATGAACTGACCGTCCACACGTTCGTCGAGGATGAGGTGATGTACCCCCAGGTGCGCCAACTCGTTCCGGAAACCGGATCCTTGGTGTTGGAGTTCCACGAGGAACACCATGTGGCGAATGTGCTGGCTGCCGAACTGGAGCGCATGAAGCAGGACGACGAGGTCCTTCGATGCCAAGGCCCGGGTCCTGATGGATGCCGTAGAACGGCACATGGATGTCGAAGAGAAGGAATGGTTCCCCCAGGTGCGTGAGGCGCTGGGCCGCAAGGCTCTTCAGTCCATCGGTTCACGCATGGCCGAAGTCCGGAAGCTTGCTCCCCAGCGCCCGCACAAGCCCCTGCTGCGAAAGCTCGCCGACGCCATGGCTTCCTAGCGCTCGGAGTCGACTCGACGGACGCCATCGTCGAGCCTCCGTGTGGGTCGCCACTGTTTCTGTCTTTCTCTTGGCTGTCCATCACAGCCGGCCTGGCAGGAGACACTCGTGAAGGCCTTGAGACGGCGCATGCGCAGGAGGAAAAGGCGTCGGGCTCTCGCCCGTTGGACGCCTCGCTCCATCATCCGCCGGATGTTCGTACGCATGACGAAGTGGGGCGTGCGAGCGACGATGTGGGGGATGCGACTGGCGCTCCGGCGTTTGTTGCGCGGCGCCTTGCGCAGTGCGCCGTGGGTCTGATGCACGGGCTCGCCGCGATGAAGCGGAATTGTCCGCCTGGCTCCTGCCCCCCGAGCATCCAGGCCGCCCACAGCGTTGGTCATGTGACCCCCGGTCTCACGAGCGATTCCTGCAGCCGGACTTCGCGATGGGTTCAGCGCCGCGAGGGCGGCACGAGGCGCAGCAATGTGTGCAGGACCGCGTCGATCCTGTCGTGGGCCGGTTCCTCGGCGACATGGGTGAGTAGGCGGGTCAAAGCACGCAACAGTGCCGGCGAGGCCATGACGCGAGGGTGGAGGAACGGTCGGAAGCCATGCCGGGCGAAGACGAGATCACCTGCAAGATTGCCCAGACGGTAGTAGCGCCCCCAGCGGCGGTGGATCTCAGCCGGGTACTGCTGCAGCGCGTGTTCCCGCCGTGGCCCGGCCGGCCGGGCCACGGCCAGGGCGATGGTCTCTGCAGCCACCTCCGCGGCTTCCATGGCCTGGGCGATGCCCTCGCCGCTCCACGGGCTGACCATGCCCCCACTGTCTCCGACCAGCAGGAAACCTCGACGGTACTGCGGGCGCCGATTGAACCCCATCGGCAGCGGAGCACTGTGCAGGGGCGAGGCGGCGTTCTCCTCCTTGATTCCCCACTCTGCGGGCAGGCGGGGAAGCCAATGCGCCAGGACTGCCCGCAGGTCCACCGGCCGCCGCTGGGGCAGTGCGCCCAGCCCTACATTGACCCGCCCGTCCCCGAGCGGGAACACCCAGCCGTATCCGGGCAAGTCCTGCCCAGTACCCGGGTAGCGCAGATCCGCCCACAGCTCCAGATACGGGTCGCAGGTGCGCACCGCGCTGCGGTAGTAGCGGCGGGCAGCAGCCGCGACCGGCCGGCTGGCGTCCCGTACGAGTCCCAGGGCCACCGCAGTCCGCGCAGAGGCGCCGTCGGCCGCGACGACGAGCGGCGCCCGGTAGCGAATCGGCTCCCGGTCCGGCCCGCGGAAAGCAGTCACCCCCGTGATGCATCCAGCCTGGTCGACCAACGGGGCCGACACCTTCACGTGCGTGTGCAGGCGCGCTCCGGCGGCCTGGGCGTGCGCCACGAGCAGCTGGTCGAAGTCGTGCCGACTGCGAGTGAGCCCGAAGTCGGGAAGACTTCCCAGGGGCGGCCAATCCAGCTCCACCTGGTTGCCCTCACACACCCACCGAATCCCGCGATTGCGCATCCAGCCCGCCGCGCTGATGTCGACGCCCATCCGTACCAACTGGGCCACAGCGCGCGGTGTCAGTCCGTCGCCGCACACCTTCTCCCGGGGGAAGCCGGACTTCTCCAGCAGCAGCACGTCCAACCCGGCCCGCGCCAGGTGCACGGCGGTGGCGGAACCTGCCGGCCCTGCGCCCACCACGATGACTTGCGCCTCCTCGTCACCCCCACCCTCCGGCGCCGGAGAGCTGCTGTCCGGTGGGGCGTACCCATCCAATGCGCCATCACGCTCGGTGCTCACTCCGTCACTATGCCGCCATCGTGAACGCCCAACCGCGAAACAGGGCCAATCGGCCCCTGCCGAGGCACTCTCCCCAGCGGTGCCGCCAACGCACGGTTCCTCTGGCTGAGGCGGCGCGCCAATCCGGCCGAACGGACGTGAAGCCCGAGCCTATGACTGTTTCCCCCGGCCTCGGGTAGAGGCGTGAATGTATGGAAGGTGCGACATGAGTTCCAGCGAGAAAATCAAGGCCAAGTCGGAGCAGGTGATCGGGAAGGTCGTACGGAAAGCCGCGCACGCCATCGGAAAGGAAGACATCGCGGCCAAGGGCGCTGCTTTGGAGGCCCGCGGCAAGGGCCGGGGCGCGAAGGAGAAGGGCAAGGACGCATTCAAGCTCTGACCCCACGGAGGCCGGTTCGACGCCCGGGCGGGCATTCCGCACGCGCCACGACCGATTGGTCACCGAACTCGTTCGGGGCGCGTATCAGATCCTGGCAGCGACCTCCCCGTTGGCTGCTCCAGCTCGGGGAGATGGCGACGTTCTGGGTTGCCCCTGGCCTGCTCCTCCTGGCTGGCTGCATGGCATCAGGCGAGCAGCCGCCTGGAGATGTTGAGAGCACTCGCCCGCCTTGACGTTCGAATGTGCGGCAGGCGGGCAGACGGAATTGCACGCTGCATGTGCGGGAAGAGGCACGTCATGGGCATCATCGGATGGATTTTGATGGGACTGATCGCAGGAATCATCGCGAAGCTCCTGATGCCGGGCAAGGACCCTGGAGGCTGCATCGTTACGCCACTCATCGGTATCGCCGGCGGACTTCTGGGCGGTTGGCTCGGGAAGGTCATTTTCGGAGTCGACTCCATAGATGGCTTCTTCGAGCTCTCCACGTGGATCGCCGCTATTGTCGGCTCTCTCATCCTCCTGGGCGTCTGGCGGCTTGTAACCCACGCCAAGGATTGAACCCGTCGGCGTGCTTCTCAGTCTCTGGCAGTCTCTGGCCCGACGGACAGGCACTCCGCGCGACCAGACGCCGACCCATACCGACTGGCCTGGATAGGGCTGCGGTCTGCCTGTGCCCTCTTGTTTCGTCGCATGGACATCAGCCAGCGCAAGCCGCCGAAGCCCGCCGACCGCTCTGGCGCGGACGCACGCGAGCACGGATACAGGCACAGGCATGGTGGTCGGTGGTTCAACGACGAGCGCCTGCGGACCGGCGGACCTAAGGACTTATCCTCACACCTGTTGCCAGGCAGCCAAGGCCCACGAGAACACACCGAACAGCAGCAGGCCGGTTGCGACGACGACCAGCAGCCACGGGCCGACGGGGGTCTGAGCGAAGGAGCGGAGCGTGTCATCCAGGCCCTTGGCCTTTCCCGGGTCGTACGACACGGCCGCATACACGAGGATTCCGCCGGCGGCCGTGAACACGGCGCCGAGTGCGATGCCGCCGATGACGCCCAGCGCCTCCACGCCTTGGCGCACGCGCTCGGGCAGGTGACCGATGTCCATCTCCTCTCGGAAGGTGAGCCGGGTGGCGGACACGAAGATCACGATGCCGCCGATGGCGATGCCGATGCCCGCCAGCGCCACAAGCCATTGGCCCGCCGGGACGCCCAGCGCTTGGGCCGTCACGTCCCGCGACTGCTCGTCGCTGGAGCGCCCGCCACCCTTGCCGGCAGCGAAGGACAGCACCGAGAAGGCCGCCACCACGTAGAAGACAGCGCGTACTGCGGACGCTCCACGCTTGGTGAGCTTCCGTCCGTGAGGTCCGGCTGCGCCGAAGATGGCTTCCGAGAGCCGCCACAGCGCCATCGCCACCAGGCCGATGCCGACGACCCACACGAGCACCCGCCCGTAGGGATGGCTCGCGAGCTCGCTGAGCGCCCCCGTGCGGTCGGCCTCCTTCTCGGTGTCCCCGAAAGCGACCTGAAGGGCCAGCAGGCCCACCAGCACGTACAGCACCCCGCGCGTGGCCAGCCCACATTTGGCGGCCACCGCCACTGCCGCGTGAGTGCCGCGCGCCCCCCTTCCGTCGATGGACGCCTCCATGCCTCACCCGTCCTCAAGGTCTCCCACGCCGCGCCTGCCCGCTCTCGCCCGCGCCATGCGAGCTCGCGCGGCGCCCGTCAATCGTCGTCCAACAGTTGAAAGCGCAGTTCACGAGGCGCGAAACGTGCGTCCGGGCAGGCCGGTCTTCGGACCGGTTTCCGCCTGGGTCATCTCCTGGCAGGAGCGCCGTTGGAGGACCCTCCAGGACCGCTCGTCAAAGTCCGGCCGACAGGCCGGCGCCTACCAGCCTTTGACGGCCCCCACAGCGACATCGGTGTCGCCGCGGGTCCCGGCGAGGCTGCGCGCGGAGCCCGCTGCCGAGAGGTCTGAGAGTCGCCGGCGACGTAGTCGTGTAGGGCGTCGAGGGACGGGGCCGAGTACCCGCTGACCATCAATAGGCCCAGACGGACCTCGTTCTCGGTGATGCGCACGTACGCAGCCAGCTCCGCATGGGTGGGGGCGTGTTCCAGGAGGGGCCGCGACGGCTGGCACTTGGTCGGCTAAGGCCCCTTCCTCCACGAGGTCGAGGCGCCCGGCCGCCCCTGGCAGCAGTGCCCAGTCACGCACCCACCCTCACACGACACCGATGGATGGAATCCAAAGGCTGGATCTCGGTCGGCGCGGGATGGTCCGTGGTGGTGTACCACGAGCGTACTGAGACACGAGGTGAGTATCACCGAGCGTGCCACGCTGACCGCAGCCTCCGGATACATCGCGCAAGCGGTCGAGCGCGCCCAGTATCTGGACGAACGGATCTCCGTTGCCCGGGAGCTCCAAGAGGCCATGCTTACCGATCTCCCCCTGGCCAACAGCATCGAGATCAGCGCCCTCTACCAACCGGCCGCGAACGACAACATGATCGGCGGAGACTGGTACGACGCCTACCATGTGCCGCTCTCCTCACCCGGCACGGACCCTTCACTGATGATCACCGTGGGTGACATCACCGGACACGACATGCACGCCGCCACCGTGATGGGCCAGGTCCGAAGCATGCTGCGGCAGGCCACCCTCGACCATCCCCCGTACAGCCCCGCCACCGCTGTGACCGCCCTCGACGCGGCCTGCGCCGTCCTGCCGATCGAAGCCGGCGGCACTTTGGTCCACGCCCGCCTCGATCCCACCCCGCCCGGCACTCCTTGGACCTTCACCTCGTGCAACGCGGGCCACCCACCACCGCTCGTACGCTCCCCCGACGGTCAGGTGACCCTCCTGGAAGAGCACGACGTCCTCTTCCACCAGGCCCTGGAGAACTCACCTCGCACCGAGCAGCAGTACGAACTACCTCCTGGCTCGGCCTTGCTGCTCTACACCGACGGCCTCATCGAGCGGCCCGGCCACGACATCGACTCCGCCATCACACAGCTCGCAGGCCTGCCGGCCCGCCACGGAAGCGGCCGGCTGCCCGGACTGCTCCGCCGGATCAGCAACCGGATGGCCCACCCACCGCCCGAAGACGACGTCGTCCTGCTGGCACTGCGCGTTCCCTGACCTCTGCGTCGATGGCCCACCGCGCTTGACCATCAGATCCCGCCCAACCCGTCACACGTCGGGCAACGGAGTAGGCAGAGCCTCCAGGGCGGGCTCCTCTGCCCCAGGCCGTGCGGGTCCGCCTCTCAGAGACCGCCGTCCCACTGCTCGGGCCAGACGAGCGAGGCCTGTTCCTTCTTGGCCTTCATCTTCTGTTCGCCGGACACGTGTCGCTCCTGTCCTCGGAATCGGTCTTTCGCAGCGTCTGATCCGTTCCCGACGCCCCAAACGTCGCGGGCCGCGACTATCAGTAAGGCGTACCGCTCACGGAGGTGGGCAGGCGCCCTACAGGAGCCCTTTCGGCAGCGGGAGGCGTCATGACCCGACAAGTCCACGAGGTGATGACCGAGAGGCCGGTGACCGTCGAGAAGGTGACCTCGCTCGCAGAAGCGGCCAGGGTCATGCGGGACGCCGGCATCGGGGACGTCCTGGTCGTCGACGAGGGCCGACTGCGCGGCATCCTGACCGATCGGGACCTCGTGATACGTGCCATGGCCGAGAACCGCGACCCAGCCGAGACGACGGTGCAGGCGGTCTGCAGTACCGAACCGATCACCGTCGATCCGGAGGCCGGCGTCGACCAGGCCGCCGACCTCATGCGCCGGCACAAGCTGAGGCGGTTGCCCGTACAGAACGACGACGGTGAACTCGTTGGTGTCGTCACTCTGGGCGACCTCGCCGTCGAACGGGATCCCGGCTGGGCCCTCGCGGCCATCGCGGCCGCCGAACCCGACACCTGAGAGCCGCCGCATCCTCCGTCTTCCGCGCCACTGATGGCCGTCTGCCCCCATGGTCCACATCTCGCATGAGAGAAGCGCGTGGCACGGAAGTCCGAGAGCATCGATATCCGATCAGCGGACCGCCTGCAACCCGTCAGTCGGGGGGGCTCCGGGGTAGCACCGGATCCGGTCGCTCCGGTACAGGGCTGGGTCTCTCGGTGTCAGGCTCCGTCGTCCATTCCACGCTGCTCACGGGGCGGCCGGTCGGTGGGATGGGTGAGCCGGGCGGTGTGGGCAGATGGGCATCTGCCGTAGAGAACCAGCACTCACTGGTTCGGTGCTGGTTCGGTGCTGGTTCTTCTGCGTCCAAGGACGGGAAAGTACAGGTCATAGCGGTGATCGGATGAGTCGTCGTACGACTCCCCGTAGCGGGCCAGCCGGCTCCAGGGCAGGTTGATGCCCGCGGAGCCGTAGGTGCGTACCCGGGCGACGGTGCCCAGATCGAGGACGTCGACGAGGATCTCCTCGCCGGGGCCGGCCTGCTGGCGCACCGTGCCCTCCGGGTCGACGATGGTGCCATGGGCCGGGCGACACGCTGACCCGACTGCTCTTCGAGTACTGGCCCCGCTGCCTGCGCGACGCCAAGGCCGCTGCCCTGGAAAGCGCCCTGACGGAACGTCAGATCGCCGTGTACCAGGGCATCCTCGTCCTGGGACAGATCCAGGGGCACTTCGCGTTGCAGGACCCGCCCCGGCTGCCGGCCTCCGGCTTCGTCGCCATGGAGGACGGCTACCAGATGCAAGTCCTCGCGGGTCGCCGCTCCCGCGCCGAAGTGATCACCGCCCTTCAGGCCTACGCGCGAGCCGTCACGGGCCACGACCTGACCGGCCCCGCCCGAGACGGCTCGGCCTCGACCTCCTGACGTCGTCCGCCACGGACACGGCGAACGCCCCTACCGCAGGCGCGCCCAGCGACGGCAGCAGCGGTAGGGCCGGTGGAAGGCTCAGGGGGCGGCCGGTCCGCTCGTGACGGTCGTCCAGTTCCCGCCGTTCACCGCGTACACCGTCAGTCGACGGTTGACCGTGTCGCCGCTCCCGTCGAAGGCGACGCGGCCGGTGACGCCGTCGAAGCCCAGCCGTGCCACGGCCGGCGGCAGCTTCGTCCGGGCGTCGACGGGGAGGGTGCCGCCATTGGCCGTCACGACCGCCTTCACCGCCTCGATGAGGGACCAGGTCGCGTCGTACGCGTACGGCCCGTACCAGCCGGCCGCTTCCGGATACCCCGCCTTCCCGTACCGGGCGAGGAAGTCCCGCCCCGCCGTCGATTCCTCGGCGGCCACGCCGATGTTGGTCGCGAGGTCGCCTTCGGCCGTCGGGTTCGTCGCCAGGTACTGCTGGTCGAAGATGCCGTCGCCGCCCATGAGGGGGACGTTCGCCCCGGACCGCTTCAGCTGCACGGACAGGGGCGCCGCGGTGTCGTAGTAGCCGCCGAAGTAGACGGCGTCGGCTCCCGAGGACCGCACTCGTTCGGCGAGGCCCGCGAAGTCCCGTTCCGCGGGATGGACCTGCTCCGTGCCGACGACGGTCCCGCCGAGCTTCGTGAACCGGGCCGTGAATCCGGCGGTGAGGGCGGTGCCGTGGGCGCTCGTGTCGTCCACCACGTAGACCTTGGTCTTCTTCGCCTCGTCGTGCAGGTGGCGGGCGGCGAACGGCCCCTGGTCGACGTCCGTGGCGACGGTGCGGAAGTAGGTCGGGTAGGGACGCGCCGTGGTGCCCTTGGCCCAGTCGCGGCCCAGCGTCAGCACGGGGTCGGTGTTCCCCGGTGACACGACGGCCATGTTCGCCTGCGCGAGCGGCGGCACCAGGGTCCTGGCGACGACGGAGTTGAGCGGGCCGACCACCCCCAGCACCTTCCCGTCGGAGACGAACCGGCCCGCGTTGGAGGCGCCCTTCGCGGCGTCGGCCCCGTCGTCCAGGGCTCTGATCTCGAAGGTCACCCCTGGGACGTGCTTGGTTTCGTTGGCCGTCCTGGCCGCCAGCTCGGCCGAGTTCCTCATGCCGACGCCCATGGAGGACAGTCCGCCGCTGAGCGGTGCGTCCACCCCGATCACCACGGTGGTGGAGGAGGCCGCAGACCCGCTGCCGGCCGCCGCGCCCCCACCGCGCGGGGCGTCCTCGTCATGGCTGAGGGTCCAGGTCAGGACGGAGCCGGTGGCGAGCGTGGCCAGCACCGCGGCCAGGAGCACGGAGCGCCGGGGAAGGCGCGCCCGCCGGGGCGACTCCGGCGCGCCGGGGTCCAGGACCGTCGGGGTCCGCGGTGCAGGCGTCGTCGAGGGCGGCTCGACCGGTGTCGTCGGAGCGTCGGGGGGGCCCCCCCGGGGGCCCCCCCCCCCCCCGGGGGCCCCCCGGGGGGGGGCGGGGGCGGGGGGGCGCGGGGGGGGCCCGGCGGGGGGGGGGGGGCGGGGGGGCCCCCCCGGGGGGCCCCCCCCCCGGTACCGGGGTCGCCCTCGGGTCGGGAGCGTTCGGAGAGGCCGGCTCGGGTCGGTGGCCCCGCCCGGCGGCCGCGCGGGGGTCGGGCGCGGAGGACCGCAGTACGGCTGCCAGCATCTCGGCCGCTTCGCCGGCGCTCACGCGCTGCTCCGGGTCCTTGGTGAGGAGCGCGTCCAACACGGGTGCGAGCGGGCCGGCGTGGAGTGCCGGCCGGTGCGGGCGGGTGAAGACGGCCACGGCGAGGGCGTGGAGACCGTCGGCGTCGAACGGCGGGTGTCCCTCGACGGCGTGGTACAGGGTCGCACCGAGTGCCCACAGGTCGTTGGCGGGGGTTGGGCGCTTGCCCTCCAGCTGCTCCGGGGGCATGTAGTGCGGTGTGCCGATGACGGTCCCGCTGTGGCTCAGCTTGGTCGTGGCGTCCGCCAGGTGGGCGATGCCGAAGTCCGTGAGGACGACACGGTCCTTGGTCAGGAGCACGTTGTCCGGTTTGATGTCGCGGTGGACGATCCGGGCCCTGTGCGCCTCGGCCAGCGCGTCGAGCACGGCGGCGCCGATCTCGGCCACCCGCCGCACGGGCAGCCGCCCGCCGCTGCGGATCGTGGCGGCGAGGGACTGGCCGCGGACCAGCTCCATCACGATGACGGGCGCGCCGTCGTGCTCCACGACGTCGTGGATGGTGATGATCCCGGGGTGGCTGAGAGTGACCGCCGCGCGAGCTTCGCCGATGAACCGCCGGAGCAGCGCGGCGCGGTCGTCGTCTTCCATGCCCGGCGGGAAGAGGATCTCCTTGACCGCGATCTCACGTCCGAAGAGGTGCTGGTCGAGGGCGCGCCAGACCCGGCCCATACCGCCTTGGCCGATGCGTTCGACCAGCTGGTAGCGGCCGGCGATGAGTGCGGGATTCTGCTCGATCACGCGCACACTCTAGGTGCTGCTGGGCCGATCAGGTGACGGAAATGTGGCTTGATCACACCCATCGGGAATCTGCCGGGGCCGCCGCGGTCCCCAGCCGGATCGCGGCTCAGGCCAGCAGGTTGACGGCGTGCCGGAACAGGCCGGGGAAGCGTGCCGCGGTGGGGGTGATCAGAGGCGCCAGCCGGGGTTGGTTCCGCGCCCACAACAGGGACCTCGTCAGCGTCCGGTAGCCGCGGGACAGTCGGCACCACGCCCGTTCGTATTCCTGCGGGCGGTCGGCGCTCAAGCAGCGCACCAGTTCGGCGGCTCCGAGCAACGCGAGGCTGAGTCCCTCGCCGGTCAGGGCGTCGACGTATCCCGCGGCGTCGCCCACGAAGAGGACGCGGCCGGCCACCCGGCAGCGTGCGTGCTGGCGGAGGGGTCCGGCGCCCCGGACGGGTGTCCGGCGGGCCGTCGAGAGCCGGGACTCCAGCACCGGGAAACGGGACAGCTGGGCGTCGTAGGGCAGTTGCTCGGACGTCAGGATGGCGATGCCGACCTGCCGCGGGCCCAGTGGCGTGACGTACGCCTCGCAGCCGACCAGTGCACCTCCACCAGGTCGCTCCACGGCTCGACCGCGTAGTGGCGCCGCAATCCGTACCGGGGCGGCTGACGCCTGGGGTCCGGCCGAACGGCCAGGCCGGGCCGGGCCGTGGCCAGACCCGCCGAGATGGGTGCGGGGGCTTCTGGACGGCCTGGCCCCGGGCCGATTCTCGCCGCCCGTTGTTGCCGCAGGCGGCCGTACGGCAGCACCACGGGTGGCCGGGTCGCCCGCGCCGGCGGCCCGCTCAGGATCGGCACCGGGGGACCCGGCTCCCCACGGTTCGTCACCGCTCGCTGCCACAATTGCCCCTCACCTGCCCAGGATGCGGACGATGAAGAAAGCGGCCACCATCACGGCCCCGAGGGCGATGAGGACGAGGAAGACCGAGGGATGCTCCCACATCCCCCCGTCGGGGCGTTCCGGATGAGCGGATCCCGTCGAGCCTTCCGCCTCCGGAGTTTCTTCGGGCGGTACCTTCGGTGTGGACATGATTTCTCCCATGAACGTGCCGTCAGTCAGGTGAAGGGGCCCAGGGCTTGGATGGCCGGCGCTGAGGCGCGGGTGCCGTCCGTCCCCGGGCGGGGCCGTCGAGATGCCCGAGCAGGTCACCGAGGAGGTCTCGTACACACGTGGCGGGATCCGTTCCCCGTTGCAGGGGCGGCGGGCTGCCGACCACGGCTCTGGAAGCAAAACCGGTGTCCATGTGAGGAAGCCGGGCATCCATCACGGCGACACGCCACGTGCGGACCTCTCGCGCCAGGACGCCCAGCCAGCAGGCCAACGCGGCTTTCGACGCGGCGTAGTCCGCGGTCCCGGTCAGCGGGGTGTTGACGATCGCCCCGGTCACGGCTGCGAGGAAGCCGCCGTCGCGGACGACGGGTACGGCGCCTCTGAGTACGGCCATGGGGCACAGGGCATTGACGGTCATGAGGTGTTCGGCGGCCGCGTTCGGCACGGTGGCGGCCGGCCCGAAGCCCGCGACCCCGATGGTGACGAGGACGCCGTCGAGACCGCCGAGCGCGGAGAGCGCCCACGGCCCCGAAGCGGTGCAGGTGTC
The DNA here is from genome assembly GCF_042889825.1 of Streptomyces sp. NPDC002467. Lineage (NCBI taxonomy): Bacteria > Bacillati > Actinomycetota > Actinomycetes > Kitasatosporales > Streptomycetaceae > Streptomyces > Streptomyces sp. NPDC002467. The sequence goes on along the minus strand of NZ_JBIARJ010000003.1, from coordinate 560,963 downwards.
GAGATCGTAGGCGTCGAGCACGCGGGTCGGGCAGCCCGTGGTGGCGGCCAGGTCGGCGAGGCCCCCGCGGTCACGCCCGGCGAGGGCCAGGCGGACGCCGCGACCGAGGAACTCGTGCACGGCGAGCCGGCCCAGTTCGCCCGTCGCCCCCACCACCAGCACCCGTGCCGCCTTGTCGGCCATGACGACCTCAGCGCTCCGGCAACTCAGCCCGCGGGCGGTCCGCGGCACCGACCTGGGGGTAGGAGGCAGCCGGCTCACGCGCGGCCTGCTCGGGGTGGCGCCGACGCCAGTACGGGTTGTCGTGAGGCAGTCCGCCGCTGACACGGCCGTACATCCCGAACGTCATGACCAGGAGCCCCATCAGGAAACTGAACACGACGTTGGACAAACCGAAGTCCAGGATGTTGCCCCGACGCCCGATGAGGAACAAGTGGACGAAGCCACTGGCCACGAAGATCACTCCGACGGCCGTGTTGACCGTCGAGGCGAGGTTTCCCCCGATTGCCGCGCCGGCCATCAGGAGGAGTCCGAAGAGCACCGAGATCGTGCTCAGCAATCCGTTGGTGGACAGGCCGGCGATGCGCTGTCCATCCGTGCTGAACGCGTCCAGGCCGCCGGCGAAACCGAGGCTGCCGAAGACGAGGAGGATGAGCCCGCACAGGCCGGCGCCGAACCGGTAGACACGGCTGAGGGGGTGGTCCACGGGCAATTCGTCTGTCAGGCGCATGGGCACTCCAGGAGGATCACGTCGTCACGTCCCGAGAAATCCAGGATGACCAGTGCCGCCGGAGGAGAAAACTCGCAATGTTCTTGCACCGATTCTCCCGCCATGACAAGTCGCGTAGACGGTGTCGCACTCGGTGTCTTGTTGCCCCGGCGGAGACGGACCCGTGAGGACGACGAACCCGGCCCCGCTCACCAACCGGCAGTGCCCGTACCGCCTTTGAAAGGCCCCAGGATTTCGTCGGTGATCCAGCCGCCGTAGAAGTCACCGGGCTGGGCCTTCACGCGCTCGCCTCCGACCGTGCAGAGATCCACCCGACCCGCGTAGAACGCGAAGTGGCGGGCGATGCTCCGGTATCCCGGCGAGGGGTCCTCATAGCTCCAGGCGACGTCGTGCACCGTGTGGCCGTTCATGACCAGCGTCCAGTACGTGGCCACCCCCTTCCACTCGCAGACGGTCACCCGATGCCCACGCGACAGCAGATCGGTGCGCACGTCGCCGTGCGGCACGTAGTAGACGGGCGGATGGCTCGTTTCCAGGACGCGCCGGCAGGACCAGGAGTCGGCCAGCACCACTCCCCGGTGCACGATCACCACGTGCCGTGCATCCGGCTCCACACGTGGTGGTCGCGGATACTCCCAGACCGATTCCGTCGGCAGCCGCCCGTGCGCGCGCCGAGAGTCGCTCATCGCGTCGCCTCCACCATGTCAGCCGGGTTCCCCGGGGCCCGCGCCGCCGTCGTCAGCGAGGTGTTCCGCGGCTCGGGTGATGTTGCGGGCCATGCCGCCGAAGACCACGGCGTGGAAGGGGGACACGGTCCACCAGTAGAGGTGGCCGAACAGGCCGCGCGGGTGGAACAGGGCCCGCTGGCGGTAGCGGGAACCCGTGCCGTCCGGGTCGACATACATTTCGAGCCAGGCGAGACCGGGCAGGCGCATCTCCGCGCGCAGCCTCAGCAGGCGGCCCGGTTCGATCTCCTCCACCCGCCAGAAGTCCAGGGAGTCGCCGACCCGCAGTCGGGTGGCGTCGCGGCGGCCGCGGCGGATGCCGGCGCCGCCGACCAGCCGGTCGAGCCAGCCGCGTACCGCCCAGGCGAGCGGAGCGGAGTACCAGCCGTTCTCGCCGCCGATGCCCTCGACGATGCGCCACAGCTCGCGGGGGCCCGCGGAGGTGTCCCGGGACCGGTGGTCGGCGTAGAGGCTGCCGCCCGCCCAGTCGGGGTCGGTGGGCAGCGGATCGCTGGGCGCGCCCGGCAGTGAGGCGTTGGACCAGCGGGTGGCGACGTTGGCCTCGCGGACCCGTTGCAGGGCCAGTTCCAGGGAGCGGTCGAAGCAGATGGGGTATCCCGGCGCGTCGGGTACGTACCTCGTGATGTCGCGGTCGCGGCAGACCACCTCGTGTCGCAGTGACTCGGCCAGGGGCCTGGCCAGCGCCCTGGGGACCGGGGTGACCAGGCCGATCCACAGGCTGGACAGCCGCGGGGTGAGCATCGGGACCCGCAGGATCAGCCGTGGCGGCAGCTCGGCGACCTCGGCGTAGCGGCGCATCATCTGTTCGTAGGTCATGACGTCCGGCCCGCCGATGTCGAAGGTGCGGTTGACCTCTGCGGGCATGCGGGCGCTGCCGACGAGGTAGCGCAGGACGTCCCGGACCGCGATCGGCTGGACGCGGGTACCGACCCAGCTCGGGGTGACCATGGCCGGGAGCCGTTCGGTGAGGTACCGCAGCATTTCGAAAGAGGCGGAGCCCGAGCCGATGACGACGGCGGCGCGCAGCACCGTGGCGGGGACGGGCCCGTCCAGGAAGATCTCGCCGACCTCGGCACGGGAGCGCAGGTGTGGGGAGAGGGCCTGGGCGGGCTCGTCGGCCGGGACGAGGCCGCCGAGGTAGACGATGCGGCGGACGCCTGCGACCTGGGCGGCCTCGGCGAAGGTGCGCGCCGCGTCACGGTCGCGTTCCTCGAAGCGCGGGCCGGTGTTGAGGGAGTGGACGAGGTAGTACGCGACGTCGATGCCCTCCAGGGCGGCGGCGGTGCCGGCCGCGTCGGTGACGTCCCCGCGGACCGTTTCGACCCGGCCGGCCCAGGGGTGGCCGCGCAGCCTTTCGGGTGAGCGGGCCAGGCAGCGGACCCGATGGCCGACGTCCAGGAGCTCGGGCACCAGGCGGCCGCCGATGTACCCGCTCGCACCGGTGACCAGGCAGGACAGCGGCACCTGGGGCTCTTGCGGCGTGGTGTCCACGGCAGCCTCCGTTCCCGTGGCCGCACTGGACGGTCTGCGGCCGACGCCTTTCCTTCAGGATCACCCGGTTCGCGCGGATATTCCGGTCGGAGGCCACGTGCGGGGCCCGCTGACGCATACCGGCGTCCCTTCCGCTGTCAGGGTGGGCTCCCGCCCTGACGTCGGCCGGCGCGCAGCACCTGTTCGATGTCCTGGAGGCGGTCCAGCCCCGTTACGGCCCTTGCGGTGCGGGGGTTGGCGGCCAGCCGGGTGCGGTGGCGGTGGACGAAGGACCAGTAGCCGGTGGTGTAGGGGCAGGCCCGGTCGCCCGTACGGTCGGCGGGCCGGTAGGCGCACCCTTCGCACAGGTCGCTCATGCGGTGGATGTAGGCCCCCGCGCTGGTGTAGGGCTTGGTGGTCATCATGCCGCCGTCGGCGTACTGGGACATGCCGATGACGTTGGGGAGCATCACCCAGTCGTAGCCGTCGACGAAGCAGCGGTGGAACCAGTCGGTCACGGCACGCGGATCCCAGCCTCGCTGGAGCGCGTAGCTGCCCAGGAGCATGAGCCGGGGGATGTGGTGGGTCCACCCCGTGTCGCGGACCTGCGCGAGGACCGTGGAGAGGCAGCGTGCGGCCACGGCGTCGGCGTCGAGTTCGAGGAACCACTCGGGCAGGGGTGCACGGTGCCCCAGGGCGTTGCGGTGGCGGTACTCCTCGCCGAAGTACCAGTACGCGTGCCACACGTACTCGCGCCAGCCCGCGACCTGCCGCACGAAGCCCTCCGCGCTCTGGACGGGTACCCGTCCGGCGCGCCAGGCGCCCTCGGCGGCGGCAACCACCTCGGCCGGATCGAGCAGTCCCAGGTTGAGGGAGGAGGACAGCAGGCTGTGGCTCATCACGGGGTCGCCGGCGAGCACGGCGTCCTCGTGCGGACCGAAGCCGGCCAGCCGGTGGTCGACGAACCGGTGCAGCGCGGCCAGTGCCTCGCGGCGCGAGGCGGGGAAGGCGCGCGGCCCGTCGCGGCCGACGAAGCGGATGCCCTCGTCCCGCTCCCACCGGTCGAGGTCAGCCCGTACCTCCTCGTCGATGTCGCTCTCACGGGGCCGGTACGGTGCGGGAGCGCCGAGGGTGCGCAGGCCCGATGGAGGCGGCTCCTGGTTCGCCTGGTCGTGGTTCCAGCGCCCGCCGGCGGGCCGGTCTCCGTCCATGAGGAGGTCGAGTTCGCGGCGCATCCACCGGTAGAAGTCCTCGTGCCTCAGCCGCTCGCGCCCGCCGGCCCAGGAACGGAAGGCCGCCCCGGGCAGGAGGAAGCCGCGCGCGGGGAGCACCCGTACCCCGTCCATCGAGGCGACCAGGTCGTACGCGGCCCGCGACGTGGGGTGGTGGACGGTGACCGGAGCACCGCCGACGGCCTGGCGCAGACCCTCCGTGTAGGTCTCGGCGCGCACGTAGCAGGCACGGTCCCCGAGTTCGGCGGCACGGTGGCGCATGGCGGAGAGCACCAGGTGGGCCTTGGCACGGTGGAAGCGGCGGCGGCGGAACACCGAACGGGCCTCGATCATCACCACCGGCGCGCCTGCGGCCGGGCCCGGCTCGCCTGGAGTCAGGAAGTGAGGACCGAGCTGGTCTCCGAACAGCCAGTGCCACGCAGTCATCGCATCCCCTCGCCCAGCTCGACGAACGCTCGCACTACCTATACAGCCGCTCGCTCCCGGTGCGCGGTATCAGCACGGCGTTGGAGTCGCGTCCCCGTCGGGGCGCATCCGTACCCCGCGCCTACGGAGAACACATGGACGTGACACGTGTCCTGCACCGGTGGAGGCGAAGATGGAAGGGAACGGGGGCCGCGGCCCCGGGGCCGGCGTGACGACCGGGGGCCTCGCGCGGGAGCTCGGCATCTCCCCCACCACGTTGCGTTCCTGGGACCGTCGCTACGGATTGGGACCTGCGACGAGGGTCGAGGGACGTCACCGGCGATGGACGGCCCCGGACGTCGCGATGGTCCGGGAAATGTGCCGTCTGACGGCTGAAGGCGTGCCCCCGGCCGAGGCGGCCCGCGCCGCGAAGGCTCACGCCGCAGAGGTCCACGCGTCCGGACCGGGGCCGGTCACGGCGCCCCTCCATCGGGCACGGATCGAGCCGTCGAACGGTGGGGACGATCCTCTCGGAGAGGCACCGCCGCCAGGGGACCCGCGGCGGCGCGGCCGGGGGCTCGCCCGGGCCGCGGTACGCATGGACGCCGAGGCCGTGCACAAGCAGATCATGGCCTCCATCGAAACGTACGGCCTGATCGCCGCGTGGGACGACGTGCTGATGCCGACCCTGCGATACGTGGGGCGCAAATGGGAGTCGTCCGAGGACCGGTACGTGGAGGTGGAACACATGCTGTCCTGGCACATCTCCGCAGCCCTGCGATACGTCTACGCAGACTCCATGACGCGCTGCAGACCGCAGGACGCACGCCCGGTCCTGCTGGCATGCCTGCCGGGCGAGCAGCACACCCTTCCTCTGGAGGCGCTCACCGCCGCCTTGAGGGATCGCGGCCAACGCGTCCTGATGCTGGGCGGATCGGTGCCGGTCGAAGCCCTGGAGGGTTCCGTGCGCCGAGTCGCTCCGGCGGCCGTCGGTCTGTGGTCGCAATCCCGGAACACCGCCGACCTTCCGATGGCGCGTCACCTCGCGGCACTTCGCTGGGGGATGCGCGGCGCCCGGACCCGCAGCCACGTCCTGCTGTGCGGCCCGGGATGGGGGCTGCGTCCGGACCCGGAACTCCTGCGGCCGCACGGGTTGGGGGACGCTGTGAGGATCATGCTCTGCGCCAACCGCCCGGCCGGAGAAGCACTTCCCGAAGGAGAACGGACGCCGCGTTCCGCGCGAACCGAACCCACAGGCGCATCCGAACGCGGTACCAGGAGCGAAGAGGTCATCGCATGACATCCCCCATGCGGCTTCGCGATCGCATGGGGATGCGACTCTCCCTCTCAGAGGAGTGATCATGATCGTCAAGAAGCTGCACGAGGTCGGGGTCACGAGCGAACACGCCTATCTGGCCGCCACCGCGTCGATCGGGCTGTCCCTCGCGTCCTGGCTCACCTCCAGCAGGAACGAGGGCCTGGAGCGCGCCGATCGGTGGGGCATCTTCGTCGGGGAATGGGCCCCCACGTTCTTCGGCCTGGGTCTCGCTCTGGCGCACTACGAGGAGCGGGACCGGGTCCGCGGCAGCGGGTCCACGGGCGAAGGCCACGAGATGTGACCTCGGCCGCGCTTGCGGCCACTTCGTGGACCGAAGCGGTGGCTCGACGGCCCGTCCGGACGACCGGACGGGCCGGCGGGCAGATGGTTCAGCGATTCGCCCAGGCCGCCGCCTTCCGCAGTACGGCGGCACGGCCGCGCTCCGGCACCGTCCACAAGGTCTGCCCGCAGAGGCCCCAGCGTTCGAGCAGTGCGTTGGCGGCCTGGAAGCCGGTCGTGGCCGCCCGTTCCATCAGGGCGACAGGAAGGTCCGTGCGTACGGCATCGCCCGCGACCACCAGGCCGGGATCGGAGGTACGGACGGTGGGGCGGTCGACGTAGCCGCCCACCGGGAACAGCGGGCAGTCCTCGCGCCATTCGTGACGGACGTCGACCACCGTCGCGGCGCGGGTCTCCGGGTACACGCGGTGCAACTGTTCGACGAGTCTCCGCTCCTCGGCGGTGCGCTGCGCACGCGGGTCGACGGCGTAGGCGTGGAGTTCCACGACGGATCCCCCGGCGCGTGCCGCCCAGCGGGCGGCCTCGTCCTCCCACCGGTTCAGCACGCTGATGTTGTCGAGGCCGCCGAAGCCGCTCGTTCCGAGGAACCCGGGCCGGTCGGGGGCGACGGGCCGGTCGAGCCAGAGCCGGGTGACCAGGAAGGGCGGAGCGCAGCGCAGCCGCGCCACGCGCTCCCGCCAGGCGGGGTCGCCCAGCGCCTGCGAACGGGCGACCAGGGACCGCAGGCCGGTGGCGTCGAGGGCGAGGACCACTGCGTCGTGTTGGCGCTCTTCGCGGTCTGCGGCCACTGCGAACCCTCCGCCATGGGCGGGCTCGACGTGCTCGACCGTGCTCCCGGTACGCACCTCGGCGCCATGCCGCTCCAGGTATCCGGCCAGGGGATCCCACAGCGCGGCCGGGTAGGGCGAGCGCGGCACATCGAACGGCAGGCCCTCGGCAGAGCCCAGGAAGTAGATGTGGAACATCAGCGCCATCTCGGCCGCCGACAGCTGCCGCGGGTCGGCGAAGAAGCTCCGGGAGAAGACTTCGAAGGCCAGGTGGCGGGCCCGTGCCGGGAATCGGATGGCCTCCAGGAAGTCGTAGGCGCTGACGTCGTCGAGCCGCTGGTACACGTCGGGCACGCGGACATCGAGGAGGGGCAGGGCCTTGGCCGGGTCCATGGCGCGCAGATCCCGCAGCCGGAAGGACGGGCTCAGCGCGACGAAGCCGAGCGCACTCCACGGCGGGGTGCGCGGCACGTGCCGGAAGCCGTCGCGCAGCCCGTCGGCGTGCAGCAGCGGATAGTCGGGCAGTCCGTGCAGGCGGGCCAGGGCCGGGTCCGTACGGCGCAGCAGGCCGCGCAGGTTGTAGTACTGCCGGAAGAAGGCGTGGAAGCCGCGGCTCATCGTGACGGTGCTGCCGTCGCGCAAGCGGGTCGGCCAACCGCCCGCGCGGCCGCCGAGGTAGGGCTGACGTTCGTACAGCGTCACCTGCACGCCCCGTTCGGCCAGCGCGGTGGCTGCGGCGAGGCCGGCAATCCCTCCGCCGATCACCGCTGCCGTGGGCCTGTCCTCTGCGTACCGGGCTCCCGGGTGGGCGTGCAGGACGCGTGCCCGCCGGTCCCTGCCGCGGCGTGCGGCGGGTTGCCGGCGCACGGGGCCGGTCATCGGTGGTCTTCCGGTCGAGCGGCCACGAAGGTGTGGGCGATGCCCGTCTGCCAGCCCGGCAGTGGCAGGGCTCGGACCTTGTCGAACCCGGCTCCGCGGAGGCGTGCGGCGAACCGGTCGGCCGGATCGAAGCGGACGACGCTGCGCCATAGGTGGCGGTACAGGGGCCCGTCCCCCAGCAGGGTCGCGACGGGCTGCACGATGCCGCGGCACACGAGCGTCCACACGGCGCGGTCGGTGCGGCGGCCGCTGAGACTGTACTCGTGCACCGCGAGCCGGCCACCGGGCCGCAAGACCGCGCGGACTGTACCGAGGACGGCGTCGGGATCGGTGACGTTGCGGAAGAGGTAGGCGGCGAACACCGCGTCGAACGGGCCGTGGACGTGAGCGCCCGCCAGATGCTCGGCCGGGGCGTGGACGAAGCGTACGCCGCCCGCCCACGGCTTGGCGGCGGCCCGCGCCAGCATGCCCGCCGAGGCGTCCACAGCCGTGATGTCGGCAGCCGGGAGAACGGTCCGGAGCGCGGCCGTCGAGGCGCCGGTGCCGCAACCGAGGTCCAGTACCCGCATCCCCTCCCCGTGTCCGGGCAGCCCGAGGCGGCGCACGGAGCGCCGCAGGTGCGCGTGATAGCCGGGATTCGCGGCCACCAGCGCGTCGTAACTGCGGGACGCATGGTCGAACGCGGCGGCGAGGTCCTCGTCGCGCAGCAGGGTCATACAGGTCTCCAAGGACGGGGGAACGGGGAACGGAGGGGTCAGGCGAAGGGACGGCGCTGCAGACGGGGCAGCTCCAGAGCGGTGCGCAGCATGGGGCCCACCGGGGCGTGGCGGCCGACCGCCAGGTCCTCCAGGAGGCTCGTGGGCCCGTCGAGGAAGCGCAGCAGGCGGTCTGCCGCGACGCGGGCGAACAGCCGACAGAAGAGGTCGGGGCCGTCGACCCGGCCGCTGTCCAGGGCGCGCAGGAGTACCGCGTCCATGGTGCGGGCACGCACCGAGTGGGCCGCGGGAGGCACCGGGCGTCGGCCCCGCCGCAGCGCGGCGGCCACTGCCCGTGTCTGACGCTGGATTCCGGCGAAGGTGTACCCGGTGGACGGGCGGGTCGCACCGCCTGCGGCCCCGATCCGGAACACCGACGCGCCGACCCGTCGCGGTATGGGGGCATCCGTCATGGGGATCAGACCCGTCTCGGTCGCGACAATGTCAAGGTCACCGAGGGCCAGGACGTCCTCGACGTAGCGCCGCAGCGCCGCCTCATATCCGCTTGCCGTCAGCACCCGCGGTGAGAATTGCGTGTACTCCACGAGGGCTTCGCACGGGCCGGTGGGCAGGACGTAGCCGAATGAGAGCCCGTCGCGAGGCTGTGCCGTCCGGAAGTCCATCAGGTCGGCCGTACCGCAGTCGAAGGCGGGCCGAGCCGTGCGGACGAACCAGCCGTGGAAGTGCTGCAGCAGGGTGGTACGGGCAGCCGGAATGCTGCCCAGGGGCCGCGAGTCGAACACCCAGCGGACCCGCAGGTCCCGGGGGCGGCCGTCGGCAGGGGACATCTGCACGCGTGCGCCGCCCAGGACCTCCTCCACAGTGTCCACGGTCGCCTCGACGCGCCGGACGTTGGGGCTGCGCGCGAGGTCCTGGGCGACCAGGTCTTCGAAGTCATCGGAGCGGATCATCTTGTAGCGCAGCGGTGCGATGTCCCGCTCGACCGCGGGGCCGGCGGGCGGCCGTACACGAAGGTGGCGCCACTGGGATCGCACCGCCGCATCGAAGCGGCCGCGGCCCGACTCCCAGAAGCACCAGGTGCGCGGGCCGGGGCGCAGCGGGCCGGGCGGTGCGTCGATGAGGAACACCGAGGGGGTTCGGGCCCCTGATGGGTGCCCGCTCAAGCGGTGGGCCAGTGACAGCCCGGCTGCTCCCGCTCCGATGACTGCCACGTCCGCCTTCAGCACGGCTGGTGCCTCCATCCCGAGTCCTCGTGTGCGTATCGGGACTGTTTTCCCTCGGTAGTGCGGGATCGGATGCGGTCTTTGCTTCAGTCACCCGGTCAGCCGCGTCTGGAAGAAGGCATTACTCCATTTTTCGGGCATTGGCTTCTCACCGCATCCGTATCGAGGGAAGAAGCCGAAGACCCGTTCACAGCGATCGACACCACCATGGGAGGAACCGGGATGCGCCCGACGCAGGCGAAGGACCACCCCGCGGCCGAGCCGTCGCACGGCCCCTGTCCGGCGGCTCCCGCGGGTTCCTCACCATGGCGGAGCCTGTCGATCCAGGCATCCACCGGAACCCCGCCGGGTTCCGAGGGCCCGCACGGCGACGTCCTCCCGGCATTCCGGCCCGGCGCCGTCGACGCGGACGTGCACACCGCGATCGGGAACGTGCTGGAGCGGGTGCTGGCCGACCGGCTCACCCGGGCCGGTGCCGTGGACGCGGTGTTCGCCCGTGAACTGGGCGAGCGTGTCGCACGTTTCACCAAGGAGGGCGGCAGACGTCTCCGGTCGCAGCTCGTCTGGTGGTCGATGCGGGCCTGCGGCGGGGACGATGGGGCGACCGCCGCGGCAGCGCTGCGCATAGGGGCGGCGATCGAGCTGCTCCAGTCCTGCGCCCTGGTCCACGACGACGTGATGGACGGCGCGACGCTACGACGCGGCCGACCGGCCCTGCACGCCGACGTGCGGGAACGGTACAGCCGTGCCGCCTCGCCCGACCGCGCCGCCCGTTTCGGTGTGGCCGCCGCGATCCTGGCCGGGGACCTGGCACTCGCGTGGGCGGACGACGTGGTGGCGGAGACGGCGCTCGACGCGAGGACAGCGGCCTCGGTGCGCCGGCTGTGGAGCGACATGCGCACCGAGATGGTGGCGGGCCAGTTCCTCGACCTCCGGGGTCAGCTGACCGGGACGCGCTCCCAGGTGGAGGCGCTGCGCGCAGCACACCTCAAGAGCGCGCTGTACTCGGTCGAACGGCCCCTCGCCTTGGGCGCGGTGGTCGCGAACGCGGACGCCCGGACGATACGCGCGCTGAGCTCGACGGGACGCTGCGTAGGCATGGCCTTCCAATTGCGCGACGACCTCGACGACCTCTTCGGCGACCCTCTGCAGACCGGCAAGAGCTGTGGCGGGGACATCCGCGAGGGAAAGCCGACCTATCTGGCAGCGCTCGCGATGGCAAGGGCCGAGGCCACGGGCGACCGGCCGGCCCAAGCGGTCCTCGAACGAGCCCTCGGCGACGAGAACCTGACCCCCGCCGGCCTCGACGAGGTGCGGGAGGTGCTGGTCCGGACGGGTGCCCGGCAGGCCGTCGAGACCAAGATCGCTCACCTGGCGGCCGAAGGGCTGCGCCACTTCGACGACGCTGCGTTCACGGCCGAGGCGAAGGGCCGCCTGCGCAGTCTGCTCACCGCGGCAACGGCTCCCCGCACCGTGGACGGCCCGCCCGCCCGCTCACGTCCGACGCCCCCTGCGGCCCCGGTGGGCCTCGTCACGCCGAAGGAGGCACAACAGTGACTCGTACGCTGAGCGGCCGCACGGACCACGTGGTGATCGTCGGGGCGGGCCTGGCCGGCCTGTCGGCAGCTCTGCACCTGCTGGGCGCGGGGCGCCGGGTCACCGTCGTCGAACGGGACGCCCTGCCCGGCGGCCGGGCAGGGCGCCTGCTCCTGAACGGCTACCGCATCGACACCGGTCCGACCGTGCTGACCATGCCCGACCTTGCCGACGAAGCCTTCGCGGCGGTCGGCGACAGCTTGGAACAGCGGGTGGAGCTGATCCCCCTGCACCCCGCCTACCGGGCGTCGTTCGCGGACGGCAGCACCCTGGACGTGCACACCGACGGCGAGGCGATGGCCGCGGCGGTCGAGCGGTTCGCCGGAACCGGTGAGGCGGCGGGCTACCGGCGGTTGCGCGGCTGGCTGGAACAGCTGTACCGGGTCCAGATGCGCCGTTTCATCGACGCGAACTTCGACTCCCCCCTCAACCTGCTCACCGGTGACCTCGCCCGGCTGGCGGCGCTCGGCGGCTTCGGGAGGCTGGAGCGGCGCATCGGCGGCTTCCTGAAGGACGAGCGGCTGCAGCGGGTCTTCTCCTTCCAGGCCCTGTACGCGGGCGTGCCACCTGCGAGGGCCCTCGCCGCCTACGCCGTCATCGCCTACATGGACACGGTCGCCGGCGTGTATTTCCCGCGCGGCGGCATGCATGCCCTGCCCCAGGCCATGGCGGACGCGGCAGCCGACGCGGGCGCCGAGCTGCGGTTCGGCGAGCCGGTGACCCGGCTGGAACGCTCCGGCGAGCGGATCACGGCCGTCGTCACCGGGTACGACCGCATCCCCTGCGACGCCGTCGTCCTCACGCCGGACCTTCCCGTCGCCTACCGGCTCCTCGGCCGTCGGCCCCGCAGGCCGGTGCGGCTGCGCCACTCCCCCTCCGCCGTCGTGCTGCACGCGGGGACGGAACGCACCTGGCCCCAGCTGGCCCACCACACGATCTCGTTCGGTGCCGCCTGGCGGACCACGTTCGACGAACTCACCCGGCAGGGACGGCTGATGAGCGATCCGTCCCTTCTCATCACCCGGCCCACGGCCACCGACCCGACTCTCGCCCCACCCGGGCGACACCTCCACTACATCCTCGCTCCCTGTCCCAACACGGAGATCGGGCCCGACGGCGCCGCATGGGGCGAGCTCGGCCCGCGCTACCGGGACGACCTGCTGCGCGAGCTGGAACGGCGCGGCCTGGGCGGAATCGAGGCGGCCATCGAAGACGAATCGCTCGTCACTCCGGCGGACTGGCTGAACCAAGGTCACGCCGCGGGCACCCCCTTCTCCGCAGCCCACACGTTCCTGCAGACGGGACCCTTCCGGCCCCGCAATCTGGTCCGGGGCACCCAGAACGCCGTCCTGGCCGGCTGTGGCACCACCCCTGGCGTCGGCGTACCCACCACCATGGTGTCGGGAAAGCTCGCGGCAGCCCGGATCACGGGCGGCACGCGGCGCTCCACCCGCCGCACCGAAGGGGCGGCCCGATGACCCGACGCGAACTCGACGCGGCAGGCATCACCGACCCGGTGCTGCGAGCGGCGTACCACCTGTGCCGCGAGCTCAACGCGACGCACGGCAAGACGTACTTCCTCGCCACCCGCCTGCTGCCGGCCGAACGCAGGCCGGCTGTGCACGCGCTGTACGGGTTCGCCCGGTGGGCCGACGACATCGTCGACTCGACGGACCCCGCGGACGACGGGCTGCGCGGTGCACGGCTGACCTCACTCCAGCGGCAGCTGGAAGAGGGGTGGCAGCAGGGCGGCGACGGCGAACCGGTAGTCGCGGCCCTCGCCGACACCGCACGCCGTTACGCCATCGATCACCGCCACTTCCGGGACTTCATGACCGCGATGCGCTCCGATCTGGTGGTGACGGACTACCCCTCCTACGCCGATCTGCTCGGCTACGTGCACGGCTCGGCCGCCGTGATCGGTCTGCAGATGCTGCCGGTACTGGGCACGGTGGTGCCGCGCGAGGAGGCCGAGCCGCACGCGGCAGCCCTCGGCATCGCCTTCCAGCTCACCAACTTCCTGCGGGACGTCGGCGAAGACCTCGACCGCGGGCGCGTGTACCTGCCGGCCGACCTGCTGGCCGCGCACGGTGTCGACCGCGAACTGTTGCGCCGCTGCCGGGAAGCGGGCAGGCAGGATCGCCGTGTGCGATCCGCTCTGCGGGAGTTCGAGGCACTCACCCGCCGCGTCTACCGGGAGGCGCAGCCCGGCCTCGCCATGCTCGATCCGGTGTCCCGGCCCTGCATCCGCACCGCGTACACCCTGTACGGGAACATCCTCGACGCCGTCGCCCGGGACGGTCATGCCGCGCTGCACCGCCGAGCCGTGGTGCCGCGCCGCAGGCGCGCGACGGTCGCGACGGGCGGTCTGGTCCGGGTGGTGGCAGCCAGACTGCGCCACCGCGGCCGACCCCGGCCGGTGCACACGCCGCCGCGCTCGACGGCGCCCGCAGCACCAGCCGCCTCCGAGGAGGTCATGTGAATCCCGAGCCGAATCCCGAGCCGTCCCGGCGCCGTGCCCGCCTGCCCTTCGCACTGCGCCGCAGGCCCGTCCCGTGGGACCGGCAGCGGCCGACCTGGCGCGATGCCAGGCCGACTCTCATCGCGGAAGCGTTGAAGCGGGCGCAGGCCCGCCCGTCCGGGAACTGGTACGTGGTGGGGGCGTCCGCCGCTCTGGGGGGCGACCGCCCCCTGGCCCGTGACGTATCGGGCCGCGAAGTGGTCGTCTGGCGCGGCACGGACGGGCGGTTGCACGCCGGCCCCGGCGTCTGTCCGCACCTCGGGGCACCGCTGGCGGACAGTCCCGTCCGGTGCGGAACCCTGGTGTGCCACTGGCACGGACTCGCCCTCGACGGAACCCCGTTCGCGGGCTGGGAGCCGCTGCCCGCCTTCGACGACGGCGTGCTCCTCTGGGTACGGCTCGACGAGATCGGCGCAGAGGAGCCGCTGGACGCCCCGGCAGTACCGGCGCGGCCGGACCTCGCTCGCGGGGTGACGGCGGTGTACGAGGGGACAGGGCTGTGTGAACCCGAGGACGTCGTGGCCAACCGTCTGGATCCGTGGCACGGGGCCTGGTTCCACCCGTACTCGTTCGTCGACCTGACGGTCGTCGACTCGCCCGGTGGGGACGAGACCGCGGACCGCTTCGCCGTCGACGTCTCCTTCAAAGTGGCCGGACGACTGGTGGTGCCGGTGAGGGCGGTCTTCACCGCTCCAGGACCACGCACCGTCGTCATGCACATCACGGAAGGGGAAGGCGCGGGCTCGGTGGTGGAGACTCACGCGACCCCTCTCGGGCCGGACGAGCGGGGCCGTCCGCGCACGGCCGTGACCGAGGCCGTGGTGGCCGCCTCCGACCGGCCGGGGTTCGCGTTCGCCCGCAAGGCCGCCCCGATCCTGCGCCCCGTGATGCGCGCCGCGGCGGCCCGGCTCTGGCGGGACGACCTGGCATACGCCGAACGTCGCTGGCACTTGCGCTCGACGGGCAGATTCCCTGGATGAACCGGCTCGGCCCATCCAGGGGAAGATCACTCCCTGCGTCCGGGGCCCCGGGGGCCACGCCCGGGCCGGCCTGCCCGCCGCACCCGTCTCTACCCGATCCAGATGACGTCCAGGTCGGACAGGTCGGACAGGTCGAACAGGTCGGACAGGTGCCAGGGAAAGCGATTGTCTACGTAGACGACGGAGAGCTGCCGGCTCCTCACCCGGCTCGGCGACGAGTGGGCCGCGACCGAGGCGCAGGACCAGGCTCTCGCCGAGCTCCTCGCGACCCTGCCCCGCTTCGCCACCCACCTGGAGCTCCACCGCGAGTTGATGCTTGCCCGCTCCCGGCGACAAGGCCGGGGGCATCGCGCACGCCACCACCGCGATGGACGCCCTGCCACCCGAAAAGCACAGCCTGACCGTGCGGATGCTCATCAACGAGATCCGGGCCTGACCCGGCGCCCGGCACACCCGAGGGTGCGCCGGGGCCCTCGCACCAGACAGCAGATACGCTCTTGCGCCCTGCCGTGCGCGAGCCGCACGCAGCGCAGGCCTCCGCCCGCATGCCACGCCAGCACGGGGGTGACCTCGCCGCCATGCTCGTCGCACGACAGGACCGGGTCCAAGCCGCCGCAGTCGTGTCCCGAACGGCCTGCTGCGCAGGCCTGGATGACCTCGTTTCACGGGGTCGTGGCGTTCGGCCCGTTGGGCGGCTCCGCTCCGCTCCCCCGCCCGTCGACGCCGACCTCGCCGACCCAGTCCGAGCTCGCACCAACCACTTCGCAAGACGTCGCCCCGCCGAGCAGCAGCTCGACAGGGCGACGTAGCGGGCACGACCCTCAATGAACCCAACAGCGTCCCGTCGTTGGGCGCGTGAGAGGGAAGCCCGAGAGGTAGTGGGTGTGGCGGGTCAGCTGGTAATCGAAGGGTAGGAGACGATGTCCTCTTCGACGCTGTGGGAGCAGGGGTACAGGCGCGCCTCAGCGCCCTGGTAGAGGCCGCCCCATGAGTTGATGCAGTTGGCGGAGGCGACGCGCGGCTGAAGCTGCCGGCCGTTGCCCGCATAGACGAAGTTGAACTGGGTGTCGCCTGCGGAGCCACTGGCGCAGGGGTAGAGGCGCATGTGGTTGCCGGTGACATCGCCGCCCTCCCAGTTGTTCACGCACAGGAGGCGGCCCTGGGGGTCGTAGGTTTGGGATGCCTGGATCTCGAAGTGGGTGGCATCCTTCGTCCGCAACCACCACTGCTGAGCGGAAGTGCCGTTGCAGCCCCAGATCTGGACCTTCTGACCGACAACGAAGTTGCCGCCGGAAACGTCAAGACAGAAACCGCCGTTGAACCGGATCTCCCCCGCGGCGTATCCGGCGTGAGCGGTTCCGGCGCCGAGCGTGATGGCGAGCAGCGGAGCCGCGGCGACAGCGGCGATCTTGGCTATGCGGGTGCGCAAGTGACTTCCCCCTATGATCAACATCCACAAATTTTGATGTTGATCATAGGGGGAAGTCACCGCCGAGCCGGCCAGGCCCCTGATGCACACGCCCCAGTGGCACGCGTCACACTCGCAGCGGAGCCCGGCCTCAACGCCCTCTGGGGCGACGCTGGGTGAAGACTTCAAGGTCCCTGTGAAGCCGCACCTCGGCAGTAGACGTCATGCCCGCACACTCCCTCAGACACGATCACGGACGACGTCATCCCTACCCACCCGCTGCTCCACCCCTGCACCTCACCACCGCACCCCCGCCAGCGGAGCACAAATGCTCCAGACACCCCCTGATCGCAAGCCCGGCTGTCGAGGATCAGTGAAACTGCGCAGTACTCAACCAACCTGCGCAACCAGGCCCCGAGCTCAAGACTCCGCAGGTCAGACGCCGGGCATCCCCGGACACTACGCAGATCCAGTGAGCGAACACAGCCGCCAACCCGCTCAGTCGACCTGCACAGCGCCAGGTCAGAAGCATGACGACTGCTCACATTCACTGACCAGCGACACGATCTGCGGTTGCGGGGGTGATTGACCACGAGGGGGCGGGAGGGAGCACCAAGCGGATCTGGTGAAGTCGGTTGCGTTGTGGGGCGTCCGCGCGGCCGCTACCGGTCGGCGGTGAGCTTGCCCGCGGCGGCCCAGCTGTCGGCGGGGACCTCGTGGATCCAGACCTGGACGGTCTCGGCGGGCAGCTGCAGGGTGTCCACGAAGGCATCGGTGATCCGTGCGACCAGCTCGCGCTTGAGCTCGATGCTGCGGGGGCCCTGCTGGACGGTGACGATCGGCATGGTCTGCTCCTCAAAGTGGTTGCGCTGTCCGGCTCCTGATGTCCGGTCTGCGCTCTGAGAACAGTCCACCGCAGAGCCCGGCGGCGAACCAGACGAGCTTCGCTCTGGCAGCGATCACGATTCGTGATCGTGCGCGGCCCGCCCCCGGCAGGCCGCGACCAGCAGCTCCGGGTGCGGCACGGTGCGGCGCACCCCGAGCGCCAGCGGCAGGGCCAGCACCTGGTCCCGCAGCGGCCGGAAGGCGATCCTCGGATGGCTGGTCAGGCGGGCGTTGGCCGCGTAGACCACCGTCCACATCGGGGCACCGGTGCCGATCGCGGCGAGCGTGTCCTGCAGGGTGCTGGACGCCGGGCCGGGGACGGGCTGGAAGCCGGCCCGGTGGCAGGCGGTGAGCACCAGGTCGACCAGCGCCGGATGGTTGCGGCGTTCGGTGAGCCGCAGCGGCAGTTCGGCGAGGTCCGCCAGATCGAGCTCTGAACGCTCAGCGAGCGGGTGGCGGGCGGGCAGCGCGACCATCAACTCGTCGGCCGTCAGCGGCAGGAAGCGCACGTCGTCGGTGCCCGCGGGAATCTCGCCGCGGACGAAGGCCGCGTCAAGGCGGCCGTCCGCGAGCCTGGCGAGCCGCTCCAGCACCGGGGCCGAGTGCAGTTCGACGCGGACCTCGGGCGCGTGCCTTTGGTAGGCGTCGAGGATCCGGTCGAGCCGCTCGCCGAGCCCGGTGATGGTACCGAGCCCGAACGCCCGGGCGCCGGGAGCCGCCAGTTCGGCGGCCAGCGCCGCGGCGGCGCGCTCGGCGGCCAGCACCTCCCGGGCGGCCGGCAGGAACCGTTCGCCGGCCGCGGTGAGCCGGACGTACCGCGGCGAGCGGTCGAACAGCTCCACCTTCAACTCCCGCTCCAGCCGGCGCACCTGCTGGCTCACCGCCGGCTGGCCGAGCATCAACCGGTCGGCGGCCCGTCCGAAGTGCAACTCCTCCGCGACGGCGACGAAGCACCGCAACTGGCGCAGCTCCACGTGATCCCCCAGTTCCGGTCCCTGTCCTGATCTGCGGCGGCCTGCGAAGGCCCCCTGGCAGCGTACGGCCGGGCCGGCCCGCTCCCACCACCCGGGGACGCCCCAGCCGCACGGGAGGCCCGGCCGAGGCGGACGCGAAGGGCCTGATCACATGGGAGGTCAACGTCGACTCCACCGTCTGCCGAGCCCACCAGCACGCCGCCGGGGCCGCGAAAAGGGGGACCTCGAAAAGGAGCCGCCCGGCGGAGTCACCGTCGAGCCGGCCGACCACGGACTCGGACGCTCCCGCGGCGGCCTGACCACCAAATCCACCTGGCGGTCGAGCAGGGCCAGAAGCATTGTCCGTTGTGATCACGGCCGGGCAACGAGGCGATTCCCCGCAGTTCGAGCCGGTGCTGGAAGCGATCCGGGTGCCTCGGATCGGGCTCGGCAGGCCGCGCAAACGCCCGGACCGCGTCCGGGCCGACAAGGCCTACGACTCCCGTAGCAACCGCTCCTACCTACGTAGACGCGGCATCAAAGCCACCATCCCCGTGCCCGCGGACCGGGTCCCCAACCGGCACAAGCGCGGTTCGCTCGGTGGCCGGCCGCCGAAGTTCGACAAGGACGACTACAAGCGGCGGCACGCGGTCGAGTGCGGGATTAACCGACTCAAGAGACACCGTGCGGTCGCCACGAGGTACGACAAGCTCGCCGTCCGCTACGAGGCGACGGTGCTGGTCGCAGCCATTAATGAATGGCTGCGACCAGCACCGTCGCAACAGACCCTAGGCCAACCAAGTCAGGAGGACGAGCAGGGCGAACAGGGCGGCGCTCGCCAGCAGGAGGAGGAGAATGGTGCCCCACTCCCGGATCCGGAGCTGTCTGCGCTCAGCGCGGGACAGCGGCGGGATGGTCGCGGTGCCCGCGCGGACCTTCGCGGCCAGCGCACGGACCACCTCGGCCGGGTACTTGTCCACCTTCTGCGTGCCTTGGAAGCCGCCATGGCCCGTGACCCGGTACGGACGCAGCGCCTTCTCCAGGGCGTCCCGCGAGGTCCCCCTGGGGAAGAGCTTCCGCACCTCGTACATATCGAGAAATCGACGCTCCGGCGTATCCGTCACGGTGTCCCCCTCCGGCGTACGGACCGCCATCGTGGGTAGGGCCCGGACCGCCGGTCAAGGCCGCGGGATGACCTCCGCAGGCGGTCGCCGGCTGGTTGGGGCGCGGAGCAACTACCGCTCCTACCCTAGTGACCACACGAACTTCATCTCCCAGGCCACCCTGCGGCAGCAACGGCTCAAGCCGGGCCCCGCCATTCGTCAGGTCCCCACGTCCCACAGCACGTGATCACCAACAAACGAGATCCGCTTCCGCAACAGGCCCTAGGTGTGTTGTCCCGGTACGTTGATGACACGCCTGCTGGGTTCTTGAAATGGGTGAGGGCCTTCTGGCTCGGTGTGGATTGCGACATCTCCGTCTACCTCAGGAGGCCCTCGTGGTCCACCGCAATGCCCCGCTGACCGAGACCGGACGACTCCGGCGGGCCCGCTGTGTCGTGGAGGACGGCTGGCCGCGGAACGTTTCCAGGTCAGCCACACCGCCGCGGCCCGCTGGGCGGGCCCCTACCGCACACTGGGCGTCGCCAACATGAGTGACCGTTCCAGCCGCCCCCACCACCGGCCTGCTCGCCCGGTCTCCCGCGAACCGGCCGCCGCCTCCGCGCTCGCCGTCCGCGCCGCGTCCAGCCGTCCCCGAGCTTCCCGTACCGCGTCCTCGGCCGCCGCCAGGGCGACCGCCGTACTGTCGGCCGGCTTCCGCGCCACAGCCTGCTCCGCCTGCAGCTTCTCCGTCTCGGCTGCGGCCTCGGCCGGCTCCGGACGGGCCCTCACCACAACACAGCGGACGATGGACCGAGCCCTGTCAGCGGCACGAGCACCAGGCGAACGAAGCATCGCGCGGCTCAAGTCCTGGCAGATCCTCCGCCCGGCCTGCTGCAGCCGTCATCCAGTTGAGAACCGTCTCACGACCAGACGAGTCGACCTTCGGTGAACTGACAGACCGGAGAGCTTCCAGCGGCGATCCTCGTCAGCGTCTCCGCCACGGAGTCGAAATACTCGGCGATCGACTCGTACTCGCCCGTGACCGTGATCTCACCCACGAACCAGCTGCCGACGCGCCCGTCCCGCACATCGATGAACTTTCCGCTCCAGCCGTCCCGGTCCGACAGGAACGGGATCCACTCGTTACGCCAGAACGGGTGGTCCGGCTGGTCCGGAGGATCGAATCCGCAGGACGTGGAGCGGTTCGCGTACAGCCTCTCGATCGCCCGGACACCCAGAAAGAAGCTTCCCTCGTCGGGGAACCCATCGAAGCCGCAGCACATCACGTCGTCGTCGAAATCTTCCTCCGGCAGATCCAGGTTGTTCTGCGACAGCCACGTCCGCAGGTCCTTATGCAGGGAGATCCCCATCCGCTCTTCGGCTGCTGCGAGCATCTGCTCCGTAGCGGGCCCCGGCAGATCCGCGTGATCGGCCGGCGCGTGCTCCCGAAGAAGACTCATCACACGCGACCAACTCTCGGCCACACTCATCGCCCTCTGACCTCTGTCCTCTCTACAGGGATGTCTCCGTCCGACTACGCCACTGCGGAGGTTGAGAAACACCGGCCGGAGAACCTTGCAGGGATGGTACTTCGAGCGTGTGTTCCATCCCTCCCCACGACCGCCTTCCGTCCCGAAGCACAGGGCCGGCCTCCCAGCGAAGTGCCCGCCCGCGACACTTCACAGACAACCGACGGTGCCCAGCGGGCCCAGCGGGCCCAGCCGAAGAGTCTCCAGGACTGGGGCGAGGGCAACGGCGTCACCCTGGGGTGGCGAAGCTGAAAACGCTCACCAATCGGGCAGGCGCATCCGATCAACCGATCAGCCCGTCAAAGAGAAGCTCGCTGGAGCGCTCGTACGCAGTGAAGGGGGGCGGCGGTGGCGCGTAGTCGCTCTGGTTGGCGCCGATGAGCAGGCCCTTGTACTCGAAGATGTTGCTCGGGGCGACGCTGTCGTGGAAGCTGCGGACGTCGCGCTCCTTGCCGGTGGCGGCGTCGAGGACGTGCAGCTCCTCGTTCGCGATCGCCGATGTCGCGCTGGTCCTGACGATCACCGTGACCTTGCCGTCCTGGAGGTTCAGGCCGACACCCGGGAAGTCGTCGAGGCCGGTCTTCCAGACCTGCTCGCCGGTGGCCAGGTCGAAGGCGACCGCGCGGTGGCGTGTGCCGCCCTTCAGGTAATAGCCGGCCAGGGCGTAGAGCCGGGTGCCGTCCGTCGTCGCCCCGAGTCGTCGTTTGGCGTCGAGCGTGCCGTGGGAGCCGTTGTAGTCGATGGGCGGGTTGGCACGGCCATCCTTGACACCCCGGTCCGCACCCCGCCTGCCGGCCACGGGCCCGGCCACGCACGGCAGACGCGGCGGTCTGCTGCCGGTGCGCAGGCACGGCCGACCCTGCGGACTCTGCAAAGACCCCGAACGCGCCGCACGGCGGGGCCGCTGCCTCACCGCGATCGAGCCCGACTGGAAACCGGGCACGCTCGGGTGGAGCGTCAACTGGCGGCCCCAGTACCCCTACTGCACCCAGCTCCCGGACGAAGGCGCCTGGCCGCCGTTACCCCCGGGGTCACCCGACACGGCGAAGAGACCGGCCGCCGGCTCGCCGCCCAACGACGAGGCCGGCCGGCGCCTCGTCGGGTCTGCCACCACGCGCTTCTTGATCCATTCGGGTGGAGCGGCCACCCCCGCCCGGTGCGACCACTCTCCACATCCGATTGCATGTGACACGTAAAATTCCGTGAGAAAGTCGCGGACGTTCAGAACGCAACACAGCCGGTGCGTCAGACCCCCGAGCCCCGGCCCAAGGTCAGCTCTCCTCGGCCTCCGGCGCGGGCTCGGCAGCCGGCGCAGACGGCTCGGCCCGCAGCGGCTTGACGACGGTGTGAGTGATCACCTGACCCTTGATGGTCTTCTGCTCCAAGCGCTGGATACCGGTTTCCTCCGCCATCAGACACACCCTGCCTCTCGATCGGTGCGCGGTCGCACCCACGATCCCGCTCCCGCCGCCCCGGCCGCCAGCAACCCGTACGCCAATCCACCCAACCAAAACCTGCCAAAACGGACCCAGTGGCATGCGATGCGGCCGGCCACCGCCCGGACGGGGGCGTCCGCGCCAGGCCTGCACCATCATGGCCTCACGGAAGATCGAACAGGCCCCGACCAGAGCATGTGAGTCGACGGCGACGGGAACTCGCCGAACCCCTTCAGTTCATCGTCGGTCATGGCCGTACTACTGACTTCGGCGCGCCAGGGTGATGCTGGGGTGTCGCGGGTCAGGTCGGTGCCGGCTGTGAAACCGTCGAGGGTGCCGGACCGGTACTGCAGGCGTTCGGGGCGCCGTCCCCGTCTCGCAGGAGCCCGATTGACCCACCTGACTCGTCCGCCCGGCCCGCGGGGCCTGCACCGGCGCCGCAGCCGGGGAGCCGCGCACCGGACCAGCCGTCGCCGGACGGCACTTGACCGGGATTCCCGGCCAAGATCAGGGATGGTCGTCAGTCCTCGACCTTGGGCCGCCAGTCAGCGGCCCACGTGTCGAGCTGGGCGAGACGTTCGAGAAGGGTCCTGCCCTGCCCGGTGAGCAGGTAGCCTTCGCCGGCGTGCTCGACGAGGTCGGCCTGCCCAAGCTCACGAAGCCGGTCTGCCAGGACGCTTGAGGAGATGCCGTCGCATCGCTGCTGGAGCTGCCGGAACGTCGGCGTCGAGTCGTCCCGTAGCTCCCACAGGACTCGCAAAACCCAGCGCCGACCCAGGAGGTCGAGCAGCGCCATGATCGGGCGCCCCGTCTGTGACCCGCGAACCCGTCGGCCCGGGAGGGGTGTTGGTCGCACCATTCGCTTCCCTCGCTGCTTCTCTTTCCGAAGCGTCAATGTTAGCGTGCCGCCATGCCTCTAAAATCGAAGCGCTCGCGAATCGAACCTCTCTCGCCGCCGTACGACGAGGAAGCCGGCGCAGCCCTCGCGCTCCTCGGGCATCCGCCTATCCAGCTGTTCCGGGTGTGGGCGCGTCGGCCCGAGCTCGCCCGCTCCATCGCGGGCTGGGGAAGCTACTACTTTTCTCAGCGCTCCGCTCTCACTCTCCGTCAGCGCGAGCTCGTCATCGACCGGACGACCGCGCTCTGTGGCGCCGACTACGAGTGGGCCGTGCACGTCGCGGGCTTCGCCGAGAAGGCGGGGCTCGACGCCGCGCAGCTCGCGTCCCTCGCGGATGGAAGGCCGGCGGACGGCTGCTGGGACGCAACTGATCGTGCGGTGCTTGAAGCCGTCGACGAGCTCCACGCGACCTTCGATCTCTCCGACGACACCTGGGCGAACCTGGTCGCCGTCGCCGATGAAGACGCCGCGCTCGAACTGGTCTTGATCTGCGGTTGGTACCACGCCGTCTCGTTCTCCGTCAGGGCGCTCCGTCTGCCTCTTGAGCCCGGCACCAAGCCAATCGGCTCGCTGTAATCCGCTGCCGGCTTTCGCGCGTCAGGGCGATGTTGGGGTGTCGAGGGTCAGGTTGGTGCCGGCTGTGAAGCCGTCTAGGGTGTCGGGCCGGTACTGCAGGCGTTTGAGCCGGTTGCGGACGAGGGCCTCGATTCGGTCGAGGGCGACCACGGCGAGGTTGGCCAGGCTGTGCTTGACGTGGGCCGAGACCCACTCCACGGGGTTGAGGTCGGGCGAGTGGGCGGGAAGCAGGAACACCGTCAGCCAGGCACGATCGGCGATCAACTCGCGCATGGCGTGGGAGAGGTGGGTGTTCAGGCGGTCCCAGACCAGCACGAGTCCGGCGCCTGGTCGTCATGGAGTCCCTTCTGGGCAGGCTGCCCGGTGCCGAGGACTTCCTCACGGACGGACAGCCGTGGTGGTTCGGCTTCCAGTCCGCCGCGCCCAGCCTCGCCGAGACCGTGCTGGAGGGCCACGAGGCCGCATACGTCGACTGGTTCCTGAGCGCCGGCACACGCGGCGACGGGGTGCGCCCCGCCCTCCGGGACGCGTTCGTGCGCGCATACACCGGCCGCCAGGCGCTGAGTTGCGCGTTCTCCTACTACCGGGCCCTACCCGAGAGCGCGGTACAGATCGAGCAGGCGGTCGCCACCACCCGCCTGACGGTGCCCACGATGGCACTGGGCGCGCGGCCCGTCGGTGCCGCGTTGGAACGCCAACTCCGCCCGGTCACCGACGATCTCACCGGACACGTCATCGAGGGCTGCCGGCCACATCATCCCGCTTCACCGGCCGCACGCCCTGCTCACGCTGCTGCATCCGTTCCTGGCCGGCGAGGACGCGAAAGCAGCCTGACCGGAACGGGGCCGACATTCGATACCCCGCAGCCCCACCCCTTGGGGCACGGCCCGGCGCCTTATTGGGCGGGTGCCTTCGGGGCCGGGCCGGCGGACGTTGGTGAGCCATTGCTGATGGCGACGGCGTGGAGGATCCCCCACCCGCAGGGCTGCCACGGTGCCGTGCGGAGCAGCAGGGAATGTTCTGCCCGCTGCGGCACGGTGCCACCCGCACGATGATCCTCTGGGCGGCGCGGTGTGCGCGGCGGACGGAGGCGGCGCTTCTACCGCCCGCACGCAGCGCGCTGACCTGGGCGCTCTGTCGGGTCGTGGGTCAGACGCGGCGACAAGGGTGAGGGTGTGGCGGAGTCGGCGGCTGGCTTCTTCGGCGTCGGCGTACCGCTGAAAGGTAGGCAGGACGGCGCCGAAGGTGGGGCCGTGGTCGTGGGGCAGCGCGCGCCGGTGCAGGACGGGTGCGAGGGCGGTGGTGGCTACGCCGAGCAACCACGCGAGGCGTCCGTGGACGCCTGCGCGTGCGAGGGCCAGGACGGCGAGTGCCTCCCGCAGGTGCGCCGGCCAGTCGATCGCGGGCAGGGCCTGCTGGCGTGGGGTGTGCCGATGGCGGCGTGGAGGTCGCCGGAGCTTTCGAGGCGATGGCGCGATCGGTGAGAGTCGGGATCCACACCTGGCCTCAAATCCGTTGTTCGGCTTGGGCGCCCAGGGCCTCGATAATCGTCCGTCCGTCCATACGGTCGGCCCAAGCCCCGGGGAGTACCGGGGCCGGCTGCTACTGCGTGAACGCAGTCGGCTGATCGCCGGGAGAGTGCCGGCTGTGGGAGCCGTCCTCTGAGCCGGTCGTTTCGGGGCGCCACTGGTCCACGTGCCGTGGTGCGTCAGCGGGAGGGATGGGGGGCGAGGCCGTCCAGCAGCACGGTGAGGTAGGCGTCGACGAGGTCGGGCGAGGACGGTTCGACGCGGGCGACGGCCAGGGCTGTGGCGCCGATGAGGGCGGTGGTGACCGCGGGGTCGAGGTCGGCGCGGACCAGACCGTCCCGGCGTGCGCCGTCGAGCATTTCCTCGACGGCGCCGACCAGGTCGGCGCGCAGTGCGGTGGTGGCGGGCAGGTTCAGGCCGGTGAGCTGGTCGTGGATGGCGTGGTGTGCGGTCTGGAAGGCGATCAGTTCGCGCAGGAAGGTGCGCAGGGCCTGGTACGGCGTGTCCTGGGCGAGCAGATCTCGCGCGCGTTGGATGACGGGCCCGAGCAGGCGCGCGACCGCGGCGTCCAGCAGTGCGTCCTTGCCGCCGAAGGCGCGCACGACGGTGGCGGCACCCAGTCCGGCGCGCTTCGCGATGGTCTCGACGGTGAGGGACACACCCGGTTCGGCAAGTAGCGCAGTGGCGGAGTCCAAGACGAGGTCCCGGTTGCGCACGGCATCGGCCCGGCGTTTCGGGGCGGTGGCCGTCGTGGGGCTCGGCTGTTCCGAAGGCGTTGACAACTGAAATGACCCTTCCACATAATCATATGGAACGCGTGTTTCAATTAAGTCTAGCGGGGGCGACTTCATGAACGAGCGGATCCTGATCTCTGGAGCCGGCATCGCCGGACTCACCTTGGCCCACTGGCTGGCCCGGCACGGCATGCGGCCCACCATCGTCGAGCGCGCCCGCGAACGGCGCACCGGTGGCAACGGGGTGGACGTACGCGACGACGCTGTCACCGTGGCCGAGCGGATGGGACTCATGGACCGCATCCGCGAACTGGCCACCGACGTGAACGGCATGAAGTTCGTCGACGCCGCCGACCGCGCCGTCGCCCGGCTCGGCACCCGCGACGACGCTTCGGTAGAGGTCATGCGTGGCGACCTGGTCGCCCTGCTGCACGAGGTCACCGAAGATGCGGAAATCCTCTTCGGTGACTCGATCCGGGCCCTGACGCAGGACGACCACGGCGTGACGGTCACCTTCGAACACGCTCCCGCCCGCCACTTCGACCTTGTGATCGGCGCCGATGGGATGCACTCCCACCTGCGGCGGCTCGCCTTCGGCCCTGAGGACCGGTACCTCCGACACAAGGACCACTACTTCGCCTTCGCCGATGCCGACGGCAGGCTGGGCGAGGACCGCTGGGTGACGATGTTCAACACGCCGGGAAAGATGATCGGGATCTACCGGTCGGGCAACCACGCCCAGGCCAAGGCGTACTTCATCTTCCGCTCCGAGCAGCTGAACTACGACCACCGCGACGTCGCCCAGCACAAGAGGCTGGTCACCGAAGCATTCGCCGACCAGCCCTGGCAGCCTGCCTGGGGCCTGCTCACGGCGGCCTTGACGGACCCCGACTTCTATTTCGACGCCCTTGGCCAAGTGCACATGGACTCCTGGTCGAGCGGCCGGATCGCTCTGGTCGGAGACGCGGCCTGGTGCGCCTCCCCAGCCTCGGGCGCAGGTGCCGAACTCGCCCTGGTCGGGGCGTACCGTCTGGCGGGGGAACTGGCCGCAGCGGGCGGGAACCATCGGCTCGCCTTCGCGCGCTATGAAACCGGTCATCGGTCTCTGGTCGACCGCAAACAGCAGATCAGCCCGAATGTGCGCCTCATGGTGCCCAAGACCGAGGGCGGCCGGTGCCTGCGCGACGCGCTGGTCCGGCTGCCACTCATGAAGGCCGCCGGAGCATTCGAGCGCCGCCTGCAGGCCCGTGCTGCCGAGCCCCTGCCGATCTACCACCGCGCCGCCTGACACACGACACGTCAGCGGTCACGGTGTCCGGGCCCTGCGGCTTCAGCCGGCCCGGTGCTGCGGGAGCGGATACCTGCCGGTTCTGAGACGAGACCCCCCTCAGGCGGTGCGCCGGGGTGGGGAATTGTTCCTCGATGTGAGTCTCGACGGTTAGGCTGTTGATCAGCAGCGGAGCTGATCGGGGAGTCGTATGAGCGTCCAACTGTCGGTGGGGTCCACTGCGTCCCTGCCTGCTGTATGCCTGCGCCCTTGGCAGCTCGATGACGTCGACGCTCTTGTGTCCGCGCATCGGGATCCTGCCTTGCGTCGTTGGCTGACGAGTGTGATCAGCAGTGACCTTGACGCTCGTCGCTGGATCGACAGTCAGCGTCAGGGCTGGGCCGCCGGTACCCGGTTCAGTTTCGCGATTCTGGAAGGCGGCGGTGAAGGTTTCGGCGCGGCCATCGGCCATGTGACCGTGAAGCTCGGGGATGAGGGCTCCGCGGAGGTGGGCTACTGGACAGCGGCCGAGGTGCGAGGGCGAGGACTGGCCTCCCGGGCCCTGGAGACGGTCGTGCAGTGGGTCTTCGGCAAGGAGTCTCCAGTTGCACCGGTGCGGCTGGGTCTGTTCCACGCGGTTGGCAACCATGCCTCGTGTCGTGTGGCCGAGAGATGCGGTTTCGAACTCGAAGCACTCCTGCCTGCTCAACCGCCCGCATTTCCAACCGAGGGCCATCTGCATGTTCGTCACAAGCCCACCCTGCACTGAGCGGGTTCGTGAGGCTCGCGATCACGTGGTGAGGTTCTTTGACGGATCCCGGCCGCCGCCTGAGCTCTGGGCCGGGCCTTGCAGTCTGTGTTGCCCCTTCTAGCAGCCGTCTGGCCGCTGGTCATTGGGAATGACCAGGACCGCTACGCGGTCTGAGTGCTCTTGGACGAGGTCGTGGTGAGTGCGCGCGGGTAGGCGGTTGGTGTTTGGGCAGGCTCGCGGTACCTCGTCGGGCTCGGAGCGGGCTCCCCACCCTCGTGCCATTCGGTGCGACCCACAGGCGCTGACCGAGCCAGTCAATGCCGATTCCGCGGACGCCCAGCAGTTCGGGGGCGCGCGCCCTGAGCTGACACGGCACGACAGCGGGGCCCTGTCGCGATCGCTTTCCCATCGTCCCAAACAGCTCGCCCCACGCCGCGTCGGACAATGACCGGGGCGCCGGGCGGGAGGACGTCCGGCGCGGTCGGTAGCAGTTCGCTGGACCGCGAGAACGGACGCTTCGCCGAACCGGGTTGGGCCAAACCCTTCCCGACCTCCCGGACCGCCCCCAGGGACGTCTCCTGGACCAGGGGTAACCTCCTCGGCGTGAACATCTCCGGTGGGGGATCAGGGCCGGCGCTGACGGCATGGCTGTCGTACCGGAGGCAGCCGCGCCGGCGCTGCTGACCGTGGTGACGGTGTCGTCCTGCACGGCGGGCAGGGATGACGAGGTCGGCACGTGCAAGATGCGCCACGAGCTCGATCAGATCACCTCACGGTTCCCGTCGTTCAAGCAGCTTGAATCCACGTCGTGGTGTGGGATCGACTCGGAGAAGCCGTCCCGGTCGCTGCCCTCGCAGAACTGCATCCGCCTCGTGGGCGTGCTCAATGCGGTGGACGACCAGGCTGCGCTGAAGGAGCTGGGGAACCCCGGTCTGGACTTCAAGCCCGTCGCGCCCGAGCGCGTGCCTCCGGAGATCGTGAAGCTCCTGCCGGAGGGTGCCGAGTGGATGATGAGCGACCTGCGGATCTCGCACCCCTGCGGCCTGGTCCAGGGCGTGTCCAGGCCGGTTCGGGGGCACGCGGATACGGGCCATCACGGTCTCGAAAGCCAGTGCGTCACCCGCCCGGCCTGGAGTAGGAAGCTGTTGTCATACCGATCATGGTGGACATCGGTTCGAGTGTGGCGACTCTGTCGGGTGTTCTCTCGCTCGTGCGCGCATGAAGGCAGGGCCTCCGGTTCAGCTCATGGTTGTCGAAGCCGGAGCGCACCAGGAGGCCCTGTTGTTGCAGTCTTACGCTCTCGTGTGGGTGGAGTCCAACTGGGCTGTCCCATCGCGTCTACGCCTTCGCGCGGCGGTGGCGTGTGAAGGGCTTGCTAGCGGAACTGCACGACCGGTTGCGCGGCCTGGTCCGCGAGGAGGCCGGCCGTGATCCGGAGCCGACCGCGGCGGTGATCGACGTGCAGTCACTGCGGGCGGTGGCCACGGTGCGGGCGGCCACCCGCGGCTACGACGGGCCAAGAAGGTGCCGGGGCGCAAGCGGCACATCGCGGTCGACTGCCTGGGGCTGCTGCCGGCCGTGATGGTCACCGCGGCGAACGTGACGGACCGGGACGCCGCGATGCCGCTGCTGGAACGTGTCCGGGCCCGCCATCGCAGGATCGTCCTGGTGTGGGCCGACGGCAGCTACGCTGGTCAGCTGGGCGAAGCAGCGACTGGGGCTCGCTCTGGAGATCGTCGAGCGCAGCGACGACGCCTCGGGGTTCGTGGTGCTGCCCAGACGCCGGGTGGTGGAACGCACGCTGAGCTGGCTGATGCGATCGCGGCGCCTGGTGCGCGACTACGAGACGCTGTCCGCCGTGCACGAGCAGATGGTGCTGTGGTCGATGACGATGCTCATGAGCCGCCGGCCGGCCCCGCGGCGAGCGCGAACCGTCCCGGGGTGGGTTCGGGCCTTCACCCGTGAAGGCCCGAACCCACGATCGAGGGGGTCATACAGCACGATCTGGTTCGCGGAACGGTTGAGGATCCACAGCACGCGATGCCCAAGTGGTGTCCCGGCTCCCCCCGGGCACATACGCGCCGAATACAGAGGTATCGAGATCCTTGAGGGACTCCAGTACCAGTGTGGCAATCGCATAGCGAGGATCGCAGCGATCAGCGGCCTCGGGAACGGCGACGACCGTCATCTGGGCTGACGCGCCAGCGAGGACGCCGTTGAGCGAGTCCTCGATCACAATGCATTCGTCGGGTGACGCGCCGAGGGCGGCGGCTGCGCGGAGATAGGCGCCCGGGTGGGGCTTGCCGTGTTCGTCGTCTTCGGCCGAAAACACGGCATCGAAAGATCGGTCAAGGCCGGTGCTCGCGAGCGCATGCCGAATCACCGACTCCGGCGAAGATGACACGACGGCCATCGCCCTCGATGCACGCGCGCACGCCGCGACGGCGTGTTCGGCGCCGAGTTTCAGCGCCACTCCCTCCAACCTCCGGCACACGGCGGCCACGATCTTCTGCTCGACGTCGTCGGGGTCGGCTTGAATGGTGGCCCGATCGAACCAATAGGCCACCATGTCCCTTTGCCGCAGCCCGCGCGTCGCCGCCTGCATCTCCGTTGTGAGGTGCAGGCCAAGTGGACCGAACACTTCACGCTTCGCCGCGTCCCAGATCGGCTCGGAGTCGATCAAAAGGCCGTCTAGGTCGAATAGGACAATCGGTTGCATCGGGTGCTCTTTCGTTGGCGATCACGCGAGGACGAGACGATTCGCTGCCCCGCCGTGCATGAGCAGATGGTGCCGTGGTCGATGACGATGCTCATGAGCCGCCGGCCGGCCCGGCGGCGAGCGCGAACCGTCCCGGGGTGGGCTCGTCGGCCCAGCCCCGGTCGGCCAGCCGCTTCATCTTTGATCGAACTCCTTCCACATTAGCCGGAACCGGCTCCAGTCCGAGTACGGCGGTGATCTCCTGACAGGACATCACTGGCTTCCCGCCGGATGCTTGTTCGGTGAGCGTGGCGAGGATGCGCTGGTAGTGGGGAGCGAGCGCGTCCACGGAAAGCGCCGGCCGCCACACCGGGACGATCGAGCCCGATCGCGCGGCCCTCGGCAGGGGAACCTCGGCAGGCGCGTTCGTCGGGGGCTCCGGCCGCCACACCGGGACGATCGAGCCCGATCGCGCGGCCCTCGGCAGGGGAACCTCGGCAGGCGCGTTCGTCGGGGGCTCCGGCCCGGAAGACTCACCGCCTTCCGGGCCGGCTTCACCTGCCTGTCCGGGCCGCGGCCCGGACAGAACCTCGCCAACGCGCTGCCGGGCGATCAGCCACTCGTACCAGGCCGTCTCCGCTCGGCGAGCTCAGCGAGTACCCGGTCCGCCACCTCCCGAAGCCCCTCCACGCGCTCACGCGCGGCCGGCTCTCGCTCCTCCAGGAGACCCACCACCGACGCCATCCCGGCACCTCCACCAACGAGACAACCCAACGGCCCGAGCATGCCTCGCCATGCCGACATCATGCCTGAACTGCGGAAACCCGCCGATCAAGTTCGGTACGACAACGGCTTCTCAGGGCGCCTGCTTGATAATCCAGCTGTGGACATATCCGAT
This sequence comes from Streptomyces sp. NPDC002467, assembly GCF_042889825.1. Classification (NCBI taxonomy): domain Bacteria; kingdom Bacillati; phylum Actinomycetota; class Actinomycetes; order Kitasatosporales; family Streptomycetaceae; genus Streptomyces; species Streptomyces sp. NPDC002467. The sequence continues at coordinate 529,415 of NZ_JBIARJ010000003.1, read as the reverse complement.
GAGGGACAGCCGCTCGATCCCGTCTGGCATGAGATCAACAACAACGTGTGTGGTGGCCTCGCAGATGCCCCGAGCCCTTCGTTGGTGGCCGACCGGTTCATCGGGGCAGGCTGGAGTTCCAGACCGGCGTCGTGGGAGTCGTATGAGGTCGAGACCGACTGGTGCCGCATCGAGGTGGACCCGACCGAGGGCGACACACTCCTGAACGGAGTCGTCGATCCGCAACGGTTCGACGATCTGGCAGCACTACTGACCCGGTTCGGTCTGCGGTTCAGTCTTGAGCTCTACGACGAGGAAGGGGAACTGCTGAGGAACATAGAAGCCCGAGCTCCATCAGCGTCTCACGCCGCAATTCCCCGGCCGCTCAGCTGGCTGCTCGCTCCGCTTGGGCTCTGGTCGCGGCGAGGCCGGTAGGATCCGTTCCGGTCTGGAGGGCCGATCCCGGGCCGGTTCGGGGCGGTACCCGGGCGCACCGAGGTGGCCTGTGGACGGCCCGAGCCCACGTCACACGGAAAGCGGTGACGGAGTTGGAGCCCGACGGGCCAGTCGGTCCTGTGGGGCCCGTCGCCCCGGTCGCCCCGGGAGCACCTGGAATACCGGCGTTCCCGGGCGCGCCAGTCGAACCCGTGGCACCGGTCGGCCTGGTGGCACCTTGCGGGCCTGTCGGCCCCCGTCGCCCCGGGAGGACCCGGAATGCCCTGGGAACCCGTAGCGCCCATGGGCCGGGGCCCGGTCGGCCGAGTAGGACCGACTGGCCGCCTGACCCGCCGTTATGGCTGGGCTTGTCGTGGCCGTACCAGTCGTCATGGTGCTGCCTGCACGGGTCGCCGCCCGCGGTCGCTGCGAGCCGGTCTGCTGCCGCGGTCTGGCCGACGGAGGCGGCAACCGAGCCGGCGGCGCCCGCGACACCGTGGGCTTCAGGCGACGGGTGGGGCCCAGGCCGCACCGGGCATCCCCTCTTTCCGAAGAGCGACTGGCGCCCTGCGTAGGCCGCAAGCGCCGGGCCGAGCCATGCTGAAGGAATGAATGATCGTGACGACTTCCTGACGTGGGTCAGGACCACGCTGCGCGAGGCGGAGATCGCGCTGCACAACGGCGACGCGGCTCCCAGACGTGCGCTCTGGTCCCGCACCGAGCCTGTGAGCGTCCTCGGCGCGTGGCGCAACGCCATCGGCCGCGAGGAACTCGACACCCTCTTCACCGATCTGGCGGAGGCCTTCTCCGACTGCACGTCGTACGAGTTCGAGCTGCAGGCGTACGACGTCAGCGACAACATGGCCTACACCGTCGGCCTGGAGCACACCTCCACCTCCGTCAACGGGCAGCCCCGCACCTACACCCTGCGAGCCACCCAGGTGTACCGCAGGGAAAACGGCGCCTGGAGAGTGGCTCACCGGCACGGGGACACCATGACCACCTGAATACCCCGGGCCCGACCCGCACTCCACGCACCGGGCCGGCCAACGATGCTCTGCCGCCGACCGCGGCAGAGGCCCTGCCAACCCGGTCCCCCCGCCCCGTCGTCGTCCGCAAGCCCCACCAACCCTCCAGGCGGACCGTCCGTGTGTGCGCCGCACCCCGTCCACCAGCCAACACTCCGGCCTCCTCCCCGTGGGGCACCTCTCCCGACGCGCTGCCGGCGCGAGCACATGCGCCTACGGGGCCCGGTCGCCGCCGCGGCCAGCGGGCGGATCCGCGCCGCCGCTCTCAGCGGCCTGGGGCCGCGGGATGGTCCACCCGGTGCCGACCTTCACCGGGAGGGTAGGTCGCGGTGCCGGTACACGTCGTCTCGGGATGCCGGGCGGGCCATCAGGTCGCCCCTTCTGTCGCCGTTGACGTCATTCGGGACGTATCGTTCGGTGCCGCTCCCGATCGCGGAAGATGCACCGATGAGCAGTGAGAACGCGTCCGAGGCCGAGCCCGGTGAGGAAGCCGAGCCGCAGCCGTCGAGGGTGGTGGATGACCGGCCGATCGACGAGTTGGTGTCCCGCCACGGGGAATGGTGTCCACCTCCTACGCAAGGCATCCCCCAGCAGCCGGCCAAGGCAGGTCCCGCCCCCGGTCCACCGCTGACAAGAACTCTCCGGCCAACAGGCCTGCCCCGTCCCGATCAAAACCCCTCCCAGCCTGGTACCGGCACTTCAGCGCGCCGCGCACCAGCACAACCCCATACCGCGCCAGGATGGGGCCCCGTGGGTACGGAGCCTGCGGGGACGGGAGCAGAACCTTGATCGACGTGGACGTCCAGCACTGCGGCAGCCAGATTCTGATCAGCGCCCAAGGAGAGCTCGACGAAGGGGCTGGAGAAGTACTCCAGCGCGCGCTGGACCACGTGACCCTGGTGGAGCACGACCTCCTGGTGGACCTGCACGCTGTCACGGCCATGGACGTCAACGGCCTGCTCCACCTCTTGGTCCTGCACCGGCGCGCAGAACACATGCACCTACGGGTCCGGGTCACCGGCTGGCAACCCCAGCCCCAGCAGTGCATGGCGACCGTCGCAGGCATCCCCGGGGCCAGAGCGGGCACCGCCGAGCGCTACACCCTCGCAGGGTTCCGCCGACTCCTCGAGCAGAAGGCACAACGCGCACAGGAACACTTCGACGCCGCCGACGACTGGCTCCCCCGCGTCTGAACTCCACCTGCCATGGCGGCTCAGCACCGAGCAACACGTCAGCCTGTCGTGCTCCCCGGGTACACGGAGCACGTATGTCGGCGACTGCTTCCGCCGGTAGAACCCCACATCGGCATCCAGAGGCAGTCGCGTCACCAGCCGGCCCGGGGGGCTTCGTCCAGGGTCTCGGCGACGGTGAAGACGTCCGTGGTCTCGGTCCCCTCCAGCAGGGCGCTGAACGACAACCGCTTCAAGAAATTGCCGGGACCATGACCACTTACATCGCTGTCCTGCCGTGTGAGACCTCGGCCGACAGCAACGATCACGCTCCGCTCTACCAGGAAAGCTTCGTCCTGCTGACCGCGGCCGACGAGGCGCGGGCCCGCGAGAAGGCCGAAGTGCACGGCAAGGGCCTGGAGACGAGCTACGAGAACGAAGCCGGCGAGTTGATCACCTGGCGGCCGCGGCATGTCGTCGACGTCGGTGAGGTGCTCGACGAGCGCCTCACCGACGGCTCGGAGCTGTACGCACGGCACTTCAGGAACTACGCCGCCTACTGCTGCTTCGAACCGCTCCTCTCGGGGGAGCAGCCCTGACGTACCCGCAGGGCTGGGCGCTCAGCGTCAACGTGCGTGTGTCTCCGGCTTTCCAGGGCATACGGGAAGCCATGGTGCGGGGTGCGACAGCAGCGCCCCAAACCCCTGGCAGTCGGCCGCACGCCGTGGGATCCTCCGCAGGTGACCGACGCAGCTGGTGGGGATACGACCTCTGGACGACCGGACGACCGCACCGCGTCCGCCTTGCGCTTCGCGACGGAACTCGTCGCGTGGGTGACCACCCCCTGGGCCCTGGCCGACCACTCATGGCTGCTCGCCGCCCTATCCGTGGTGGCCCTGATCGGCCTTCCGACGTTGTTCTCCACCCCAGGGGACAAGGCCAACGTAATCATCGCGGTGCCGGGCTGGGCCACGATCCTGCTGGTGCTGCTCCAGCTCGCCGCGGCCGTTGTCGCTTCGTGGCTGGTCTGGCCCGCCTGGGCGGCGGTTCCCGTGACCCTGCTCGCCGCTGCCACACTCGTCACGGAGCGTCCGCGCTGGCGGTGGCTGCTCTCCGCGAACCGACTGCATCGCTCAGCCGCCGGCTGAAGCGCTCATACTGTCCTGTGCCGGCGATTCCCGATGCGGTCTGTCAAGCCGCGAGGACGGTCGGCGGTGTGAGCTCGTAGCACCGTCCGTCGCGGAGGAGGGCCGGGCCCAGAGGACGTTGACGCGGCGACGGGCGAGCGCGAGGACGGCCTGCGCGTGCCGCTTGTCCTCGGCGCGCTTGCGGTCGTAGAACCGGCGGGATTCCTCGGACCGTCGGCTGCTGAACAACGCGGAGGTTCAGAGCACGCGCCGGAGCCGGCGGTTGTAGCGTTGCGGGCGTCGCAAGTCGCCGCTGATCTTGCCGGAGTCGCCTGGGACTGGGGCGACTCCGCCGAAGCCGGCGAGACGGTCGGGGGTGCCGAAGACGGCCATGTCGCCGCCGGTGGCGGCCGGGAACTCGGCGCCGAGGATGATGCCGAGGCCGGGCATGCTGGTGATCACTTCGAAGTGGCGGTGGTCGCGAAACCGGGCCTCGATGACCTTGTCGAGCTCGGCGACCTGCTCGTTGACGACCAGCACCACTTTCTCCGGAGTGAGCACCATCCGGGCGGTCAGCTTCTCCCCGGGCAGGCTGGTGTGCTGCCGTTCGGCGGCCTCGACCGCGGTCTCGGCGAGCCGTTCGGCGCGGAGAACCTTTCGGTTCCGCAGCCAGGTCTCCAGGCGCTTGGCGCCGGGCCGGCGGATGGGCGCGGAGGTCTGGTAGCCGGTCAGCTGGGCCCGGAGGCGGTTGACGGTGCGGGTGCGGTCGGCGACGAGATCCATGAGCCGACCGGTGAGGATCTCGAGGTCCGTGACGGTTCCATCGCCGGTGCGTCATGGGTGTGGGTCACGGCGGATGCGGACCTGGTCGGAGACGACGGCGGCGTCCTTCGCATCGGCCTTGCCTTCAACGCGTAGCTCTCGGAGGCGCGGTGGATGGCGCGGCCGGAGATGTAGTGGACCTGGTCGTGGTTGAGGCGGATCGGGATGGCCAGGACGGCTCCGCCGTCGGCCCTATCGATTCCCCAGGTCAGGTCCTGCCTTCTCCGTGACCGAGACCGGATACCGCGGCAGGCGCAGCGTCATCACCATCGTCCTGATCAAGGACCCCAAGGCCTTCCAGACCGCCTTCAAGGCCGAGACCGACGCCAAGTGCGGCGGGAACCCGAACCAAGGATCGTCGTCGGCCAGGACTTCGCCATGGGATCCGAGAGCTCGGACGCCATGAGCGCCCTGCTCCGGCCCGAAGCCGGCCTGCTCATGGTCAACTGCCACCCCGACTCCTCGCCGTCGAACCCTGGAGTGCACTCTGCTTGGCCCCAGTACAACGGAGCAGGGCAGGGGCGCGCGAGGACGCGATGGAAAGCGGCGCGTGTGGGCGGGGTCTGACCGGTCCCGGCCGCAATCGGGTGCCGGATGTGGTCCCCCGTGCGTTTAGCAGGGGACCCATCGGTCATACGGGGCTCTGCAAGTCCTTTCCGATCGAGCAGGGAGTGATCAGCTGTGTCTGGTGAGCAGAAGGCCAAGGCGAAGGGCGAGCAGGCCAAGGGCAAGCTGAAGGAGACCGCCGGCCGCCTGACGGGCAATGAGCGGAGGGCTGCCGAGGGCCGTACGGATCAGGCCAGGGGTGATGCGCGTGAGGCCAAGGAGAAGATCAAGGGCGTCTTCAAGCACTGACCCTCACGCCCTCAGGGCCGGGACCGCGGCGCGGTCCCGGCCCTGAGGCATGCCGGCGCGGCGTCGGCCGGGTCAGGTGGCGGGCTGGGGCTGGCGCAGTTCTGCCTGGCCGAAGAGGAGGGCGTAGCCGTCGGGGAGTTGGGTGAGGATGCGGGCGAGGAGGTCGGGGCCTGCCAGGCGGGTGACGACGGCGAGTACGGCGCCGGTGTCCCAGCGGGCGGTGGCCGGGGTGGCGCCGGTGCGGGCGGCCAGGTCCTTGACGAAGCCCCAGCCGGTGCGGTGTTCGGTGTCGGGGATCTGGGCGGTGAGGGTGAGGGCGGCTTCGAAGGGGAGGCATTGGGCGAGGCCGACGCGTTCGTCGCCGGTGACCTGGCGGCCGAGGGCGGCCAGGACCTGGTGGACGGCTTCTTCGGCGCGTTCGCGGGTGGGGTAGGCGCCCTCGTAGCGCACGCGTTCCAGCATCTGGTCGAACGTCATGACGGGCTGGGGCGGGTTCACTCGAGGCTGGTCGTACACGGCTGCGGTTGCCTTTCTGTGCGAAGGATCCGACCTCGGGCCGGGAGTGGTCAGGTGGGTTCGGGGTGGCCGAAGAGGAGGTCGTAGCCGGGCGGGAGCTGCAGCAGGATCTCGCGGGTGAGGGCGTCGCCCGCGGAGTCGGCCGCGGTGGACAGGACCGCACTGATGTCCCACAGAGCCGTCTTCTCGGTGGCGCCTTCGATCCAGGCCGCGGTCGCGCGGACGAACCGCTGCGGTGACAGAGGTTCCGCGGCCTGCAGCGGGTTCAGGAGGATCAGGGCGTAGGTCTCGGGGAGCCGGGCGGCGAGCTCGGCCCGCACGGTGCCGACCAGGTGTGCGCCCAGCAGGGCCAGGACGATGCGGGCGGCTCGTTCGGCTGCTTCGGCGGTTCGGTACTCGCCGCGTTCTTGGACACAAGCCAGGAACGACTCCCTGCGCATCGACATCGACATCACCTCCGCGACGGGGTGAGGAAGGTCAGGGGGGGCGGAGGGCGGGTGCCGGAGGGGGATCGGGGCGTCCCGCCCTCCGCGTCCGGCTGGTCCGGGTGGTTCAGCCGGAGATCTGCTTGCGGCCGGACTCGCCGATGCTGATCTTGCGGGGCTTGGCGCGCTCGGCGATCGGGATCCGCAGGGTGAGGACGCCCGCCTCGTAGTCGGCCTCGATGCGCTCGGTGTCGAGGGTGTCGGCCAGCACGACCTGGCGGGAGAAGACACCGAGGGGCCGCTCGGAGAGTTCCATCTGCACGCTGTCGGCCTTCGCAGCGGGCCGGCGCTCGGCCTTGACGGTCAGCATGTTCCGCTCGACGTCGATGTCGATCGCCTCGGTGCTCACGCCGGGAAGGTCGAAGGCGATCACGTACGCGTCGCCCTCGCGGTAGGCGTCCATCGGCATGACCGACGGCTTCGACCAGGTCCCCGACGTACCCGACAGCTGCTGGACGATCCGGTCCATCTCGCGGAACGGGTCGGTGCGCATCAACATCGCGAAACACCTCCAGTTGGTTCAGGCAGAAACTGCCAATGCGCTTCAACGTGCTCCCGTTGTAGCATGTCATCGAAACGATGACAAGCAAGACGTCATCTGGAGGATGACAAGACGACGGAGCGTGCCGTGACCCCAGCAGACCCACTGAACACACCCGTGCCCTTCCATGCCGCCGCAGCGGCACTGGTAGCCATCAACGAGTCCGTGAAGAACGCGCAGCAGTCGTCAACGGGAACGCCGCCGACTGCCACGCCGCCCACAGCCGAGGGCGGCCCGCACCCGGCCCTGGCCGCACTGATGGTGCTGCGGGAGGTCCGCGAACAGCTCGCCGGCTGGGAAAGCGCCCTCATCGAGACCGCCCGCGCACAGGGCGCGAGCTGGGCCGAGCTCGCAGGCCCCCTCGGCGTCGCCAGCCGCCAGGCCGCCGAGCGCCGCTACCTGCGCCTGCGCCCCGGCACTGCGGGAAGCACCGGCGAGGAACGCGTCCAGGCAACCCGCGACTCACGCGCCGCCGACCGGACCGTCACCACGTGGGCCCGGGACAACGCAGCCGACCTGCGCCGCCTCGCCGGACAGGTCACCTCTCTCGCCGGACTGCCCGCCACCGCACAAGGGGCCGTCGGCGACCTGAACACGGCCCTCACCGACAACGACGCCGCCCGCCTCGTCCAGCCCCTCACCGACAGCCGCCCCCACCTACAACGCCCCGAAGACGCCGAGCTCGCCGACCGCATCGACGCCATGACCCGCCACACCCAGCAGCTCCGCCAGGACACCCACGACCAGCGCAACAGGTAGTCCCAGCCCGACGAGAACCCCTCCGCGCCCACTAGTGCGCCACCAATGCTCTCTTCCCCGACCGGTACCTGACCCGCCCGGCGGCGGCCCGCTCCGGCGGGGTTGCCGGGCCGGCCTGCACCTGTAAGCCCTGACGAGCAGCACGGGCCGGTCCGTGCCACGGTGGCAGGACGACGAGAAGGTCCACGCACGCGGGGCCCGGCCGGTTCGTGAGCCCCGGCCGGGCCCCGCCCTGGAGCCGGTCCCCCCTCGCCGGCGTCACCGTTGCGGACCCCGGTCCGGGACCCCGGTCCACGTCGGCAGCCAGGTGTTCGAACACGGCGGAGCGGGTGCACCCAAATCTTCGGCACCTGCCCGTACCCGTCCTGTTCTGAGACCGGCCGTATCCAACCGCACAAGGGGGTGATCGCCTTGTTCCCAGTGCAAGGTCCCCGACTACCGCCCCGGCCACCGCGGCCGGCACTGGACCCCACCTCCGGTAACGCTTCCGAACCCCGCGGCTCCCGCCGCGTGGGGTGCCGGTCACCTGTCAGTGCCCGAGGGCTCGCTTGAGTTCCACCCTGTCCACTTCGAAGCGGCCCGTGATGTTGCCGACGCTCCGCACACCTCCTCCTACCATCGGCCCCACCGAGGACGGAGCGGAACCGTCCTCAGTCACCACTCGTCCCCGGCGATCCGCGCCGTCTGCGGCAACGCGGGATCCGGGCAGTGATCCCGCAGCCCGCCGACCGGGCCGCGAACCGCAAGCGGCTGGAGCGCCGTGGTGACCGTCCACCGGACTCCACGAACGGGACCCGCGCGATCGCCCCCGGCGGGGCCCGTCCCTCCTGTGTGTCAGGCCTTCCTGCGGGCCGTCCTGTACAGCTCGGCGGTCAGGCGGCGACCAGCAGCGCGGCGCGTCCTGACCGCCCCCTGAAGGCCACGGCCACTCGGGCGGAACTCGACGGCTCTCCGCTTCGTGCGAGGGCCGTCCGCCCCGCTCATGCCAGGATGCGGACCACACCCGCCCCACGGCGCACGCAATGGCAGCTCCTGCCTCCACGAGGAGACCCGTGACCCACACGACCCGCCGGATTCTGGTGACCGGTTCCGCCGACGGCTTGGGACGCGCCGCGGCGCAGTCGCTGCTGTCGGCGGGACACGAGGTGGTGGTACACGTCCGCAACCAGAAACGCGCGGCCGACATCGGGCCACTGCTGGACCAAGGAGCAGGGATCGTGGTGGGCGACTTCGCCGACCGCGACGCCGTACGCCGCATCGCCGCGGAGCTGAACGCCGCACAGCCCCTCCACGCCGTCATCCACAACGCCGGCGTGTGGAGCGGGCCGGCCGTCATGCCCGTCAACATCATCGCGCCGTACCTGCTCACAGCCCTGCTGCCCGCACCACGACGGCTGGTGTACCTGAGCAGTGGCTCGCATTTCGGCGGACACCCGCACTCCTCGCTGGCCGGCATCGACTGGCGCGGCGAACACGCGGGGTCGTACGCGGACAGCAAGCTGTTCGTCACGGCTCTCGCCGCCGCGGTGGCCCGTCTGCGCCCCGGTGTGATGAGCAATGCCGTGGATCCGGGCTGGGTGCCGACGAGAATGGGAGGCCCGAACGCGCCCGACGACCTCGAACTAGGCCACCGGACGCAGGAGTGGCTGGCGTCGAGCGACGATCCCCAGGCCCTGACGAGTGGCGGGTACTGGTACCACCGTCAGCGGCAGGAACCACATGAAGCAGTCCACGACCACGTGTTCCAGGACCGCCTGCTGCACGCACTGGCCCACGAGACGGGAGTTCATCTTTGAACCGACGCGCCCAACAGGGCGCCAGCAGAATCCGACCGCAGGGCCCGCCCGGCCCCTGCGGGCGGCGCGCGGGGCACCATGTGGCCTGGCCGCCCCGAAAGGAGCCCGAACCGGCATCCCCCCACCTTGCTGCACCTCGGCACGGAGCAGCCTTCCCGCCAACCCCCTCCCCGGGTGCAGGAAGCACTCAGGGAGAGGGTCCCGCCTCGGTCCGGCGCCTCGCCACTCCACGAAGTCGGGTTCGGTGAGGTCCACGTCCTCCGCGTTCTCCACCGGCCACCGTGAGGAGAACGAGGATGCCGGGCGGTGCGCGACGCCGTCGTAGCGCACCCGGCGCCATCCCTGCCCGTCGGGTGAGTGGACGATCAGTTTGGCGACCCGGCCGCGTCCGAACGGGTGACGCACGGCCCGTGAGGCAGATCGCGGCCTCTCACATACCCGCACTGAGGTCTTCGGCGGCCTTGGCCACTGGGGACGCGGCGGGGCCGTGCCCCGACATCGCGAGGGCGTCCGGCCGTGTGGTGCCGGCGGCGGGAGCCAGATTCCAGTCAGGTGTGGAGCCGGCTGTTGGGCCCCTCCAGATCGCCGGCGCCTTCGTCGTTGAACCAGTAGTCCCCGGCGGCCAGATACCGGAACAAGTGGACACTCTCCCTTGGCAGAGCCACCATGACCGCGCGCCGGCCGTCCTTACGGAGCTGGAGGGTGTGGACACCCGGCTGCCAGTCGTTGAAGTCACCCACCACACTGACCGGCCCTGCCGGAGTGTCCGCGGGAAGGATGAAGGTGACCTCGGTGCGGTCCTTCTTCAGCGTGCGCTCCAGCATGGGCAGGACTCCTGACGGCAGCGGATGGATGCTCTGCCCATCGTCCGGGGCAGACGCCCCGCCCGCACGCCGACCGACCTCCCTGTAGCGGAGCGTCAGTCGCCTAGGAGCCCCTCCCCACCGAAGTGGAACGCGCCGACCGCGACCGCGCCGACATCGGCTGGGCCGATCAATTCCTGCGCGTCATCGAGCAGGCGCGTGCCACGGACGCCACCGCCCTTTGGGCGTGTCCCGGTTTCCGGCTCACCGCGTCATGCGGGTTGCGACTCAGCACCGTAGTCGGCCGGTTCGGCCGTGTAGCGCGCTCGGCTCGCGAGGCTCTGCCCGAGTATGCGCCCAGCGGCGGACGGGGCGGCGTCAGGCACGGACGCCGAGTGGCGGGTGCTCGAGCACACTGGGCTTGTACTCGACCAGCTGGATGCGGCCGTCGAAGGTACGGTGCTCGATCATCTCAAGGGCAACGTCCGGATAGCCGTCATAGATGCGCTCTTCGCCCGTGGCCCCGGTGATCACCGGGAACATCACGACCCGGAAGCGGTCGACGAGCCCCGCTCGCAGCAGGGACCGGCACAGACTGAGGCTGCCGATCGTACTGAGGAGCCCCGCGCCACTCGACTTCATGGCGCGGACCGCCTTGACGGCATCGTCGCGGACGAGCGTGGAGTTGGCCCACGTCAGTGGCTCCTCGAGTGAGGATGAGAACACCACCTTGGACGCTTGCGTGAGCTCGTCGACGGACGCCTCTTCTTCGGGCCTGAACTCGTCTTGGCCAGGCGGGACCTCGCCTGCGGCGAACCCCGACATGAGGCGGTAGGTGTTCGCTCCCATCAGGTAGGTGGCCTCGGGCTGCTTGCTGAGCCATGCGAGGTACTCCGGGCCCTCGAGGCCCCAGAACCCAGGCCACCCCTCTCCCGATGCGTGGCCGTCGAGGGAGGTGATGAAGTCGACGAGAAGCTCCGACATGGCGTGTCCTTTCCTGGGGTGACACGAGCTTGGACCGGCCGGGAGCCACAGACTCATCGGCCGCGCTGTCGGGTAACGAGAAACCATGAGGCTGCAGCCGATCAGCTCAGCGGAGTACCACCCGCGAACGGCCTGGGCCAACCGTCACGCTCAGCCGGGCCAAGTACAAACGCTCAGGGGCCAACTGAATCGCTCAGTCACGGGTGTGACCGAGCGCGCTCGTCTCTGAGCGGCGCAGCCCACCGGCGGGCTACGGCCCTGGACAACCGGGACCAGGCCGTCCACCCCGAGGCCTTGGCCGCCGCGGTGGACTCCAACGCCGCCTACGACGCCGTCTTCACCTCCTGGACCGGCATGGCCACCCTCTGGCTCTCCCGCTGCGTCACCCTGCGCGGCGAGCGCCGCCTGACCGGCGTCCGCGTCACCGACCCCGACGACCTCCACGACGGCGTGCGCAAGGCGTTCAAGACCCCGGGGCCCGTCCTGCTCGACGTACTGACCAACCAAGACGAGGTCGCCGGTCCAGCGAAGCCGACCGTCGGCCAGGCCTGGGGGGCTTCGCCGTCGCCACGGCCACGGAGATCTTCCCCGGCGGAGCGGGCTGACGGGCCGTGTCGCGGCCCGGCGCGCGTGATCCGGGCATTGCCGGGTACCCGCGCATCACACAGCCGAACGCCGACAACTCGCTGTCGAGAAGGCGTACTTCAAGGAGAGGCATCGCCATGACGCTGATACCGCACGCCAACCACAAATCCGTCCCCGGTCCGGCGGAGCTCCGGGGGCGCTTCATACGCGCCACCGGCCGGCTCAGGGAAACGGCCGTGCACCTCGGGCGTCTCATGGAGGACAAGACACCCGATCCCGTCCGCGCCGGGGCGCTCCGGACGGCGACGCGCGTTCGGGACACCGCCGCCCGCGCCGGACGGCTCACCGGGCACCGCAACCTCGCCTCCGCCAAGGCCAGGGCCGGCCGCGCCGCGACCCTGGCACGGGCCAACCGCACCGCGCTGGCCACCGTCGCCGGCGTCCTGACGGCCGCCGTGCTCGCCCGCCGCGCCCGCCGGATGAAGTAACGGCCCCGGGGCGGCCGGGCCGCAGGGCCTCAAGCCCGCACCCCGGCCGCCGGCCGCCGCGCCCTTTCCGCGTTGAACTGGGCGCCGGTGACCAGCGCGAGATTGGCGAACCAGAGCCAGATCACGAAGACCACGATCCCGGCCAGCGACCCGTACAGCCGGCCGTACGTGTCCAGTTGCGTGTACAGCGTGAAGAGACCCGAGGCGGCCAGCCACAGCAGCGCCGCCAGCACCCCGCCGGGCAGCCCCCGCCGGGTGCCCCGGCTCTGGGCCGGCCCGGTCCGGAACAGGACCAGCACCAGAAGGGTCACCACCACCAGGAGCACCGGCCAGCGCAGGAACGCGACGGCCTCCGCACCGCCCGCCCCCACGGCCCGCGCGGCCCACCGGGCCGGCGGCCCGGACACGACCAGACCCACGGCGCCGACGACGAGCAGCACCAGCAGCAGCGCCGCGTGGACGACGAGGGTGTGCGCGGCACGCAGCGGCCGCCGCGTGTCCGGCACCCGGTGCATCGTGTGCAGGGCGCGGCGGAACACCGCCAGGTAACTGCACGCCGACCACAACGCGCTCACCACTCCGCCGAGCAGCAGGGCCCACATCGAGGAATGCCCCTCGGGGATGGCGCCCAGCGCCTCGCGGAGCACCTGCGCCGACTGCGGGGGCGCGTAGGCGGTCGGGTCGGCGATGAGCCGGTCCCGCCTCGCCCCGCCCAGCAACCCCACGACGGAGACGGCGATGACGAGCGCCGGCAGCAGCGCCAGCAGCGCGTAGTAGGTGAGGGCGGCCGCGTGATCGGCCAGGTTGTCCGTCCACACACGGACGGCCGTGCGCCGCAACTCGGCGCGGGTTCGCGCCGCGAGGCCGCAGGCGGTGGAAGCGGCGGCGGGCGGAGCGCCTCGCCGCGCAGTGGTGCGGGGGATGTCGGTCACCCCGTGCGCGTGCCCTCCCGGGCCCGCGCCCATGCGCCGGCGCGGCCCCGCGTACCGATCCGCCCACCGGGTAGACGCGCCCACATGACGTGGAGCCACGCGCGACGGCGCGACGAAAAGCCGCAGGAAGCGGTCCGACAGGACACCGGTACGAAGAGCAGCCGGGCCCACCCGGCCCACCCGGCCGTACGGGCCCTCGCCATGCTGGCCGCCTTCGCCGGAACCGTCCTGTTCAGCGTGGTCCTGGCCCGGCTGACCCTGGAACCCTCCGCCGCCTCGGCGGACCTGGTGCACGCCAACCTCCGGCCCGGCCGCTCGATCGGCGCCTACTTGGAAGGGGCGTCGACGGTCGAGGCGGCCCGCCAAGTGGGCGGCAACCTGCTGCTGGGCGTTCCGTTCGGCGTGCTCCTGCCCGTCCTGCTGCCGCCCGCCCGCGGGCTGCTGAGGGTCGCCGCGGTGACCGTGTGCCTGATGACGCTGGTGGAACTGATCCAGGGCGCCCTCGTCACCGGACGCGTCTTCGACATCGACGACGTCATCCTCAACACCATCGGGGCACTGCTCGGTTACCTCCTGATCGGCCTGCGGCTGGGCCGCGCCGTGCATCCGCGACGCAGGCACTGGTGGCACCGCCGCGCTTCATGACTCGTGAGTACTGCACAGGCGCGGCGCCCGCCCCGCGCCATGGCGCCCCTGGGGTCGGTTCCTTCGAAATACCCGACCTCGTCGGCAACTCTCCTTCGTATCGGGCTCGCTCCTTCTCAAGTCGCAATGCGCACGCCGGGAATCATCATCACGACGCTGTCGGCGGGTGTTCGTCCGTCCGCATGATTCGGGTATGGACAACGCTCAGAGACTCGGTGCACTCGCTCTGACGTCCGCGGAGCAGCTCGCCCGACGGCACGTCGGTGTCGTGGTCGCCGCCGTCGCCGACGGGCATGTGGGGTTCGCGGGTGCGGGGAACACCGCACGCGGCGGCACCGAAACACCGGGTACCGACACGCTGTTCGAGATCGGTTCGGTCACCAAGACCTTCACCTCGCTCGCCCTCGCCCCGGATGGCGGTCGCCGGCACGGTGGATCTCGACGAGCCGCTTGCCAGTCTCCTCCCCGAAGGCGCAGTCGTACCGTTCCTTGACGGCCAAGAGATCACCGTGCGGCACCTGGCCACCCACATGTCCGGGCTCCCCCGGCTGCCCAAGGGCATGGTGCTGCGGGCCCTGCTGCGCCCCGGTCGGCTCGCCCAGGGACACGACGGCCGGCTCCGCCCCACCCCTCCGTGGAACCTGGCAGATCTCGCCGGGGCGGGAGGCTTGTGGTCGACCGCGGCCGACCTGGCGGCCTACGTACGAGCCCAACTGGACTGTGGTGGTCCCGCCGAGCTCGCGGAAGCGATCCGGCTCTTCCGGCAGGTCGAGCACCGCAGCAACCGTTTCGCCTGGATGCACCTCGGCTGGACGGCCCACCGTCTGCATCCCCGGCAGGGCGCCCGTCTGCAGATCTGGCACAACGGAGGAACCGGCGGCCTCTCCTCCTTCGAACTGCTGCGCACCCTCCGGAACGAGGCCTCCTCCCGCGCGGTCTGAGGTGCACCGGCACCCCGGCCAACGAGCCCTGACCTGCGCGTCATCGAGCACCCGCCGGGGAGGGCCGTGATGCCGCGGACCGATCTGGTTGTTCTCGGGGTTTCGGGGGCGGCCCTGCGGAAACACGCGAAAGGGCCTGAGAAGTACCGATCGCGAGGAGACGAATCACCATGGGGACCATGATTCTGCTGATCGCACCAATGCTGCTCGCCCTCCTGTTGGTGACCCGCCGGGAAGGCCACCGTCCCCGTCACCGGGCCGGGCGTTCCTGACCGACGGAGGCATCGACCGCAGGTGAATCGAGGGTGAGGTGGCACCGTGAAGCTTCGAGCAGTGGATTGGGCGCGGTCGTTCCCCGTGGGCCGAGGACGCCCCTGACACCGTCCGTTCCGTCCTGCTCACGGTGTCCGAACTGGTCACCAACGCACACGTGCACGCTCCCAGTGCCGCCCGGCCCATCCCGACCTGGGACGGATGCTGTCTGCACGTCAGCGTCGCGGACCGCGACCCGCACCTCCCGGCCCCGAGCGACGCCTCGACGCAGGCGACCTCCGGACGGGGCCTCGCCATCGTCGACGCCCTCTCCGACCGGTGGGACGCCCACGCCTTTCGCGGCGGCAAGGCGATCACGGCCTGCTTCCTGCCGCCCGGGGAGCCTTCCCCCCACCCGACAGCGGATGGGGAAGGCTCCCCGCCTCCCGAGGCCTGAGCGGCGGCCCCGCTTCCGGCCGGTTCCCTCCCCCGAACTCAGGTCTGGCACTGCTTCGTGGATGCGGTGGACCAGCCGCTCCAGGACGCTCCGTCGGCGCGGGCATGTACGCGGATCTCGACCTTCACCGGGCCGCACACGCGCGTCGTCGCCCCCACCTCGACGGGGCCGAGGGCCTCGCCCGGCTGAAGGTAGGTGCGGCCGCTGCCTAGTTTCACCCAGTGGCCACCGTCGACGACACGGAAGAACGCTTCGTACGAGATGTTCAATCCCTTCTTTCCCGTGTTCCGTGCCTTGAGGTGTGCCGTGATCTCCCGGGTGATGACCTTTCCGAGGGACCCGCGCTGGGCGCTGATGCAGCCGTTGACGGCCACTCGGCCGGTGGACGTGCCTCCGCCACATGCGATTGCCGCTGCTTGCGCGTTGGCCGGCATGGTCAGCACGGCGAGCGCGGCTGCTGCCAGGATCGTTGCGGTGCGCCTCACGTCTGATGTCCCTTCGGTCCGGCGGTCTTCCTTCTGGAGAGACCATGGCCCGAACGGGCGCCACAAGGGCAGGTGGATTGCGGGCTTTTCACCCGAACAGGCGGCAATGCGATCACCGACATGTCCCCCACGACCTCCAGGCCGCCTTTCTCGTCGATCAGCCCGTTCAGGGACGCTCCGCGGCACCCACCGGCGGCTCCGGGCGTCCGGAGCGGATCTCCGGTTCCAAGCCCTGCGCGGGGGTGGTGCGGCGCCGTCCGACGTCCGCCCGCCAGGCCTCGAAGGCCGCCGTCGTCGCGGTCACCACGGCCAGACCGAGCAGCCAGCCACCCAGCACATCGCTCACCCAGTGCACGCCGAGCGCCACCCGCGTATAGCCGACGCCCACCACCGAGACGGCCGCGAGCGCCCACGGCAGCGGACGCCATGGCCGGGGCACCAGCGGCAGCAGCGCAAGCAGCAGCACCGCGCAGGACGTGGTGGCCGTCATGGCGTGCCCGGAGGGGAAGGAGAACCCGGGCGCCTGGGCGACCGGGTCGGGCAGATGGGGCCTGGCCCGTGCGACCACGTTCTTCAGCAGCAGGCCGAGGAGGCCCCCGACCGTCGCGGTGACGGCCGCCCACAACGCCAGCCGCACCGCACCACGCACGAGGAGCCACACCACCAGCGCCGCCACCAGCAGCCTCATGGCCAGGGGATCCCACACCACGTCGGTCAGGAACTCGAGTACCCGCACCCACGAGGGATGCTCCAATGCGGCCGCGTGCAGCCGCTCGGCCGCCCCCTGGTCAAGCCGGCGCAAGGGCGGCCATCGCGATTCGACCAGCATCAGGGCGAGCGTGAAGGGCACGGAAGCGAGCGTGGCCGCGGCCACCGTCATCAGCAGCCGAGCGCCGAAGCGGGCGTCCGGTCCCGGGCGGCCGGAGACGAGCCGGGCGAGCAGGTGCCCTGGGCGGGTGCGAAGTCGTCGGCGGGTGGAGAGTCGTGCCATGGTCGCCGTGCTCCTCTCGTGGTTTCCCCTGCCGCACGCTTCGCGCTCAGACGCCGGGATCCTCCTTGACCGGCTCCCTCACCCCGGCCCGCACGGCTTCCAGCTGGGCGGCGAAGGCCAGCCCCAGGAAAAGGGCCAACGCGGTCAGGTAGGACCACAGCAACAGCGAGACGAAGGCGCTGAGGGGGCCGTACACGGTGTCGAAGGAGCCACCGGCCCCGACGTACAGGCTCAGTCCCCACGTCGCCAGCAGCCACAACCCCAGGTACACCAGCGCTCCGAAGGCCAACCAGGTGTAACCGGGCTGGGCGCGGCGAGGGGAGAGCTTGAAGATGGCACTGGTGGCGAGGAGGGCCAGCACCACCCCCACGGGCCAGCGCAGTACGTCCCACGCGCGGAGGGTGCCCGCGCCGAGGTCGTACACATCCGCCACGGCGCGGCCCAAGTGGTCGCCGAGGACGGTGACCGCGAAGCTGAGGCCGAGCGGCAGGCCCGCCAGCACGGACATGACCAGACCACGCGTGTACTTGTACAGGAAGGGCCGGTCGCGTTCCGTTCCGTAGATGCGATTGGCGCCGCGCTCCACCTGGCACAGGGCGGTGGTCACGTTCATGACGGCGAACAGCAGGCCGAGCCAGAGGGCGAACTGACTGCCGTCCCCGGTCCGGTGCCTGCTCCGCGCGAGCGCGTCGTCCACCAACTCCCGGCTGGGCCCGCTCACCAGTCTGCGAATCGTCAGTTCCGCCACCCGGCCGATGTCCTCGGTGTGCAGCACGCCGGACAGTCCGATGACGGCGATGGCCATCGGTACGATCGACAGCACCGTCGGCAGGGCGAGCGCCCTGGAGTGACTGAAGCCGTCGGCGTAACGGAACCGGACGAAGGAGTCCCGTACGAGGCTCCAGCCTCCGTAGCGTGACAGTGTGGCCAAGGCCTCCTCCGCGGACAGTTCCTCGCCGTCCACCTCCGGTATTGCCGCCACCGCATCCACGTCACAGCGCTGCGGTACCCGGGTCGCGGTTCCCACGGCAGTCATCCCCCGTCCGAGTCGTGTGTCCGGCCGGCCGGTCCGGTCATGGAGGTCGTACGCGGCTCGTCGGCGCGCCCCGCTCCCCCGGTCACCTCCGTCGTCCGGGCCGTGGGCGTGCGTTGCCGCTCCTCCAGCGCACTTGGCGGCAGCCAGACGCACAGCACGCCGGGCTCCACCTGCGCGCTCAGGCGGGTGCCGGAGCCGATGACGTCACCGTCGAGTTCGCGGGGCTGGGGCCGGGCGAAGCGGATGTCGACGCGTGCGGCGCTGAAGTACTCCAGCGCGCCGCCGGCCACCCTGCCGTACCCCCTTAGGGGACCGGCCGCCGCCCGGCCGGGCAACATGCGCGCCCCGAGGTGTCCTGCGGTCGCGAGCCAGCCGCGGGCGCCCCGCGGGTCGAGCAGCACGACCTCCAGCCGGCCGCTGTCGGGCCGGGCGTCGGGCAGCAGCGGCACGCCTCCCTGCAGGGTGCCGACGTTGCCGATGACGACCATGCGGGCACGGCGCTCCCGTACAGGGCCCTCGTCGAGCCGGATCGACAGACGCATCCTGGGGTCCCGGAGGTGGCGGACGGCCGACAGGACGTACGCGACCCAGCCGGCGCGCTCCTTCACCCGCTCCGAGGCGTCGCCGACCATGGCGGCGTCGATACCTGCTCCCGCCATCACGGTGAACCGGGTGGTCCGCAGCCCGTCGCCGGCCACCCTGCCCATGTCGATCCGAGCCTTCTCCCCCGACAGGGCCGACTCCAGCGCCGCGGCCGGATCTGCGGGCAGCCGCAGGTTGCGGGCCAGCAGGTTGCCGGTGCCGCAGGGGACCACCACGAGCGGGGTCCCGGTGCCGGCCAGCAGCTCGGCGCAGGCGCGCACGGTACCGTCCCCACCGCAGACCACTACGAGCGCGGCGCCCGCGTCTGCCATCAGCTCGGCGAGACCGCCGGAGGCGTGCTCCGCGGAGGTCTCCGTCCACGCCTGTTCGCTGTAGCCGTGGCGACTCAGTACGCCCCTCACGCGACCGGCGAGTTCCGCCCCGCAGCCGTGCGGGTGACGCACCACCACGGCCCGTCGGGCCGCCGGGGCTTCGTCGACGGTGGCAGGAGTGGTGCGGGCGGCCGGAAGCCTGTCCTCGGCGACCGCGCCGAAGAAGCGAGCCGAGGACGGCCGGGGGCGCGGCAGCAGGAACACGTGCGCGACGACGAGCAGGGTGCAGGCCCCGTTGAGCAAGCCGCCCATCACGTCGGACGGGTGGTGCATCCCCCGGTAGAGCCGGGAGAACGCCACGGCAGACGGCACGAGGAGCAGGGAAACGATCACGAGGCACCGCGCCCAACGGCGGGTGCCGCGCAGGTGGAGCGCCGCGATCACGGCGAGACCGCCGAACAGGGCCACCGACGCCCCGACGTGCCCGGAGGGGAAGCTGGAAGTCGGCGGCGCGGCGTCCAGCTGAACGTCCGGACGCGGCCGCTCGACGACGAGGGTGACCAGCAGGAAGACGGCCGACTGCGCGGCCACTGCCACGGCCAGGAACAGCGCCTCCGGCAGCCACCGCCCCCGGGAGAACCCCAGGATCGCGGCGACGGCGACGACGGTCAGCCCGATGATGCTCCGGGTGCCGGCCAACAGGGACACCCAGTCCGAGAACGAGACGGCGAGGACGCCTCGGTGCGCGGCCAGGGCCCGGTTGACGGCGTCTTCTGCCGCCACCGGCCAGTGGTCCGCGAGCGGGCCGGTGACCATCAGCCCCACACCGATCATGAAGGCCGCCTGCACCGGCAGGAACAACAGGACGGACAGCCCGCCGGAACCTCGTCCGACTGTGCCGCTTTCAGGTCTCATTTGACCCCGTGTTACCCGTGCCGGCCGACTCATGCGCGTCCGCCCGTGATCGGAGGACGGAGGCGATGCGCCGAGTCCATGAAGGGTCAGCCGTCGTCACGGCCTACGCGGGTTCGCTCGCGCAGGGAGATGCGGTTGCCGTCCGGGTCCGTCGTCTCGATGCGGACGCCGAAGCCGTAGTCCACTTGCTCCGGCTCGTCGAAGGTCACGCCGCCGTCTCGGAACACCGTGAAGTCCGCGCGCAGATCGTCCCATTCGAGGATGACCGGTCCGGGCCTCGAGCCCGGCTCGGCCGGCTGCGCGTGTCCGCCGCACCCTGGACCACACGGGCCGCGGTGTCCGAACCCCGCTCCCGGCCGGAAGAGCGGGCGTGATGGTCGCCCTGGGTGCATGCGGCCCGACGGGCCGTCAGCAGGATGGGGCCGCCGCACTGGCCGACGTGACGGACGGGACGTGATGGCCGTGCTGTTCGAAGAGCCGGTCGGCGAGAAGGGCGTGGGCGAGGGTACCGCCGGCGCGCACGGAGGCCGTGACAAAAGCGGTCTCGGCGAGTTCCTCGGCCGTGACGCCGTGTCGGCGCGCAGCCGCGGTGTGAACGTCGAGGCAGTACGCGCACTGGGTGACGAGTGCCACCGCCACGGAGATCAGCTCGCGGTAGCGGCGTGGGACGGCGCCGTCCTCGCGGTCCACCGCCTTCTGGAGGGCGAGCCAGGCCTCGAACTCGGGCCTGGCGGCGGCGCCGACGGAGCGGGCGCGGTGGAGGTCGTCAGGATGCGCGTACATGGGTACTCCTTGCGGAAGGCCGTGGGGCGGAGGGGTATCGGGGGATGGACGGGGCAGTTTTGCCCTGGGCAGAGGGTTTGGTCCGGGAACGGCTCCACTTCACCCCGCATCCCGCGGCCGCGTCCAAGACCGATTCCGCAGGAGCGGGGCTGTTGTCGGTATCGTGCCTGCTCATGGACTTGAGGGCGTTGCGCTGTTTTTTTCGTGGCGGTGGCGGAGGAGGGGCACTTCGGCCGGGCCGCCACGCGGCTCCACCTCGCCCAACCGCCCCTCAGCCGCCGGATCCGCGACCTGGAGGCGGACCTGGGGTGCCGCCTGTTCGACCGGATCCCGACGGGTGGGCTACACGTCCTGAGAACGCCATCGGCGGTCTCCTCGCCGGTGCGGGCGTGACTCGTGGTCGCGCTCGCCGTCATCGGTAACGGGCCGTGTCCATGATTGCGGCCGATAGTGGTCGTCTGCGGGCGCACGTGCCTCGTCGAACAGCGCAACGCGAACCAGAGGCCGGCGGATCAGGGCGGCATCGAAAGGTCGGCTCTGCCACGGGACCGTCATCCCAACCAGAAACGGGCACCACGAGCACCCGCTCACACGGAGATCAGAGGTCGATCGGCAAGCTACGCACACGCGGGACGCGACGTCGTTCCTTGCGGGCGGTGCGCAAAATCGATGGTTGCCCGGCTCCGGAGGCCGTAGCATCCGCCCGTGATCGAGAACGAGTGGGAAACAGCGGCCGCGGCGACGGGCCGAGTGCCGTGCCAGCGGGGCAGGACGGTCAGCCTCGCACCGCTCGACGCCGAAGACGCAGAGTTGATGCACGCCTGGCGGTCCGATCCGGTGGCCGCTCACGAAATCGGTTTCTGGCCGCGCTCCCTCGCCTCACTCCGCGAGCGCATGGAGCGCGACAGCGAGGCTCACGACCGGGACGACTTCTTGGTGCTACTCCCTGACGGCACCCCGATCGGCCACATCGCCCTGGTGGACCAGGACGTGGTCGAGGGCACGGCGGAGGTTCACCTGATGTTGGATCCCCGGCACCGGGGGCAGGGCCACGGAACCGACGCGCTGGACGCGTTGACCGATCTCGCCTTCGGGGAACTGCCGATGCAGCGCGTCCAAGCCGTCACCCACACCACCAACACGGCCGCGCTCGCGGTATTGGCCAAGGCCGGATTCGTATCCGAGGGTGTGCGCCGCTCTGCGTGTCTGCACCGCGGGCGCCGCTTCGACGTCGCCGTCCTGTCCCTGCTCCGTGCGGAGTGGGAGGCACTGGAACGCCCGAGGTCCTGGGACCACTGACCGGCGCCCCCGGGACGTCTTGCGTCGACTCCGAGGACCACTCCAGGAGACTGTGTGGCCTCTGCGCGCCTCAACCACAACGGGTAGCGGCCCCCTGGGGCACAGCGCGGCCGCTGCCCCGATGCGCTCTCCGGCTTCGCCGGCGGCGCCACCTACCGGGAAAAGCGGCAGGTGGATCGGCCGCCAGGAACGAAAGAGTGCCCCGCCGGATCTCTGAAGCGGCGTACGGGGCGCGGTCCGTCCTCAAGGCGCGCGTCCACCACGAGATCGCCGTGCGCGCCGACCTCGCCACCCCCTGCCACCCTCGGCCCCGGGAACCGGTGTGCATCGTTCCGCCGATCCGGGGCAGGCGAGCCGCATGGCGACCCACCTGCCCGGCGCAAGCCGCTCACGCCGGCCGTCCGGATCCGGCACGATCCCGCGGCAACTGCACTGGCGCGCGCCCGTGTTGCCCGGCCGGTCCGCTCGGCCTGGGCGTCCGCATACCGACCAGCACCGAGAAGGGAACCCGCACCCGTGAACGACAACATCTGGGCCTACCACCTGACCGTCGCCCACTTCGAGGACAGGGACCTCACCGGTTACAGGGTGGAAGCCCTCGACGGCACCATCGGCAAGGTCGACAAGCATTCGTACGAAACCGACGCCTCCTGGATCGTCGTCGACACCGGCCCCTGGATCTTCGGCAGGGAAGTACTCCTGCCTGCCGGCACGATCACCCGTGTCGACACCACGGAGGAAAGGGTCTACGTCGACCGGACCAGGCAACAGGTCAAGGACGCCCCGGACTTCGTCCGGGAAGAACACCTCGATGACGCCGCATACCACCATGAGGTCGGCGGCTACTGGGGCGACACGGTACGCCGCCAGCAGCAGTGAACGCACCGCCCCCGGAGGGGCGGACCGTCCACGGGGCCGGTCCGCCCCTCCGCCGGTGCCGCGGTCACACGCCTGCGCCGAGGACGCCGCGGACCAGTTCCCGACGCTCTGCAGGTCGCCGACCCGCTCCACCTTGGCAGAGCCTGGGCCGGGCCCGACCAGCTTCCGGTCGGTCGCAGAACGGCTCCGCAGGAACGTCCGAACGCCCCAGCCGGGGCCGGTCGGTGGCGGGTGCCGTCGCGCGGAACAGTCGGTGCACCGCCGGGTGCAGGACAGGACGGAGAATCCCGCCGGCAGCCGCGGAGGCGCCTCATCGGCCGATACGGACCGGGTCGGCCGTGGGGCGCGAGGCACCGTCCGGCCGGGGCCTACTCGTCGCGGTCGAACCGGCGGCACACTCCAGTCTTGTCCGGCGCCTCGCACGCCACCCCGCGCGAGCTCATCCGCCTGTAGAACTGTCCGAGGTACGCGTAGCCTGGCGGGTCACTCCAGGGTGATGCGCAGGCCTGCCGACCCCGAACTGGATCATTCGGTCATCCGGGCCTCGGCGAGACGGCGAGCGGGCCTGCGCGGGGTGCTCACTCGCAGCCGCGGTCCGCGACGGGCCGCCAGTGCGCGCGTAGTTCCTCGGCTGCCGCGCGGGCCTGGGTCTCACCGGCTTGGTAGGCGGCTGCCCAGGCTTCGAGGTCGTGCCGCTCGGAATCGAGCAGGCGCACCATGGCCGCATCAGGAGCCACGAAGTGGGCGTCCTCCGTCACAGGGTGGGGATGGCGGTGGGCGAGCGGATCGATGACCACCACGCTGCGGGCCCCGGCCGCCAGGTCGATGTTGACGCCGTCTCGCAGAGCACCGTCCATGTAGCGGCGGCCGTCTACGGTGACGGGCGGCTCGATCCCGGGGAACGCGCTGGACGCGGCGACCGCGTGCACCAGTGCGACCCCCGCGGCGGCGTCCCACACGATCGGCTCGCCCGTTTCGGCGTCGACGGCCGGGATCAGCAAAGGACGCCGCGGCCAGCTCTCAGCGGTGATCAGTGCGGCGCGCTGGGCGATCGCACGCTTCTCGGCTACCGCGTCAACCGTCTTCAGGGCGATGCGGCCAACCCGCCGACGGGCTTCGGTCGGGTCCAGGGCCGGGTCTCCGAGGACGGCGAACACCGCGCCCATCACGGCCGGATCAGGGCGGCGCGGCACGGACGAGGCATCGGCGGGCCGTCGGGCCGGGAGGGTGGCGAGCCGGCTCGGATCCTGGCCAGTGGCGAGGACCGCGCCGACGATCGCCCCGGCGGAGGTCCCCACGACGAGGTCGGCCTCTCCCAGGTCCAGCCCGAACTCGCGTAACCCCGCTGCCAGTCCGGCCGTCCATGCGGTGCCCAGCCGCCCGCCGGGCCCCAGGACCAGTGCCTGGTCGACGGCTTGCTTGCGGTCGTTCTCCATGGCTGTCCCCCATTACCGAAGCCTTTTCCTCAGATACTGACACAGCGCTGTCAGCGCGGGCCGCTGACGGGGTGCCAGTGCATTTCGGCTGTACGTCGTCGGACCGGAAGGTCACGCCGAACTGAGGCACCGCTCGCAGCCGCCGGACCGGAGTGGCGGCCCCGGCCCGAGTTTCGGCACGGCCCTGCCCCGGCACTTCGGGCGAGCGCCGGGGCGGGGCCGGGACGTCGCGCGCGCGACGTCCGGGCGGGGGCGGCCGCCGAGGTGAGGTCAGGCCGTGGGGTTCGGGGTGGACGAGGGCGAGGGGGCGGGGGCCTCGGCCGGCCCGGTCAGCGGAGTGCGCGCACCGGCGCCCCCCGTGAAGTGCGCGAGGGTGCCGGTCTGTTCCAGCAGCCGCTCCATCTGCCGGGGGCGACCGTCGAGGTGCAGCGCCGCCCCGACCGCGTCGGTACGGCGGCGGACCATCAGCAGGGCCGACAGGCCGCTCGCGTCGACCCCGGTCACGCCCGAGCAGTCCAGCCGGACCTCGAGCGGCGCGCCGCCCTCCCCCAGCACACGGCTGACGTCGTGGACCAACAGGTCGGCGTACCGGTGGTCGAGGTCGCCCCGCAGCTCGATGCGGAGGGCGCCGTCGGCCCGGCGGCACGACAGGCGGAGCGGAGTGGAGGGCGAGCTGGTCATTCGGCGTTCCCGGCGACGGTCAGGAGGGTACGGGTGAGGCGGTCCGCGCCGGCGCGGAGCCCGGCGACGGCACGGGGGAAGTCCACGAGGCGGCGGCGCAGCAGCGTCAGGGCGGACAGCAGAGAAGCCGCCGGGACCCCTCGGGCGTGCAGGACGTCGGCGGTCCAGAGCAGGAAGCCGCCGAAGAGTTCCTCGTCGTCGGTGTAGAGGGCGGTGGCGAGGAACTCCACGATGTGGGAGAGGTCTTCGGCCGCGCGCTCGCGCTGCGCCTCGGTGTAGTCGCGCACCGCGGGGTAGGCGTCCTCCAGTTCGGCGAGCACCTCGCGGACCAGGCGGGGCCGGCTGCGCACGACGAGCGTGTACTCCTGGTCCTTCAGGTGGGGGAGGTCGTCGATGGCCTGGTGGCCGGGGCGGGGCCGGGGCAGCGGCCGACGGGCGAGCTCGTCCGCGGCGGTGCGGGCGTCGGGCGCCCACGCGTCCGCGCCCAGGAGCCGGGCGTAGCGGCCGCCGGGCCCGAAGGCGGCGCCGCCGGCGATCACAGGGGTACCGACGGCCTGGCAGGCGGTGATCGTCGCGTGTGCGACGGGCAGGCGCGTGGGGATGGAGCCGGAGAGGGCCACCGCGTCGGGGCCGGTGCGGTGCACGTGCGCGATGAGATGAGGGGCGGGTACCTGGGCGCCGAGGTAGTCGACGTGCCAGCCGCGGATCCGCAGGACCTCCGCGAGCAGGCGGGCCGGCAGGGCGTGCCATTCACCGTCCACACAGGCGACCGTGATCCGGCCGTGCCGGGGTTCCGTTCGTGCCGCGGGATGCAGGGCAAGCGCCGCCACGGCCCGCTCGTTCATGGCGGTGGCGGCGTGCTCCTGGGCCACGCTGATGCGGTTCGCGACCCACTCCTCGCCCACCCGGCCCTGGACCCGGCCGATCACCTCCAGCAGGACGGACTCCGGGTCGACGCCGTCGTCGAGCGCCCGTAGGACCGACCCCACCGCGGCGGGTTCGTCGAGGGCCGTGACGGATTCCCATACTTCTTCGGCAAGGGCGTCCGTGCTCGGGATCGGGGAGGTGCTCTGTGATCTCATGCGGTGAACCTGCCCCGGGTGCGGCCGTCCACCGCGCTGAGGTGGTTGGTGCGCGGCGCGGAGATCACCACGATGGCCATGTCGTCGTGACGGCCCTGGCCCACCCACTGGGCGGTGAGCATCTGCACGTGTTCGACGACGGCCTGGGCGGGCATCGCCGCGCACTCGGACAGGGCTCGCCGCAGCCGCTCCTCGCCGAACATCGCCCCGCCCAGTGGTCCGCCGCGGGCCTCGCTGATCCCGTCGGTGTACAGGACGCAGGCGTCCCCGGGTGCCAGCGTGACCGAGGCCGTCTCGGCGGAGACGGCGGGGAGCACCCCCACCAGGGTGCCCTGCGTGGCCGCCGCCTCGATCCGGCCGTCGGAGCGCAGGAGCAGCGGGGCGGGGTGGCCTGCGCTGGTGAGCCGCAGCCGCACGCTGTTGCCTTCGCGTGTGGCGGAGGCGAGCACCATGGTGGCGAAGCGGGTGCTCTCGGAGTTGAGGAGCGCGGAGTTGAGGAGGCTGAGCATCCGGTGGTGGTCGTCTGCCATGGGGAGCAGCGCGTGCAGCGTGTTGCGGATCTTCCCGGTCATGACGGCGGCTTCCAGGCCCTTGCCGCAGACGTCGCCGAGCACGACCAGCGACGCGTCGCCCTCGTCGACGGCCGGGTGGACGTCGTAGAAGTCGCCGCCGACCCGCTCGTGGTCCTTGGAAGGGCGGTAGCCCCCCGCGTACTCGACGCCGGCCACCTGGCCCAGCCGGGGCGGCAGCAGCTCACGCATCAGGGTCTCGGTGACCGACGCCTGCTCTGCGTAGAGGCGTGCGGCCGACATCGCCGCGCCGGCGCGGGCCGCGAACAGTCTCGCGAAGACCTCTTCTCCCTCCGTGAAGGCGGGGGCTCCGGTGCCGCGCAGCAGGACGAGTGCGCCGGCCGGCACCCCGTGGCCGGGCAGGGGGGTGACGACGATCGACCCGACACTGTCCAGGCCTTCGGGGAGCAGCCAGTCGGGCGCGGCCGCGGGATCGATCCAGCGGGAGGGAACGGGCGGGAAACCCTGGAGCGCCTCCGCCAGACCCGGGACTTCGTCGGGGTCGACGGCCCGCAGCGAGACCGAGGGCGTGCCGCCGCGCACGCAGGCCACCACCGGCAGGCCGGTGTCGCGCGCGGGTGCGATCACCAGGGCGGCGTCGGTGAGGTGCTCGGCGGCCAGCTGTGCCGTGACGTCCATGCAGCGGTCCAGATTCAGCGAGGACAGCAGCAGGTTGGACGAGCGGACGAGGAACGCCGTGCGTTCCTGTTCCGTCCGCAGGGCTTCCCGGGCCAGCCGGTGGTCCGTGTCGTCCACGAGCCACCACACCACGCTTCCGTCGTCCCTGCGGGTGGGGTGCGCCTCGAACGATCCCTCGCCCACCGGGCCCTGTACGAACCGGGCCGCGTCGGGCGCCGGCGGGGTCGCGGGGACGGGGTCGGCCCGGTGCCGCGCGTGCGCTGCGGCCAGCCAGGCGGGCACCACGTCGGCCAGGGCCGCGCCGGGTCGCGCCTGCGGGAAGACCAGCCGGGCCGCCTCGTTGGCGAAGACCACCTTGGCCTGGGGGTCGGCAGCGAGAACAGGGTACGGGGCCTCACTCCACGGGAGGGCCGCTGCCGGTGGACCGGACGTCATCTGCGGGAAAGGAACCACACATCCAAGGCCCGCTGCGCGAACCCCTCACCTCTTCCTCTTCAGGACGGAGACATAGTTGCCTTACGGCAACCATCCTCCACAGAGCACGTCGGCCGCAACCGGGCACCCTTCCGACATCATGACGAACCGTCACCCGCACGGGTGGGGGCGCCCGGCTCCCACGTACCCCCGTACCCCCCTTGCCCCCTCCGGCCTCCCATGTAGGAGGATGTCGGGGTGACCGGAGACGAAGCGGTCGTCACGACGACCACCGAACAGGGCGTCGCAGTCGTCCGCCTGCAGGGCGACATCGACGAGGTACAGGCACCCGCCCTGAACCGGGCCCTCGCGGCCACGCCTGCGAGCGGTCTCGCCCGTACAGTGGTCGACCTCTCCGGTACGTGCTTCGCGGACTCCTCGGTCCTGCACGCCCTGCTGGACGCCCAGCGTGCCCACCGGAGTGCCGGAGCGATCCTCGTGCTCGCCGGTCCTCTGCAGACCGCGGTGCAGCGGTTGTTCGAGGTCACCGGGGCCGCATCCGCCTTCACGATGGCGGACAGTCTGGAGGCAGCGCTGACGTCATGAACACCTCACCGGATTCGGGCGACGTCCTGGGCAACGGGCGGACGCGGGAGGACGCGCCGCGGTCCGCCCGCCCGCCCGCCTCCGCGGCGGCCGCCCGCGCCCGTGTCAGCGAGGTGCTGCTGCGCGCCGGGGTGGGGCTCGACACGGCCACCGCCGCGGACGCACTCCTCGTCACGTCGGAGCTCGTCACCAACGCGATCCGCCACGGCGGCGGGGTCACCGCCTTCCGTGCCGACGTCATCGAGGACCTCCTGAGCCTGTCCATCGGCGACGCCAGCCCCCTGGTCCCCGCCGCCCGGACCGGTACGGTCGAGCGTCCGGGCGGGTACGGGTGGCCACTCGTACAACGCCTCGCGGAGCACGTGGAGTGCCGGACGCACGCCGACGGCAAGACGATCAGCGCCGTCCTGCGCCTGTCCTGACCGCCCGGCCCCTCACAGATAGCGGCGCAGCGGGCGGACCGACAGCTCCCGGGCGCGCTGCAGCAGGGAGCGGCGCTTCCAGCGGCGCCGGACGATCCGTGTGCTGACCTCCAGGTCCTGGTCGTAGTGCTCGTCCAGGGTCCGGGTGAGGTCCGGGTCCATCACCGCCAGCATGACCTCCTCGTCGTGGTCGAGGGAGCGGCGGTTGAAGTTGGACGAGCCGATGAGGGAGACCACACCGTCCGTGGTGATGACCTTCGCGTGCATCATGGTCGGCTGGTACTGGTGGATGCGCACCCCCGCGGCGTTGAGCGCCTCGTAGTGGTGCTGTCCGGCCAGTTGGCAGACGCGTTTGTCCGTGTGCGGGCCGGGCAGCAGGATCTCGACCGTGACGCCCCGGCGGGCCGTGGCGGCGAGGAGGTCGACGAAATGGCTGTCGGGGGCGAAGTACGCGGTCGCCAGGCGCACACGCTCCTGCGCCGATTCGAGGATCACGCGCATCAGCGTCTGCATGTCCTGCCAGCCGAAGGCCGCCGAGCCGCGCACCACTTGGACGATGGCGGAGCCGGCCGGCTCGTGGGACACGAAGCGGTCCCGTTCGTCGAAGAGCTCCGGATGGCACTCCGCCCAGTTCTGCGCGAACGCCGCTGCGATCCCGTCGACAGCGGGTCCGCGGACCTCTGCGTGCGTGTCGCGCCACTCCCCCGGGTTGCGGGCGTCACCGCACCATTCCTCGGCGATGCCCACTCCACCGGTGAAGGCCGTCCGTTCGTCGACGACGAGGACCTTGCGGTGGCAGCGGTGGTTCTGCTTGAGCGGGGAGAGGTAGGCGGGCTTGCGGAACCAGGCGACCTCCACGCCGGCGGCGTCCATCTGCCGCAGGAGATCCTTCTCGATCAGGCGGCTGCCGAAGCCGTCCAGGAGCAGCCGTACCCGGACCCCGGCGCGGGCGCGTTCGGCCAGGGCCTCGGCGAACCGGCGGGCGATGGTGCCCTTCCAGTAGACGAACGTCATCATGTCGACGGTGTGGCGGGCGGAGCCTATGGCGTCCAGCATCGCGGCGAAGATCTCGTCCCCGTTGCGCAGGGGGCGTACGGAGTTCCCCTCGGTCGCCGCGATGCCGATCAGTCTCTCCAACCGGCGGCGGATGCGGTGAATGCGCTCCTGCTCCAAGTCCGCGCCGGGGGCGACGGGCCCGGGTCCGGGCAGCGGCGCGGTGCGGGCGGCGGGGGTGGTGTCGGTGTCGGTCATGGCGGTGCTCCTCGGTCGGGACGGGCGGAACGGCGGGGCGGGTCAGGCTGAGGCCTCCGCTCCGGGCTCCTGTCCGCCCGACTCCCACGGAGGCGGTGCCTCCATCTCCGTCCACGCCGCCAGGGCCTGGCCGTCGACGCAGACGATCCCGCAGGTTTCGGCGTACTCGGCAGCGGGAGCGGTGAGGGAACCGGTCGTGACGAGGACGGCGACATCCGCCTGGTGGACCGCGAAACAGGTCCCACCGAAGCGTTGGAGGTCCTGCGAGCCGACCCGGTTGTCCTCGGAGTAGTGCTTGCACTGCAGCACCACCCGCCTCCCGTCCGCCGTCGTGGCGAGGACGTCGGCACCCAGGTCGCCCGCGCCGCCGACGACCTCCACCGAGGCGCAGCCGTCCCGGGCACACAAGGCGGCGACCGTGTGCTCGAAGCCGTCCGCGTCCGCCCCGACATGGTCCAGGGCCTCGCTCCCCACATCGGGGAGCTCCGTCGCCGGTGACGCGCTCCCGTCGAGCGCGGCTGCCGGGCGCCGTCCTCGGGTGCCGGGCCGTCGGGGGACGCGGGGCCGACCGGGGGCGACCGTCCACTTCACCAGTCCCGCTCCGATCAGCAGCGCGGCCAAGGCGGCGATCGGCGCCACGAGTCCGGCGCCGCTCTCCGGCGCGGCCTTCACGAACGCGACCAGGCCGCCGATGCCGATGCCGAGCAGCCCGACCACCAGCACCACGTCACGCCCGAGGCCCGTGCCCCGCACGGACGCGGGCACGTCCTCGTCCGGTGTCGTCATACGAGGTCCCCTCCCCTTCGCGCGTCGAGGTCCCCGATCCGTGTCGGACCGGGGACCTCGACGGACGTCGAACGCTGTCGGACGCCCGTATGGCCGCGATTGCGGTTCTCAAACCGGGGAAGGGCCTCGCCCCCGTCACACCCGCCGGGGCACAACGGTCATGGTGGTGGCCTCGGTCACATCTGGCGCGGTGGCGAACGCGGTGTCGGCGCCGGTGAGTTCCAGGAGCCGGGCCAGGCGGGCGGGTACGCTCCCGGCCAGGACCACCGGCCGTTCCAGGGCCGGCAGCAGCAGGACGCCCAGTGCGGTCGAGTCGACGAACGTCACTGCGGCGACGTCCAGTACGTACCGGGACACACCCTGCGCCGCGGGGTCCATCGCGACCCGCAGCGCGGCCACGTTGTCCATGTCGAACTCGCCCGCCATCACCACGATCCGTACGTCCCCTTCGGACCGCGTCTCGACGTGGCTGCGTGATTCCGTGTCCTGCGTGTCCCTGTTCATGGCCGTCCTCTCCGAGTTCTTGCGCCGGATCGCGCTGCGCCCCGTATCCGTCCGGCCCTCACCGGCCGGCACGGGGCAGTTTGACGACTGTGATGAAGAAATCGTCGATCTGCTGGATCGCCCGCATGAACTGGTCGAGGTCGACCGGCTTCGTCACGTAGGCGTTGGCGTGCAACTTGTAGCTGCGCAGGATGTCCTCCTCGGCGGCCGAGGTGGTGAGCACGACCACGGGGATGTGGCTCAGCTCCGGATCCGTCTTGATCTGCTCGAGCACCTGCCGGCCGTCGTACTTCGGCAGGTTCAGGTCGAGGAGGATGAGGTCGGGGCGGGGCGCGTCCGCGTGCTCGCCCCGCCGGTAGAGGAAGTCCAGCGCCTCCAGGCCGTCCCGTACCACGTGAAGGACGTTCCCGATCTTGTTGTCGGCGAAGGCCTCACGGGTCATCAGCTCGTCGCCCGCGTCGTCCTCGACCAGCAGGACTTCGGCGGGGGCTGCCCGGGTGTGGTCGCTCATGAGGGGGTTCCTTCGGTGGGTACGGGGTCGGGTACGGCATCGGCATCCGGGGCGACGGGCAGGGTGAAGACGATCCGAGTGCCCTCTCGGTGGGCCGTGTCGATCCGGATCCGGCCGCCCGCGTGTTCGACGATCTTCTTGCACAGCGCGAGGCCGATGCCGGTCCCTCCGTACGCCTCACGGCCGTGCAGCCGCTGGAAGATGACGAACACCTTCTCGGCGAACTCGGCCGGGACGCCGATGCCGTTGTCCGTGACGGAGAAGGTGGCGAAACCCGGGTCCGCCACGGGCTCGTCGACCACCGCGACCTCCACCTTCGCGGTGCGGTCGGGCGAGCGGAACTTGACGGCGTTGCCGAGCAGGTTCTGCCACAGCATGGTCAGGAGCGTGGGGTCGCCCACCACGTCCGGGAGCCGCTCGGGCCGCGTGATCTCCGCGTCGCTCTCCTCGACGGCGGCGGCCAGGTTGCGCAGCGCCCGGTCCAGGGAATCGTCCAAGGCGACCGTCTCGCGGGCGTCCTGGATCCGTCCCACCCGCGAGAAGGTCAGCAGGTCGTTGATCAGCACCTGCATCCGCTTGGCGCCGTCGACGGCGAAGGCGATGTACTGGGTGCCTCGCTCGTCGAGCTTGTCCCCGTAGCGCTTCTCCAGGAGCTGGCAGAAGGAGGCCACCTTGCGCAGCGGCTCCTGGAGGTCGTGCGAGGCGACGTACGCGAACTGCTCCAGTTCCGCGTTGGAGCGGCGCAACTCGACCGCCTGGGCGTCGAGTTCCGCGGCGGTGCGGTCGAGGCGCTCGGCGTTGCGCCGCGACTCGTTCAGTTCGGCGACGGTGCGGTGCCGCATGGCTTCCACGGCCGCGGCCAGGTCCCGCAGCTCGGCCGGGCCGCGCAGCGGGATCTGCTCGTCGAAGGCCCCGTTCGCGACGCGCCGGGAGGCCGTGCGCACCAGGGCGAGGGGTCGGAGCACACCGATGTGCAGGAGGATCCCGAGGGCGGCGCCGGCCAGCAGGAAGGAGACGACGATCGCGAGGAGGATCTTGTCGCGCTGCGTACGCGCCTCGCCGAAGGTGGTGCGGGCGTCGGCCTGGATGCGGTCCAGGTGCGCCTGCTGCGCGGCGATCCGCCGACGGACCTCGTCGAAACGGTCCTTGCCGGCCTGGAGGGAGGGACGGGGGCCGCCGCCGTCCACGGAGGCGATGGCGGGCACCGCGAACTCCTGGCGCCAGGCGCGGGCGGCATCCTGCACGGCCGCCAGGTCGGCGCGTACCCGTGCGTCCCCTTCGAGGACGGTCGACAGGCGCTGCGCGGCGGTGGACTCGTTGGCCAGGCCGCGTTCGTACGGCTCCAACAGTGCGGGTGCGTCGGCCAGCAGGTAGCCCCGTATGCCGGTCTCCTGGTCCAGGAGGGCGGTCTCCAGCCGCAACGCGTCCCGCTGGGCGGGCAGGATCCCGTCGACGAGCCGGTTTCCGGCCGTCGTCGTGCGGGAGAGGAGGGTGGCGCCGAGGACGCCGGTGCCGACGACCATGAGGGCCAGGACGACAAGCACGGTGGTCAGCCATGTCTGCAGGTTGGGCCCGTGCCGATCGGCGGCCGCTCCCCGGCGCCGTGCCCGAGGTTGGGTGGTGGGGGTCACGTGGGGGTGTTCCATTCGAGGTGCAGTACGGCGACGTCGTCGGCCAGGCCGCCCCAGTCCGCGGCGAGGCCCTGCGCCGCCTGGATGAGGGAGTCGACGAACCGTTCGGCGGGCAGGTCGGCGTGGCGGCGGGCGATTTCCAGGAGACCGGCTTCGTCGAGCCGTTCGGACCCCGGACCGATGCGTCCCTCGATCAGCCCGTCGGTGAAGAGCATCACGGCGCTGTCCTTCTCCAGCGGGACCTCGGTGACGGGCCAACCGGCGCCCCAGCCGGGCATGATGCCGAGTGCGGGCCCTCCCGGGACGGTCCGCAGTTCCACGCCGGCCGTGGAGCGGATCAGGAATCCGGGATGGCCGGCCCTCTGCACGGACACGGCGGCGGCGCCTGGCGGGCGGGTGACGGAGACCAGGGTGGCGAAGATCTCGGGTCCGGAGCGCTCCGCGAGGAGGATGCGCTCCAGCAGCCCGAGCAACTCGGCGTCGCGCGCGCCGGCCATCACGAAGGACCGCCAGGCCACGCGCAGGCACACGCCGAGCGCCGCTTCGCTCGGGCCGTGCCCGGAGACATCGCCGACGACGGCGTGGGTGGCCCCGTCGAGGGTCTGGACGACGTCGTAGAAGTCACCGCCCAGCAGTGTCTGGGCCCGTCCGGGGTGATAGCGGGCGCAGACGCTGACGGCGTCGGCCGGGTCGTCGAGGAGCAGCGGGGTCGGCAGCAGACCACGTTCGAGGCGGGCGTTCTCCTCGGCGCGCAGCCGGCCCGCTTCGAGGGCGACCGCCGCCAGCTCGGTCCGCTTGCGTTGGATCGCGTACCGGATGGCCCGCATGAAGACGTCCGGCTCCACACGCCCCTTGATCAGGTAATCCTGGGCACCGGCCGCGACGGCGGTCAGTCCCGCACGTTCCTCGGAGAGGCCGGTGAGGACGACGACGGCGACCTCACCGGAGACGGCCAGGACCTTCTTCAGTCCGTCGAGCCCCTGGGCGTCGGGGAGATGGAGGTCGAGCAGCACGCAGGCTGGTGCCTCGTTCTCCAGGAGGTGCAGGGCGTCGGCGAGGGAGGAGGCACGGCCGAGGCGGACGTCGATGCCGCTGTCCGCGACCAGTTCCTCGACGAGCAGCGCGTCGCCCTCGTCGTCCTCGATGAGCAGGACATATGGCGGCGCCCCGTCCCACAGGGCCAGGGAGTCGTCCCCCTCGACGGAGGCGGCCTGCCCGGCCCGGTCTACCGCCTGCCGCGGTGGCGTACGGGCAGCGAGGTGCCGGTCCCCGAGCCCAAGAGTGCTCGCCATCGCGTCGCGCCTGTCCCTTCTCGCCGCCGGAAGCGGACGTCCGACGGACGCCTGGTCGTGCCGGATCAGCGTAGAGCGATCATTTGCCGTAGGGCAATGTTTTACGAACTCAATGATTATGCCGGGTGCGCACCGGAGGTCGCACCAGCCCCCCGCGAGGACCCCGCCCCACCCTCAGGCGGTGTCCGGAATCCCGCCGGCGCGGGGACCCGCCGGCGGGGTGGCCGCGGCCTGGGCGGCAGACGACGACGGCACGTCATCCACGCGAGGAGCGGCCGTCAGCACATCCGCGTTGGGATTCGCCGTGGCCGCCGGACCCGGGGTGCTCGCGGCGAGGTCGGCCGAGAAGAGCCCGGCGGCCGCTTCCTGGAACGCAACGAGACCCGTCACGAGCGCGTCCACGTCTTCCGGAGTCATCCGGGCGAGCACCGCCGTCAAGGCGCGCTCCCGGACCGTCCGCCGCTCGTCCAGCAGTGCTCGCGCCCGGGGCGTGAGGCGGAGCTCCACCTCACGCCGACTGCTCGGGTGCGGAGCGCGCGTGAGCAGACCCATGGCTTCCAGCCGGCCGCATAGCCGGGTGACCGACGGCGGGCGGGAATCGAGCAGGGAACCCAGGGCCCGCAGGTTGATGCCCTCGGCCGCCTCGACCGCCAGGAGCGCCCTCCATTGCGAGGGGGACACGGCCGGTGCTCCGGCGTCCTGGCCCCGGGCGTACAGGACCGCGAGGAGTTCCGCCGCGGCGCCGAGCACCGCGGCCGGCTCCTCTTGCGCTCCGGGCGGGCCGGGACGGGACATGCCACCACTGTGGCATCCTCCCGTCCCGGGCGCCCTACGGCTCGCCCGGCCCCTCACCGGGCCGTCCGTGCCAGTCGAGGCAAAGGACCATGGCGTCGTCGGTGGCCTCGCCGGCGCCGCGGTGTCCGGCCAGCTCCTCCAGGAACGCCCGGGGCACTTGCGAGGGCGGTAGCAGGCGGGTGTTCAGGACGGCCCGGCCCAGGGCGTTCAGGCTGTAGCGCTCTCCGGCCGGGGACACGACGTCGTACACGCCGTCGCTCAGGAAGAACAGCCGGTCCCCGGGCAGCAGGCGAAGGCGCTGACAGGTGTAGACGGTGTCCTCGAACATCCCGAGCGGCAGCTGGGCCTCCAGCTCGA
Source organism: Streptomyces sp. NPDC002467 (assembly GCF_042889825.1). Lineage (NCBI taxonomy): Bacteria > Bacillati > Actinomycetota > Actinomycetes > Kitasatosporales > Streptomycetaceae > Streptomyces > Streptomyces sp. NPDC002467. The sequence continues at coordinate 493,538 of NZ_JBIARJ010000003.1, read as the reverse complement.
TCTGCTCCACCGTTCCCTCGCGCAGTCGCCAGAGACGGGGCGATCCCGCGTCGACGATCTCGGCCTCGCCGGTGTCCAGGCTGATGCGGAGCAGCAGCACCGCCAGGTGCGTCCGGCCCCGGTACTGGCCGTACAGGGCCTGGTCGGCCAGCGACGCCTGGTCGGCGATCCCGAGGCCGGCCCTGCGGGCGTTGCGCATGGCGCTCACGGCGAGGCTGGTCAGCAGGGCGGCGTCGATGCCCTCGCCCATGCCGTTGTTGACGGTCAGCGTCAGGTGGTCGGCGGAGGCCGACCAGTCGAAGCAGTCGCCGTAGATGGCGTAGGCGGGCTCCAACTGCGCTCCGAGGTCGTACTCCGGACGCGAGCAGGAGCGTCCGGGCAGCAACTGCCACTGCATCTCGGCGGCCAGGGTGAGCCGCTTGGCCCGACGGGCCTGGAGGAAGAAGTCGGTGTCCCGGTCGGCGACGAGGATCTCGTGGGCCAGCGCGTCCGCCACGTCCGTCAGCGGGCCGAGAGCCTCGGGCTCGTACGCGCCGGCCGCGTAGTGGACGCTCAGGACACCCAGCCGGTCACCGCGCACGCTCACCGGAAGGTGGGCGGTGACCCCGCCCTCCCGGGCGACGACGTGCGGCTCCTGGGCGCCGAAGGCCCGGCCCTCCGGGCTGTTGTACGCCGACACGGACTCAGCGGTGTACGGCTGGGCCGTGACGGGCTGGAGGCGGGCCGAGGCGTAGTCCGCCATCAGCAATTCCGCGCTCCGTGCTCCGTGGTCGCGGACCAGTGCCTCGCGGACCTTCTCGAACAGCTCGTGCGGTGCCGCGTCCCGCAGGGTGCGCGCCACTCCGTCGCCTCCAGCCACCGGTTCGATACCCGCCTCTCTCGCGACTGTCAAAATGGGGGACCACGAAGCCGCCGGTTCGCCGGGAAAGGCGGCTCGTACGCCCGGTAGGGAGTGTCACATGAGTCAGCCGCCGAGCGGCTCCCACCGCCCGGTCATGTCGGCAGTGGCGGAGATGAGCGAGCTGATCGAGCTGCTGGAGGTGGTCTGGGAGCGGGGGCGCGACACGGTCAGCGAGCCGCCCGTCTCCTCCGCCCAGGCCCGGGTGCTGTTCCTCGTCGACGGGAGCGAGATGAACCTGCGGGAACTGGGCCGGCTTCTGGAGGCGGCCCCGCCGTCGGTCACCCGGTTGTGCGACCGGCTCCAGGCGGTCGGCTTCCTCGAACGGCACCCCGGACCGGACGACCGGCGCGAAGTCCTGGTCCACCTCACGCCGGCCGGCCGGGCGTACCTCGACGGCCTGCGCGCGCGCAGGCAGGAGGCCCTGGCGAAGGCGATGGCGACGATGTCACCGGCCTCGCGGGAGGCCTTGGCGGCAGGGCTGGCCGATTTCTGCTCGGCGGTCGCGACCCCGCTCCGGCTGCCGCCCCGGCAGACGCTCGCCCCCCGGACGGCCTGACGCACCCGGCACGTGTCCGGACCGGAATAGGGGGCAAGCAGCCGACTTGAACGATACGGAGAAGACGCGCGAGCCCCGGACGGCCGAGCCGGAGCTGCCCGCCAGGGTCCCCACGAGCGCGGCGGCCCGCACTCCCGACCTTCCGCCGCTGGACCCCCCGGCGCCGGATCTGCCCCACGCACGTCATGAATTCATCGGAGAACACCGTCAACGCCGGCCGGAGCACGACGAACGGATCCGCCACAGGCGCCGCCGCGGAGGTGACCGGCAGCCTGACGGCTCTGCCCGCCCCGCCGGCCGAGAAGACACACGCGGCCTCGCAGGCCCTACGAGAGAGCGTCGGCGACCTCGGTCACGTCCGGACGACAGCTCCGGCCCGCAGCGCCGCCGCTACCGCCGCGGCTGCGGGGGTCCTCCTGACCGGCGCGTACGCCCTCGGTCGTCGCGCGGGACGGCGCGGGCTCGGCCCGATCACCCGCCTCACCGGCGGGCGTATCTGAAGATCCGTACATGAAGGCGGGGCCCAGCCGAGCCCGCCTCCAGCGGGTCGGCGGGGCCCCGGACGCTTCAGGACACCTCGACGGCTCGCCGAACCGCCATGAGCGCCTCGCCGGTTGAGCCGAAGACGCGGCCGCCCGCATCGAGGGCGTCCCGCAGGAGGGCGCGGCTCGACGCGTCCGGCACAACCACCGAAAGCACGGTGCCCCGCTTCCCACAGGCCCGCGAGGTGCGCAGAACCGCACTCAAGACGGCCGGAGCGCGGATGCCGGGAGCTTCCAGCACCAGGTGCGGGAGGGAGTACGCGGCAACGACTTCCTCCAACGCGAGCGTGGCCGCAGCCCGGTTGCGGATCGACAGCCGGGGCTCCAGGCGTACGAGCAGGGTGTCGTCCACCACACGGTGGGTGAGCAGCGCGTGCACGCCCCCGCACCGCCCGACCGAGTCCGCCGCCGGAGCGGGTCCGAGCGGAGCCGCTGCCTCCACGGTCTTCAAGGGACCAAGGCGGGTGGGGTCGGGGGTCACGATCTCGCGTGCGGTGGTCATCGTGGATGGTCTCCCAAGCTCTTCGGACGGACGGGCGCCGCGGCGGGCCCCGACTGGTCCCGCGCATGCCCCGTGACCAGGCGGGCATGCGTCCTCGGACACTGCCGCCTCCCCGATGTCGGGCCTGGGACGGCGGCTCTCCGCTCTCGCCCACGTGCCGGTGACGCGGCGCACGCACTCCGAGTGTCCGTTTCGACAGGGCGGGTACAAGCGCACCACGAGATGACGCGACAGAGAGAAACGGGTGAGAGGGCAGTGCAGACCATCGGACCGGAAGCCGGGGGCCCGGCGATCCGCCAACGCCGCCGACTCTCGCTGCGCGGTGCCCGCCGACAGGTGGCGCGAGGGCGCGAGTTCGCGCGCGAGGCGCTGGAGGACTGGGGGTGGGACCATCGCGCGACCGCCGAGGACGCGCTCCTGGTCGTGTCCGAGCTCGTCACCAACGCCGGCCTGCACGCCGACGGGTGCCACGAGCTCATGCTCCGCGCCGGGGACGTGTTCCGCGTCGAGGTCTACGACGGCTGCGGCGACCTGCCGCGGCTGCCGCCCTCGTCTCGTACCGGTACCCCGGGCGGGCACGGCCTGCAGATAGTGCGCCGCCTCGCCGACCGTTGGGGCGCCACACCCCATGCGCACGGCAAGGTGGTGTGGGCGGAGATCGACGCCGAACGTCTGCGGACGGGCCGGCCCCGACGCATCGCAAGCAGTTGAACCCGCCCCAGCACCGGCTCGACCACGGCGCACCGAAATCAGGGGGCCCGGCCGGGGTGATCCGCTCCAGGCCCGGCCTCTTGACCTCGGGCGGCAGCACCTGCCCCATCCGCCCGGGCCCGGCCATGGGCCGGATCCACACGTCGCCCTCTCCCGTCAGCGTGCGGACGCCACGGGCAAGGAGGTCCCGGCCCATCACCCAAACGACGTCGGACCGGTCCGCCCCCGTGTGGAAGGTGACCTCGGCTTCCAGCGGAGCGTCGGGGCACCACCGGAACGTGGCCCGCAGAGGGAAGCGCAACCGTGTCCGGAGGTGATGGATCTCGATCGTCCGGGTCAGGTCGTGTTCGCCGACGGAGGACCGGAAGGTCATGACGACTCGATTCTGCGAGAGGGCGGACCGACAGCCGGGCAGAGCGCGGCCCCCTGCTTCGACGGGCAGGGGAGTGCGCCCCCTCATTCCCGTCTGTTCACTCGCGCGGATCCCAAACGGTGATTCCCTCGGCTGGTGTCCGGCCGCCCCCGGGCCCGACGCCCGGTTCGTGGTGCGGCTGCCGACGACTCGGCCCCGCCGTGGCAGCCGTGCCCCTCCCCCACGCTGATCCGCACGTCCTCTGGGGTCGGCTGACCACGTGACGTCCGCTCCTGAGCCCCCGTGGAGTGCCGCGGAGGTGATGTTTCGTGGTGGAGTCAGCCGACCTGGATGCCGATCACGCAGGTGTCGTCGTCCGTGTCGGAACGGCTCTCGGCGAGGAGGCGGTCCAGCTGGGCGTCCAGCTCCCCGGCGCCCACGGCCGCCGCGTTCATCAGGTGCCCGAGTGAGTCCTACACCCTCCCGTTAGACGTACGCCACATCGGGAAGGGCACGGAATTCCCCGTCCCGTACGGCTGTCAAACCTGCCAGCAGCAGGCGCAGCTCCGATTCACCGATCCCGACCCCGGGCTGAAGCGCAGCCGACCCGCGCGGTGACTCCGCGTCCGTCCTCCCGGCCATCCCGCCCACCTCACTCCAGACATCCACCGCTCCGGCGCACGGACGGGCCGGCACCACCGAATGGACCATAAGGCACAAGCGATCACTCGGAGTCGCTGCTTCCGTGGACTGCCGCGCAAGCAGCGGGTGCTTGCCCAGGAGTCGGGTAGACGAACCGGTGACGAACGACACAACGATGAAGTGGGGTGACGACATTGGCCGTCAAGGCAGTGGGTTGGGCACGCGCGTTCCCGGTTTCGGAGGGAGTGCGGGCGGCGAGGCGGTGGACCGCCCGGCACCTGGCGTCGCTCCCGTGGAGCGATTCCGCCCCGGACACGGCGCACTCCGTGCTCCTGAGCGTCTCCGAGCTCATCACCAACGCCCACCTGCACGCGGCGAGCACCGCCGCGCTGGTACTGACGTGGGACGGCAACTGCCTCCACGTGAGCGTCGCGGACTCCGATCCCCGGCTGCCCGGACCGCGCACGCCCGAGTCCGATGCCACGGGCGGCCGGGGGCTGGGGATCGTCGCCACCCTGGCCGACTCGTGGGACGTCCACGCGGTCCACGGCGGCAAGGCGATCACCGCGTGCTTCCGCCCCGGAGGCGGGCCCGCCGCACACAGCGGCCGGCCTGCCGGACACGGCGGAACGCGCCCGTCATGACGCGCGGACCGCGTCCTCGACGGTCGGGTGCAGGGACAGCACCGTGTCGGCGCCGGTGAGGGCGAAGAGACGGCGCAGCTGATCGCCGGGAGCGGCGATGCGCAGGGTGGTCAGCTGGTGCAGCCGCAGCAGCAGGTTCAGGAACGACGAGTCGCCAAAGGTGACGGAGCCGACGTCCAGCACCACCATCCGATGCTGGTCCACGGCGGCGGCGAGCACCTCCTCCAGAGGGCCCAGCGTGTCCTGGTCGAGCTCGCCGCGCGCGGCCACCACCCACCCGGCACCCGCCAGGTAGCCGTGCCCGACCACGCCTTCGCGGTTCGCGTCCTCTGCTCCGGTCATCTCCGCGCCTCCCCGGATCGTCATCTGTGCGGCCTCCGCATGGGAGTATGCCTGCTCATCGACGGAACGGGGCGGCCCTGGCCGCGGCACACTGGCCGGAGTGGCCGACCCCCCCCTGTTCGACGGAACCGTACACAAGATCTTCCACACGATCTTCGACGAGAGTGTGTAAGACCGGATCGAGGGGGCAGAAGCGGCCGGGCAGCCGTCAGTCGATCGGGAGGGAACGGCCACCATGTCTCACTCGGCCACCGCCGTGAGCGCCACTCACGCAACAGACGAGCAGAACGCACCCGCCGCGCCCGGCACGACGGGGACCCCCACGCCGAACGTGGCACTGCCCGAGGTGAAGAACGCCGCGGAGATGGCTCCCGCCGACGCGCGCGAGCTCTCGAAGCTCTTCTTCAGGAGGCTTCGCGCCCTGGAAGAGGGCACGCGCGAATACCAGTACGCCCGCAACACCCTGATCGAGATGAACCTCTCGCTCGTCCAGTTCGCCGCGCGGCGATTCCGCGCCCGTGCACGGGGCGGCAACCTGGACATCGACGACATCGTCCAGGTGGGGACCATCGGCCTGATCAAGGCCATCGACCGCTACGACCCCGAGCGCGAGGTCGAGTTCTCCACGCTCGCCCTCCCCTACATCACCGGCGAGATCAAGCGGTACTTCCGCGACACCACCTGGGCCGTCCACGTACCGCGCCGGCTCCAGGAACTGCGCACGGAGCTCGCCAAGGCCCAGGAGGCCCTGACGAACGTCCTGGGCCGCGCACCGACGGTCAAGGAGGTCTCCGAGCACCTCGACCTGCCAGAAGAGCAGGTCATCGAGGGGCTGGTCGCCGCGAACGGCTACACGAGCGGGTCCCTGGACACCGCCGACAGCGACGAGCCTGCGGCAGCGAACCGGGTGACGCCACTGGCGGACCGGCTCGGCGCCGTCGACCCGGCCATGGAACTCTTCGAGCACTTCCACACCCTCGCGCCGCTGCTGGAGAAGCTGGACGAACGCGACCGGCTGATCCTGCACCTCCGCTTCGGCCGGGACAGGACCCAGGCCGAGATCGGCGCCGAACTCGGCATCTCACAGATGCAGGTCTCGCGCCTGCTGTCCCGAACCCTGGCCCGTCTGCGCACCGGAATGCTGTCGGAGTAGGAAGCGGCCATGGCATCCCCTCACCCGTACGACGGGGCCCTCCCGCCCGAAGGCGCGCAGGCGCTCTACGACGACGCGCGCTGGGCGGACGCGGTATCGCGGTGCATGCACGCCTGGCCCGGAACGGATACGGCGCTGACCGCCGAGCCGTTGCGCGACCGCCCCGGCGCCCTCCTGAGGGGCAGCTGCGACCTCGACACCCGGCCGCTCCTCTGCGCGGCGCTCGGTGTCGTGACCCGGATCCCCGGCCGGATCGTCCACCTGGATCTCTCCGCCGTGGCCTTCCTGGACACGGCGGCGGTCGCCGCCGTGGTGCGGGCCACGGCCACCGTCAACGGGCAGGGGCGTCGCCTGCTCCTCCACCACCCGCCGTACTCGCTCCGCAAGGTGGCGGAGATCTTCCCGGACGAATGCGCCGCGCTGGAGGTCGCAGCATGATCGACCATCATTCGTCCACCGTCCCCGCAGCCTTCGTCCACCCCGCCCTCTTCTACCGAGGCCAGGCGGAGTACCTGAAAGGGGTCGGCAGGTTCATACGCACTGCTCTCGCAGCCGACGAGCCCGTACTCGTGGCCGTACCCGGTCCGCGCCTGGACGCCCTGCGGGAAAGCCTCGACACGGGCGCGGCCGAGGTCATGTGGACGGACATGACGCGATTGGGCCGCAACCCCGGCCGGATCCTGGCCGCCCTGCGGGATTTCGCGGACCGGCACGACGGACGGCCCGCCCGGATCGTGGGCGAGCCGATCTGGCCCGGCCGTACCCGGGCCGAGGTACTGGAAGCCACGCGCCACGAGGCCCTCATCAACACCGCCTTCGCCGGGCGGCGGGCCACCATCCTGTGCCCGTACGACATCGTGGGCCTGCCGGAGGCGGTGGTGGCCGACGCCCGGCGCACCCACCCCACGCTGATCGAGAAGGGCGAGGACCGGCTCAGCGAGGACTACGCCGATGCCTCGGTGGTATGCGCCGACTGCGATCTCCCCCTGCCGGAACCCGCGGGCGCCGGCCCGGGGCTCGAGTACGCGCACGGGCAGCTGGGCGAGGTGCGCGAGTACACCGAGACCTGGGCCCGCGGCACGACCCTGAACGCGGCGCGGCGCGGCGATCTCGTCCTCGCGGTCAGCGAGGCCGCGGCCAACTCCCTCTCCCACGGGCCCGGAAAGGGCACGCTGCGACTGTGGGACTCCGCCGATTCCGGGGTCGTCGCCGAGATCCGTGACGGCGGCCACTTGGCCGATCCGCTGGCAGGGCGCGGCCGCCCCTCGCTGGCGTCGCCCCATGGAGGCAGGGGCCTGTGGATGATCCATCAGTTGTGCGACTTGGTGGAGATCCGCGCCTCGGCCGACAGCCTCACTCTGCGGCTGCACATGACTCCTTGAGAGCGGCGGTCGCCTAGACTGCACGGGCTTGCTCAACAGCGATCAGCGCCAACGGTGGGGGTGAGAGACCGCAGTGGAAACCAGCGGGCCGGAAATGGGTGATCCGCCGCGCGCCGGGCTGTCCGTCGCGGAACAGCGCCGCCGACTCTCCCTGTCCGGCGTCCGCGGCCACGTGGCCAAGGGCCGGCACTTCACGAACCAGGCCTTGCAGGATTGGGGTTGGGACGGGACCGAGACCTCCGAAGACGTCCTGCTCCTCGTGTCCGAATTGCTGACCAACGCATCACTGCACGCGGGTGGTTGCATCGAACTCGCGCTCACGGCCGGCGAGGTCCTGCGGATCGAGGTCTTCGACGGCACGACGACGCCGCCCCGCCCCAACCCGTCACCGCAGCGGGGAATCCCGGGCGGCCACGGGCTCTACGTCGTGGGGCGCATCTCCGACCGCTGGGGCACTCGCATCCATGAGCACGGCAAAGCCGTCTGGGCCGAGGTCGAGGCGTCCCGGCTGGTTTCGGGCAGGCCCACGGGCCGGTGACCTGCCCGGTCCACCCCACGCCCGGCCCCTGACCTTCCTGACGCGGACCCCCCGCGGCGCCCCCGGTGCGCGCGCCTCAGCGAGGCACCCCGCCGAGAGGAACCGTGATCCTGACGCGGGGCGAGCAGCCACGCGACGACGTCGACGGCCAGCTGCTCCCCCGTACTCGGGCCGGCGCCGGGTCGCCACTGGCATCGACCCGGACACCAGCAGCCTGCAGACCACCGAAAGCGGCGTTCTGCAGGCTGCTTCTTGCGACCCGCCGCAACGAGCGAACACGGACTGACTTCTCCCCCACCGGTCTTCGGCAACACGTTCCCCGTAATCCGGCGCGTCATTGCCACGGCACCGGCCGCAGCGTGATGGCGTGCCCCGACACATCGACGCCGGATCGCCGCACGACCTCCCACCAGGACTTGATCTGCCGGCATTGCCGGCGCCACGAGCGTGTCAGACCGCTGTGCCATCCTCATCGCGGGATACAGGCCTACCGCGGCCAGGGCGCGCGGACCGACGATCGGTGACGGGAGTGACGCGGTGATCGACATTCGTCTCGCGGTACCCGAGGACGGAGACGTCCTCGGTGAGATCCACGCCGCGGCCTGGGAGGCGGCGTACGCCCCCTTCTTCGCACCGGAATTCGCCGCGGAAGCCGTCCGGGACAGACGTGGGCGATGGCACGCGCGGCTCGCGGGTGGGCACGGCCGGGAAACGGTTCTCCTCGCTCTCCACGACGGGCGCCCCCTCGCCCTTTCCTTCTGTGGTCCCTCCGAGAACCGGCCGGGCCTTGCCGAGATCCACAGTTGCTACGCCCACCCCGATGGCTGGGGCAGTGGCGTCGCCACCGTCCTGATGACCGCGACCCTGCGTCACCTCGGCGAGACCGGCTTCACGCGGGTCCACCTCTGGACGCTGCGCGACACCCCGCGTTCCCGCCGCTTCTACACGAAGTGCGGATTCTCCGAGTCGGGCAGGGAACGCGCCTTCGACTTCGGCGACGGCAACCCGCTCACCCAGATCGAGTACGAGCAGTCCTGCTGACCGGCCCGTCCCGGGGAGAGATCAGCGAAGCCAGGGTGGCCTCAACTCAGACAAGGGACGCTGCTCCCGTCGGTCCGGAAGGTGAGTACGGACCTGCTCCGTACCGCATCCCACACGGTGGTGGAGCGGGAATCACGCGCGACGTTGGGCGCCTCGCCCGACGCCCAACGCGTGCTGGGCGCACCCCGGTCAGGGGGCCACGGGGTGCCAATCGACCAGCAGGAGGGTGGCGTCGTCGCGGAGCCGGTGGTCTTGGTGGACTCGGAGGCTCTGGACGAGGCGGCGCAGGGTTTCGGGGGCGGGATCGCCCGCCGCATCGGAACGGAGAACGGCGTCGATGAGGCGCTGCTCGCCAAACAGGTCTCCGTCGCGTGAGCGTGCCTCGGTGACGCCGTCGCTGTAGAGGAGGATCCGGTCGCCCGGCTGGAGTCGCTGCTGGTGCAAGACGGGTGGCTCTGAAATGTGGAACCCGAGACCCAGCGGGAGTTGAGGCTTCCGCTGCAGGGCATCGGGTACGACTCGGCCCTCACGGATGAGGAGCGGGGCCGGGTGGCCGCAGTTGATCCAGGAGAGCCTGCCGGTACGAATGTCGAGGTGGGTGATGACGGCGGTCATGAGACGGTCCGGGATCCACTCGCCCAGGACGCGGTCGATGGCGGTGGCGATGTCCGGCAGGGTGCCGCCGGAACGACGGATCGACCGGCAGGTGGCCAGTCCCGCGGCGCTGGCGCCGCCGGAGGCGAGGTCGTGCCCCATCGCGTCGAGCAGGGTCAGGTGGAGAGCGCTGTCGGTGAGGCTGTGGTCGAAGGCGTCCCCGCCGATCTCGTAGGCGGGCTCCAGCACGGCGGAGGAAGTGACATCGCGGGTGCCAATGGTCCGGGGCGGCAGGAAGGCCCAGACCAGCTCTGCCTGCACGCTCATCGGCTGAGCGCGCTCGCGAATGATCAGGGTGTCGCTGTGCAGGGATTTGGCAACGATCAGCAGCGCGGCCAAGTCGGCCAGGTGTTCACAGGCGCGCAGGACGTCGGCATCGAGCCGGGGCGCGGTGACTTTGAGGACTCCCACCCGTTCGACGCCGTCGATCATCGGCAGGTAGGCCGTCGACCCGTCCCGTGTCCGCCGGGCCGTCTGGGTACGGTAGGCGAGGCCACCGAGCGAGGAGTCGATGTCCAGAATCTCCTCGTCTCCCGGCATCCCTTCCTGCGGAAGCGCGACGAGCCGGATCTGCTGCAGGTCGGCGACGTACACGTAGGTCCCGTCGGCTCCTGCCGTACGGGCAGCGGCCTCGATGAGTCGCGGCAGTTCCCCGGCCTGGGCCAGATGTCCCTCGTGGAGGACGGGGCCCAGGCTGGAAGTGGTGTCGTCCGCCGCCACAGGTCTCCGATCGCGGCCACACACCCGGCGACCCAGCCGGCCGGGTTCGTCATCTCCATACTCGCCAAGATCCGCACGATCGGCATGACGGACACGGCCCCTCGTACGCGGCATGGCCCGCTTCGCCCGCCGGTCGGCGGGCGGAGCGGGCCATCGCCGCGATCAGCACGTGTTTTCACCGAGACCCCGAAGGTCCTGACCACCGGGGCGGTGCGGGCCTCGGACATCGTGATCACCATGGGCCGGGCGACGCCTGCCCCTACTTCCCCGGCAGGCAATACCTCGACTGGCAGCTGGAGGACCCCGCCGGGCACAGGCCGGCAGATGCCACGTCACCGACAGGCCGGCTCGACGACCACCACACTGCGCGCCTCACCGCCGTCCTCGTCCGCCCCACACACCCGGCACCGGCGCAGCGAGATGGGCAGCAACCCCAAGTCGACGCCTTCAACGGCGGCGGCCTGACCGCCGCGATCACCGCCGACGCCGTCAAGGACCTCGGCCTCGCAGCTGGTACATCCGTCGTCGCCCTGGTCGAGGCCACCGAGATCGCCCTCGCCGCCGCCTGATCCCCCCTCCGCCGGGCGCGGTTCCCCCGCCGACGCCTGGTGGCCCCGGCCGGGCGGCCGCTGTGCGTGCCCGGGACGAGCAAGCCCAAAGCGCGCCGCCGTCCTCAGCGGCGTTCCTGGCGGCAGATGCATGCCACCGGCCAGTACACGCCGCCGCCAGACTGGCGGGTCACGCGCCCGGCCGCCGGACTCCCGCTCCCGCACGCGGCGCGCCGCCCGACCACCGCCGGCAGGACATAGCGTGGCCGCCGCAGACCTGAGAGGAGAAAAGGGTGCAAACCCAAGACGGCGGCAGCGAGACGATCGAGGTCGAGGACATCGGCGGGGTCACCGTGGTCCGTCCGCACGGCGAGATGGACATCGTCCGCGCCGCCGACTTCCGCCAGGCACTCCTGACCGCCCTCCAAAGCGAGGCGCGCCCCCATGAAGTCTGCGTGGACCTCCAATACCTGACCTTCAGCGACTCCTCCGGCCTCAATGCCCTCCTCACCGCACGCACCATCGCCGAGGACACCGGCCGGCGTCTCTACCTCGCCGCCCCCAACCCCCAGTTCACCCGCCTGCTGCAGATCGCCGGCACCGACGACCTCTTCACCATCGAGCCCGCGCCCCCGTCCTGACCCCGTCCGGGTATCCAATGAAGAGGGAACCCGGCGAACAGCCCGATCCTCGTGCCGGAGGGCTGCCGCCTGTAGGCAGCCCCCATGACGTGTTCGGGCAGCGGCCGGCGATCCATCGCACACACTGCCGTGGCGATCGACAACGAAGACTCACAGGAGTCTTCCGCTTGCCGGCCGGCAGAGTGCCCCGGTCTCAGAGGAATCCGGATGCGGTGAAGGGCAGCACCCGTATGCGACGGGGCGCCGCCCCTCCGTTGCGTCAGCCCAGGAGCCCCGCCAGCACTGCCGCCGTAGAGGTCAGCAGCTGTTCAGCGGCCGGGCCGCCTGCGGCCGTACGGGCGAGCAGGCCCTCCCGTGCGGCCAGGACCACCTCGGCGGCCTGCTCGGCCGCGGCACCGTCCGGTACCAGCTCCGGCAGGACCCGCACCAGCAGAACCGCCACGGCCGCTGTCACCGTACGGTCGTGTGCGGCGACCCGCTCGGCGAGCCCTGGCGTACGGGCGGCCATCAGGCGGAACTCCAGGAAGAGCAGGATCCATCCGGTTTCGGCTTCCTCGACCCGCAGCAGCGCCTCGACCAGGCGCTGCGCCCGTTCCCCGGGCGCCAACTGCCCGGCCACGGCGGCCAGTCGCTCCAGCTCGGCCATCCGTTCGGCAGCCTGCTCGTCGAAGAGCGCCAGCAGCAGGTCCTCTTTGGTGGCGAAGTTCGAGTAGAAGGCTCCGCGGGTGTAGCCGGCCGCGGTGCAGATGTCCTCGATGCTCGTACGCGCGTACCCCGCGGACAGGAACAGCCCGCCCGCCGCCGACAGGATGCGGGCTCTCGTGTGGACGCGGCGCCGCGGAGGGCGGGGAGCGGCTGATTCGGCCGGCAAGGAATTCACAAGATCACGATACATGGTGTATTCAATACAGGTCGTATTGAAACGAGGTCGCGGAAGGACCACCGCCATGAGCCGGTTACTGATCACCGACGCCCACCTGCTCCACCCCGAGACCGGCACCCGTACCGACCTGGCCTGGATCGAGGTCGCTGACGGCAGGATCGCCGCCACCGGCACCGGGCGCCCGCCGGGTGCCGGAAAGGACGTGCGGGTGCTCAGGGCCGCCGGCGCCACCGTGCTGCCCGGCCTGATCGACGCCCACGTCCACTTGCTGGTCACCTCCCTCGACCTGCCCTCCATCGCCTCCTGGACGCCGGGATACCTGACCGTGCGGGCCCTCGCCGAGGCCGAACGGATGCTGCGCCGCGGCTTCACCACCGTCCGCGATGTCGGCGGCGCGGACCACGGCATGGCCCGGGCCTTGGCCGAAGGGCTGGCGCTCGGCCCCCGGCTCATCCACGGCGGAAAGGCACTCTCACAGACCGGAGGCCACGGCGACCTGCGCCCCCTGGGGGACGACTCGGCGCCCTGCTGCGAGAACCGGCCGAACTTCGCCCGCATCGCGGACGGCGTGGACGCCGTCCGCGCGGCGGCCCGTGACGAGTTCCGAAAGGGAGCCGCCCATCTGAAGGTGCTGCTCTCCGGCGGTGTGGCCTCGCCCCACGACGAGATAGCAGCCGTTCAATACAGCGAGGAGGAAGTCCGCACGGCCGTGGAAGAGGCGGACAACCACAACCGGTACGTCACCGTGCACGCCTACCACCCGCGCGCCATAGACCGGGCCCTGCGTGCCGGTGTGCGCTGCGTCGAACACGGCAACCTGATCGACGACGCAACCGTCGACCTTCTGCTGGAGCGGGACGCCTTCCTGGTGCCGACCCTGATCGCCTACGAGCGGACGGCGGAGCTCGGCCGGCAGGCCGGCCTGCCCGAGTCGTCCCATCGCAAGCTCACCGAAGTCCGCGACCACGGACTGGCCGCCCTGGAGAGAGCCCACCGGGCCGGAGTCAACCTGGTCTACGGCTCCGACCTCCTCGGACCGCTGCACTCGGCCCAGTTGGAGGAGTTCACGCTGCGCGCCCAGGTTCAGCCCGCCGCCGACGTGATCCGCTCCGCCACCAGCACGGCGGCCCGCTTGCTGCGGATGGAGGGCGAAATCGGCACCCTCGCACCGGGCGCACACGCCGACCTCCTCGTCATCGACGGCGACCCCCTGGCGGACCTGACCGCCCTCACCAACCCCCAGCGCCACCTCCGACACGTGGTCAAAGCCGGCACCGTCCTCTGAGAGGTCACTTTCGTCCGTTGTTCCATCCCCGGTCTGTCCGGTCGGTGGGCTTCCCCGGGGCACGCCGGTACATGGTGTTCTCGCCGGCCAGGCAGCGGGTCTCGGCGACGTCCACATGCACGCCCAGCTCGCCGCCGAGGCCGCCGAGGCCGCCGCCCGAGCCGCCCGAGCCGCCCGAGCCGCCCGAGAACGCGCGACACCACCCCCTGACCCCGACCCGGCGATTCGGCCGCCGCAGCGGGCGGGAAGGCGGAGTCGACACCAAGACCAGGGGCAGCGACGGAGGCGACGGCGCAGACTGCTCGGGTGAAGGCGGCACGAGCGCGGGCCCCGGACCGTGGTCCTTCCCGAGGGGACCCGCATCGCGCTCCGCGTCGGGCCCGCCGCACGACCCTTAGGCGCGGGGCGGGAGTTGGTCGTACGTCTTGAAGGTGTAGTACGCCGAGAGGTTGATCGAGTTCCCCGTCGTGGCCGGGAGGCCAAGGCGGTTGTTGACGAGTGCGCCGAGGGGGCCGCAGTCGGTTGCGGCCGGGGTGGTGAAGGTGTTGTCGTACGCGTCGAACTTGATGACCGGCGGGGTTTTCGAGATCCACTGAGCGCTGCCCGAGCGCTTGAGGCGGAACTCGATCGGGGTGTCGCCGCCGATGACGCAGCCGTCCGGCAGGGCGGGGCTGACTGCGCGGAAGCGCAGGGTGAACAGGCCCATGTTGTTGCCCACGGAGTAGAAGTCGGAGCGGCCGCCGTACTCCGGCTGGAGGGACAGGGCCATCCGCGGGTTGTGCGCGCCGGCGGGCCCCCCGAGGATCCCGCCGGGCACGGAGGTCGGTCCGCCGCGCAGGGCGCCCCAGACCTGGCCGTTCGTGCCGTCGGGGAGGGGGCCCTCGGCATGGGTGATGGTCATCGGGGCCAGCGCGGGGAGGGTGCGGTTGCCAAGGGTCAACGAGCCGGTGGCGGTGAGGACTTCGCACTTCCAGTGGGTCGCGTCGACGCCGGCGGGGATGGCGGGGCAGTCGCTGAAGTCGTACGCGGGTGTGGTGGGCGATGCCTCGGCGGACGCGGTGGCAGTGAAGGTGGCGGCGCCGAGCACGGCGGCGAAGGCGATCCCGGCGGCCATGCGGCGGAGGGCAGGCTGCGTGCGGTTGTTCGTGGCGATCTGCATGCCCTCAGCGTGCCGCCGTGCCTGTGCGGCGGGCTATCGGGGCGGCCCCTTGCCCCACCCTGAGGGCACCCTGACGTCGGATCAGGGTGCCGCCCATGCGGAAGCTGTCACCATGGAGGCCCGGGCCGCGTCCGGCGCCCGCCGCCACGAGAAAGACCTTCCTGATCTCCCCCCGGTCACGTGATCGCCCTCCACACCGGACGCACCGTCCAAAACCCTTGGCGGGTCCGGCGCGACCCCACGGCCCCGAGCCTGTGCCGGGTCCACCTGCTGCCCGCCGAACAGCGGTGTCCTGGCGGGAGCCCTTGCGCCGGCATTCGAGTGACGGCGTGCCGTGTCGACCCGTGGGCGTGGGGCCTGGTTCGTCATCCTGGGCCGGGCGCGGCGTCACGGTTGCTGCCGCTCCTCCCCCACGGCGAGAAGGAGTACCGCATGCCCACGGACGCGGTCGGACGATTCCTCGCGGCCTTGGACCCGCATCACCGGGAGGCCTTCACGAACCGACCTCGCGAGGATCAGGAGCGACTCGTGGCAGCCTGGGAGCGAGAGCTGGAATCGGACGACGAGCTCGACACGCTCGACGAGCTGTCTCCACCCGCGGCCGAGGCCGAGGCAGCGCGTCGCATCATGAAGCGCGAACGCTGACACGGCCGCGTACGCAGTGGGACGACAGCATCACGTCCTCCTGCCACACGGGCGCACCGACCCGCCCCTCGCTGCGACCATCGGCAGGCGCGCCGGCCATGGCGTCAGCCCCGCCGCGCAGCCGGGCCGTCCGGCCGGGCCGTCCGGCTGAGCCCCGGCCCGACGGCCCTGCCGGTCAGCTCAGTGGGCGACGGTGGCAGCGGTGCTTCCGGTGGTCGCCGGATCGAAGCACGGTCACCCCGTGACGGTGCGGAACCCGAGCCCGCGCAAGGCG
The DNA here is from genome assembly GCF_042889825.1 of Streptomyces sp. NPDC002467. NCBI lineage: Bacteria > Bacillati > Actinomycetota > Actinomycetes > Kitasatosporales > Streptomycetaceae > Streptomyces > Streptomyces sp. NPDC002467. Next base: position 477,423 of record NZ_JBIARJ010000003.1, on the reverse strand, counting down.
GCCGAACTCGCCGAGCGCGGCGCCGTCGTGGCAGTCCGGCGCAGACGTCGTCTGCGCAGTGACCGCCGACGACGGCTCGTCCCGTGCGGTGTGGCTGGGACCGGGCGGCATCCGCCCCGCGAGATCCCGCTGGTCCTGGTCACCCGTACCGGCTGAGGTCCGCCGACCTTCGGGGTCGTGGGGAGCGCGGACAGGGCCGTGGCCGGCCGCCGCGGTCGTCGCGCCCAGCACCGTCTTCGTGTCCTTGACGGTATGGGTCGGGTGGTCGACGATCTCGCCGACGCGCTGGGTGATCGGAGGCCCTGGACGGCGGGCTCGTCGGCGGGGGCGGCGACGGGGGTGAGCACGAGGCCGGCGCCGCCGGTGCGGACCCGGGCGGAAAGGGTGCGCTTCATGGCATTCGTGCCCCGCCCAACGACCCCGCCACTGCCCGGGTCACCGGTGGCCGGCACGTTGAGGTGAGACCGCCCTCCGCCCGGGACGTGTCCGCACGCGGTGCCCGCGCGCCTCAGCAGAGGCAGCCCGTCGCGTTCGGCCGCGGGTCGTGCCAGCCGTGGGTGTCCTGGGCCTCCGCGGAGACCAGGGACCGGACGGTGCGGTTGGTGGGCGCGACGGCCGCGGCGCCGGCCGCCGTGGATGTGAAGGGCTCCATCAGGGTGGCGACGGTGCGGGCGACGCCGCCCACCACCACGCTGCGCACCCTGGCCGCCGCGTTGATGTCGCTGAGGGGGTCGCCCTCGACGCACACGAAGTCGGCGAGCGCTCCGACCGATACCGTGCCCAGCTGCGTGCCCAGCCCCATCCGCTGGGCAGGATTCGCGGTCGCGGTGCGCAGGGCCTCGTACGGGGTGAAGCCGCCCCGGACCATCGCCCGGAGGTTCTGGTGCAGTGAGATGGCCGGGTCGTCGAGGGGGGCGTCCGAGCCGGCGACCACGGTTCCGCCGCCCCGCTGGACGCGCAGCAGCATGTCGACGCCACCGGCGAGGAGCGCCCGGTTCAGCTCCGCTGTCGGGCCGCCCGCCGCATCGGCCTTCGCCACCAGCGCGCCGTAGTCCCACGCCGGGTAGAAGCACTTGGTGCGCTCGTCGTCGACCAGCGAGCGGTCGTCGGCGAGGAGCACCGAGGAGTTCATGAGCGTGGAGGTGACGGGCATCCCGGCGGTGGTCAGGACGCCGATGGCGTCCTCGTACGCCCGGCCCAGCCGGGTCTGTGTCTGGGAGTAGCCGACGCGGTTGCCGCCGCCGGTGTGCTCCATGGAGTCCATGCCGTACGTCGCCTGCGGATAGGCGTAGTGCGAGGTCACCGGCATGCCCCTGAGGTGGGCCTGCTTCGTCGCCGCGGCCTCCAGCGGGGCGGGCAGCCGGATGTAGGTCTTGATGAGGTCGTACGACAGGGCACGGGCCCGCTCCATCTCCAGCTGGAGCTGGGGGGCGCTGACCACCGGGCGGGCGAAGTTCCAGAAGACGCGGGCCCCGTCGAGGGCGTCGCCCGTCCCGAAGAACCGCGGCCCGGCCTTCGCGCCGGACTCCAGGGCCTCCCGGGTCTCCACCATCTGATAGGCGGGATCGCCCGGGGAGATGACGGTGGTGATTCCGTACGAGAGCAGCAGGCGTCCCGTGCGGTCGCCCCACTGCCTGCCGCGTATGTGCCAGTGCAGATGCGCGTCGATCAGGCCGGGCATGAGGGTCAGGCCCGAGGCGTCCACGACCTTGTCGCCGCGGCCCTGCCCGGCTGGGAGGATCTCGGCCACACGGCCCGCTTTGACCACGACGTCCACCTGCCGGCGCAGGCTGCTGCTCCGGCCGTCCCACAGGGCACCCGCCCGGAAGACCGTGGTGCCGGCGGCGACGGGCCGGCGGAAGGAGAGATCGAGGGGCACGGACTGCGGTGTCCCCCCGCTGACCGCCACCTTCCGCAGCCTGCCGTTGGAGAGGTAGAAGAGCGTGCCGGAGCCGTCCACGGACACGGAGTCGGTGACTTCGGTGGTGATCCGCTCGGGCCCTGCGGTGATCCGTCCGGTGGCGTCCACCGGAACCCGCCATGCCGTGCTCTCCATGACGCAGACGAAGTACTTGCCGTCCGGCGTCCACACGGGACCGTCGTCCCCGCGGGTGGCGATCGACCGGTGTGCGGCCACCGGCTCCGAGCGGGTGGTGCCCGTCTCCAGGTCGACCGACAGGATCTCGCTGAGGCCGGCCCGGTTCCGCTTGGAATACGGCTTGTTGGCGGCGAGCACGATCCGCTTGCCGTCCGGCGCCCACGAGGGGCGCCCGGGCTGGAAGACGGCCGGCAGTACCTGGCGGACCGCCCCGGAGCCGAGCTCCAGGACCCACGTTCCGCCGTTCTCGTCCTGGTAGGCGATCTTCGTGCCGTCGGGGGACCAGCGGGGGGTCAGCTGCGCGCCGCTGAGGTTGGTCAGCCGGACGGGCGCGCCGCCCTTCACGTCCTGGCGCCACAGCGCGGCGGTTCCCGAGCGGTCGCTCGCGTAGACGAGCGAGGAGCTGTCCGGGGACCAGTCCGGGTCGGAGTTGAAGTATCCGTCGTCGGTGATCCGGGTGGGGGCCTGACCGATCCGCATCACCCACAGGGCGTTGAGGGCGCGGAACGCGACCTGCCGGCCGTCGGGTGAGACCACGGGTCCGGCGATGCCCTTGACGGGCTGCGCGCCCGGGGCGGTGAAGTCCCTGACCGTGCGCCGCCAGCTCGGGCGCGCGATGGAGACCGTGGCCGTGAACGGCACCTTCTGCGGGACGTCGTTCAGGCGAAGGCGCCGGATCCCGCCGGCCGCCGTGTACAGCAGTTCGCCGGCCGACACCCAGGAGGTGCGCAGGGCGTGGACGTCCTCGCCCGAGGCGACGACCTGGTCGTCCACCATGACGTCGGCGCGCGTGCCGAGGATGCGGACGTAGCTGACGCGGGTGCCGTCCGGGCTCAGCGCGGGGCCGAAGAGTTTGGCGCCCGGGGTGGGGCCGACCAGGCGGGTGCGTTCGCCGGTGGCGACGTCCACGACGTCGATGGCGGAGTCGTCGACGGTGCACACGATGCGCTTGCCGTCGGAGGACCAGGCGGGAGTGCCCTCCTCGGAGTCACCGGACGTGACGCGGGTCTGCACTCCGGTGGCCACGTCCAGCAGCCACAGGTCGTTGCTGCCCGACTGGTCGGAGGAGAAGGCGATCCGCTTGCCGTCGGGGGAGAACTGCGGCTCGCGGTTGTCGTAGTCGCCCTTCGTCAGCTGCCTGAGCCCCTGACCGTCGCGACCGACCGTCCACAGCTGGTACGCGCCGTCGCGAAAGGACTGGAAGACGATCACGCTGCCGTCCGGCGACCAGTGCGGCTGTGTCGCGTCCTGGAGTTCGTCGGTGAGCCGCAGGGCGTTCCCCCCGGCCGAGGGGAGTACCCAGATCGCGCTCAGCACGTCGACGGCGAGCGTGGCCCGGTCCGCGGAGAGGGCTGCCGCGATGTTGGTCCCTTCCGAAACCGTGAGCTTCCTGTCGGCCGAGGCGTCCTCGCCGCTCTCCGGCGTCAGGTCGTCGGCCACCGCCTGCCCCGCGCCGGTCAGTGCACCGGCGGCCAGCACGCCGCCCCCTATCAGGATCCGGCGCCGACTGGGTCCCGCCGGGGTCCGCACCCCCTGGACTCGTACGTTCTTCGCGTCGGTGTTGCCTTGGTCCATCGGAATTCCCATCGGATCTGTTCGGTGAACTGGGCTGCTCAGGGGCTCAGGGACAGACAGCGCGCAGGAAACGAGCCAGGCGGCGGACGCCCTCCTCGATCTGCTCCGGGTCGAGATAGCTGCAGGCGAGCCTGAGCTGGCGGTCGCCGCCGGACCCGATGTAGAAGTGGGACATGGGTGTCCACAGCACACCGAACTCCTGGGCCGAGCGCTGGAGCAGCGGCTCGTCGGCCGGCACGGTGAGCTGCAGGCGGACGAAGAACCCTCCGCTGGGCCGGTTCCAGGACACTCCGGCCGGGGTGCCGGTGCCCGCCCCGAGGTGGCGGTCGAGGGCGTCCAGCAGCACCCGCAGATTCCTCTGGTAGAGCTCGCCCTTGGCGCGGGCGGCCTCGGCCACCGACCCCCGGTGCTCCAGCAGGATGCCGCCGATGACGGCCTGGGAGATCGGCGAGGTGTTGACCGTCACCATGCTTTTCACGGTGGCGAGTTCGTCGGCGAGCAGGCCGGTCCCGCCCGAGGCCCGCCGCACCGGCTGGTCGGCGACGACGTAGCCGACCCGGGCGCCGGGCATGCACGTCTTGGCGAAGGTGCCCAGGTGCACGACCCGCTCGCCACCGGGCAGCGCCTTCAGCGGTGGCAGGGATGCCTCGTCCGTGGTGGTGAAGGCGTACGCGTTGTCCTCCAGCAGCAGGAAGTCCTCCCGCTCAGCCGTGGCGAGGAGCCGGTGCCGTGCTTCCAGACCGAGGCGACTGCCCGACGGGTTGGAGAAGTCCGGTGCCACGTACATGGCCCGGATCGGGGAGCCGCTCTCGCGTGCCTGTCGACACACCTCGTCCAGCTGCGCGAAGTCCAGGCCCTCTTCGGTGTCGTCCACCGGGACCGTGTCGATGCCCAGGAGGTTCGCCGCCCCGGAGAGTCCGACGAAGCAGGGGTTGACCACGGCCAGCAGGTCCCGGGGGGAGGTGAAGAGGGCGCGCAGGACCAGCAGGATCGCCTCCTGGCAGCCCACCGTGACGACGACGGACTCCTCGGGGACGTCGATGCCTTGGTCGGCCCTCAGGGCCTGCGCCACCAGCTCGTTGATCAGGCCGCGGCTGGGGCCGTACTGGTAGAGCAGCCGGTCCACCTGCGCGGAGGCCAGTCCGCGCTCCTCTTCGAGGTAGCGCCGGTACCGGGCGAGGTGCCGCGGAATGTCGATCTCGTCGAAGAAGGCGGTGTGCGGGGCGCCGGGCGCGAACGAGATGGCGTCCGGGAAGCGGCCCATCACCTCGTTGAGGAAGTTGATCGACCCCATGACGGGCGAATCGAGGGAGGAGTGCAGGGACTCGCGTTCCAGCACCTTCCCGGTCACTGGTCTCATGCCTCTGCCTCTGCCTCTGCCTGTGCCTGTGCCTGTGCCTGTGCCTGTGCGTCTGCCTGTACGTGCCCGGCCTCGTTCGCCACGGCGGCGGACCTGGCCGAGAACTTGCCGACCTTGTCCAGCACGTCGTCCCCGTACAGCCGCAGTGCCTGGGCCAGCGAGAACTCGGCCATGTAGGCGCGGAACGCGTCCACCGGTTCCTCGGAGAGGTGGAGCATCCGCCGGTTGGCCAGCACCGCGGGCGCGGCCAGCTGTTCCACCGCGTCCTCCACGGCGCGGTCCATCGCCTTCGGGTCCACGACCTCGTCGATCAGCAGTCCCGATTGCGGGTCGCCGGCCCACAGCTTGCGCCCGCCCAGGACGATCTGGCGGGCGACCCGGGCACCGGAACGGCTGAGGCGGAAGTTCGCGGCGCCGGGGACGATGCCTTCCTGGGCAGCCGGAAGGCTGAGGTAGGAGTCCGCGGCGGCGATCACCTTGTCCATGACCAGCAGGAGTTGGGTCCCGCCGCCGATGGCGAAGCCGTCCACCGCGGCGGCCCACGGCTTCTCGATGCCGTGCGCCGGGTACGCGTCCCCCCGCCCGCGGGTCGACAGGCCGCGGAGCATCTTGCTGATGTAGCCCAGTTCGCGCTGGAGCAGGAATCCGACGAAGGAGATCCTGCCGTGGTGCAGGTCGGAGAGGTTGATGCCGGCGCTGAACACCCGGCGCCCCTGGTAGCGGGGATGCGTCATCGGCGCACCGCGCAGGACGCCGACCTTGATCCCGTCGTCCAGCAGGACGAGGTCGACGGCGACCTCCAGCTGGGCGATCAGTTCGTTGTCCTCGGCGTTGAGACAGGACTCGTTGTGGAACGTGACGTGCCCGCCCGCGTCACGGCGCTCCAGCCTGACCTTGCCGAGGTCGACGCGCCCCGTCGAACGGAAGCCGTCCAGCAGCGCCAGCGCCTCGGGGGTGGGGTCGCGCAGGACGTCCACCAGGTGTCCCCCGGCTCCGGGCAGCCTCAGGATCTCCCGGAAGAAGATCCCCTGGTCGATCTCCCGGCCTTCCTTGTCCTCCTGGACGTGGCGCAGTTCCTCCGCGAGCTGCCCGGTGGTGGGTACGAGTCCGGGAAAGGCCTGCGCCGCTGCCGCCACGAGCTCCGCGAGGCCGAGCCGCAGGGTCCGTCCCGCGGTCAGGTGGTCGTACACGTCCTGCGCGTGAGCGCGCAGGAAGCCCGCCCGCCGGGACCGGCACGCCTCGTGGATCCGGGCGGCCTGTTCCTGCTGCTCGGCCGAGCGGCCGGTCCGGGGCGGCAGGCCGGCCAGCGGGGCCTCGCGTTCACGGATGTCGGCCGCGAGGGCCGCGGCGGCCCCGGCGAACGCTCCGTCCGGCAGCGGACCGGGGGAAGGAGTGGGACGGGGGGATCCGATGGTCAGCACGGGATTCCTCTGGTGGTCACGGACGGGTGGACGGCATCGGCTGCTGCCGTCGCAGGCTTCGGTCGCAAGCGGCGAGGTGGGCGCCGAGTGCCTCTTCGTAGCTGAGGCCGGAGTCGAACAGCAGCCTGCGCCGGATCGACCACTCCTGGCCGGGCAGCGCGGACAGTACGCCCGCGAGGGCGGCGGCACGCTCCCGGATCTTCTGCGTGCTCCCGGCGGTCTCATCCACCAGCTCGCCGGCCGCGGCCTCGGCAGCGCTCAGCCAGGGGCGCAGCAGGAGCAGGCGGCGTGCCCGGGCCGTACCGATCTGGTTGGCCAGCCGGTGCACGGCCGTTCCCGGCCATGCCCCGTCCTCGGCACCCGCGAGCCGCAGCCGCGCGTCGGGGGCGGCGAGCCGGTAGTCGGCGATGAGGAGCACTTCGAGCGCGGGACCCGTGCAGTCGCCCTCGACCACGGCGAGGCTGGGACGGCCGGCGTTCTCCAGCCGTCGCAGGACGCGCTCCCAGGTGTTGACGAGGTGGATGCCGGTGCCGGAGGACGGGAAGTCGGCCGGGTCCTGCGCGGTCGGCGCGGCGTCGCCGCCCAGGAGCAGCAGGACGACTCCGTTGTCGGCGCTCTCGGCCTGTGCGACCACGGACGCGACTCGGGAGACGAGTTCGGGTGTGAGCCGCTCGTTGCCGCCGACCGTCAGGACGGCTGCTGCCCCGTCGGTGAGGCTCGGGGTGAGGGGAGTGGTGGGCACAGTCGTACTTCCTTCGGTCGGATTGGTTGTCACCACTGGACGAGCGCCGTCTCGATCGTGGAGCCGGGCCCCATCGTCATCAGCACGCCGTAGTCGCCCCGGCTCACTCGTCCTTCCTCGATCAGCCGCTCGTAGGAGAAGAGGAAGGAGCCGCTGGAGAGGTTTCCGTAGTCGCGCAGCACGCCGGTGGTGTGGCGCACCGCGTGCGGCGTCAGGCCGAGGTTGACCTTCACCGAGTCGACGACCTTCTTGCCGCCGGAGTGCACGAGCCAGTGGTCTATGTCGCCGCGCCGCAGGCCGGTGCCGTCGAGGAGGCGGTCGATGACGCCCTCGGCGTGCGCGCCGACGACGTACGGGACGTCGCGGTCGAGGTAGAAGCTGAACTTGCCCTGCTCGTCGTCCCAGTCGTACCGCATGGCGTCCACGGCCTCGGGAATGATGCGGCTGGCGAACTTGAGCACGGTGCCGGTCGGCAGGGGGTCGTCCCGGTCGTCCTCGGCGGAATCCTCCCGCGGCAGGCCGGTGACCATCGCGACGGCGGCGGCGCCGTCGCCGAAGAGGCTGTTCACGACGGCGGTGCGCATGGTCCCGTCGAAGACGTAGGCGGCCGAGCAGACCTCCGCGCACACCATGACGGCGAGGCGGCCGGGGTTGGCCATCGACCAACCCGCCACCGCGTTGAGCGCGTTGAGCCCGGCGTTGCAGCCCATGCCGACGACGTCGAGCCGGCTGGTGGAGGTGGGCAGTCCCAGTTCCTTGATCAGCAGGGCCGAGAAGCCGGGCGTCAGCAGGCCGGTGGTGGAAACGCAGCAGAGATAGCCGATGTCGGACAGTGCGAGACCTGCCCGCTTGAGCGCGGTCTCCAGCGCCTGCGCGCCGATGCGTATCCCGTGCGCCTTGTGCTTGGCGAGAAGTTCGCCCTGCGTCTCCATCGCACGCGTTCCGTCGGAGAGCTCGGGCGGCAGGGTGAGGTAACGGCGTTCGATGGCGCTGTTGAGGAAGACCGACCGGACCTTGGGGTCCTCGATGTGGAAGAGGTCCAGCATCTCGCGCTGGCTGTACGAGTTGGCGGGCGTGGCGGTGCCGAATCCGACGATCGCCGGCCTCGGGCCGGAGTTCGCCGTTGTCATCCGCTCCTGTCCGGTGACGGACAGGCCCCCCATGGCGGACATCGTCATGCCACGTTCCCCAGTTCGCTGGTGGCGAGCTCGATCTGCTCGGTGGTGTGGGCTGCGGAGACGGCCATCCGGATCAGGCCGCTGCCCTTCGCCACCGTCGGGAAGAACGCCGGGGTGACGATCACTCCGGCCTTGCGCAGCCGCGCGGCGGCGTCGAGCGCCTCCTCCTCCGCGGCGAAGAGCGCACCGCGGATCGGTGACCGGGTACCGGCGTTGAACAGGGCGTTGCCGGTACGGGAGTCGAAGAGTTCCGTGTTGCGCCACAGGTCTTCCTGAAGCCGCGCCACGGTGCCGTCGAGGTGGAGTTCGGCGGAGGCCCGGCAGGCGCTGACCACGGGCAGGGCGATCGGGCCACCGAAGATCAGCGGATTGCCGAACTTTCGCAGCTTGACCGTGTCCTCCTCGGTGTTCAGCACGACGAAGCCGCCGTTGCCGGCACCGAAGGCCTTCGCGAGGGAGCCGACCACGATGACGGACTCCGGCAGGTCGCCGTCGGCGCCGCCGAACTCCTCGTAGGCGAAGCCGGCGCCGCGCGGGCCGGTGATCGACACACCGTGGGCGTCGTCCACGTAGAGGTATCCCTCGACGGCCGCGCACAGCTCGGACAGCCCGCGGACGTTGATCAGACCGCCCATGGAGCCGACACCGTCCACGAGCACGATCGGCGTGCGTCCGGCGGCGCGCGCCCCGGCCATGGCCTCGGCGAGGCCGTCCGGGTCCTCGAAGTCGAACCGGGCTACGGTGCCTATTTGTTCGAGCACTCCGCGCAGTACCTGGATCGAGGCGTGCGCGGTGCGCTCCACGAAGAAGGCGACGCCGTCCGGAGAGACGGGGTAACTGGGCAGGACGCCGGTGCCCAGCAAAGGCAGCACCCCGAGGTGGACGCTGCCCACGGAGGTGAAGCAGGTGACGTGACGGCCGCCGTAGACGGTGCCGAGCATGTACTCAAGGGTTTCCAGGTCCTCGAACCGCATACGGGTCCGGGAGGAGGAGAACTGGACGCCGACCTGACGCACGGTGGCCGCCGCGGCCTCCACCAGGGCGGGGTGGGTGTCCAGTCCGAGGTAGGAGCAGGAGATGAACTCCACGGCGCGGTCGCCGCCGCTCAGAGTCACCTCCTTGCCTTCCCTCGCGGTGAAGACGTGACCGGTCAGGTCATCCGCGATGGCTCTGGTCAATGCGTCCGACGTCTTGCTGACACGGGCAGCGACCCAGTTGGCGGGTTCTGTGGTAAGAGGCATCGAAGCATCTCCTGAATGCGGATGTGTAGGTGGTGGAACCTGAGGTTCCGTCAGTCGGTGTGATGTTCGTGGAAGAACGGGACCTTTCCGCGGTCCGTGTGATGGAACCGCGAGCTGTCGACCCGCTCCACCGTCAGCCCCCGGTAGGAGGGAGCCGTGAAGACCCGTTGCATGTGGTAGGCGCCGCGCAGTGCGGCCACGGCGTCGTCCGCCGTCAGCCCGGACGGGGTCCGGTCGGAGACGAGGAGCCGAATCGAGAAGCCCGCCTCGTCCGTCAGCACCTGGAACTGGCAGTCCGCCGGGTCGGTGATGCCCAGTCCGGCGAGCCGGTCCATCACCAGTTCCTGGGAAATGGTGGTGCTGTCCACGTTGACGGACTGGCGGACCCGGCCGACGAGGGTCAGCTGGCGGGCGGCACTGCCGCACAGGCAGGCGCCGGTCTCGATGTACCCCTCGTCGCCCACCTGGTAGCGCAGGAGCGGCATCCCCGAGTCGGTCAGCGTGGTGACGACGACCTCGCCGACCCGGCCGTCGGGCTGGATGCGCTCGGCGGCCGTGTCGATGACCTCGACGACGAGGGCGTCCTCGTGCAGGTGGTGGGTCGAGCCGCTCTGGTACGCGCACTGGTAGCCGATGGGGCCGGTCTCACTGGTCGAGTAGGAGAGCGACCGCACCCGCAGGTCGGGGCGGACCTCGGCGAGCTGCCGCTCCCGGCTTTCCCCGAGGATCTCCCCGATGTAGAGGAAGTTCCGTACGGCCGCCAGGTCCCCGGCGGTGTCCTCGGTGAGCAGCTTGATGCCGGCGGACGGCGAGCAGATGACAGTGTCCACCGAGTGGTCGCGCAGGACCTCGGGGGTCTCCGGAGAGGCCAGGGCGCTACTGCCCATGGGGAAGGCCATGGCGTCGAGCAGCCGCGTCACGTCCTGGGCGAAGCTGAACGCACCGTTCAGCTCTGCCGGATAGAGGAAGTTGGCGATGCGGCGGGGGCTCGACCCCAGGGCGCTGAGCACGCCGCGGGCCCCGAGGAAGGCGACCCTCTCGGCGAATTCCCAGGAGTGGTAGAGGACCTTGCGCCGTCCGGACGTACCGCTGGAGCGGAGGGCCAGCCCGGAACCGCCGTCGCCCAGGACCAGGTCCTCCGTACCGGGCGGGCAGGTGCTCTGCAGGTCCGCCGGCGAGAAGAGCGGGAGCCTGGCCAGATCGCGGGCGACTCGGACATCGAGTGCTCCCGGCCACCTGGCGGCCGCAGCGGGGTTCTTCCCGAGGGCCTCTACGGTGCGCGCCAGATTACTCTGCTGGATTTCTTCCAGTTGCTTTCTGGTCAGCACATCGAGATCGGCGGCCAGGTGAATCCGGGACGCTTCGCCGAGCACCTTTTCCCGGAGTTTTGAGAACGATTCAGCTTCCCGCAACAAGTCTCTTCCAGCTTTCATCAGTGTTCCGTGACGATGGATTCCATATCGCGATAACCGGGCCAGTTCGGCTGCCGCTTCTCGTTGAACGCTTCGACCCCTTCGACCCAGTCGGCGGAGAAAGCCACGGCATGCCAGGCCGCGTCCTCGACCTCCAGGCCGGTCGCGAGGTCCCCGCCGTGTCCGAGCCTCAGCGCGCGCTTGGCCGCCCGCAGCGCCACCGGAGAGTTCGCGGCGTAGGTACGGGCGATTCCCAGAGCCGCCGCGCGCACTTCACCCGCCGGGGAGAGCGTGTCCACGAGGCCCAGTTCGAGTGCCTCGACCGCCGGGACCCGGCGGCCACTGAAGATCAGGTGGGCGGCACGCGCCGCGCCCACGCGACGCGGCAGCAGCTGGGTTCCCCCGCCGCCGGGGATGACGCCGACGGCGGTCTCGGGGAGCCCGATGACCGCGTCGGGATCGGCGACGATGACATCGCAGGAGAGCGCCAGCTCGTAGCCACCGCCCAGTGCGTAGCCGTGCACCGCGGCGATCACGGGCATCGGCAGCGCCAGCACCCCGGCGTACGCGGCCCGGCTGACCGGCCGGGCCCGGGCCCGGTCCGACTCGGTGTAGTTCCGGCGCTCCTTGAGGTCGGCGCCCACGCAGAAGGCACGCTCGGCAGTGGAGGTGATCACGGTGACGCCGACCGAAGGGTCACCCGCGAGGGCGGCGGTGGCAGCGGCCAGTGACGCGCCGAGCTCCATGGAGACCGCGTTCATCGCGTGCGGCCGGTCCAGCACCAGCTCCGCGATCCGCCCCCGCTCCAGCCTGCGAACGATGATCGAGTCGCCGAACCTCCCTTCGATCACCGACCCCATCCCAGATCGAGCTCGGGCGCCCCGGGTGCGGCCGGTAAGGAGTAGGAGACCTCCTGATTTCCACCGGCCGAGGTGGCGGTCGATTCGACCGGGGCGGTGGGGGCGGCGATGACGAGCAGCGCCGCAGAAAAAACGAGTCCGGCCGGCGCAGAGATTCTCACGAAGGAATTCGACATCACATTCCCATTTCCTGGAAGGAATTTCTCGGACAGGACTTACTTTGCCATTGCGGGGCCTCCACCTCCAGGGCCCAGGTACGTCGCATCACCGCCAGGCGCGGATATGATGGTCGGCAAAACGGGCCACCCGCCCACGCTTAATTTCCCAAAAGGATGCTAAATGGACATATTAGGCACCCCTGATGACGTCTCACCGCTTCCCTTGAACGGCAGGGCCCTGCAGGCGTACGAGTACGCCTGCGAACGGGAAAAGGTCACCCCGGCGGAAGTCGCCTCCGCCATCGGTACGGACCTCAAGGAAGCGGAGGGGCTGATGAGATCACTGTGTGATCTCCATCTCCTGTGGCCCACCCCCGGCGGCGGATATACCGCCAGCTCTCCGCGGATCTTCGGGGCCCAGCTCATCGCCCCGGCCGTCAGGGAGTTGGCGGAGAGGCAGCAGCACATCATGCACATGATGGAACGGCTGGATTCCCTCGCCGAGATCTACGAGCAGAGTCCCGCGAAACGGCTGCGTCGTCCCGAAATCGAGGTCCTTCCGGAAATCGACTCCGTGCGCAGCGCCCTGAACGGCCTGTCGGCACACGCCAGTCAGGAGATCCTGACCTCCCAGCCCGGCGGCGCGCGCCCGGCTGACGTGCTCAAAGAGGCACTCGAACGCACCGAACTGGTACTCAGGCGCCACGTCACCATGCGGACCATCTACCAGCACACCGCGCAGTTCAACCCGGCCACCAGGGCCTACGTCAAGTACGTGACCCCTCTCGGCGCCCAAGTCCGCATGCTCAGTGACGGCTTCATGCAGCTGATCGTCTTCGACCGGGAGACCGCGGTGCTGCCGCTGCACGGCAATCCGCAGGGCGCCGTGATCGTCAGCGACCAGAGCATCGTGGACTTCGTCGTCCAGGCCTTCGAGCGGGTGTGGCCCACGGCCAGCCCCTTCCCGGTCTCCTACGACCAGAACCAGGTGATGGGGGCCTCCGCGGAGATCAAGCTCGCCATATCCCAGCTGCTGGTGGAGGGAGTGGAGGACAAGGTGATCGCCCGCCGGCTGGGCATGTCACTGCGGACCTGCCAGCGTCACATCTCGGACGTCATGGCGCGGCTCGGAGCGCGCAACCGGCTGCACGCGGGCTACCTGCTCAGCAAGGTCGTCGACGCCCCTCGGTGAGCCGCCGTCCCGGCCCGGCCGAGCCGTCGGCCGAGGCGTCAGTTGCCGCGTACGAGTTCCGGGGAACCCGGCACCGGCTCGCCCAGATCCGTGCCCAGCGCGATCACCCGGTTCTGCCCGTCCACATGGACGACGCACGGTTCGAACGCCTTGGCGTCGGCCTCGGCCACCTGCGCGTAGCTGATGATGATCACGAGGTCGTCGGGGTGGACCAGATGGGCCGCGGCTCCGTTGATCCCGATCACTCCGGATCCGCGCTCCCCCTCGATGACGTAGGTCTCGAGGCGTGCGCCGTTGTCTATGTCGACGATCTGCACCTTCTCGCCGGGCAACAGGTCTGCCGCCTCCATGAGTTCCGCGTCGATCGTCAGCGAACCCACATAGTGCAGATCGGCCTGGGTCACCGTGGCACGGTGGATCTTGGACTTGAACATCGTGCGGTACATCGGTACGTCTCCTAGTTCAGTGTTGGGGGATGCCGGACGCACGGTCCGGGGCGATGGAACGGGTGACGGCGACGCCGGCGACCAGGAGCACGAGGCCCACGAGCAGGCCGACGACCATCCCGGAGTGGGCGGGCGCGGGCAGCCAGGAGGCGGGGCCGCCGACGAGGATCCCCGCCGTCATGTTCCCGACGATCTCGCCGACCGCGGTCACCACGCTCACCAGGGCGAATACTTGGGTCAGCTGGGCCGGGGGCACGGTGTCCGCGGCCTCCACCTGGATCTTGGGAAAGGCCAGGCACTCCGCGACCGCGAAGAGGGTGAGTCCGGCGAGGATCACGACCAGACCGCTCGTGAACGACAGCACCAGCCCGACGCCGCCCGCGCCGGCCACGGTCATGTAGAGCGCGCCCCGGGGCAGCCGCGCGAAGAAGGGGAGCAGGGCCAGCTGGATGGCGATGATGGCCAGCGGCTGGTAGCTCAGGAACAGTGTCCGGTGCTCGGCCTGCGCCGGGTTGACGACCTCGTAGAGCAGGACCATCGCGTACAGGAAGCCCATCGCGAAGTAGATCGCGAAGGTGTAGACGAGCACGACGGCCGCGGCGCGGTTCTTCAGTACGGCAAGACTCGACCCGAAGCCGCGCGTGCCGCGTGCGGGTACGTCGAAGGCGAGCCCGCGGCCGAGCAGACCGACCGTCAGGCCGACGCCGAGCTCGGCCACCATGAGGACGACCAGCGCGGGGACCCCGGCCCGGCCCACCGGTCCGGCCGCGACCGGTGCAAGGACGTAGGCCAGGTTCAGGAGAATGAAGAACACCTGGAACACCTGGCTGCGACGATCCTCGCCCGCCGCACCCGTCAGGAGCGACCGCACCGCCGGGCGGGACACGCCCACCCCGAGACCGGCCAGCACCGCGAAGAGGAAGAGGGCGGGGTCCCGCGTACTGACCACGACGGCGGCGAAACCGGCCGCCTTAAGTGTGGACGCGATCGTCAGCGTCCACGCGGGGTGGAGCCGACCGAACACGAGCGGGGTGCACACCGCGCCCACCAGCGCCGCACCGACATGGACCGACAGCGCGAGCGAGAAGACGGTCGGCTCGATCCGGCCGCCGTGCAGCACCGCCACGGGCAGCAGAGTGAGCACCATGGCCAGGCCGGCGTTCGACAGAAGGGTGAACCCCAGCCCCGCCGCGACGGCCGGCGGGTGCCCCGTCATCGGCCGGGCGCTCACCGCGGTCTTGCTGTCTTCCATGGTCAGCGGGTCTCGTCGGCCGCGGCGACAGCCTCGCCGTCGGAGAGCAGTCGGCCGACCCAGGTGAAGAACGCGTCGGCGAGCTGCGACCGGGCGGGCTCGGGCAGGCTGGAGAACTCGGCCATGGCCGTTCCCCATTCCCCGAGGACCGGGCCGTCATCGGTGAGCAGCCAGTCCACGCAGAGGTAGTCGGCCTGAAGGCTCGCAACGATCCGCTCGACGTCGTGCATGACCGCCGCCACGTCCGGGTTGGCGCTGGCGCTGCCGCCCTGGGAGATGTTGGAGAGGTACGAACCCTCGGCCGGGCTGCGCAGCATGCTCGCGACGAACTTGCCCTCCACCATCGCGACGCGCAGGTCGCCGCGGTTGGGCAGGTACTCCTGCACGATGTAGTTCTGGCCGGTCTGCGACACGATGTCGACGGCCGCACGGAGCTGCTCGAAGCTGTCCAGCTTCAGCACTCCGAAGCCGATGCCCATCTCACGCGCCTTGAGGATGTAGGGGCCTTCGCCTATCTCCGCGCGGACGACGTCCAGTCCCCTCCTCGCGTAGCGGCCGAAGGGCAGGGCCACCGTCTTCGGCGTCCTGACACCCAGTACGGACGCCCGCGCCAGGATGGCCAGCTTGTCGCGCTCCAGGCTCTCGGAGCCGACGAGGGAGCGGTTGAGCAGCACGGAGTCGCTCGCGTCGATGGCCCGGTAGATGCCCCGCAGGAAGTGCGTGGCCTGCGGATCGCCGCTGACGTCGTCGACGATGTACGCCTGGCGCGTCTCCAGCAGGTCCACGCCGTTGTGCCACAGCCGGGGCCGGTCGCCGCAGGCGGGCACCAGCTCATTGGCGGAGATGAAGCGGAAGGAGAAGCCGTGCTTCGCGCATGGCTGCGCCCAGCGCTCCTCCATCTGCGCAGAGATCTTGTCCACGTACTCCGGGAGGAAGTCGTCCGGATGGCAGATCCAGGTCACCACGTGTTCAGTCGCCACGATCCCATTCCCCTACGAAAGACCTTTGGTCAGGCCGGTCATCGACACTACGCCCGGTACGGGCGCGGCCTCGAACACCGCAACTCTTGCAGGGGACCGGCCGGTTCCGCTCGCTCCGGCAGGCTCGGGTTCCTGCCTGGCGCCGATACGACAGGGGTCCCTCGGGCGGCCCAACGCCCGCGGCCCCGGATCGGGGATCGATTCGGGGCCGCGCGGATGACTCGGCGGGAGGGGAGGGGGCGGGCGGGGTCAGCGATCGTCGTTGAGCCAGTCGCCTCGCCCATGGCCCCGCCGCCGATCTTCTGGTCGAGCACGTACCGCCCGCCGAACAGGACCCGCTCCCCCGGCCCCCGTATACCCCAGCCCCCTTGTGGAACGCCTGCTTGTCCTCCCAACCGCAGCCTTCCAGAGACCGGTTGAGCCTCCGGGCGTCGGGCTTACATGTTCCGCGATCAGCGGGTGCAGCAGGCAGAACCCGTCAACGGCCCGTTTCCCGGCGTGCCGCTCCGATCCCTGCCATGACGACGAGTACGGTGCCCGCCGCCTGCACGACGGTCGGGGTCTGGGCGATGAGGAGCACGCCGGCCAGCAGGCTTACGGCGGGCTCGAGGCCGGCCAGGGTGCCGTAGGTGGTCTTGGTCATGCGCTGGAGCGCTTTCATTTCCAGCAGGAAGGGGACCAGCGGCATGAGTACGGCGATGCCCGCCGCCGCGGCGGCCACCTTCCAGTCGAGGTTCACGACCGTCTCCGGCGCCCCGAACGGCGCGGCGACGACTGCGGCGACCGTGAGGGAGAGGGCCAGACCGTGCTGCGCCGAGAACCTGCTGCCGACGTGCGCGGTGCCGATGACGTACAACGCCCAGCAGACGGCCGACCCCAGCCCGAAGAGGACTCCTGCGGAATCGGTGACGCCGGTCCAGGGCGAGGTGAGGAGCAGGACGCCTGCCGCGGCCAGCGCCAGCCACGCCAGTTCCCTGGGGCGCCGGGACCCGGCGACGGCCACGGTCAGCGGTCCGAGGAACTCCAGTGCCGTCGCCGTACCCAGCGGCAGCCGCGCGGCGGACTCCGAGAACAGCAGCATCATGCCTGCGCTGACTGCTCCCAGGGCCACGGCGACGACCAGATCGGCCCGGGAGGCCGCACGTACCACTCGCCACAAGGACCGGCCGGTGAAGGCGAGCAGGAACACGGCAGCGAAGGAAAGGCGCAGCCAGGTCGTGCCGGCCGGGCCGAGGGAGTCGAACAACTCGGTCGCCAGGGCACCGCCGGTGTGCAGCACCGCCATGGCGACGAGGAGGAGCACCGCCCCGGGCAGACCGCGCGGCCGGTCTGCGGGGCGCATCGGGCCGTGGGAGGTGGCGGCAACCTGGTGAGGTGCCACGACGGGGGCGGCAGAGGCGTTCATCCCGCCATTTGAGCGGGCACCGTTCCCTGCTGTCCACGGGCTAATAGTGGCGTCAATGGCCACTATTAGTGGATGATTGCCGTATGGCACCCCAGGACACGCGCCCGCTTCCGGATCTCGGCCGACTTCGGCTGCTCGTAGAGCTGGGCCGCCTGGGCACCATGGCTGCGGTCGCCACGGCCACCGGATACGGGACCTCGGCCGTCTCCAAGCACCTGGCCGTGCTGGAGACGGAGGTCGGTGCACAGCTGCTGAGGCCGGTGGGGCGGCGGGTCCGGCTGACGCCTGCGGGCGAACGCCTGGCGGAGCACGCGGTCGCCATCCTCGCCGCGGTGGAGGAGGCGCGGGCCGAGCTGAGCGGCGGGGCCGAGCCGGCGGGGCGCGTGCGGCTCGCGAGCTTCTTCACCGCGGTCGAGCCGATGGTGCTGCCCATGCTCGCGCGGCTGGGGACGGCCTTTCCTCGGATCGAGGTCGAGACCTACGAGCACGAACCGGATCACACCATCGATCTCGTGCGCTCGGGCAGCATGGACCTCGGTGTGGTCTACCACTACAGCCTGGTGCCGCGTACGGTCCCACCGGAACTCGGCGTCCGGCAGATCGAGGAGCAACCGCTCTTCCTCGCGGTCCCCGCCCATCACGCGGACGCCGGACGGCCCGTCGCGCTGACCGAACTGCGCGACTTCGCAGGAGCGGGATGGATCGCCAATTCGCGCGGCACCGATGACGACGAACTCGTCCAGCGAGTGTGCGCGATCGCCGGTTTCGCGCCGCGCATCGCGCATCGCATGGACAGCCTGCACCTGGTGAACAGCCTCGTCGGGGCGGGCCTCGGAGTGGCCCTGCTCGCCGAGTCGGGAATCGAACGGGACCGCACCGATGTCGCCTTCCGGCCTCTCGACCCCTTGGCCGGCACCCGCCGCACCTCGCTCGTGGTGCGCGCCGGTCAATGGTCCTGGCCTCCCATCGCAGCCGTGACCTCCCTCATCACCGAGCACACGGCGTGAGCCCCGACGAGACGGCCGGGCTGCGGGCCTGTTCTCGCCGCGCCTGATGGCGGAGCAGGCTGCGGGTCCGCTGTTCAGACCGCGCCCAACCTCGATGCCACACGAGGTGCATAGCCGGGCACCGCCGGTGACCATCCAACGGGCCTCCTCTACGAGACCATGGCTTCGGTGGGGGTCCGCCCGGTGGCCGGCCAGGGCCTCACCGCGGCGATCGCCGCCGCCTGATCCACCAGCGAGGCCGCGGCTGCGCCCCTACTGCCGGGCGTCCTCGAACTGAGCGCCGAATCCGGCCTGCTCGGCCAGCGCACGCAGTTGTGCGTCAGGCTCGGCACCTGCTCGCAGGAGGGCGGCCATATCGGCCGAGCCGACGCCCACATCGGTCAGGATGCCCAGCGCCCCGGCCGGCGAGGGACCGAAAGCGCCTTCCCGCAATTCCTCGGCATGCAGGACGTCCACCACCTGGGCAGCGAGGGTGTGCTGCTCGGCAGCCCGCGTGTCCGAGAGCATCAGGTCCGTCCCGCCGGCGGTGGGACGCACGATCAGGAAGAACTCCTCGTCCGCATTGAAGAGTCCCAACACCACGTCGGCGTCGTCGGTGCCCGCCTCGCGCACGGTGGTGATCGCCTCGTCGAGGCCGGTGAGCGCGGCGCGCCCCAGCCGGGTGCACTGCCAAGAGTCGCCCCGGCGGACGACGGCGACGGCATAGCGGTGCTGCGCATGTTCTCTCACCCCTCCACACCTGCCCCGCCCGCCGCGCGGTCAGCCGTCATATTGCCGGTCATGCCCCGCTCGGAGCAGACTGCACCCCCGCCCCGGCCCGGTTCCCGGCCTCCGCGCGAGGGCTGGACGACGGCCTCGGCGTCGGCCCGGCACGCACTCAGGAAAGCGCAGTCGACTGGCGTGGGCACGTCAGCGAGCCCTCTCACAGCGGACCCGTTCCCGCCGCCGCGCTGCGCCGGAACCGATCCCATCGAGTCATCCAGCACCACCCAGCAACGGCGCGCCGCGCCCCGAACTGCTGCCCGTCGTCGTCCGGCTCTGCCAGAGCGTGGAAGGCGTCGTCACCGTCGACAGCCGGATCTCCTGTCCCGGCACCTCAGCCCCACCAACGAACCCTCCCCCGCAAGGAGCAGAACCACGTCGAACCACTGGCTTCTCGGTCGCCGGTGCGGCGGCCGCTCCCACCAAGACGACGCCAGGCCCGACCTCGCGCGGCCGGCGTATCGACACGCCGAGGCCCGAGGACGTGGTTGTGCGCGGATGTCTGCCATGCCTGACTTGACCGAAGCGCCCCCAGCGATGAGGAGGTACGGACGTGGGACTCCGCAAGGCGGCCTACGAGGCGGAACTGCTCCGACTGCAGACAGAGCTGATCAAGCTCCAGGAATGGGTACGCGTGAAGGGCGCCAGGCTCGTCATCGTCTTCGAAGGCCGTGACGCGGCGGGCAAAGGGGGCACCATCAAACGTGTCACCGAGCACCTCAACCCCCGCGTGGCACGCATCGCCGCCCTTCCGAAACCAACCGAGCGCGAGCGCACCCAGTGGTACTTCCAACGCTACGTGCAGCACTTGCCGGCCGCCGGA
Organism: Streptomyces sp. NPDC002467; assembly: GCF_042889825.1. Classification (NCBI taxonomy): domain Bacteria; kingdom Bacillati; phylum Actinomycetota; class Actinomycetes; order Kitasatosporales; family Streptomycetaceae; genus Streptomyces; species Streptomyces sp. NPDC002467. Next base: position 457,511 of record NZ_JBIARJ010000003.1, on the reverse strand, counting down.
GAGATCGTCCTGTTCGACCGCAGCTGGTACAACCGTGCCGGCGTGGAGCACGTCATGGGTTTCTGCACGCCCGCGGAACACCAGCTCTTCCTGCGGCAGTGTCCCGTCTTCGAGCGGATGCTGGTGGAGGACGGGATCCTGCTCCGCAAATACTGGTTCTCCGTCAGCGACGCGGTGCAGGAAGAACGCTTTCGCCGCCGCACGCAGGACCCGCTGCGGCGCTGGAAGCTCTCACCGATGGACCTGGAGTCGCTCACGCGCTGGGAAGCCTATTCCCGGGCCAAGGACGAAATGCTCGTCCACACCGACACGGCAGACGCCACCTGGTACGTCGTCGAGAGCGACGACAAGCGCAGCGCGAGACTCAACATGATCGCCCACCTGCTCTCCTCGGTCGCATACGAGGACATGGACCTGCCACAGATCACCCTGCCGCCCCGACCCCCGTCCACGGGATACGAACGACCTCCCAAAGAACTCCAGACCGTCGTGCCCGACCACGCGGCCACGCTCCGAAAGGAATGAGCCGCATCAGACCGGCCGCGCACTCACGCGGCTGATGGGAAGGACCGCCGATCCGGCATACCCTCACGGAATGGTGCGGAGCGAGGCGAGTGACGTCGACGGCTACCTGGCCGAGGTTCCCGAGGAACGCAAGGCCGTGTTGGCCGAGGTACGTCGGTTGTGCCGGGCTGAGCTGTCGGGCTTCGACGAGGTCATGGCGCATGGGATGCCCGCGTACGAACGGGACGGGTCGTGCGAGTTCGCGTTCGCGAGCCAGAAGCAGTACCTGTCCTTCTACGTCATGCGCAGTGACGTACGCGAGGCGTTCGAGGAACGGCTGGCCGGTCACGACGTGGGGAAGGGATGCCTGCGCTTCCGCAGACCCGAGAAGGTCGACCTCGCCCTGCTGCGCGATCTCCTCAAGGCCACAGCGGCGCGGCCCGGCACGGTCTGCTGATCAAGCCGGCACCGGTCGGGGCGACCTCGCGGACGGGTCGTACCTGCACCTCGACGTCCTCGTGTTGGTCTCGGGCTCCGTACGCGCGCGGGTCGGCCGGCACCTGCTCCCACCGGCACCGAAACGCTCCGCGTAAGGCGACGGTGGGAGACCCACCGGGTCAGGCCTGCGCAGTCTGCCAGTACATCGGCGTATCGGCGGCGTTCGCCGCGGGCTCCCGCTCACGGGCTCGCGGCGCTCCCCACGGCCTGGTCATCGGCGGTCCTGTCCAGGGGCGGGTCCAGGGCGTCGACCGCGCTCAGGAGGCCGGTGCCCGCACTGCCGCCCGTGGCGTACACGCACATGGCGCCTTGGCCGGGCGGACACTGCATGACGGCGGCCGCCAGGTGCGACCGTGCCGTTGGAAGCGCGGGCAGCGTCGTCCACGCGTTGGAGACGGAGTTGTACGACTCCACCGTGCCCAGGGGATTCAAGCCGGGGCCTCCACGGCCCCCGACCGTGTACACACAGGTGCCACTCTGGCCCGGCGGGCAGGGCGCAGACGACGCCGCGAGCAGGTACCTGCCGGTAGGCAGCGGCTCCACCGGGCTCCACGCGTTGGTGGCCGGGTTGTAGGAGCGGACGCTCGACTGAACGGCGGCGCTGCTGTCGACGCCTCCCATGGCGTACACGCAGAGGCCGGTCTGGCCGGGCGGGCAGGTCGCGGCCGCAGCCGCGAGGCCGAACCGTGGGGTGGGGAGGGGAGTCGGCTGGCTCCAGGCGTTGGTGACGGGGTTGTAGGAGTTGACCTGGCCCAGGGCAGTGCCGGTGCCGTCCACCCCACCCACGGCGTACACGCAGGTGCCGGTCTGCCCCGGCGGGCAGGGCGCGGCAGCCGCTGCGAGCGATCCCCGCGGCGTGGGAAGTGTGCTGATGGTGCTCCAGGCGTTGGTGACGGGGTTGTACGACTCCACTGTGGCAACGGGCGTGTCCGGCCCCGTGAGAGTGAAGGCCGTGAACCCGCCGATGGTGTACACGCAGGTGCCGGTCTGCCCCGGCGGGCAGGGCGCGCTCGCCGTGCCGAACCCCCACCGGGGTGTGGGCATCGAACGGACGGTCGACCAGGCATTGGTGAGCCGGTTGTACGACTCAGCCCGGCCCGAGACCGTGCTGGGGGTTGTGGCGTTGCCGAGTGCGTCACGGCCGCCCATGGCGTACACGCAATTGCCGGTCTGGCCAGGGGGGCAGGGTGCGGTTGCCGCCCCCAGGAAGTCCCGGGCCGCAGGCAGCGGAGCCAGGGTCGTCCACACCGTTCCGTTGGTGGCTGCCGCCGGCAGTACGCAGGCCAGGACGGTGGCGACCGCCAACAGGGGGGCCCATCGAAGTCGGCTCCCAGGGCGCACCAGACTGCGCGGATTCTGGAGCCTCGTGAAGGGTGGGGGTGCTTCATCCGCTCGCGATCGTGGCAACGCCGGCCTCCTTGCTTGGACGTGTACGGCGATGCTTGCCCCGGACTGCCTCGCATCGCACGGGGAATGGGCCGGACGGCCTCCCGCTTCGACCGTGCAGCGTGGTCTTGCATGCCCCCTGCCGGTCCGGTTGCTGTCATGGAGTCGCTGCACGGAAGTCCCGGAAAGACGGTGCAGCGAAGCTCCGCACTTCGTGCGGGCCGCCTTCGGCACCTGATCTCCGGGACCGTGCCGGCCGCGTCGCCGAACGGCTGCGCGGCGGCGAAGCACCAGCACCTGGAGGGGTGGCGGGACTCCCGCACGCTGAGCTGCCGGTTCATCAGCCGCCGGTAGGTGTCGTATGCGCGAGACGTGCCCAGCCTTGTCTTCCCCGTGGCAACGGATCTGTTGCAGATCCTGTGGTGCCCGCTCGTTCACGAGGACGAGGACGACCAGTACGCGGCCAATCCCAGCCTCCACCGGCGCAGCACCGAGCTGACGGCGGCCGGCCCCGCCGCAGAGGAAGCCGCCGCGAACGAGGCCGGAACCGTGAACATCGACAATGCCCGGCTGCTCTGCGCAATGATCAGCTGGGGCGACGGCCACTCCCCCGTACTCGCCGACCTGGACGCCTCGGGCGCCACGGGCGCAGTGAGAGCGAGCTTCGCCAACACGACCCGGTAACGGTCCTCCCCGTGACGGCTTGGGACGTGAGGGAACGCTGACTGGCGACGCCGGCCCACGCCAACCCGATCTGCCGCAGGCTTGAAGGCCCGACGGGATCGGCCCGGTCAGACGGGGAGCGCACCAGCAGGGTGTCCGTGTTCTCTGCCGCATGCCGTCAGGGCAAGGAGGCCACGGCCGCTGACGGATGTGGCGGCCCCTATCGATCCGGGGTCGACTGACAGCCGCGCGGCTATGTCGACGGCGTAGCAGGTGTCGGGGATGTCGAGCTCTTCCTTCATCCGGTCATACCGGGCCCTGAAGGCCTCGGAATCCGAAAGGTTCACTCCGTCGAAGGCGTCGTCCGGGAAGCCATCCTCGTGCGGGAGCAAGTAGCCGGCTTCTGCCGGGTGTCCTGGTCCGTCATCGCCGGACTCTTCCGCGTCGAAGGCGTCGTAGAAGCGGACCACTTCACCGTTCTCGGCGATGCACCAGGCAGTCCATCCGTCCCCGCAGCTCATCCCGTACCACTGCGCGGCCCCAAACCGGCGGCTCAAGTCCGAACACCGCTCTCGCACCACACGCTCCATTGCCTCGTCCCGGCCGTCATCCCCGGCGTCCTCGATGCTGTGCGTGTCCTGGGACGAGCCGCCGAATACGAGCGTGAAACCGTCGAGCACAGGGCTGACGAACACCCGCGCGCACCCGTCATGACCGCGGCCGCTCCAGTTGTGGTGATCGTGGTTCCAAACGGCGGCTCCTGTACGTACGGTGATCGGCTCCCCCACGCCCAGGTCGAAGGCCTCCAGAACCGCGCCCTGGTCTGTTGTGGGCACCGCGTACCAGGAACCGCACAGATGCATGCCCTCCAGCACCTCGTCGAGCTGCTTGACCCGGGTCAGCCGGCGCACCGCTGCCCGGTCGAGTACATCCAGGACAGCCGGCCCGCCGATGGACGCGAGGGCCTCCAGGGCACCAGCCCTCAGCCGCGGGCCCGGAGCAGGCGCCCGGCGAAGGCGCCGCAACGCCGGAACCGCCGCAATGCCAATCGCCTCGAATACCCGGACAGCCCGTTGCCTGACCGCCGCGTCCGCATCGCCCAGCAACGGCATCAGCCGGTCCGCGAAAGCCAGCGCGTCCTCACCCAGGCGCTGGAACGCGAACAGCGCGTCGGCACGGACTGCCGGATGCGAGTGGGTGAGCAAGGGAAGGTAGACCGCCGAATCGTCCACCTGAAGCCGTCCCAGGCAGTAGCCGGTCCTGCGCGCGACCTCGGGCGAATCCGCTGACGCGATAGCCCCGGCCAGGGGCCAAAGGGCCGGATGCCCGATCCGGCACAGCACATCCGAAGAGACCGTCCACTCCACCGGCGACCCCTCATCGCACAGCACCTCAAGCACCGGCCCCACAACCTCGGCCCCACGCTCCACCAACGCGTCCCGCACCGCCCGCGTCGCATCCCACGAACCCGTGAGTTCCCCGACCAACCGATCCCTGTCCATGACGCGCACCATATCCAGCACCACCGACACACCCACCGACGACAAGGCCTCCACACCCGGGTGCGCTCGCGCCCGGCCCCGCTCCTCACCCGGCGGCCGTGGCGGACCCCCGCCCAACCGGGGCACGTCCTCCGTGCTCGCCTCCAGGCGCAGACACTACGAGTCCTGCTCCAACACCGAAGGGTGGGCTGATTGAACGCCACGGCCGGCGGGTGGCGACGAACTTCAGCGTCGGTGACCGTCCTCACGGAATGTGTGCCAGAACCTCCAAGATGTGAACGAGCCACACGTCCCGTTTACGACAATGATCGATACCTTCGAGAAGGGGGTCATCATGACCGCACCCCGCAACGGAATCTCCATCACGCACGAACTGGATGCGTATGAGTGGTCGAACGAAGAGACGGCTGCATACGAGGCGGCCATTGAGGCGGTGAACGGGGCGGTCGGCGCATACAGCGCCCTCATCGCCGCCGAGGAGGCCAAGGTAGAACCGGACCCGGAGGCGATCCAGGCCGCGCGCGCGGCGCAGACTCGCCTTGCCCGTGAGCGGGAGGCGCTGCGGCCCAGCGACCGTGAGCAGATCGCCGCGGCCCGGGCACGCTATGCCGAACTCGCCCGAGAGGTCCGGGGAGGGAGCGCGTGATCGACCCCGCGGAAGTCGAGCGTTACCGGTTGGCTGAGGCCGAGAACCGCCGCATCTTCCGTGAACGGATTGTCCCTGACCTCCTGGAGGGACGCGCGACGCAGGAAACACCGACGGTGATCGTCCTCATCGGACAGCCTGGCGCCGGCAAGAGCCGTCTCACCCACATGATCGCGACCGCGCTCAACCGGCATGGTGGGTTCGTGGACGTCGACAGCGACCTCTACAAGCCCTACCACCCCGCCTACGACGAGCTCATGGCTCGGGACGACACCCTCATGGCTGCCTACACCCGGGCTGACGGCCGCGCCTGGATGGCGCAGGCCGAGGAGTACGTCCGCTCCCACGGCCTCCACGCGATCATTCAGGAGACGTCACAGAACGCACCCGCAGTAGCAGACAAGATGCGGGCCTACCGGAAGTCCGGCGCCCGGCTCGAAGCACTGTTCATGGGTGTGTCGAAGGCGGAGAGCGACCAAGGCATCGCGAATCGTTACTTCGAGCAGCTCGCCGACCGAGGGCAGGGTCGCCTCACTGTCCAGGCCAACGCCAACGAGTCCTTCCATGGCATCCTCGACTTGGCCGACCTCATCGACCGCGGCCGCCTTGTCCACCTGGCAGGCGTCTACCGGAGAGGGGAGAGCAAGCCCCGGCACACCAACAGCTCCGACGACAACGGAGAACGGGTCGCTCCACCACGGCTGAGGGACGGGGTCGAAGTCGAGCGCGCGCGTCCTCTGTCGGCCGCCGAGAGCAGCGGCTTCGCCGACACCCAGCTCCGGCTCCGTGAAGCCGGCATGAGACTCGGAGGGGAATGGCCGGATCGGCTGGCCCGGATCGAGCAGAGCACAATCCCGATTCTGAAGCCCGTCGACGTTCAGCGTCTCGGCCTCCCGGTGCGCCCCTCCGCCGCATCCGCCCGGGCTCATAGCACCACCTCGGCCCGGATGCCGGACCAGCCGGGCCGCGGTCCCGTTCAGGGCACCGACTCCAAAGCGCGGCCGCCCCAGCGCAGGACCGACGGCCCAGATGCCAGTCGCGGCCGAAGCCGGTAGACCCACAGGGAGGGCTCGCGTCATCCAGCGCGGTGCCGCCGCCGACGTGGCGGCGCGGGCCTGGCATCCCCTCGTCGGGGACTGCCGGGCCCGCGTTTTCTCTGGCCTGACATCACATCCCAAGAGTCGTTCCGTCATTGATCTCCGGCGGATCGGAGCGGGGGGATCCGCGGCTGGGAGGGCTTCGCCTACACGGTTCTTACCGGCACCCACAGTCAGTGCTCAGGGCCGTCGGGTCGGCCTGCTATCCGAGGCTCGGCGCATCCACCGCCACGAACGGGGTTGTGCTCGCACGGCCCGTCCGCCGGGAAGGCGGTGCCCAGGGGCGCACCCAGGCCCGGGAAGAACTGCTGCCCGTCCTCGAGCTGCGGTGTGGTGGTCCATGCGTAGGACTCTCACCCGCGCATCGCCCGTAGCATCATGCGCGTGCCGTACCAAGGCGTTGCCACTCGTCCGTCACCCGGATCTTCATCACGTACTGCCTGGGCTCGGGCTTTGGCACCCCCCGGGATGCACCGAAAGCGGTAGGGGCGAAACCGCCCGGAGGCCAGCTCTTTGCCACCACCGGAGCCGCCCTGAATGGCCTTGGGGCTCGGTGGGCGAGCCGTTGACGGCTGGTCCACCGAGCCCAAAGGCCGCCGTCGCACACGCGGCCCGTCAGCAACGGGGGCTCAGCCGGAGAAGAGCGCCCTCAGCGATCCGACGGCTCCCCACGCAGCCCGCCCCACGTCTCCGCACTCACAATGCCGTCGGGCTTCAACCCGTGGACCCTCTGGAGTCGCTTCACCGCCGACTCCGTTCCCGCCCCGAAGTAGCCGTCCACACCCTTCGGGCCCACCGAGTAGCCGTGATGATGGATCAGCAGCGCCTGGATCTCCTTCACCTTGGCCCCCGCATCACCGCGATCGGTGTACGCCGACCCCGAGTAGTAGCCGCAGTACGTACCCTCCACCGACGACTTGCACACCCCCGCCCTGGCCCCAACGGCGAAAGCCTCATTCGCCAGACCAACCGGCACCACAGCCCCGGCAAGCACGACAGCCGCAGCCACCGACAGCCCCGCACGCTTCAGCAAACCAGCACTCCTTCCAGCCTGGCGGGCCCAGCCCGCCACTTGGGACATTTGGCAACGAACCTATCTCCGCACCGGCCGCAGACGCGGCATATCGAAGGGGCGCACAAGAGCGCACGCCGCATCACCCGGCGCACAACACACCACCGGTACAGCCGCCCATTGGCGGCGGCGGTATCGCGGCGGAGCAGTGCCAGGATCTGGGCGACCGTGTACACCGCCGTGGCGGAGGCCGGTGAGCGCCGCGCAGGGCGAGCGCGGTGGTTCCCATCGCCTGGACTGCCTCCTCGGCGGCGGCCGTGTTCCAGCTCCACACACGGTCCGGAGCGGCAGGCGGGTCGACCTGTCGTCGCGCCGCGCAACCCAAGGTGGGCTGGGTCGTCGGCCGTCCGATCACCAAGCGGAATACTCGCTACCGTGAATGGCTGTACCGATGTCCAGTAGAGGCCGGGACATGGATGTCTCTGAGAGACGGGAGGCCGGGGTCTACTCCTGGTAGTGGGGCTGGCACCACCCCCGATCAACCGGAGAGCTGGATGGCCGGGAGAACGCCGTGTCGGCGAGCGTGGAGTTGTCCCGAGCAAGTCGCCTACAGAGAAGGCAAGATCGTGCGTATTGTCACGGCCGCCGCCGTCGCGCTGGTCTTCACCGGCGGATCCGCGCCGGCCGCCACCGCCCAACAGCCGACCGCCGATGGAATCTGGCGCATGGACGGCTACGGCACAGTCCTGTCCATCCGGAACGGAACCCTCCAGGAATACCAGACCACAGCCGTCAGTTGCCTCAAGGGCGACACCGCGCAGCGGACCGGCCCCGGCACCTACACCATGCCCGACGGCACCGTCCTCACCGTGCGCACCCAAGGAGGCCGTGACCGCGCGTCCATGCGCGCGGACGGCTCCATCGGCGACCGGAACCTGCGCCGGATCCGGGAGTTGCCCGAAGCCTGCACGAGTCCGGCCCCCAAGGATCCGCTCGCTGCCTTTGACGTCTTCTGGCAGTCCTTCGAGGAGAACTACCCCTTCTTTTCCGCCAAGGGCATCGACTGGCACGCCGTACGTGACCAATACCGCCCCCGGGTACACGCCGAGACGACGAGGGCCGCGCTCTACGCCGTCTTCAGCGAGATGGTCAAGCCGCTCTACGACGCCCACGTTGCCGTCCAGGACGGTGATCGCGCCTTCGCACAGGTTCGCCCCGGCACCGTCGCGCCCAAGGAGGAGTTGGACACCGAGGTCAAGAAGTTCATCGTGGCGCGCGACCTCAAGGAGGCCCGGAACCTCCAGGACTTCGCCAACGGGCGGATCACCTACGCCGACCTCCCCGGCGGGCAGGGCTATCTGCGGATCTCCGGCTTCGGCGGATACGCGGGCGCCGGCGCCCCCTACGCCGCCCAGCTGGCCGAGCTCGACAGGGTGCTGGACACAGTCATCAGTCAGGAGCGCATCCAGCGACTGAAGGACCTGATCATCGACCTGCGGATCAACGGCGGTGGCTCCGACGCCCTGGGGATCCACGTCGCCGAGCGCCTCACCGACACCCCCTACCTCGCCTACTCCAAGCGGGCCCGGAACGACCCCGCCGACCCCACCCGGCACACCCGCCCCCAGCCCGTGTTTGTCACGCCGGCCCAGGGGCCCCGTTACACCGGGCCGGTCGCCGTGCTGACCGGCGGCTCGACCGTCAGCGCGGGAGAGACCTTCACCCAGGCCCTCATTGAACGGCCCGGCAAGACGGTCCGGGTCGGGCAGCCCACGCAGGGCGTCTTCTCGGACGTCATGCAGCGCAAGCTCCCCAACGGCATGTCGGCTTGGCTTCCGAACGAGGAGTTCCTGACCCGGTCGGGCAGGACCTTCGACGGCACAGGCATTCCGCCACACTTCAAAGAACCGGTCTTCACGAAGGAGGAGTTCGACAAGAGGAGGGACTCGGCCTTCGACACGGCTCTGAACGTCCTGCGTAACCACGGTGGTGCCACGGGCTGAGGCTTTCGATTCAAAGGCTTGATTGCGCAGACCGCCGATCTCACCGCGCGGGTTCGTCGCGGGATCGGCGTCGCGCCCGTTGCCTTGGCGGAGAGGTCCCAGAGCCGGGCGGAACCCTCGGGGGTCTACGGCGTACGCGCATACGCCGCCGTCGTCCAGAGCGTGTCGGGAGCGGGGACGCGGGCGACGTCGCAGTCCTCCAGGTGAAGCCCGCTGCGGCCGTCGAGGAGTGGGGAGGTGGCGGCCCACAGCCCGGTGGCGGCGCCCTGGGACGGGGTCTTGAAGCCGGCGCCGATCACGTTGCCGTGCTCGTCCACCCGGCCGCGGTCGATCTGTTCCCGAAGGCCACGTTCTCCACCCTCACACTCCCCACCAAGGTCACCCGCGGCGCCGGCAGCCCAGCCCGGCAGCGGCACTCGCGATGGTGTTCAAGCCCGTCGAGACCGCCCAGGGCCCGATGGCGCACGATCACCGGCGCCCACCTCGCCCCGCCGGTCCGCGCCGGTCCCGCTTCGAACGCGGTCAGCTCGTCGAACGCCCAAAAAGACCTCGCCGCATGAATGTGCTCGGCTGACACACTGAGGCCGAAGCGCAGAAAGCCGCACAGAGGACCCCGACGCCCATGCTGAACCCACTCGACGCTCCGGACGCAGTGACAGCCGCGGTCGAACTGCTCGAGGACCTGCTCGACGACTGCAACCCATTTGTGTCGTCCATAGAGCTGTCCCATGTAGTCCCAGTGGCTGGGACTGCACCCGGTCATGACCGGATGAAGGGTCTGGCCCAAGCCGTGTACAACGCGGGGGCCAGTGGACACCAGGTAGGAACGTCGGTCGTCCCGTTCGAGTCACCGCGAGCCTGGCGGGACATCCTCCGCCGAGAGGTCACCGACGGGTTCATGCAGCCCGCCAACAGGTGGCCAGACGCCAACGTGCGCAATCCCGTCGAGATCCGGCAGGCGGGCGAACTCGCCGACGGCATCGCCGACCTCATCGAAGCCCATCTGGGGCCCGTCCGAAGCTCCGGCGACGTCGACGGCCCCCGCATGGGCATGGGCGCCATATGGTCGCGCAACCTGCTGTTGGTCACCAGCGACTGGGCCACCATCCTCTTCCTCGGGATTGATGACTGACTGAACGCGTCCCCGTGAACAGCGGCCACCACCTCAGCGGCTCTCATCGCCCACGAAGCAGTAGCGGTTGCCGTCACGGTCGCGCAGAGTCCCGCCACGGAGGCTGATCGCGTCGCGGGTGGTGTTGGTGATCTCCACCCGCGACGCGATCAGGGAGCGATTCAAGCGGCCGTCGCGTCCGAGACTGTCAGCCTGAACCCAGCTGCTCTCCACCCCCGGCCGTGGTGGTGACGGTGACCGTCATGCGCGGCCGCCGGCAGCGCGGCAGCACCGACCACGGCGCCGGAAGCCAGGGCGGTGGCGGCGATACGACGCAACACGAACGCATCCGTCACCGCCGTCGGCCGCACGCGGCTCTCTCCCTCCGGCCTGATGCCTGACCACCCATCAGACCCCCACATCGGAAGGCATCACGCTTCGCTTCCGACCGTGCCCCACCTGTCCGCCCAGGCTCGGGTGAACCGCTCGTGCGCGGGTGCCGGGACCGCAGCGGGGGCTTCTGTCGGGGCGGCGGGTTGGGGGCGCGGGGCCTTCGCGGCGGTCAGCTCCTTGCGAACGGCTCGGTGGTGCTCGATGGACCAGGAGTTCCAGCGGCGGACGATGCGGTCGGCCGGGCGGTCGAAAGCGTGCAGCTGGAGCTGGAGAGCGGCCGCGTCACGGCTGACACCGAGAGCCGCCGCCACCTCGTCCACCAGGTCCGGGACGCTGAACAGCGGGTTGGTCTCGTACTGGCCGGGCGGAACGGGGGTAGTTGCGGACCGGTCCGCCAGCCTGCGCAGAGCGGTGAGCAGATCGGCGGGCAGGTCCGTGAGCTCGCCGAGCAGGACGCGGGCACCCTGCGCCGCAGGGTCTGCTACCGGGCGCTCGGCGAGAGCCCAGGCGACAGCGGTGGCGGCGGCCTGCACGTCGTCGGCCTCCAGAGGTTCCTCGAGGCGGCCGGTGAGCAGGGCCGCGGCCCAGATCTCCGGGAGTCCGTGGTCCGTGGCGAGGGCAGCGGCATGGCTGCCGTCATCGGTGTACGGGGCGCCACCGAGCAGCCGGGTCCAGGCCACGGCCATGCGTTCCGCGGCCGCGGTCATCCCGCCGGGGGCCCAGAGTTCCGCCGGGTCGCCGGGCAGAGCGGCGGCCAGCACGGTGCGCCGGCCGGCCGGCCCGAGCCGTCGCTGGAACTCGTCGTACGCGTAGAGGGTGTTCCGGTCGGCTTTGTACGGCTTGGAGCGGACCAGCTTGCGGTGCACACCGTAGTCGTCGCTGCCGGCGAATCCGTCGAGGACCAGGGCCGCGATCGGGCGCGACACCCCGGTGCGCCAGCGGAACAGGTCCACAGCCTCCTCGGGCACCGGCAGCGGGCCCTGTCCGGCGAGCAGGGCCAGCAGCTGGGGAAGCCGGTTGGCGTCATCGGCGACGATGGTGTGCGTGGCCCACTCTTCGGCATCGGCGGGCACCGGATCGGCTGCTCGCTGGAGGAAGGGGGCGAGGCCGCTGCGGTCCGGGCCGGAGGCCACGGCGAAACCGTCCGCGCGCAGTGCGGCGATCCGCTGCTCGGGGGCCCGGCCGGTCCGCCAGGAGCTGTCGGCCTCCGCGAACGGCTGCCGGCTCCACACCCCGAGCAGTGCCGCGAGCGCCCGTCGGTGCTCGTCGGGGGTGGCCGCGACGACGGTTCGCCAGGCCACGGCATCGATCCGGCCGGTCAGCGCCGCCCACTCGGCGGGCGGCGCGGGCAGGGCGAGCACCCGCACCTCGTCGTCTATCTCGCCGCGCAGGTACCGGCCGTCGGCGGCGACCGAGGTGAGGAGGGCGGGCTGTGGCTGTGGCTGCCGTTCCTCGTAGGCGCGCAGCTGGGGCAGCAGGCCGTGGAGGGCCGGGACGAGCCGGTTGTCCGGCGCCGGGTCGGGCAGGTCGACGACCGGCCCGGCCCGCATGACGGTGACCCGGTGGGACAGCTCCTGGCGGCGGCGCAGTACGTCAGCGGCGAGCCGGACGGCGCGGTCGACGCCCTCCTGGACCAACGGGTCGGTCACCCCGGGCAGGGCGCGCCCGATGCCCTGGTGCAGCAGCTCGCGCACCGCACTGTCCGTGACCGTCCGCAGGACACCGGACGAGGGCGCGTCGCGCGGGGTGAGGAAGTGCCAGAAGGCAGGTGGCGGCACCGGCCCGGCCAGTTCGCCCAGGGTGGCCCGGCTCCGGGTCCGGTGGCGGCTGCCGGGGAAGCCCTGGACCTGCCAGAGCAACGAGTTGTCGCCGGCGGCATGGCAGCGGATGGTGGTTCCTCCGGCCAGGACGGCGTCCTCACCGCCGAGCGGCAGGGCAAGGATTCCCCACGGGCGGCGGCCCCAGTTGTTGCTGCGGTAGGAGGCGGTGCGGCCGTCGATGGACTCCAGCACGAACTCGCGGGGCGAGGGACCCGCGTACGGGGTGCGGTAGTCGACCCGGCAACCGGTGAGTGTGCCGTCCTGGCCGAGCGGGGAGGGCGGGGCACCGGGCGGCAGTGCGGCGAGGATGCGGTGGTCGGGGAAGGGCTTCATGCCGGGCGGGGACCGGTCGGGGTCGTGGAAGGCGGGCAGGGTGCGGTCGGCGGTGGGAACGCCGGTGTCCGGGTCGATGCGGTTCCAGCCGCGGCGGTCCTCGCTGAACACCTCGGTGCTCCAGAAGGTGTGGCCGTCGTTCATCTGGTAGTCGCGGTGGCCGATGCCCTCGTGTCCACCGGCTCGCAGGACGCGCTCGCCGTCGAACCGGCCGTCCCCGTCCGGGGTTTCGAACTGGTAGCCGAGGCCGCCCTGGATGCTGCCACCGTAGGGGCGCAGTCCGTACGTCTGCTCCGGTTCGAACTTTTCGCCGGGATGGTCGGACCAGTAGGCGGTGTTGGAAGCGTTCTCCTCGTGCTCCTCGTTCCAGGCGACGAGGAACTGGCCGCCGACCCAGTGCACGGTGTGGCCGAGTGCGCCGTCGGGCAGTTCCAGGGTGTGGTCCGCGCGCAGCCCGGCGTGGTCGACGGCGAGGGCGCGGGTCTCGCCGTACACGGTGAGCACCGGCCAGGTACAGGTGACGTGCACGGTTTCGTCGGGACGGAACGTGGCGAGGGCCTGGTCCAGGGCGGGCCAGCCCAGCTCCTCGGGGAGCCCGGCACGCAGGGCGCGGGCCAGCGGGCCGGTGAGGTCGATGGCGTCGAGGGCCTCCTCGATGCCGTCCAGGGCGATGGCGGTGGGCCGGTCGAGGAGGCCGCGCAACTCGTCGACGGCCTCGTCGGCGGCGGCGAGTCCCCCGCCGCGCAGGGCGTCGAGCAGCTTCTCGACGCGGGCGTGCACCTCGGCCGTGATGCCCGGATTGTGCGGGAGCCGGCTGATGGCGGTGCCGCTGATCGCAGCGCCGCTGCGGGTGCGGAGCCCGGCGTGCACGGTGCCTTCCAGCCGGGGGCCGAACACCGGGTCGGTGGCGAGTGCCTTGAGGTCGCGCTGGGAGTGCTCACCCCAGAACTCCAGGCTGATCGCAGCACCGGGGTCGTGGACGGGTACGCCCTCGGCGAGGCAGAGGTCGAGGAGGTCGGCGTCCAGATGCGGCCACCGGTAGCGGTCCTCGTGCAGCCGGACAGGGGTGCCGTGCGCGCGCAGCAGCGGAGCGAACCGGCCCACCAGGTCCAAGAGTTCCGCGGGCATGGGCTGGCGGGTCACTCCCCCGCCGCCGACCGTGCGGTGCGAGTATCCGGCGGCGTACCGGCGCAGCCAGTCGCCGAGGCCGCCCTCCGGGGTGATCCGGCCGGCCGCGGCCGAGTCGGCGGCACCGCACGCGATGAGCAGCCGCAGCCAGGCGGCCGCGTCGTTCTTGGACTCGGGAAACAGGTCGAGGAGGGCGGTGGCCTGCTCGTCGGCGGGCGGGTGGTCGCCGAGCGGGCCGGCTGCCGCGTCGAGCAGCCGGTCGGGGATGGCCTTGCCGCGGGCCGCGGCCAGCACCCTGCCCAGCACTCGGGCCTCCTCCTCGCTGCCGAGCCCGGCCGCACGGGCCGAGTCCCGGACCCGGCGGGCCAGATCGGCGGGAAGCTCGCCGGGAGACGCCGCCCAGGCGTTCAGCAGGCGGACGAACTCGTCGTGCGCGTCATCCGTTTCGAGGACACCGGCCAACCAGGCCGCCGCTCCGCTGAGTTCACTGGCGGGCAGGGCGCCGAAGCGGGCGAACAGCAGCTGATTCGCCCGCCGCCAGCCGGGATCGACCGGCAGAGCGTGGGTGCGCTCGGCGGCGCGGGCCTGCGCGTAGGCGCGCGCGGCGGAGCGCCGGTGCGTCTCCAGCATCCAGTGACCGATGGTGTCCCAGAACCAGGGAAGGTGGGTGGCCGGCAGGCCCCGGGCCAGGCGCTCCGCGACGTCCACGAATTGGCCGGGCTTCTCCCAGGACCGGTGCCGGCTGCTGCCCGCCCGTTCCAGCATGTCGCGGGCGTCGGTTTCGACGCCCGGCCCCTGAGTACGTGCCCAGTCGACGTACGTCTCGGAGATGCGGTGATTGGCTGGGAGCGGGACGGGAGTTCCGGTGTTGCTGGTCATACGTGTGATCTTGCCAGGCGGGTCTGACAGCGGGTCCCGGGGATTCCGCGGCGTCAGGAAATGTCCGTCAGACCAGCCGGAGGCGGCTCTGCAGGACGGCCCGAAGTTTGACCGTCCGGTCCGGTGTTCGACGATGTCCGTGGAGTTGAGGTACCGGAAGGCGGCTCGGTGGCCAAGGCGACGGCGTCGCCCTGGCTTCGCCTGTCCTGACCAGCGACGGAACCAAGACGTGGTGGGCAGTTGTCTGCGTCAGCACGCACACTTGACGCTCCGTGCGTAGTGATCACACGTGGGGAGCCCCTGGCAGGCTGTGAAGCGGTCTGCCGGCCGGGGCTCCCCAGAAGATGGAGAGGGGAGACCATGACGACCATCCTGACAAGCGGTCAGGCAGCACACGGCGCGGTATCCGGCGTCCTGACGGCCGGTGAGTCACCGGCCCCAGGGGAGAACCCCGGCGGGTACGGGCTGGCGGGACTGCTCATCGAGGTCCTGGAGTGGGTGGGCCTGCCCGCCGGCATGTGCGTGCTGGGCGTGCTGATCACCCTTGCCGGGGCCTCGTGGATGTGGGGCCAGGCGCCGAAGGCCACCGGCAAGGAGAGGCGCCGGATGCGCTAGTGCGACGCCGTCCTCGGCAGGCCGAGATCCTGCTGCCGACGGACGACGCCACCGTGATCTACGACGACATGAAATCGACCTTCTGAGGCTACAGAGCCGTATCGCGCAGGTCGGGGCGGTTCCTCGGCAGCCCGAAGCCTGCCATCTCCTTTTCCTCGTAGGACAGGAATCCCAAGCTCCGATAGAACGCGTGGTTGCGCTTGCCCTCGGGTGACGACTCATGGTCCGTGGACAGGAGGAAGAACCGACAGTGGGAGTAGCGCCGCGTCAGGTGCTCGACCAGCGCCCGGCCAACCCCCTGCCGGTGGTTCGCCGGATTGACCACGACGTCCTGGACGTAACAGATGTGCTCGTCGTCGGAGACGGTCCGGGCCAGTCCGAGGAGCGCTCCCGTTCCATCTCGTGCCGTGATGACGAGGTGAGAGTTCACAAGACCACGGCAGAGCTTGTCGACGTCGCTGGTGTAGCCCTCCCAGCCGACCGAGTCGTAGAGGGTCAGCATCTCCGCAGGATCGAAAACGTCCTCTTCCGCAATGAACATGTCGATCCCCTATGCATGCGCTGCCGCTTCTCACCGTCAACTCGACACCACACACTCCGGGCCCGTCAACATCGACTGCCGCCGTGCCCGGCCGCCTCTCGCCGGCCACCGGGTCGTGGACGAGGACCGGGGAGACGGACAGACACTCGGCGGTCGTCATCAGCCGGCTCGCGGATGCTCACAAAAAAATGACGGCGGTGACGTGGCGCTGAGACGGACGGACGATGGTGCGATGATCTGTTCGTGGTGACGGATGTCGAGTGGGCTCGGATTCGGAAGGACCTGCGCTTCGGGCAGGTCTTCGAGGGCACCGTGGTGAAGGTCCCCCGGCCTGGCGCGATCGGGATCTTCGTGGACATCGGCCTGAACGTCGGAGGTTTTGTCGACGTTCTGCTGCTGCCGAGCGAGTGCGAAGACTGGCCGGCGGAGGGCACGGTTACCGATTTCGAGATCTGGTGGGCAGACGGCCGCCGGCAGATCCGGCTCAAGCCGTCCGACTCTCGGTATCTGCGGACCGACTTCACAGACTTCGTCGAACGCTTCCGTCCCGGTTGGCCTGCCGACGTCGGCCGGCCCGTTCGTGACCCAGCCCCTGTCACCCCCGACGAGCTGCGGGCCCTGCTCCGCTCCGATGGGTCGTCGGCCGGCTCCCCCTGAGACTGAAGAAGTGACCGACGCTCCCAGCGGAGCCTGGCCGGCTGGGGATTCGGCGCGATCGAAGCCACCAGGCACCGGCTTCCGGTCACACTGGGAACGCCCGGCGTCCCGGCCTCATCCCAAGGACGCGGTCCGTTTGACGGCCTTCGACGCGAAAAGGTGCATGTCTGAGGGGGTGAAGGGGCCGTACTTGGTGACACTGAGGCAGATGAGTAGGTTTCCGCGCCTGATGTAGAGAGTGTTCCAGTACGTCTGCTCGTAATGCTGTGTGAAGTAGCGCGCCTCGTCTCCGAGGTCACGAAATTGTGCCGAGTCCTGCTCCGTCGGGTCATGGGCCGGCATGTTGAGCTCGGCGATGACCTGCGGGAGTCGAGCGGCAGCTTCCTCGGCGCCGGCCTCGCGCTCGAGCTCCTCACTGACCATCTCCAAGCCGCCGTTCTGGCCTTCGAAGCCGGCGGACTGAAGCTTGGTGTCGTCATCGCAGGGAGCTGCCGTCGAAGGGGTGCTGAAGCCCGCCGGCAGGTCCTGCGCAGTAATGAGGGAACGACAAAGGGCCTCTGCGGGGTTGGAACTGCTGCCTACCGCAGTCGGCGTCGCGGTCCGGACGACGTTCTTCGAGCGGGTGCTGCTGCCGAGCGAGGCACAACCTGACACGAGGAGGGTCACAGCTCCTGCCAGGGCTGCCGCTCTGAGCGTGTGCGCGCGCCGGTGATCCATGTGTCCCCCAAGAGCCATCAGCGAATCGGTGGCGGATCCTAACAGCAGAGACGTGCAGCTAGTGCTGTGACCGGCAAGGTTCACCGGGTGGCGACGCCCGGCACGGGACTCGCCGCGTTGTCGGACCGCACAAGTACGTCCAGTACGAGCCGCGGCCCTCCGCCTTGCGAAGCACCGCACTGGATGCCGCGACCCCGGCAAACCCTTCCGAGCACGGCACTCGCTCCCACGGCAAGCCGGCACCGCAGCCCCCAGCGGCGCCCACGCCCAGCCCCAACCCGAGCCCGGACGCGCTGCCCTGAGCCCTTATCAGGTCCGTGTGGCACCGTGTCTTTGCCGCAGGTCCACGATGTCGACGAACCTGCCGTCCGCCAGGACCTGGTCGCCGACCCGCAGTTCGGTGGGCGGGCAGTCAACCGCCCTGCGCCCCGGCGCGACCGGGACCGCTTCCGGCTCCCGCACAGCGGGCCGCTTGCCCGCCGGGCGGGTATCCGCCGGCTCGCAGGCCACGGTGCGCGCGATCCACTGGAACCCGCCTGCGTCGACCAGGCGCACCGCGAGCGGGGACAGGTAGATGCCGACCATGCCGACCACTACTGCGCGTAGCGGAAGTCGTAGTAACTCTTCCCTGCGACGAGGACCGATGTGAAGGAGACGGGCAGGCCCTGCCCGTCGCGCGGTACTTCCTGGGAGGTCTGGCGGGTGAAGCCCAGCGAGACGCCGGGCACGAAGACGTGCTCCGGGTCCTCGGCGTCCACGGTCCACCCGCGCTCGCGCAGCTCCGCGAGGACTCTGTCGGCGGGGGTGGCGAAGACGTCGTGCCCGTCCAGGAGGACACGCGTGGTGCTCTGTCGGCCCTCGCCGGGCCACCACAGTTCCACGGCCGTCGTGCGGTCCTCCGCATCGAAGAAGACCGTGTAGCCGACCCGGTCGAAGTCGCCCATGAGCCGACGCGCCCGCCGGGAGGTGGGGCCGATCATCCGCGGCTCATCCCAGGGCCGGAGCACGGTCAGGACCTCCTCGTACGGGCTTCCCAGGTGTACGGGTCCGGCGGCGGTCGGTGGTGCCAGGAGCAGATCCATGCCGTTTCTCCGATTGTCGACTTGGGCACCCCAGTCTATTTCCCACCACGTTTCTCCAACGCCGTTGGGAATCCACCCCACCGCCAGCCGGTCGCACAGCCCGACCTTCACTCTGCCGCTCATGGCCACCGAGCGACACAGCCCCGGACCGTACGGCAGGACGAGCTGCCCTGTAGCGGTACTGGGTCGGCTATTGTGCGTGCCCATGTCCAAGCAGGGGGAGTTAGACCGGGGCCGTTACGTCCTTGACCGTGAGCCGATCGCGTCGGGCGGAATGGGGACCGTGTGGCGTGGCTATGACCAGAAGCTGAAGCGTGCCGTTGCCGTGAAAGAGCTACGGTTCGCCGAGGGGTTGAGCGCGTCTGAGCGTGACCGGCAGAGGGCACGGGTGATGGTCGAGGCGCGGACCGCTGCCCGCCTGGACCATCCGGGGATCGTCCCGGTGTACGACGTGATCGAGGACGACGGTCGGCCGTGGATCGTCATGCGCCTGGTGTCCGGGCGGTCTCTGGCGCAGGAGGTAGAGACGTCGGGGGCACTGAGTCCGCAGCGAACGGCCGAGATCGGGCTGGAGATCCTCGCGGCGCTGGAAGCCGCCCACAGCGAAGGGATCCTGCACCGGGACGTGAAGCCGCAGAACGTGCTTCTGGACGCTGAGGGCAAAGCGGTGCTGACCGACTTCGGCATCGCTTCCGTCATGGGTGCCACGCAGCCCCTGACCGCGACCGGGATGGTCGTGGGCACGGTGGGTTACATGGCCCCGGAGCGGTTGTCAGGGTCTGGGGCGGGGCCGAAAGCGGATCTGTGGTCGCTCGGCGCAACGTTGTACTTCACGGTCGAGGGCCGATCGGCCTACAACGCCGACGATGTTGTCGCCCTGATCGCCGCGGTCGCGTCCCGTGACCCCGAGCCGATGCGCCGGGCCGGTGCGCTCGCGCCCGCCATCGCGGGGCTGCTGGTCCGCGACGTCGGCGCGCGCTGGGACGCGGCGGCCGCCAAGGCGTACCTGCAAGCGGTCGTCACCGGCGACCCGGACCTCGAGACGATGGCACTTCTTCCACCGAGTCCGGAAACGCCGACCATGCCGGCCCCGCGCTTCTCGTGGAACCAGGATGTCCCGCCGGCCACGCCCGAAGCCGGCGACGTCCCCGCTCACCGGCTCCGCCCACGTGGACTGACGTGGCTGGTGGCCTCCACGGCAGCCGCGGTGCTCGTAGCCGGAGGAGTGGCCATCGGCATGCAGCTGACGGGGGGAGGTGGCTCCGCCGCGTCGCACGGAACGTCCCCGGTCTCGGCCTCGGCGTCGGCCCCTGCGCCCAACAGGTTCACGGCGGTGCCCAAGCTCTGCCAGTCCGGCCTGGTGAGCACGGACAACATCGGCAAACTGGTGTACAAGGCAAAGCCGAGCGGGGCTCCCGTCGACACCGTGGCGGTGAACCAGTGCGAGTTCGAAGACAGCTCCAACTCCACTCTGCACGTGAACCTCACGATGCACGGCAGCGTCAAGGCAGCCACGGACCTCCTGAAGGAACCCGCCTACTTCGCTCACGGATGGAGCGGCGATCTGCCCCCGCAAGACCTCGCGCTCGGAGACCAGGCGGACGTCACGTCGAGCTATTCGCTCGTCGAAGTCCGCGTCCGGATCAGCAATCTCACGATCGACATCCGCAACAGAACTGACAGCTTCGGCGTCAACCACAAAGACGCGGTCGCCTTCGCTCGCGAGATCGTGGCAGCGGCAGAAGCCGAGGCCCGGCCGGCCACCTAGCACGACCTGCCGGGATTTACGGCGGCGCGCTACCGCTCGAAGGACGAACCGCCCAGGGCTCGGGACCGGGCTCATCAGCACGCCGCCGGCGCGCGCAAAAAGATGCCGCGGACGAGGGACGGACCGGGACGAGGACCCTGCGGGCCCGCTCGGCGTGTGGCTGATCGATGACCAGTAGGCCGGCATCCGCGCGGGCGACTCGGGCCGCAGCGGGCGCGATGGACGGCTGCGCGCTGTTCACGGACCACATCGGGGCCACGAGCCGAACACCCGGAACGTCGCCCTGGAGTTCTCATTGCCCACCGGTCGGGTGCGTGGTGAGAGCTGGGTCCGGGACCTCCGTTCCTGCCGGGCCGCCGCCCTCTCGATCGTCAGCGGTCCACCAGGGCGTGCAGCGGGGAGACCGCTGCGCCGCGGCGGCGCTTGGCCTCGATCGTGGTCATGCCCGCGTGCAGGGCGGTCGTGCCGTGGGCGTAGGCGTCCTCGATGGGGAGGTAGTACATGAGGTTGAAGTAGAGGTGGGGCGCCGGGTGGTCGCGGTCGAGGGCGACCGCGCGGATCCAGGTGGTGGCGGCGTAGTGGTAGTACAGGCAGAAGCCGATCATGCGGTCGCCGTCGTGGGCGGCGACCACGCGCGCCCCGTCGCCCATGGTGGTGGCCTGGCGCTTCAGCAGGGCGGTCATCGCGTCGGTGCCGTCGCGGTCGTGGCCGTGGCCCTGCTGGTGTCCGGCGAGGAGGGCCCCGGCCTCCTCGAAGCAGTCCGCGAGCGCGTGGCGGCGTACGTCGAGCGCGGCCTCGGCGAACGCGCGGCGTTCGCGGCGGACGCCGACGCGGCGCCGCGAGGGCAGGGAGGCGAGGTAGTCGTCGAAGGAGGTGCCGGAGAGCGGGATGAGGGCGTCGTCCTCCAGGTGCCGGGGCGGGGCGGGGTAGAGCGGGGCGAGCAGCTCGGTGGCTTCCGCCGTGAGGTAGGGCCACCAGTGCGTGGTGCCGTGGTGGCCGGCGAACTGCCGTGCGGTGTCCCGGAGGAGGGTGAGGCAGGCGCTGCGGCGAGCGGGGTCGAGGCCGGGGGCGGTCAGGGGGGTGTTGTGGTAGCCGCGGCGAGCACCGGCGACCACCCGGGGCCGCAGGTGCGGGGGCAGGACGGTCTCGGGCTGGTAGCTGTCGTTCGGTTCCTCCCGCACCAGGTGGAGCGGTGTGGCGGCGAGGAGGGTGCCGTCGAGGTCCCGTACGAGTGCGTACGCGCTGGTGGCGGTGGGGTCTTGGGCCTCTCCGGCGAGCCACCGGTGGGAGAGGTAGAGCCCGGCCGGGCGGGCGAGGTGTTCCCACTCCGCGGCGGGGATCTCGTCGAGGGAATCGATGAAGCTCGTGATCAACGGGGGGTCCTTCAGCGGTCGCGGTGGCGGTTGGGGGCCTTGAGGGCCGGGGCGGCGCATACGGCGATCAGGCAGACGGCGGCCTCGACGACCCACGGGAGGACGGAACCGGCCTCCAGGAGCAGGGTGAACAGGGCCGGGGCGGCGACCATGCCGAGCGCCCAGGAGAACTGGTAGAGGCCCTGGGTGAAGCCTCCGGCCGCCTGGGGGGTGAGGGTCACCGACAGCTCGCTCAGCGCCGGGCCGAGCAGGATCTCCGCCACGCTGAACAGGACGATCGCCACGATGAGGGCCGTCCAGGCGGTGGCGGCGGCCCCGGTGAGCGCGGGCAGCGCGAACGCCGCCATGCCCCCGGTCATGATCAGGTATCCGCCGGAAACGGCGCGGCGGGGCACCTTGGGCGCCAGGTGTGCGGTGATGGCGGTCGAGCAGGCGGAGACGATGACGGTGTTGACGACGAACAACAGGCTCGCCGCCGAGGCCGGGAGGGCCAGGACACGGGTGGTGTACACGGCGACGAGGACGGACAGGACGGCTTGGGCGAGGACGTAGGGGATGTTCACGGCGACGAGGAGGAGGTAGCGGCGGGTGTGGTCCGCGCTGGTCACGTGGTCGTCGGGTGGTGCGTCGTCGGGCTGCGGCGGGCTGGTGGCGAGGGCGGCGAGGCAGGCGGCGGCCAACAGGTAGGTCGCGGCGTCGACCGCGATCAGCCAGCGCAGCGAGCCGTCACCGAACAGCGTCAGGGCTCCGGCCGCCGCGGCCGATCCGACGGCGAGCCCGATGTTGCGCAGCGAGCCGGTGAACGCGAACCAGGAGCGGCGTTCGGCGGCCGGGGTGACGTGCGTGATCAGGGTGCGTTGCGCGGTGAAGTACATGTTGATGCCGGCCTGGACGAGCACGTACACGCCGGCGATGTGCCAGGTCTCGCGGGCGAGCAGGAAGAGCGCGAATCCGACGGCGGAGAGGACGTTGGCCCACACCACGACGCGTTTGGGGCCGATGCGGTCCATGAGGCGTCCGGCGAGGAACGTGACCGGCAGGGCCAAGGCCTGTCCGACCGTCATGGCCGCCCCGACCTGCGCCAGGGGGACGTTCTGGACGTCGGTGAAGTAGAGGAGCCCGAGGGGCAGGAGCATGCCGTTGCCGACGGAGTCGATCAGGTTGCCGGTGATGAAGAGGCCGTGCCCGCGCAGCGCGGGCAGTCCGAGGCGGTCCGCGGTGCTCGGACGGCGGCGGGTGTCCGGGGCCGCGCTCACGGGTTCGGGCTCAGCAGGGCGCCGATCTTCCCCATGACCTCGGTCGCGGGGAAGCCGGTGGCCTCGTGCAGCTCCGTCAGGGCCTTGACCGTACGGTCCTCCTCGCCTTCGGGGAGGGTGATCACGACGATGTCTCCCTGCGAGACGCCGTCGATGAGCAGGTCGTGGGCGGTGACCAGCCGGACGCGCCGCGCCAGTTCCGTCCGTACGGCGGGTGGGAGGCCATCCCGGGCGAGGAACTCGATCGCCCAGCCGGTCCGCCGGGCCGGTCCCCCGGCAGGGGGAAGGCCGAGGGCCATGCGGGCGAGGGAGGTGAACGTGTTGGTGTCGGAGGCGGCGCACGAGAGGGTGGTGGCGCCGCCGATGCGCGGGTTGATCTCCAGGACCACGAACCGGCCGCCGGTGTAGATCATGTCGACGTTGACGGAGCCCTGGACCCCGAGGGACTCGCAGAGCCGTACGAGGGTGCGGGCCACGCCCGTGAACGCGGCGTCCGCCTCCTCGTGGGGGCCGCACCAGCGCAGGTCGGCGAAGGTGAAGACCGGTTCCGCCCCGGCGCGTCCGGTCCAGCACAGGGGGAGGACCTGGTACGAGCCGGGGCGGCCCACGATGTCCACGCTGCACAGGTCGCCTTCGACGACCTGCTCCACCACCGTCGAGACCACGGCCGGCGCCTGGCGCGGGCCGTGGTCGAGGTGGGCGTCGCGGTCGAGGTGGGCGTCGAGGTCGGCGGGCGAGTGCAGGGTGCGGATTCCCACGCTGGTCGACTCCCATACGGGCTTCGACATGAGCGGGTAGCCGATGCGCCCGGCCTGGACGCCCAGGGCGTCGCGGTAGCCGGGTACCGCGAGTCCGCGTCCGGTGAGCAGGTCGGAATCGATGCGGAAGCCGTCGGGTACGTCGAGTCCGGCCCGCCGGCAGAGCTGCTTGGTCTCCCACTTGTCCACCAGCAGCATCGTGGCCGTCAGGGGGCTCATCACCGTCGGGATGCCGGCCTCCTCCAGGAAGGCCTTGGCCGTGGCGTCGCGGAGCGCGTTCTCGCAGGGCAGGGAGATCGACACCGCGGCGTCCGCCCCCCAGCCGGCGACGGCGTCCGCGAGTTCCCGCGGGGTCACCCCCCGGTCGAGGCGTTGCCGGTGTCCGGGGAAGTCCTCGTCACCGGCGGTGCCGCTGGTGTGGAACAGTCCGGATTCGATGCCGTCGGCCGCGAGGGCGCGCACGGCCCGCTGGATGTAGGGGTCGGCGCGCTGGATCCGCACCGACCGCAGGAAGGCGATCTTCCGCACCTGTCAGCCCACTTCCACCAGGGACCGGGCGGCCGCCCGGCCGGCCAGCGCGCGTGCCCGGTCCGCGGTTTCCGCGCGGGCCACCACGTGTCCGATCCGGCAGGCCGAATCGGACGGCTCCGGCACGGTGTCCCCGGGCCTCAGGTGCAACTCGCTGTGGGTGCCGGGCAGGTCGGGGATCTCCACCCGCCGCAGCACCCCGCCGTGTTCGGGCAGCAGGAACCGGATCGACGCCGCGTCCGTACGGGTCGGGGCGGTGTCGGGGGCCAGGCCGAGCACGGCCTGGAGCTGGGCCACTGCTTCGTTCACGCCCGTCGCGGCCTCGACGACCTCGCACAGGTTGTCCCCCGGCAGCCGGGCACCGGTCTCGATGACGTACGGGCTCCCCGTGCCCGGGGGGATCTTCACCTCCGTGTGGGCGATGCCGTCGCGGACGCCGACGGCGAGCGCCGCCCGGGCCGCGATGTCCTGGACCTCCCTGACCAGCGGTGCGGGCAGGCCGGAGGGGCAGGTGTGCCCGGTCTCGATGCGGTAGCGGCCCTCCGTGGTGTCCTTCCCGACGACCGGCAGCGGGTGGGCCACCCCGCCCACGACCACCGTGTCGCAGGAGTACTCCCTTCCCGGGATGTACTCCTGGAGCAGGACGCGGGTGTCCAGTTCCAGGCCGTGCGGCCCGGCGTGCGTGAACCGCCGGGCGGCGGCGACCGCTTCGGCGAGCCCGTCGGGGCCGTCGACCACGGACACGCCCCACGAGCCGCCCTGCTCGGCGGGCTTCACCACCAACGGCCATCCGAGCGCCTCCGCCGCCTGCCGGGCTTCGGCGGCGTCGTGCGCGACCGCCCAGCGGGGGGCGGGGATTCCGGCGGCGGCGAACGCCTCCCCCATCAGGATCTTGTTCCTGGGCGCGTGGGCGAGCCGGGGGTCGTTTCCGGGCAGGCCGAGGCGTTCGGCGAGGAGGGCGGCGAGCGGGGTGAACAGCTCCCAGGCGGGCGCGATCCCGGTGACGGCATGCCGTCGGCAGAAGGCCTCCATGTCCTCCAGGGCCCGCGGGGTGTCCGTCAGGTCCGTCGCGCACACCCCGGCGAGGGCGGCCCGCAGCCACTGCGGGTAGCCGTCGTGGACGTCCTCGTGGGTGGCCGCGTACAGCCGCACCCCCAGCCGGCCGGCCGCTTCGACGAGGAACCGTCCCGCGTTCCCCATCGGCTCGATCACCAGCACTCCCGGCCCGTGCGGGCCCTCCCCGATCATCATGCCCCCAGCAAAGCCGTGGGGCGGGTGTGACGGCTATGGGCCTGACAGACGAAAACAACTCGCCTCACAGCATGGCCTTTTGGAGCAATTGCCAACGAACTGGCCAGTAGGCACTGGGTATTTGGTTCACCCACCCGATGGAATCGGACACGCGCCCCGTGATCGGATCGACACGCTAGGCAATCCGCGCCCGCTACCCGTTCCGGGAGACAGAAGCCGTGACCAGCAGTTTGCACCAGCAGCTCGCCGACCACATCGACCAGGGCGTCATCCCGCCCTACCAGTACTCCTACCCGCCGCGCTCCACCTACCGCCCGCTCACCGAGGGCAAGTGGAGCATCCCCGACGTGTGGGAGAGGGATCTCGCCAACTACCAGGTCCCCGAGCTGAACCTGTACCTGCACGTGCCGTTCTGCGACCGCAAATGCGGATTCTGCAACCTCTACACGATCATCAGTACGGACGAGGACGTCTACGACGCCTACACCGACGCGCTCTGTACGCAGATCCGCGATCACGCGGAGATCATCCAGGCCCGGCGGCTGCGCACCATCTACATAGGCGGCGGCACCCCCGCCCTGCTCAAGCCGCGTCACTTCGAGCAGATCTTCAGCACCATCGGCGAGATCTACCCCAACTGGCTCTCCACGGCCGAGGAGGTCGCCGTGGAGGCGACCCCGTCGTCGATCGCCGACGCGCCCCACGAGTTCAAGGCCCTCATCGACATGGGCCTGACCCGTGCGAACGTCGGCATCCAGTCCCTCGTGCCGCGCGAGATCCGGGAGGCCGGCCGCGGCGGCGAGGACGAGGACGTCATCCGGCGCGCCGTCCACACCGCGCACGAGCTGGGCCTGCCAGACCTCTCAACCGACCTGATCATGGGTTTCGCGGGACAGACCCCCGAGACCTGGCGGCAGAGCGTGGACGAGCTGGCTGCGCTCCAGCCCACCACCATCAGCACCTACTTCCTCACCGTGCGGCCGGACGCCTGGTTCTCCAAGACCGGCGCCTACCAGTACATGTGGCAGCCGGAGCTGTACGAGCGCTACGACTACGCCCGCCAGGTCTTCCTCGACCACGGCTACGTCCAGGAGGGCTCGGTCCGCTACAAGAAGCCCGGCCGCGGCGGCTACGCGCAGAAGGTGCTCACCTTCCACGGCGTCCCCTTGCTCGGCCTCGGCGTCGGCGCCCGCTCCTACACCAGCGTGCTCGACTACATGTGCGGCAGCGTGAAGCCCTCGACGGCCGAAGTCGCCGACTACATCAAGCGGGCGAAGGACCACGACCTCGGCCCGGTCACCGGCTTCGAGCTGACCGGCGAGGAGATCGTCCGCAAGCGGCTCGTCCTCGACACCTTCGACCTCGACCTCTCCGAGCTGGACCGCTTCGGCTACCAGGAGCACGCCGCCGAGTTCGAGCCCATCCTCGACGCGGCCGAGTCGAACGGGCTCGTCCACCGCCTCGGCCGCCGCGTGCAGCTGACCCCCAAGGGGTTCAAGTACCGCGACGTGCTGTCCTGGATGTTCTACTCCGGTGCCGTCAAGGACCTCGACCGCGAGTACTACGAGAACCTGCACGCGGCGAACAAGCGCGCCCAGAAGAACATGGGGGCGACCCCGGTACGCATCACCGGCGTCGACCTGCGCGTCCGCGAGACTGCTTCATGACCGACCTGTACGTCGCGGCGGGCGGCGGCGGGGATCCGGTCGGCACGCTCATCGCCGCCCGGGCCGTCTCCGTCGACCCGGACCCGCCGCTGATCGCCACCTACGCGTGGGAGCGCCCGGAGGTGGACCCGACCGCGAGCCCCCTGGGCGCGGCGGACTTCGACGCACTGGCCGACGGTGTCGGCGGGCTCCCGGCGTTCACGGCCACGACGCGGGCCAGGCCACCGGCCGGGTCCACCATGCCCACCCTCGCCGCCGACCTGCCGGCCCGGCTGTTGCTGCTCGACCCGGCCCGGGGGCTCGCTGCCCTCGCCGGGCGGCTCGCCTCCGCGGCCGCCGCCGCGGGCGGGCGGATCCGCGTCGTCGACATCGGCGGCGACATCCTGACCCACGGTGACGAGCCCACCCTGCGCAGCCCGTTCGGGGACGCCCTCACCCTCGCCGCCTGCCACCTGTCCGGCGTCCCCACCACCGTGCACGTGGCGGGTCCCGGGCTCGACGGGGAGATCGGGGAGGGCACCCTCCTCGACCGCCTCGACGGGGGCTCCTCCCTCGTCCCCGGCCGGGACGCTGCCGCGGCGGCCGCCCGGGCCCTGGCCTGGCACCCCTCCGAGGCCTCCGCACTGTGGGCCGCCGCCCTCCACGGCATCCGCGGCACCGTCCGGACCGTCGGCGGCACCCTCCGCCTGACCGCGGCCTCCGCGGGCCTGCACCACCTGACGCTCGCCGAGGCCCTCGGGCACAACCCCGTCGCACGGGCCCTCGTCGCCGAACTCCCGGACACCCTCCAGGAGGCGGCCGACATCTCGCAGCGCGTCACCGGCATCCCCGGGCTGGAGAGCGAGCGCGTCCCCCGGGCGGCGCCGCCGCAGGAACCGCCCGCCGGGGGCCTCGCCTCCCTCGACCGGGACTCCGCGGTGAAGACCCTGCGCCAGGCCGCCGACGGGGCCGAGCACGTCACCCTCCGGTACGCCGCCCGCACCCTGGGCCTCACCTGGCGGGACATCCCCGCCCTCCGGACCCTCCTCGGCAGCGACACTCCGGTGCTCACGATCGACTGAGGCGGGCGCGGCCGAGGGGGCGTGGTGCGGACGGGCGACGCGACGAACGGCGCCCGTCGAGCGGACCGCCTCGGCCCACCCGGCCCGGACGAAGCCCTCCGCGCCGCGCGGCCCGGGGAACCTCTGCAACGGCGGCCGGTCCGGGGTACGAAGCGGCCGGCCGCTCGCGCAGGCGGGCAGCCTCCTCGGCTGCCGCGGCCTGCCGGACCCGGACGACTACATGGTCGACCTGGTCACGCGCACCTCAACGCTCATCAAGGGGTGCTTCGGGGCGGAGGTCGACCGATTTGCAGCCACCCTTGTCATCCACCTTGGTCCCGACCCAAAGAGTCAGCACTCCCCCGTGATCACAAGACCGGAGTCTGTCGTACGCAGGGTCTTCGACATCGTCGGGGACGAGATTCCCATTCGAGCGCTTCCTCCACGTGAAGAACTCCGGCCTCGCCGCCGAGGGCCTGGTCGCCACCACCATGTTCATCTCCAGCTCCGTCCGCGACCTGGCTCGGATCGCCACCGAGATCGTCCTTTCCGGCTCCGAGTACGGGGAGTTCTTCGCCCGCGTCGTCCAGCCCGACCGGTTCCCGACCCTCGCGTCCCTGATGGCCCCGGGCGCCGTGGAGGACGACGGAGACGTCAAGCCCGCCCTCGACTTCGGCCTCGGCCTCGTCCTCGACGGCCTCCCACCGGAGCCGGCAGGGCTGCGGAAGCGGTCGGCTCCCCGGCCGTGCGCAGCCAGGCCGTCCCTTCCGCCGCACCAGTACGGCGTCCAGGACGTCGCGGGAACCCCGCACTCCTCGCCCGTCCTCGCATGCGGGACAGCAGTGAGTACCCACAGAGGTCACACACGGCGGAGGCCTCGCTTCCGGTGCTCAGAGCACCACTCTTCACCACAAGAGGGAAGGAATGATCTCGGCCAGGTGTCCGGATTTCAGGTGGTACGCGCGGCGGACACAAGATCATTCTTGCGGATGATCCGGTCTGATCCGCTCGCCCAACACAGTGGATGCGCAAGCGATTTCACCCGACGATCGAACGGGGCCACGCACTTGAAACGTCTCGCACGGCTGCTCGCCACCTCCGGACTCCTGGCCACTGCCCTTCCCGGACTGGCGGCGCCATCGGCCTCCGCCGCCCCGACCCCCGCGTACCAGCGACAGACGCCGGCCTGGCACCGCTGCAGCCCCGATCGGCCGGAGGCGTACGAGTGCGCCACCCTCAAGGTGCCGCTCGACTACCGACGCCCCGATGGGCGCACCCTGGACCTCGCGATATCCCGGATGAAGAGCGAGAATCCCGCCAAGCGGCGTGGCGTGCTCCTCCTCAACCCGGGCGGCCCCGGGACCTCGGGTCTCTACCGGCCGATGCGGGCGAATGCCGAGATGCCCAAGGACGTCCGCGACCGCTACGACCTTATCGGCTTCGACCCGCGCGGCGTCGGCGAGAGCAGCCCGATCGGCTGTGGTGATCTGAGCGAAGCGGAGGTGGGCGTCGGCGGGGCGTATCGGCCAGAGACCTTCGCCTCGGACGTGTCCTGGGCGCGCGGAATCGCCGACAAGTGCCGTGAGAAGTCGGGCGATGTGATTCCGTACATCACCACCCGCAACACGGCGCGCGACATGGATGTCATCCGCGCCGCACTGGGTGAGCGGACGGTCTCGTACCTGGGCTACTCGTACGGGACGTACCTCGGCGCGGTGTACTCCCAGATGTTCCCGGAGCGCACCGACCGGTTCGTCCTGGACAGCGGCGTGGACCCGGGGCGCGTCTGGCGCGGCATGATCCAGGCGTGGGGAACCGGAGCCGAGCCCGCCTTCGAGCGCTGGACGCGGTGGGCGGCGGAGCGCTCGGACGACTATGGGCTCGGCACCACGCCCGAGGCGGTCTCCGCCACCTTCTGGGCGCTGGTGGCGCGGGCCGACCGGGACCCGATCATCCACTACGGGGAGAAGATGACGGGTGACGACATCAGGGCCGACCCGTCGCTCTTCTTCGATCCCCACGCTGCCTCGGTCGTCGTCAGGTCCATCAAGGCATCGGCCGACAAGGCGCCCCAGCCGCCGGGTGGCGGCACCGCTCCGGGCGGCACCGGTCCGGGCGCGAGCGGGAAGGGCGTCGACAGGAAGGGGGCCGGCGCGCAGTCACCGCTCGGCGGCGTCCGAGCCGCCGGCCCGGGCGTCGACGCGGGAGGGGCGTCGGACGCTCCGGACGCCACTCCCGCCGGCAACGCCACCGCCGTGTACTGGGCCGTGGTGTGCGGGGACACGGACAGTTGGCCCCGCGATCCGGAGCAGTACGCGCGGGACGCGGCGCGGGACAAGGTGAAGCACCCGCTGTACGGGGACTTCGCGTCGAACATCAAACCGTGCGCCTTCTGGCAGCGGCCGCTCGAGCCCGCCACACCCATGAAGACCCGGGCCGATGTCCTGACCGTGCAGAACGAGTGGGATCCGATGACCCCGCTCGAAACCGGCCAGGGGCTGCACCAGGCACTCAAGGGGTCACGCATGGTGCTGGCGCTGGGGGGTGAGGGGCACGGTGTGTACCTCTCCAACCCCACAGCCTGCGCCAACACACCCGTCAACGCGTACCTGTCGACGGGACGACTGCCCGGAAAAGACGTGACCTGCCACAACCCGCCGCCCACCCCGGATCCGGAGGGTGCCGGAGCCCGCTGACGGAAGCGCCCGCCCCCCCTCGGAGTGACTGCCGAGGGTGGCGGCGATCCCGTGCGCACCGAAGGCGGTGGTGAACCCGGCGTCGCACAACGGCCACATCCTGCGACCTGGGGCGGGGTTCCGACCCTGGCCACTGCCGGGGCGCCCACCCTCCCTCCCGGGAGGGTGGGTCTCACGCCTCGGACGACGGCGTACCACCGCCGTCGCGCTGCCGCCGGCGGTGCTTGCGCATGGACACCTGAGAGCCGCAGCCGGTACTGCAGTACAGCCCTCCCCCGTTGCGGGTGCGGTCGAAGAAGCCGAAATGGCACGGGGGGTTCCGGCACGCCTTGATGCGCCCCCAGTCGCTGCTCTGGGCAAACGTCGTCACCGCGGCCAGTACGGTTCCGAACACGCGCGGCACCCCCGTCTGCGGCGAGGCCAACTCCACACCGCCGGCCGTGACGACCGTCGCCAGCGGGTAGAGCGAACCCACGCGCCGCAGGTGCCGCTCGGCACGCAGCAGCGGCTCACCCAGGCTTTCCTCGTCGCCCGAGTGCGCGAGGAGCACGGTCACCAGGGCATCGCGCAGCTCGCGCGCGACCGCGGCGTCAGCGTCGGTCGCCACGGTTTCGCCATTGAACTCCTCACGCTCCGCCAGCCATGCCGCGAACGACTCCCCGTCCCCGAACAGCTCTCGGCGACCCGATCCGTCCGCGCGCGTGTTCACGAACCCGAGAACCGTCTCCACTGTTGGCGTGACGGTGCGCGGGCCGGCTTTGGGTGATCCGGCCGGAGTAGCGATCATCCTCCAACACTACATCAGCATAGGGGGCTCTAACTCAGCTAGTAAGCAACCATCCAGTCACCCTCGCTTGACCTGTTGCGAGCTAACGGCTTACGGTCGCAACATGAACACGACAGCAAACCACCAGGCCCACCTCCGAACTTGGCTGATCACCGGCGCGACGTCCGGCATCGGCCGCGAGCTGACGCTCCAGGCACTTCAGAACGGCGACACCGTCGCGGCCGTCGCCCGCGACACCTCCCCTCTGGACGAACTGGCGCAGGCGCACGGTGAGCGCCT
This sequence comes from Streptomyces sp. NPDC002467, assembly GCF_042889825.1. Taxonomy (NCBI): domain Bacteria; kingdom Bacillati; phylum Actinomycetota; class Actinomycetes; order Kitasatosporales; family Streptomycetaceae; genus Streptomyces; species Streptomyces sp. NPDC002467. Next base: position 425,521 of record NZ_JBIARJ010000003.1, on the reverse strand, counting down.
GCTCCTCCTCCGGGCAGACGTACGTGACGAGCAAGCCGTCCGGGATGCGGTGGAGGGCACGCTCGCGCGCTTCGGCCGTATCGACGTGGTGGCCAACAACGCGGGATACGGGCTGTTCGGAGCCGTCGAGGAGGCCTCCGACGCGCAGGCTCGCGCCGTGTTCGACACCAATGTCTTCGGCGTCCTCAACGTGCTCCGCGCGACGCTTCCGGTGCTCCGCGCCCAGAGCTCCGGGCACATCCTCCAGGGCTCGTCGGTCTATGGGCAGTACGCCCATCCCGGCGTGGGCCTGCTGGCTGCCACCAAGTACGCGGTCGAGGGGCTGTCGGACGCGCTCGCGGCCGAGGTCGCGCCGCTCGGCATCAAGGTCACCATCATCCAGCCCGGGATGACCGCGACCCCCTTCCTCGCCAACCTCGATGTCGCAGCCGGTCTGGTCGACTACGACCGGACCGTCCGCGAGGTCCAGAAGGGCATAGGAGAGCTGCCGCCGTCCGCGTTCTCCGCCGCGGCGCGCATCGCCGAAGGCATCCGGACCGCGGTCGACAGCCCCAACCCCCCGCTGCGCCTGGCCCTCGGGGCCTCCAGCGCGACGGCCATGCGCCCCGCCCTGGAGGCACGCATCGCAGACCTGGACAGCTGGCAGCACGCAACCGACGCCGTCGACAGGTAGCGAGCCACGAACCCCGCTGGCATCGACCACGGTCGCCCGACCGCCGGCCCGGGATGGGCACCGCCGGGTGGAGATCCCTGGGGGCAAGTCTCGGCGTCAACTCCGCCCGCAGGCAGTCGGAAAGCTCTTCCTCTTCCAGCTCCCGCGCGCCTCCCCCTCAGGGAAGGGGCCGCGATCGCGGTGCCAAGCGGCCTGTCGCCGGCCTCGCCGGCGCGGGCCGCGCACGCGTCCACACCACACCCCAGGCTGGTACCGCCGCGGACACCTCGCGTCGCCCTCCCCGGTCTTGCGTGAGCGGGGCGGCGACCGGGGGAAGTGCGACGCACACCCCCTCGCGTCCGCGGCTGCCGCCAAGGGGCGCCTGGGATCCAGCTTGGGGTGGTTGCCGATCAGGGACAACGGCCGCCCGCCGCCTCGCTGTTGTGAGCACCGCGTACGAGGACAACCCGCTGATGGGTGAGGTCTGCAGCGGTACTTCCGGTTACCTCCTCCTGGGGCTGGACCTGTGGGAGTCCCCCAGACCTCGCCGAAGGAGACGGTCCGTCCCGTGTCGGCGAACCCTAGCGCCGGACCATTGGAGCTTGATCGGCATACCGCTGGTCAAGACTTGCCGATCCCGTAAGAAATCCGGTCTTGCCGAGCCCCTTGCCAGAGGCGTGGCGCTTCGTAACTGCCGTACGGCCGGCCCCGTGTCGGCCCGGGGCGACCGGGTGGGTCAGTAGCGGACCCAGAGAGTGATGATGTCCGGGCGGCTAGGGCTGAAGGGCTCGCAGAAGAAGATGGGGCCCCAGATGTTGTAGCCGGCCCGGCCCGCGGCCACGCATTCGGTGTACGAGGCGTGGTTGCTGCGGGCGTAGAAGCCGGGGCCGGGGGCAGCCTCGGCGACGCCCGCGGCGCCGAGCGCGAGGGCTCCGGCGGTGACGGCGGTGGCGAGTGCGGCTGCTGTGCGGCGGTACATGTCATGTCCTCCTGAAAATGCCGGGGATGCCCGGCAGAGTGCCTGACGATGCGATGTGGTGCGGTACGTGCAGGCTGCGCAGCCGGACCTGAACGTACCGTCACGAACCAGGCCGCACAATAGGTCTAGGCCAATACGCCGCGTTCCCGTCTGCGCTCTCTCACATCCATGACGGTGAGCCCCGACTCCGGTACCAGACTCTGCCCCTGCGCCAACACACAGCACCTCACTGTCCCTCACCCCACTGTCACGGAACCGAGAGAGCGCAGCGGGCGGCGAGCGCGGTGGCTGTGCGGCCGCGGGCGACGGCTCGTCCGGTGGCCGTCGAGTTCCTGCTCCGCCGCGAGGCCACTCGCCAGGACGCCGGAGCCGGGGGCGTGCTCGGCTGCCTGGGCGAGCCCGGCTCGAACGGCGGGGTGAGGACCACTCGGGGTTGGCCTCCTCCACCGCCGCTCCGAGCCGGGCAACGACAGCCTCTCCCGGTCCGGTAGGCGGCGCCTGGCGGATACGGCCAGTGGGCCCTGCCGAATCAGGCGCCAGCAGATGACGACAACCGTGAAACGACAGACACCTGCACCGGACCGGCGGCACGCCGCCCGTTCGTCGCCGCCGCTCAGCGCCCCGGAGGTGGCTGCGCGTCCTTGGCGCCGGCCGATGCAGAGTCTGTGACGCCCATCAGTCAATCCCGGCAGGACGGCCGGACGCGGAGCAGCTCGGTCCGCAGCACAGGTGTGCCGTCGATCGGCGCCGGCTCCTCCGTGGTCGGCTTGATGCCTCCGGCGGCAACCTTGTCGAGTGTCGTGAGGCCGTCGGCGTCGACCGTGCCGAACACCGTGTAGTTCGGTCGCAGTGCGGAGTCGCCGTAGACGACGAAGAACTGTGAGCCGTTCGTGTCGGGACCTGCGTTGGCCATGGCCAGCAGGCCTCGTCCATAGAGACGGCGCGTGCCGGTCGGATCGGTCGGTGCCGGTGGCAGGTCGACCGGCAGCTCGTCCTTGTACTTGTAGCCGGGTCCGCCCTCACCGGTACCGGTCGGGTCGCCGCACTGCAGGACCTTGAGCGTCGGGTACGCCGTCAGGCGGTGGCAGACCGTACGGTCGTAGAACCCGTGCCGTGCCAGGTGCAGGAAACTCTGGACCGTGCACGGCGCCTTCGCCCGGTCCAAGTGCAGCGGGAGCGTGCCCTGACTGGTCGCAACGGCCATGTCGACCGTGCCACGACTGGGGGTGCGCCGCGGATCGGGCGGCAGCGGAACAGAGCGCGCCGGCGGCTCGTCCGGGGTCTGTGTGTACTGGCAAGGGCCGTGAGTGGTCCGCGGCGGAGCTCCGTCGGAAGCGGTGGCGACACTCCCCCCGGACACGACTAACGCCACGGCCGCGAATGCGCTGATCAGTGCTCGTTTCATCTCGCACGCCCTCTCGAAGAACGTCAGGTCCTCAAAACCGTCGCAGTCTAGGGCGCGGGTTAGGTCCGCGGGAATGGTCAACGGCAGGAGGCCGGCGCATCCGCCCTCGAGGTCCTCGCCCTCCAGTTCGACGTCCTCGCTCGACGGAGCCACTGGCGTGCATGTGGGCGTCGGCCGCACCACGGGCTCCACCCCGCCCACACGTGCCTCCGCCATCCACGTCCGGACCGCCCGCACCGTCACCCCCGCAGCCTCCGCCATCCGCGCATTAGCGACGACACGGACCCCGCACCCTGATCCACCGCCAACAACCCACGCCCCCGTCGGCAAGAAGGTCGCCCAGGGAAAGCACGACACCCAGGCCCTGCTCCGCCTCGCCAGGCGCCGGGCCGATGTCCTCCTCATCATGCTCGGGGACGGAACTTTCCACGAACCGCGGCCTGTTCGGGTGGTCGCTCCGCAGAGCTGGGGCCTGTTGCGAAAGTGCTGGTCACAACTGCTTGATCGGGGTGGGAACGGAGCCTTGCGGCATGCGAGTAGTCTCGCTCTGACCGTCAAACGATCAGAGGGGGGCGACCACCGTGGTGGACGACTACAAGAGAGTGATTGTGGGCTTCTTCGAGGCGGTGAGTGACCGTCGGCTGGGAGACCTGCCCCAGTTCATGGCGCATGATGTCGTGGACCACAACAAGATCATCCATGGTGAGGTCGACGAGCCGGGAGCCGCATTCGAAGGTCTGCGTCAGCAACTGGCCGCGTTCGACCCACTTACCATCCGGGTGGATGAACTGATTGGCGAGGGAGACCGGGTGGTCGCGCGGGTCACCCAGCGCGGCGTCCACGGTGGTGCCCATCCACGCATGCCTGAGCCGACCGGCCGGAGCTTCGAGAATGAGGCCATCTGGATCTTCACCGTGGCTGCGGGGAAGATCACCGAGATTCGGGCGGTAAGCGACCGTCTCGGCCTGTTCTTCCAGCTCGGCTGGCAGTGGCCACAGGCCGAATAGGGTCGTCCGAAAGTGCTGGTCACAGCCATTCGTTGATGGCTGCGACCAGCACTGTCGCTTCGTAGCGGACGGCGAGTTCGTCGTACCTGGTGGCGACGGCCCGGTGGCGCTTGAGCCGGTTGATCCCGCACTCGACCGCGTGCCGCTGCCTGTAGCCGTCCTTGTCGAACTTCGGCGGTCGCCCACCGCGCGAGCCGCGTTTCCCCCGGTTGCGGACCCGGTCTGCAGGCACCGGGATGGTGGCCTTGATTCCGCGTCTGCGCAGTTAGGAGCGGTTATCGCGGGAGTCGTGTGCCTTGTCGGCCCGCACCCGGTCCGGACGCTTACGCGGCCTGCCAAGCCCGAGCCGGGGAACCCGGATCGCTTCCATAACCGGCCCGAACTGCGGTGAATCGCCCCGCTGCCCGGCCGTGATCACCACGGACAAAGGCTTCTTCCCCCGGCTCGACCGCGAGGTGGATTTTGCTGGTCAGCCCGCCGCGGGAGCGTCCCAGGCCGTAGTCGGCAGGCTCGACCGCGATCCCGCCGGGCGGCTCCTTCGGGAGATCCCCTTTTCGCCGCCCCGGCGGCGTGCTGGTGAGCCCGGCAGACGGTGGAGTCGACGTTGACGTCCCAGGTCATGAGCGGCAGTTGGACCGGGATGGCATCAGTGCATGGGGACGGCCCGCAGCCCTTGGGGCCGCGGGCCGTCGCGTCAGGCAGCGGAGAGATCAGCCCGCCTCGGCTTCGGCGCCGGCCCGATTGTTGGCGCCGGTGGCCGATGACAACGGTTTCTGCGCCGCCCAGCCGACTCGGATCACTTACCCGCCTTGATCCAGAACGTCTCCATCGGCAGGCCACGACCCGTGGTGCCGATCTCCATGACCAGCCAGTTGTTCACGAAGAAACTGGGTCCCGGCAGCCAGCCGACGTTCCTGACGTAGGCATTGCCGTCCGGGCTGTTCGTGGTCGTGTCGAAGTAGACCCGCATGGCTTCCATCGGGTTGTACAGCCCGGTGGTTCCGGTGGTGCCGATCTGGATCTCGTGGTTGTTGCTGGCGCACTCGTAGTGGTCGTCCCAACCGTAGTTGGACCGGTGAGCCTTGGCGCAGACCTTGAAGACGTCGCTCGGGGCGTTGACGTGGATACGGACCGCTTCGATGTTCAGTGCCTGACCTCGGGTGCCCGCCCATTCACCGTCGCACTTCCAGTCCATCCAACCGATGTTTTGCACGTGTGCCTGGTAACAGATGAAGCCCGTGGGCGAGGACTGCGCGCCGGCCGGAGTGGCCCCGGCGCCGAGGGCGGCAGCCGTCATCGAAAGTGCGGCGAGTGTGCGTGTCGCGTGCTTGAGCATGGTCTTTTCCCGTGCGTGGTGTGTGGCCGGTGCGGATGGACGAACGCGGACCGGAGTCCTCACGGCTCCTTGATCACCCTAGCGCGCGGGCCGAAATGTGCGGCCAACTACCGCTGTCCGTAGCGCGTTTCCCACCCGCCCGAGCGGTTCTCTTGGTTACACGCGGAAAGACACCTCATGCGATTGACGGGTCAAGCCGATCTTGGTCATCCAGCTGCAAAGGCGGCCAGCAGGGTGTCCGCCCGGACTTCCAGTTCGGGCGTCAGAGTTCCCCGCACGGCCACCATGAGCTCATCACCGCCGACCGCGCGGGCAAGCCCCACCTCGACCTGTCGATGCTCGCCAACCAAGGAATACGAGTACCAGCCGTCGGGCCGCTCGTCGTCGGTCGCTTCGACCGCCAATGCCACCGTCTCCCAGTCGGTGGCATCGAACCCGTAACCCACGTACTGCGACAGCAACTCCAGGAACGACCGCAGGTTGCGCTCCCAAATCCATCCACCGACTTCTGCCATAGCTCCCCCTCCGCGCCCAGAAAGGACAGCCTGCCATGGGCCGATGCCGATGGCTCAGCGATCGCACTGCTGCGACAGGAGGGGGAACACGACCGCTTCATCGTATGGAGCGCGCGCACGGAGACAGTGGTGAGCTGGCCGAGCATCCGGGTCAACAGGTGCCTCAGGGCCTGCATGTGCCAGTCCTCTCCCTCACGGCGACGACCGTCGTCGGCGTCCGCGCCGGTGCAACCGCCGAGGCAGATGGAGCCTGTCTCTTGGAAGTGCGGTGGGCAGGGTCATGCAGGCTGGATCGACAACCTGTGTCGGCGTCGGCGGCATAGTGCGAAACGTCTCACCTCGCGGCGTCAAACGGACTGGCCTTGGCGGTCGGCCGCTGTACTGGGCTCTGGCCCTCGGTCAGGGCCGAGCCCCCATGAGAATCGCAGCGAGGTGCGGTGCGGCCTGGTAGGCGATGGCGAGCTTGTCGGCTGCATGGCCAGGCCACGCCACTGCCTGATGCGATTGATGCATCGCTCGAAACCAGCACCGACCCGAAACCTGACCCGCCTCGCCTGCCTCCTACGCCAAGCCGCCATCAACGCCATCACCGCCATCCTCGACAGCACCGACGCATCACCAGAACCAGAACCAGCCTGGAAGCCATCACTGGCCGCGTCCTTGAGCCGCCCCGCTCACAGTCGCGTACGGGCGGAGTCGTGATGGCCGTGGGATACGTACGGCGGGTCCCCTGCGGGCTGCCGGTCGTTTCGGGGCTCCGCCGCTCGCGGATGAGGAGCGGGCGGTGCGGCGCTTCGTCGTTCGCGTCGCTGGCGGCCGGAGGGTCAGCGTGCCGGGTCGTCGCTGACGCCGCCGAGGAAGCCGGCCGGCATCGGGCCCGGGTCGCCCTGGCAGATGAACGCGCCCCAGTAGTAGGGATCGGGCCTGCGGGCGCGCATCGCCAGTCGGGCCGCGCGGAACGCGGCCCCGCGCGGCTCACCCTCCTTCAGGCGGCTGTAGAAATCCTCCATCAGCTCCTGCGTCTCCCGGTCGGGGACCTGCCACAGGCTCATCACCAGGGTCCGTGCGCCGGCGATCCCCACCGAGCGGCGCAGTCCGTACACGCCCTGCCCGACGGAGACCTGGCCGCGCCCCGTGTCGCAGGCCGACAGGACGACGAGCTCGGTGCCCGACAGGTCCATGGTGGCGAGGTCGGCCGCGGTCAGCAGCCCGTCCTCCGCGAGTTCGGGCAGGCGGCCGCGGCGCAGCCAGGTGTTGGCGCCGGCGAGGGCGAGCCCGGAGTTGAGCAGGGGCGCGGGGAAGGCTCCGAGCGCGCGCCCGTCGCTCTGCCGGACGCGGCCCTCCGGCGGCCGGTCGTCGTCCAGGAAGTATCCATGCGAGGCGATGTGGAGGACGACCGGGGAGCGCTGCTGCTTGAGCGGCCCCTCGATGGCGTCGGCACCGAGCCACGCCTCCACGCCGAGCAGGGCGGCCACGTGCCGGCCCTCGTCGTGCGTTCCCGGCAGCCGGGCGAAGCGGAGGCCGGCAGCACGTCGCCGGTCCGTGTCGCCTTCCGGGGGATGCCGGTCGGTGGTCGCATCGAGGGCGAGGGCGAGGTCGTAGTCGGGGTCGGCGATCACGACCGGGGGCCCGGCCGGTTCGGGCGCGCTCCGTTGGGCGGGGGTCAGGTCGCGGCCGGTCGTCAGGTAGGCGATCTCCCTGGCGTCGATGACGAGGCGGCCGTCGTCGAGGGGCAGGACCTCGAAGGGCAGGGTGTACAACTGGCCGTCAGGAGCGACGTACCACTGCGTGAGGTCGTCGATCCCCAGCGGGTCCAGCAGGGCCTTGCGCAGGTCGGCGGCGGCCTTGTCGGCCGCCCCTGCCGCTTCCTCGTCCGCAGGGGTCCTTTCGGGGTCGATGTCGCGGGCCCGTCCGCCGCGGGTGATGGCGCGGCGCAGCACCGCGATGTCCGCGTCGACGCGGTCGGCCGGACCCAGGTCCATCAGGCGGACGTCCTCGTCGCCATCGGGCGTGACGACGAACGCGTAGTACCGGGTGGGTCCCCACCGCGATCCGCCTTCGGCCTCGACGGCCGTCCCGTCGAGGGTCGGGACGCACAGGAACTCGACGAGCGCCGCCCCTTCCGGGAGCCGGGACCGGACGGCCTCCAGGGTGACCCGCGGCAGCACCTCTGCCAACCATCCGTCGCCGGGGAAGAGGGTGCGGACCTCGGATTCGAGCTGGTCACGGATCCCCATGAGGGACCCGGCCCGGGCCACGTACGCGATGATCCGTTCCTTCCACTCCTCTTGGCTCAGGTCTCCCTGTTCTGGCCGCCCCTCCATCATGTGCGCGTGCAGTTCCCGATGAGCCTGCTGAAGTCTCGGATACATCCCGGACCGCATGTTCCGCGCGTAGGCGTCGGCCACTTCCCCGATTCGGGCCGGCTCGGGCATCTCGCCGCTCTCGATGGTCTGCGCGAGCGCGTCGAGCCTGCTCCGCACGTCATCGCCGTCGTGCTGTCCGGTGTGGATCTCCTCGCGCCTGCGGACGAATTCGGCCTCGGCGACGATGCCCTTGCGCCGCCAGACGATCTCCAGCAGCCGTGACAGCAGAGCGGGCGACTGAAGCCCGGGCCTGCCGAGGATGTTCAGCAGCGCGGCGGGCTGGTGGATCACGACGGCGTGGACTCCCGCCACCATGGACCTCTCCTGGAGGAGGCCGTCCCTGTGCCGCTCCGCCGTCAGCAGGACCTCGATCGCGTCGCGTTCGCGTCCCGTCGCCACGAGAGCCGAAGCGAGCCCCTCCAGCAGCTCGGCGTGCGCCGTCTGCCTCCGTTCCGTGCCGGTGTCCTCGCCCATCAGCTCGAGCGCCCGGCGGAAGAGGCGCTCCGCGCCGTCCCACTGGCCCTTCGCGAGCCGGACCTTCGCTCGCATGCCGACGATGGCCGCGACAGCGGGAGCGTGGTCGCCCAGCGCTTCCTCCGTCAAGCGCAGGCCGGTCTGCAAGAGCTCGTCGGCGTCGTCGTAGCGCCGCTGCTCGAAGCGGCAGTTCGCCAGTGCGGTGCAGGCCTGCGCGTAGTGCTCGTTGTCGCGACCCGCGTGGTGTTCGATGAGGTCCATCGCCTGGCGCAGGCTGCGCTCCGCGTCGTCGTACCGCTCGTCGTGGGCGTCGACCGAGGCCGCGGCGGTGAGCATCAGCGCGTGTTCGAGGGAGTCCTGCAGGCCGGCGGAGCAGTGCAGCTCGACCGCCTCCTGGGCGTAGCGACGGGCGAGGTGGGTGCTCCCGGTGTCGAGGAGGAGCTTGGCGTAGTTGAGCTTGGTGATCGCCAGATCGGCGCCCGACTGGCGGCCCACGAGGTACTGGTACCCGCGCAGCGCCTCCCCGAGCCGGCCGGCGAGCTTGTGGGAGACCGCAAGTTTGGCCGCGGTGTCGAGAGCGACGGGGTCGTCGAAGCCCAGCCTGTGGTGGTCGATCACGAGGGCCAAGCGGTACTGCTCGGCACTGTCGGAGTACCGGCCCAGCCGGTGGTACAGAGCACCGAGCTGTTTGAGGCGCGCGCCGTACTCCAGCGAATCGGCGCCTTTCATGCGGCTGACGATCTCGGCGATCTCGGTTACCAGTGGCTCGGCCGCATCGAGCCTTCCCCTGCCCTGGAAGAACTCGACGAGGCCGTCGACCATGGCGATGTACCGCGGGTCATCGGTTCCGAGGAGGCGGCGCCGGAGTTCCACGGCCTCTTGGTAGCACCGTTCCGCCTCTGCGTGCTTGCCGAGGTTCGCGCACACCAGCGCCAGATGGCCCAAGCAGGTCGCGTACGAGGGGTGCTCGGCTCCTACCGCCTCGGCGAAGGCCGCCAGCGCCTGGCGGAAGAGCCATTCGGCGCGTTCGTTCTGTTCCTGCCCCATCTTGGCCTGGCCGAGGTTGTCGAGGACGACGGCGTACGACTGGCCCGATGCCCCGTCGAACAGCAGCGCCTGATGCAGGGCGGAGGTCAGGAGCGGCTCGGCCCGCGCGAAGTCGCCGGTCGCCAGGTAGGCCGTGGCCAGGTCGTTCAGACTGCGGGCGGTCTCGGGGTGGTAGTCGCCGTGGTGGCCGACGACGAGGGCCAGCACGAGGTCGGCGATGTGGATCGACTGCTGGTGGCCGTCCGTGGACCGGAGGTAGTGGAAGGTGTTCCGCAGGCGCTCGACCTCTTGGTCTGCCTCGGGCGCCGCCCCGCTCCACTGGTCGACCAGGACCGTGTCCATCAACGCGATCTGGGTTTCCATGCACTCGACGTCCAGGTCGAGGCACTGGCGCAGAAGCCGGCGTCCGGCGTCCAGGTCACCCGTGGTGATCAGGTGTGCTCCGGCGTAGCACAGCGCCTGGCACTGCTGCAGGACACCGTCCGCTTCGGCCATGACCTCTGTGGGGTCCCGTCGGCCCATGGTGACGTCCATGAGGGCGCACTGCCAGGGTCCGGCGGCGGCCGCGTACACGGCCTGCGTGAGCGCCTCGCTGGGCGACATCCCCATCCGGCGCGTGCTGATGAGGAGGATCTGCGACATCCCCAGGCCGGCGCCCTCCTTCAGGATGCCCAACGCGCTCCTGGCCGCGGTGAGGTAGTCGCGTCGTACGAAGGCTTGCAGACACTGCTCGAACGGTTCGTGGTCCACGTCGTCTCCGGTCTATCGCTGAGGGGCTGCGGGGCCGGGGCCGCCCGGAATCCGCGTGGTGACCTCGAAGGCCTTGACCGCCCAGTCCAGGGCCACGGGCGGCGCCGGATCGGCGTCCCGCTGCACCGCGAGCAGGCCGAGCCGGTCCAGGACCCCGGTGACGCCGCGCCGCCCGGCCCGGGCCGACGCCCGGGGCGTCTCGCGGAGCCGGGGCAGCGCGAACAGGTCCGAGCCGAACGGCTCCTCCGCGACCAAGAGCACCAGCCAGTCGGTGCTGCGGGCGCCGGGCTCGACCGGCTCGTCGGGAGGCAGGGCCAGGGTGACGGGTGCGCCGTTGCCCGCCTGAGCCGTCCAGTGGGCCGCCACGTACTCCCCGGGGAAGAGGTCCGCGTGCATGCGGTACCGGTCGGTGAGGTCGAGCAGAACGCAGAACAGCTTCCGATCCGTGGTGTTGCGCAGCCGCATGAACACCGAGGGCGGCTTCCATCCCGTACCGGTCCAGGTGTAGGCGAAGTCGAGGTCCCGCACCGGTGCGGGGGCGCCTTCGTGGGGCAGGCGCCGGGAGCCGGGCGGCGCCGGGAACAGCTCGAGGCGGACCGCCTCCTCCAGCGCCGGAGAGGCGCTCTCCAGGTTGCGGACCTGGAGCCAGCGGGCGATGTGCTCCAGGTCGCCGGCGGTCTGCCGGACGCCGTGTTCGTCGGCGGGGACCGGGGAGGCCAACGGCCTGTCGTCGAGGCCGGTGACCTGGATCGAGCGGCCGTCGTCGGCCTGGCGCACCCGCAGCGCGAGCCGGGACGCGGAGCCGTCGTCGGTGGGCGGGATCAGGCGGATGTGGGGCGAGGGGCGGCCGCCGGGGCCGGTGGTGCGGACGGTCTCGGTCAGGCGCAGCAGGAGGTCGGGTTCGGCCCGGACCGACACGGCGACCGGGGGAAGCGGAACGTCGGTCAGGACCATCTCGTACTGCCGGTCCTTCTCGGGTGTCCAGCCGACAGGGGTCACGAGGCTGCACTGGGTGAGCACCTCGGCGACGTGTACCTCCCGGAAGGGCGCGGTGCGGTGCACCCCGAACCGCGAGCCGGTGACGATGCCGTGCACGGCACCGGCGTCCACCTCCCACTGCCCCCACAGGTACCGCAAGGTGATGCGGGTGGCACGCGGCCGCAGCGCCCCGCCGAAGACCTCGCGGTCGGGAAGGTCGCCGATCGCCTCCAGGTGCGGCACCTGCCTCAGGAGCCGGCCCTCGACCCGGCACCGGGCGTGGCCGAGCACCTGCCGGTAGGTGGCATCTGGGCCGAGTCGGGTCAGGGCGTGGCCGAGGGCCTCGGTGAACACACCGTGCCAGCCGTCGGGGAACTGCCCCTCGTTGGCCACTTCCCACTCGTCGCACGCGGAGAAGGCCACGTGCCCGGGTAACTGCGCGCCGGGAGCAGGACGGGACGGGTCCGCGACCGCGGCGGCCAGCTCGGGCAGCAGATCGCCGAGATGGGGCGGGGCCTCCTCCAACCGCGGCGCGCACCGCGGGGTCAGGCCCGGCGCCGGTGCTTCACGCATCGCGCTTCGGGAGTGGCAGGCGTCCATGACCGTCACGAGGGCGGCGCCGGTGGCGAGCACCTCTTGGGCCAGGACCGCGAGTTCCTTGTCGTACAGGTCCGGGGCGCCGGCGCGGCTGTCGTGGCACACCAGCGTCTGGCACATCCCGGCGCTCTCGGCGTAGGGCATACCTTCCGGCATCGGTGCCGTCGAGCCGTGCCCGCTGTACCAGAACAGAGCGGTGTCGCCGGGGCCGAGACCGCCGAGGTGGCCGCGGAACGCCTCGACCATCCCGGCCCGGGTGGCCTGCTCGTCGCAGAGCCTCTCGACGACGAGGTCTGCGGGCGCGATCCGGTCGCGCAGCAGCCGCTCGGCGAGCTCGACGTCGTTCACACAACCACGCAGGTTCAGGCGCGGAAGCCTGTAGGTGTCGATCCCGACCAGCAGGGCGTGGACCTTGGGCATCGAGCAACTCCTGTCCGGGCGGTCTCGTATCGCGGTGCCTGTCCTGGTCACGAACGGGCGCCGCCGTTCGTTCCCGGGCCCGGGGGCGCACGAGCGCACATCCACGGCGCACGCGCGCCGTCGCGCTCGGGGCGGCTCCTCGCCGAGCGCGGATTCGGCAGGGGCCAGGAGGTGCGGACGTTCCCGGCGGCACAGGTGTGGTCGCCGGACGGTTGGGGCGCTCGTCAATGGCGACACGAGCGCATCGGCTGCCCAACACAGAGCCGAGGAAGCCCTGCGCAAGGCGGGCCACCCCGTACTCGGCGTCATGGGCGACCTGGACCGCCGCACCCCCGAGGAACTCCTCGGGGGCACGACCTCGAAGCCGGCTTCCACGCGACGTCACCGTACGAAAGAGGCCCTGGTCGGGGAGCGGAGCGGGCAGCAGGACGCGCTCGCCGGACTCGGGGTCGAGTGGGCGAGACACGCCACCTCGCCCGTCGTTGAGGTGGGAGGTCGGCGAGGTGGAGGCCCCGGGACGTCGTAACCCCGGGGCTCCGTTCGTGCGTCTGTGAGGTGCGGCGCTCAGGCCGCCCCTCCACGCGAACACCCGGTGGCTTCGGCTGGTGGTGACCACTCTCGTCCCGGCTGCCCTCGTCCGCCTCCACCGCGGAGGCAAACCCATCGTCGTCACCTGCCCCGCCGAGACCGGCTACCCCTCCCACCCCGACTCGCGCCCGGACGGCCCGTCACGCAGCCGGAGCGGCTCAGCCCAGGACGGCCTCGCCGAGCAGACGAGCCGTGTCGGCGACGAGCTTGCTGTCGTTCGGCCCCTGCGGTGCCTCCGGCCTGGTCGTCAGCACCGCCATCACCACCGGCACACCGTCCGGGCTCCAGACCACGCCCACGTCGTTGGCGACGCCGTACGCGTTGCCGCCGCCGGTCTTGTCGGCCAGCCTCCAGCCCGGCAGGCCCTCCTTGAACCGCTGCGTGTTGGTGGTGTTGGCGAGAAGCCAGTCGGTGAGCCGGTCCCTGTCCGTGCGGGCCAGTGCGTCGCCGAGCACGAGCCGGGTGTAGGTCTCACCGATGGCGCGCGGGCTGGTGGTGTCCTCGGTGCGCCAGGGTTCGGCGGAGTTCAGGGCAGGTTCCCAGCGGTCGAGCCGGGTGACGCGGTCGCCCAGGGATCGGGCGAAGCGGGTGATCGCGGTCGGCCCGCCCAGCTCGCGCAGGAGCAGGTTGCCCGCGAGGTTGTCGCTCTGGCTCACTGCGGCCGCGCACAGGGCCTCGACCGTCATCCCGTCGGCCACGTGGTCCTTGGTGACCGGGGCCCACTCGGCCGCCTCTACCTCGGCCGCGGTGTAGTGGATCCGGCGGGCAAGGAACTCCCCGTCGCGGTCGAGGTCCCGCAGGACGGCCGCCGCGGCCAGCGGCTTGAACACCGAGCAGACCGGGAAGAGCTCCTGCGCCCGGTTGACCACCGTGCGGCCCGTTAACAGATTGCGGGCGTAGACGCCGATGCGGGCGCCGTGCTCCCGTTCCATGTCCCGCAGCCGGCGCAGGGTGCCCGGGCCGACGCCCGGCCGGCTGTCCGCGGACGCCCGGCCGGCGACACCGAGGCCGAGGGCGGCCAGGCCTCCGGTACCGAGGGCCAGGACCGTACGCCGGGACGGACCGCTTGCCACGCGCTTCACATCGTCTCCTCACTGTTGATCATCGCTACGGGAGGAAACACGCGAACCGCCCCAGGACGGTTGCACCCACCCGCAACGCCGAGACGGGACCGGCCCCGAGGCGTCCACGGAGGGCGGGTTCGGGGCTACGCGTGGCGGCGGTCGCCCGTTGCGGGCCAGGCGCGGACGGTGAGGGTTGGCGAGGGAGGCTCGGGTGCCCGAACTCCGGGCGAAGAGGGATGCCGGCAAGGCCACGCATCACATCTGGAAGGCGTCCTTCCACTCCGGACGCCCTTCAGCCCAGCCGTTCAAGGCGGCGATCACCCTCTCCTGAAAGATCGTCCGGGTCTGGTAGTGCTCCGCTGCGGTCCCATCACGAAATTCCAGCTGATAGGTGTTGTCATCCCTCAGCCACACCTGCACGTATCAGTCGCCGTCCGCCCCATCGTCGACGCGCTCGAAGAGGCAACCACCTGTCTTCACATTACCTTTATTTAGGTTAGCCTCACCTATATGATTCATGCTGACCTCGCTGCGGCTGCGGCCTACACCACCCCTCCCCTGTGGAGAGTCCTGACCAAGTCCGGCTACTTCATCGGCTTGTGCGGCGCCATCGGCTCCACCATCACCTACGCCGCAGCGGTCCGCCCGGCGCTGCGCGCGCCGCAGGCGCAGGAAACGGACGCGGCAGCGCTGCGACGACGCACCGCGCTCTACCTGGCCTGGGCCGGGATCGTGCTGCTGGTGGCCGGATACTTCCAACTCGCCGCCCGTGTTGCCCGCGCGGGCAAGGGCATGGCCTTCGGCGACGCGCTCGCCCCGGAACGTATCGCCGACTTCCTCCTGGCCCCTGCGGCCAAGGGTGCCTGGGTGGCGCAGGGCACCATCTACATCGCGCAGAACGTCGTCCTCGTACTGGCGTCCCTCGCGCTGGTCTCGCTCTTCACCGGCAGGGCCCGAAACCGGCTGGACGCCATCGCCCTGACCGCGCTGCCGCTGTCGGTCGCGATCTCGCTCGTCGGGGCGATCCCGGCCACCACCCCCGACGCGGACCGCGTGCTCGACCTCGTCTTCGCGCAAGCACACATCATCGGCGGCACGGTCTGGATCGGTGGCCTCGCCGTGCTGGTCGGCCTCGCCGGCGCCCGCCCGCAGCTGAGCGAGGACGCCGGCCTGCCCTGGGCGGACATTTGGAGACGCTTCAGCCTCGTCGCCCTGATCTGCGTCGCCGCCGTCATGATCTCCGGCTTGTGGATGTCCTGGAAGCACGTGGGCAGCATCGGGCAACTGTTCACGACGACGTACGGCGTCTTCCTCCTGATCAAGATCCTGTTGGTGCTCGGCATGGTCGCGGCCGGCGCCGCCAACCAGTTCTGGCTGATGCCCCGTATCACCCGGGCCCGCCAAGCGGACGAGAAGGCCTCGCTCCTCCACCTGACGCTGAGCCACTTCCCGAAGGTCGTCTGGGCGGAGGTCGCGCTCGGCGCCGGTGTACTGGCCATCGTCCCGTTCCTCACCGGATCGGCCCGCGAGCCCGGCAGCCCCGCCCCTGTGGCGACCGGGAGCATCCTCGCCGTCGGCGGGGCCCTGGCCCTCACGCTCATCGCGTCGCTCTACATCACCGCCAAGACCTCCGACGCCCTGGCCCGACGCCAGGCCCCACTCGCTCCCTGACCCGACACCCCATCGCCCCGCTCCACTGTGGCTGTGGTTGAGGTTGAGGTCGTTGTCCTGGTTGTGGTCGGTGGCTTTCATCGTGCGCCGACTTCGCGAGGGCGAGCCGGCGCTTACCCCTCCGGGCCCCCGAAAGCCCCAGGCAGTGGCGAGTCGCGGGGACGCTAGGCCGGGCTGATGGTCTGCGCGTCGGGGGTACAGCAGCCAGTACTGCCGCAGCAGGCATCCGGCGCGCTGTCAGCGCTCTTGCCGAGTGTGTCGGCGTCGGCCTTGACGACGTAGACCTCCCACGGCTCCTTGCCGGGGCCGGTGACCCACACCTTGTCCTGGATGGCGTAGCAGCAGGAGGTGTCGTTCTCCTCGAAGGTGGCCAGGCCCGCGTCCTTGAGCCGGGTGGTGGCTGCGGTGACGTCCTCGGTGGAGGCGACTTCGACGCCGAGGTGGTCCAGACGGGTGTCCGCGCCGGCCTCACCCTCGATGAGGACGAGCTTGAGCGGGGGCTCGGTGATCGCGAAGTTGGCGTACCCCTCACGACGCTTGGCCGGCTCGGTGTTGAAGAGTTTGGAGTAGAAGGCGATCGAGGCTTCGAGGTCGGCTACGCGCAGGGCGAGCTGAACACGGGACATGGCGGTCTCCCAACGACTTGCATCGATGTCTGTCGATACAAGTCGACCTTGCCCCCAGGATCGACGGCTGTCAATATTGAGGAATGTCGAAACACTCTGGTCTGCCGGTGCTCGGGCAGGACGACGAAGCCGCGGCCTGCTGCGCGCCCATGGTCCGCGAGCCGCTCGGCGAGGAGGCCGCGGCCGAGCTGTCGCGGATGTTCAAGGCGCTGTCGGACCCGATCCGGCTGCGGCTCCTGTCGCTGATCGCCTCCCACGAGGGCGGCGAGGCATGCGTGTGCGACCTCATCGGCCCCTTCGACGTCTCCCAGCCGACGATCTCCCACCACCTGAAGGTGCTGCGCGAGGCGGGGCTGGTCGGCTCCGAGCGGCGCGGAACGTGGGTGTACTACTGGGTGCTTCCCGAGGCGTTGGCGAAGCTGTCCGCGTTGCTCGAGATCCCCGCCGTGTCCGCGAAGACCCCAGTGTGAGCGCGCCCGCGCCGCTGCTGCGGCGGGCGGCAGTCGAGGGATTGGGGACGGCGGGGCTGGTCGCGGTGGTGGTCGGCTCGGGGATTCAGGCCACCGAACTGACCCAGGATGTCGCGACTCAGCTGCTGGCCAACTCGCTCGCCACCGTCTTCGGCTTGGGCGTGCTCATCGCGTTCCTGGGTCCGGTGTCGGGGGCTCACTTCAACCCCGCGGTCACCCTCGCGGCCTGGTTCGGCGGCCGCCGCGACGGCGACGGTCCCGCCCTGCCCGACGTTGGCGCGTACGTTCCCGCCCAGATCGCCGGGGCGATCCTCGGCGCGGTGTTGGCCGACGCCATGTGCGGCAAGCCACTGGTCGCCTTCTCCACCCATGAGCGATGGGCCGGGCACCTGTGGCTGGCGGAGGTCGTGGCCACCGCCGGGCTGGTCTGGCTCGTCTTCGGCCTGGCCCGCGCCGGCCGGGCGCACCTGGCGCCACTGCTGGTCGCCTCCTACATCGGGGCGGCGTACTGGTTCACCTCGTCCACCTCCTTCGCCAACCCCGCCGTCACGATCGGCCGGGTGTTCACCGACACCTTCGCCGGGATCTCCCCCGCCTCCGTGCTGCCGTTCCTCGCCGCCCAACTGGTCGGTGCCGCGGCCGGTCTGGGCCTGGTCACCGTCTGCTTCGGCCGCCCGCCCGCCGCGGACCAGGACGAGGTCGTCGTCTCCCAGACCGGGCAGCAGCCCGTCGCCCCCGCCCGTTCCACCGAAGAAAGCGCGCTGGCCCGATGAGCACCTCCGCCACCCCGTCCGTGCTGTTCGTCTGCGTGCACAACGCCGGCCGCTCCCAGATGGCCGCCGCCTTCCTCACCCACCTCGGCGGACCCCGCATCGAGGTCCGCTCCGCCGGATCCGCCCCCGCGGACACCGTGCACACGGCCGTCGTCGAGGCCTTGGCCGAGGTCGGCATCGACATCTCCACCGAGACCCCGAAGGTCCTGACCACCGAGGCGGTGCAGGCCTCGGACATCGTGATCACCATGGGCTGCGGCGACGCCTGTCCCTACTTCCCCGGCAAGCGCTACCTGGACTGGCAGCTGGAGGACCCCGCCGGACAAGGCGTCGCGGGCGTCCGACCCATCCGCGCCGAGATCGAGCAGCGCATCCGCGGCCTGCTCGCCGAACTCGGCATCGAGCCCACGGCGTGACGGCCACGGAGAACGGCGTGCGCACCGCGGCGATGAGGCCGGAGCACGCCGAGCAGGTCCTGGCGATCTACCAATTCGGCATCGACGAGGGGAACGCCACCTTCGAGACCACCACCCCGACCTGGCAGGCCTTCGACAGCGCCAAGTCGCCCGCCCACCGCATGGTCGCCCTCGACGAGGCGGGCCGGGTCCTGGGCTGGGCGGCCGTGGTGCCGGTCTCGGACCGGTGCGCGTACGCCGGAGTCGTCGAGCACTCCGTGTACGTCCACCCCGACGCCCGCGGCCTAGGCGTCGGACTGACCCTGCTGACCGTGCTGCTCGCCTCCACCGACGCGGCCGGCATCTGGACCGTGCAGTCCGGCGTCTTCCCCGAGAACACTGCCAGCCTCGCCGTGCACCAGCGCGCCGGCTTCCGCGTCATCGGCACCCGTGAACGCATCGGCCGACATCACGGCACCTGGCGCGACGTCACCCTCGTCGAACGCCGCAGCCCCACCATCACCTGACCACCCACACGTCCAGGCCAAAGCTCACCCGCGCTCCCATTCGGCGACGGCTCCGTCCGCCGGTTCCGGCGTGCACACCCTCGTCAAGACCCCGGTGACCGCCGACGGGCCCGGTCCCGGCTCCACGCGAAGCCGCCCGGGCCTCCTGCTCAGGATTCCTTGCCCGCCAGGATCCGGTCGGCAAGGTGGTGCGGACACATCGCCGCGTGCCACGTGACCGTCAGCTGTCCCTTGTGGGCCGCCAGCGTGGGCACAGCCCCAGCTCCGGGGCGTGCCTGGCAGTTGGAGCAGACGATAATGCGCGGTGGAAGTACAGACACCGACCGGCCCCCCTCTCCCGGATCGCCGGAATGCCGACCCGATCGGTCCACGTCTATCAAAACTGCGCCCGATGCGCGCCGATACCCGCGGGTAGAGGGAAGAGAACCGCCACTCGCCCCCCACTCGGCGCCGTACCGGCACAGTGCGTCCGGTGCCGGTGCGACAGCCGCTCGGCGGAATCCTCGAGGACACCGGCCTTCCGGCACCGTGAGCGGCCGCCCCTCACCCTTGACTTGAACCAAGCGCGCCTGCGCCAGGACCTGCTCGCACAGGAGGACAAGGTCCGGGCCTTCCGCGGCCTGCTGGAGGATTCGGCCACAGAGGCGACAGCCCTGCGGCAGGAACGGGACCGGCTCCGCGTGACGTCCGCCCGCCTGCGCGAGGACCTGGTGGGCCTCCAGGCGGAACTCGCGGCGGCCGAAGCCGGCCGGGATGATCACGCCGACGACGGGATGCCCGCCCCGGCACTGCTGTCCGTCGGCCAAGTCCTCGACCGGCACCCCGCCCCACCGGACGGCGGCGAAACCGCGGGCCGGCCACGGGTTGCCGGGGGCGCAATCCGGCACGGCGACCCGGTGACGCCGTCGGAGGCGGCCCGGCCGGAGCCGACTCCGACAGCCCCAGTCAACAGGACATCCGTCGGGTTCATCGCGGCCGGCATGGTGCTTTTGCTCATCGGTCCGTTCCTGCGCACCAACAGCCCGATGGCGGACTCCCACCCGACCACCGCCGGATGGTGGTGCATCGGCAGCGGCATCGTCCTGCTCGTGACCGGACTCATCCACATGACCGTGCGCGACGTGAAGAACACCCCCGCCGCCGACCCGGACGACTCGTTCTACTACACGTGCGGCTTCACTCCGTTGATGTGAGCCCGGTGACGGCAACCCAGCCGGACGGTTCACTCTTTCGAGGGTCTGACCAATCCGCCGGGTGGGTGCGGCCGAATGCCGGGTGTGAGCAGCTTCCGCAACATCCTCTCCCGCGCAGCACTGGGCGCGCCGGCCGGAGTTCTGGCCGCGTTCACGGCTCTGGCCGTGGCCGAGCTGGTGGCCGGACTGGTGCGTCCGGCGGCCGGGCCCGTGACGGTCGTCGGGGGCGCGGTGATCGACCGGACACCGGCTGCGGTGAAGGACTTCGCGATCCGCACGTTCGGGGTGAACGACAAGACCGTCCTGCAACTCGGGATCCTCGCGGTTCTCGCCGTCATCGCCGTTGGCCTGGGCATCCTGGCCCTGTCCCACCGGCGGGCCGGCGCCGCAGGCGTGCTGCTGTTCGGGATCGTCGGCACCGCAGCAGCTCTCAGCCGCCCGGACTCCACCGGCATCGTCGATGCACTGCCCTCGATCGCCGGAGCCCTCGCGGGAGCACTCGCCCTGTTCGTCCTCGCGTCCAAAGCCGTACCCGTCCCGGCCCCAGCCGGTGTGGACGGCGAGGACGTCGGGGTGTGGAGCAGGCGGGGTTTCCTTGCCGCGGCCGGTGTGACCGCAGGCGTGGCGGTGTCGGCCGGGGCACTGGGCCGGTTCTTGGCCGGTCGTCGGGGCCAGGGAGCCGTCGCCTCCCGCGAGGGCCTGGTCCTGCCGGCTCCCGCCTCCCCGGCTCCAGCCATTCCGGCCGGCGCCCGGCTGAAGGTAGCCGGTATCAGCCCCTTCACCACTCCCAACGCCGACTTCTACCGTGTCGACACCGCCCTGACCGTCCCCCAAGTCGACGCAGGCACCTGGCGGCTGCGGATCCACGGCAAAGGGGTGACCCGGCCGCGTACTTACACCCTCGACCAACTCCTCGCGCGCCCCCTGATCGAACGTGACATCACGCTGACCTGCGTCTCCAACGAGGTCGGCGGCCCCTACATCGGCAACGCCCGCTGGCTCGGCGTACGTCTCACCGACCTCCTCCGCGAAGCAGGAGTCCGGCCACCGTCCCAAGGAGGCGAGGCGGACCAACTGGTGGCCCGCTCGGTGGACGGGATGACGCTCGGCTCCCCGGTCGAGGACGTCATGGACGGCCGCGACGCGATGCTCGCGGTCGCCATGAACGGCGAACCACTGCCGTTCGACCACGGCTTCCCGGTCCGGATGCTCGTCCCCGGCCTGTACGGGTACGTGTCGGCCTGCAAGTGGATCACCGACATCGAACTCACCACGTTCGACGCCTACGACCCCTACTGGGTCAAGCGCAAATGGGCCCGGAAGGCGCCGATCAAGACGCAGGCCCGCATCGACACCCCCAAGCCCTTCGCCCGCCCCGCTGCCGGCACCGTCACGATCGCCGGAGTCGCCTGGGCCCAGCACCGCGGCATCACCCGCGTCGAAGTCCGCATCGACGACGGGCCCTGGCAAGACGCCGACCTCGCCGTCCAGGACACCGTCGACACCTGGCGCCAGTGGTCCCGTCCATGGCAGGCCACACCCGGCGGGCACACGATCACCGTCCGCGCCACCGACGGCACAGGAGCGGTGCAGACCGAAGAGCGCGCCCGCACCATCCCCGACGGAGCGAGCGGCCGGCACAGCGTCTTCGTCACCGTCCCCTAGACCACCGGACCGGCCGAAGGCCGGATCCGGCAGCACAACCAGCCAGTTCACACCCCTGTACATCCGAACCTTCACGGAGCAATCGATCATGAACAGCCTGAAGATCCGCCGTACCGCGATCGCCGTCACCGCAGCCACCCTGCTGCCCTTCTCCCTGGCCGCCTGCTCGGACTCCGGCAGCGACACCAAGGCCGCCCCCACCGCGGCAGCCGGCGACCAGGCCAATACGGGCGAGAGCACCCCCGCAAGCGACCCGATGACCGGCGACCAGCCCTTCGGCCCGGCCTGCGCCGGCGTTCCCAAGGAAGGCGCGGGTTCGTTCGACGGCATGGCCAAGGACCCGGTCGCCACCGCCGCCTCCAACAACCCCGCCCTCTCCACCCTGGTCGCCGCCGTCAAGAAGGCCGGGCTCGTCGACACCCTCAACAACGCCAAGGACATCACGGTGTTCGCGCCGACCAACGACGCCTTCGCGAAGATCCCGAAGGCCGACCTCGACAAGGTCCTCGCCGACAAGGCCACCCTCACCAAGATCCTCACCTACCACGTCGTCGGCCAGAAGCTCACCCCCGGGCAGCTGGAGAACGGCAGCTTCGCGACCCTCGAGAAGGGCATGGTCACCACGAAGGGCTCCGGCGAGGCCTACAAGGTCAACGACACCTCCAACGTGGTCTGCGGCAACGTCAAGACGGCCAACGCCAACGTGTACATCGTCGACACCGTCCTGATGCCCAAGTAGCACGCGCCGGAGAAACGAGCCCTCAACGGCCGGTGGCCCTGCGTCCTTCCCTCGAAGGGCGCAGGGCCACCCGCATGGCCGACCGCTTCCGGTGGATCGGCCGGTGAGGTCGGCCCGGCACGATGGTCCCCGTCGAGAGCGGGATCCCTCGGATTTCGTCCGGTCCATCGATTTCCGGGATCTGAAGAATGCCAGGTCAAAGGCCATCCGAAGCCGCCTGAAAGCCTGGACCTCGCGCGCCGAAACATGATCGAATAGGGGATGACATCGTTCTGGACTGGTCGACGAGTACGCCTGCGCGGTATCGAGCCTGACGATTGGAGCGCGTTCATGCGCTTCGCGGAGGACGAGGAACGGTTGGGAGACCTGCTCAACCCGCCCCGTTCCGCGGAAGAATTTCGCGCCTGGGCGAAAGAGCAGGCCGCCGCCAAGTCCGATGGCGACTGCTTCGGTTTGGCGATCGAAGCAGTCGACACGGGAGAGATAGTCGGTGCTGTCGGCTCGCACCACGCCGATCCACGTGCGGGCTGGTTCGAGTACGGCGTCACGATGGAAGCCGGTCATCGGCGCAAGGGCTACGCGTCGGAAGCCGTGGTGATGCTGCTGCGCTTCATGTTCGACGAGCGGCGCTTTCACAAGTGTGGAGCGCGGGTCTTCGCGGATAATGAGGGGTCGTTGGCATTCCAACGGCGTCTCGGTTTCGTGGAAGAAGGTCGCCTCCGCGACCAAGTCTTCTCTGCCGGCCAATATCTCGACGTCGTCATGATGGGCTTGCTCGCTGGCGAGTTCGCCCAACTCCACTCACCGAGCGAACGGTCTTTCAGCCAGGCTTGATGCCACCTGCCGGCGGACCAGCAGCGGCGACTGCACACAGGCTTGCTCCGATTGAGTTCGGAGCAAGCCCTGCGGCCTCCCCACGAAGCGCCTCACGATCAATCCGGACTGCTGCGGGTGCGATGGGTGCGGGTGGCCGTCGGTAGACGATCAGGGCCATCGCCTGTCCATCAGCGCCTCCGCTGCCGCCGGTCCCGCCCGCTCCGACCGTGGCGGGAACCACGTATCCGCTCGCCTCGCCGGGCAGCGCCACCGTCAGGGCTTCCAGACGTCCCGCGGCCCCCGCCTGCCGACCTGCCCCCGCGCCGGCCGGGAGGACGCGCCCCCGAAGCCACCCGGCTCGCCGATACCGTGGCGCGGTATCCGACGATCGCGAGGAAACCGATCTCGACGCGGTCGTGGACGGTCGCCGTACGCGTCAGACGGTCCGAAGGCCGACCGCCAGCGTCAGCTCCAGGACCCGGTGTGGCGATGCGAGGTCCGGAAACAGTTCTCGAAGTTGCGACATCCGGTACCGGACGGTCTGGGGATGGACGAACAGCGCCGCCGCCACCTCGTCCCGCCTGCCCTGGTGCAGCAGCCACGCCCGCAACGTCTCCTCCAGCCGCCGTGCGGTCGCGACGGACAAGGTCCGCAACGGTGCGAGGGCTCGGGCGCGCAGGTCCGCGAACGCGTCCACGTCGGCGCTCAGCACCAGCTCGGGCAGGTGGTCCTCGGTGTCGCGGATGTCGGAGGAGAGGGAGCGCGCGCGTGTGGCTCGTGCGTACGAGGCGGACGCGCGCATCCATGGCCGTGGCGGGCCGACCACGGCGATGCGGTCGGTCAGCTGCCGCAGGAGGTGTGACCGGTCGGCATCCGGGACGAGCAGCACACCGGTGGCGTCCGGCAGGTCGTCGAGGACGAGGGTGCCCGGGTCGAGCGTGCGGTAGGCGGGCCGGGCCTGGCCGGCGGGCAGCAGGACCGCGGTCAGTGAAACCGGGGGCTGCCACCCGGCCCGCTGGACGGAGGCCAGCAGTACGTCAGGGCTCGCGCCCGCGAGGAGGTCGCGGGCCAGGTGTTCCAGGTGGCGCTCGTGGTCACGGCCCTGGGCGGCCAGTTCGTCGGCGTGGCCCGCGGCGCTCGCGGCGGAGAGCTCGTCGATGTAGGCGAAGGTCAGCTCGGCGAACTTGGCGACCTCGGCGGCGGGCAGACCCGCGGGTACGGCACCCGCTGCCAGGCATCGCCAGGCCACGCGGGCGCCGACGCGGTAGGCGCTGAGCAGGGCGTCCATCGAACGGCCGTCGCGCACCTCGCCGCGGCCCAGCTCATAGGCCGCGTCACCGCCGTCGTCGCCGACGGCGTTCCCGCTCGCGAGATCCAGGTAGTGTCCCAGGGCGGTGCGTACGGCTCGGCGGATGGTGCCGCCCATGCGGCCCGAAAGTGCGTTGGCGTAGGGAGGGACCTCGTCGATGATCGCCTGGACGACCTCGTCCGCGGTGGTCTTCAGCGCGGCCCGAAGCGCGGTGACCGTCGTCTCGTCCAGGGCCAGTTCGCTGGCCCTCCGGATTGCATGGTTCACGTTTTTGTTTCCTGCGAACAATTCAGTCGACCAGATTTACGTCCTACGGTCAGGACTTTACGCCTTGAGGCGCATCAAGCTGGAGTCATGACGAGTGCAGCCCTCCGCAGTAGGGCGTGGAAACTGCTGGAGATGGTCACGACGCCGCTGCTGCCGTCGGACTACCTCGACCTGGTCAGCCCGCTGCGTGCGGGCGCTGACCTGCGGGGGCGCATCGAGGCCGTGCACCCGGAGACGGGTGACGCCGCGACTGTCGTGATCAGGCCGGGCCGGGGCTGGCGCGGTCACACG
This sequence comes from Streptomyces sp. NPDC002467, assembly GCF_042889825.1. Classification (NCBI taxonomy): domain Bacteria; kingdom Bacillati; phylum Actinomycetota; class Actinomycetes; order Kitasatosporales; family Streptomycetaceae; genus Streptomyces; species Streptomyces sp. NPDC002467. The sequence continues at coordinate 400,601 of NZ_JBIARJ010000003.1, read as the reverse complement.
GCCGGTCAGTACGTACGGATCGGGGTCGACGTCGACGGGAGGCGCCTGTGGCGTGCCTACTCCATCACCTCGCCGACGAACCGCCGGGACGGCCGCGTCACGATCACCGTGAAGGCGATCCCGGACGGCAAGGTCAGCAACCACCTGGTCCGCCAGGCGAAGCCGGGCACGCTGGTCCAGCTCGACCAGGCAACCGGTGACTTCGTGCTGCCGGAGGCCAAGCCCGCCAAGGTGCTCTACCTGACGGCCGGCAGCGGCATCACGCCGGTGATGGGCATGCTGCGCGACATCGAGTTCGACGATGCCGTCATGGTCCACTGCGCGCCACAGCCGCAAGACGTGATCTTCCGCAAGGAGCTGCACGACTTGGTCGCGCGGAAGAAGCTGCGGCTCACCGAGGTGCACACCGACATCGACGGCATGCTCGACATCGCCCGTCTCGACGAACTGGTGCCCGACTGGGCCGAGCGCGAGACCTGGGCTTGTGGGCCCGCGGGCCTGCTCGACGCCGCCGAAGGGTTCTGGAGCGAACACGGCGTCCAAGAGCGACTGCACACCGAACGCTTCCGCCCCGGCATCGTCGTCGCCGGTGACGGCGGCGAGGTGACGTTCAGCGCCACCGGCAAGACCGTCGACGCGGACGGCGCCACGCCGTTGTTGGACGTCGGCGAGGAGGCCGGCGTGCTCATGCCGTCCGGATGCCGCATGGGCATCTGCTTCGGCTGCGTCACGCCCCTCAAAGCGGGCGCCGTCCGCGACCTGCGCACCGGCGAGATCACCGAGGCCGAGCCGGGCGTCCTCATCCAGACCTGTGTGTCCGCCGCGGCGGGCGCCTGCGACATCGAACGGTAGGAGCACCTTGACCGCCATCGACCCCACCGCCCACCTGACCGCGGAGCAGATCGAGGAGCTCGGCCGCGAGCTGGACGCGATCCGCGATGAGGTGATCGCCAGCCGGGGCGAGAAGGACGCCGCCTACATCCGCAAGGTCATCTCGGCGCAGCGCAAGCTCGAGCTGGTCAGCAGGGGGGTGCTGCTGTTCTCGTTCTTCCCGCCCGCCTGGCTGATCGGCACCGCCGGGCTCTCCGTGGCGAAGATCATGGACAACATGGAGATCGGCCACAACATCCTGCACGGCCAGTGGGACTGGATGCGGGACCCGAAGATCCACTCCACCACCTGGGAGTGGGATCACGTCTCGCCGTCCGACCAGTGGAAGCACTCGCACAACGAGCTGCACCACACGTACACCAACGTGATCGGCAAGGACAACGACCTCGGCTACGGCATCATGCGCGTCGACGAGGACCAGAGGTGGCACCCGTTCCACCTCGGCCAGCCGCTGTGGAACTTCATCAACGCCTGCTTCTTCGAGTACGGCATCGCGGCGTACGACCTGGAGCTCGGCAAGAACCTGCACAAGCGCCGCCGCAAGGACCCGGAGTTCCGCGCTCGGGCCAAGGCCGTGGGCCGCAAGATCCGCAAGCAGGTGCTCAAGGACTACGTGATCCACCCGCTGCTGTCGGGCCCGTCGTTCCTCACCACGCTCGCCGCCACGTTCACCGCGAACCTGGTCCGCAACATCTGGTCCCACTCGGTGATCATGTGCGGGCACTTCCCCGAGGGCGTGCAGGTCTTCGAGCGCCGGTCGATCAAGGGCGAGACGCGCGGCCAGTGGTACCTGCGCCAGATGATGGGCTCGGCGAACATCAGCGGCAGCAAGGCCATGCACTTCATGACCGGCAACCTGTCCCACCAGATCGAGCACCACCTGTTCCCGGACCTGCCGAGCAACCGGTACGCCGAGGTCGCGGTGAAGGTGCGCGCGCTGTTCGAAAAGTACGAGCTGGAGTACGTCACCGGGCCGCTGCCCAAGCAGGTGTTCTCGGCGTGGCGCAAGGTCTTCCGGCTCTCGCTGCCGAACAGGAAGCCGAGGGTCAAGACGCCGGACCGCGAGCGGGAGCTCGTCGCGGCCTGATCTCCGAATGGGTTCGGCTGTCCGGACGGGGGGCCGGGGCGGGCAGCGCTACGTCGAGGACGTGGCCGAGGCCGGGCCCGCCGTGTCACCGGCGCGGAACCGGCCCCCGCGAGGATCGACCCCGTCGCCGCCCGCCACCACCTCCGGTACGAGGAACGGCCCTGAATCCCGCCGGGCCTCAGGTCCCGTCCGGGTCGCTCCCGTACCGCAGGCGCCCCAGCGCCGTCATGGGCCGGTCGTGCGCCGCCACCGGGGCCGGCAGGACCGTGGAGCCGGTCAGGTAGCGGTCCACCGCCGAGGCCGCCGACCGGCCCTCGGCGATGGCCCACACCACCAGCGACTGGCCCCGGCCCGCGTCCCCGGCCACGAACACCCCCGGCGCCCGTCCGCCGGCGGCTGCGAAGTCCGCGTCCCGCGCGAAGTTGCCGCGCCCGTCGTACTCCAGCCCCAACTGCTCGCGCAGCCCGCCGGCCCGCTCGGGCCCGGAGAAGCCCAGCGCCAGCAGGACCAGTCCGGCCTCGATCACCCGTTCGGTGCCCTCCAGGGGCCGCCGCTCCCCCGCCTCGACGGCGGTCAGCCGCAGCGCCCGCACCCGGCCGCCGGCGTCCCCCTCGAAGCGCAACGTGGCACTGGAGAACAGCCGAGGGTCGGAGCCCGCCCGGCCGCGCGCCTCCTCGTGGGCGTGGGAGATCCGGTACACCCTCGGGCGCACCGGCCAGGGCTCGCCGTCGGCCCGGTCGGACCCCGGTTCGGGGTTGATGTCCAGCTGGACCACCGACAGCGCGCCCTGCCGCAGGGCCGTGCCCAGGCAGTCCGATCCGGTGTCGCCGCCGCCGACGACCACCACGTGGACGCCGTCCGCCGTTACCGGGGATGCGGGGCGGTCCCCGGCGCACACCCGGTTGGCCCAGGTCAGGTACTCCATCGCCTGGTGGATGCCGCCCAGGGAACGCCCCGCGACGGGGAGCTCCCGGGGCTCCCCGGCGCCGACAGCGACGATCAGGGCGTCGTGGCGGCCTCGCAGCGCGTCGGCCGGTTCGGCCCCGCCCACGTCCGAATCCGTCACGAAGGAGGTGCCCTCGTCCCGCATCTGCTCGATCCGGCGGTCGAGGTGCTCCTTCTCCATCTTGAACTCGGGGATGCCGTAGCGGAGCAGCCCCCCGAGCCGGTCGGCCCGCTCGTGGACCACGACCCGGTGCCCGGCCCGGGTCAGCTGCTGGGCCGCGGCGAGGCCCGCCGGGCCGGAGCCGATCACCCCCACGGACCTCGCGCCCCGTCGCTCCGGCGGGCGCGGGGTCATCCAGCCGCGCCGCGTGCCCTCGTCCGCGATCGTCTGCTCGACGTTCTTGATGGTCACCGGATCGGCGTTGATCGCGAGGACGCAGGCGTCCTCGCAGGGCGCCGGGCAGAGCCGGCCCGTGAATTCGGGGAAGTTGTTCGTCGCGTGCAGCCGCTCGTACGCGGCGCGCCAGTCGGAGCGGGCGGCGTAGGCGTTCCACTCGGGTATCAGGTTGCCGAGCGGACAGCCGGTGTGGCAGAAGGGGACGCCACAGTCCATGCAGCGGTCGGCCTGCTCGCGGACCAGCGGCAGCAGGGCCTGCCCGGCGTACACCTCGCGCCAGTCCCCGAGCCGCTCCTCGACGGGCCGCGCCGGAACGGCCCTGCGGGGGATCTTGAGGAAGCCGTACGGATCGGTCACGCGCCGCCTCCCTGGCCCGGGTGCGAGAGGTGAGAGGTGAGAGGCGCGGTACGGCGCGCCCGAAGCGCGCCGTACATCACCTTTTTCCCCAGATTACGCCGCCCGGACGAACCGGCACCCGGCCCGTCCTACCGGGCTCGACGACAGGTGATGACGTGGCGCCCCGTCGGAGTACGTCGCAGGATCCCGGGTTCAGGTCTGGCGAAACCGGAATCGCAAATCGCGGCCAGGAGCTGGTGGTGGCCCCGGAGAACGAGGACGGCTGTCGGCTGCTCGCCCCGGTCACCAACCGCGGCGACACCGTCGGCGTCCTGGAGCTGTTCCTCACCCAGATCACGGCGGACGTACGCGCCCAGGTACAAGAGGCCGCCTACGAAGGCAGGCCGCCGAAGGACGACGCGACCGTCCTGTGCCTGGACTGGCACGGCCCCCGATGAGACGCCCCGCCAGAAGCGGAGAAGAGCCGAGCCAGGACGCGCCTGCCTTCCGGAAACGTCGGCGGATCGCTCGACCGGCCTACGGGCACCAGGCCCGGCACGGCAGCACGGGCCCTTCCGTGCCACGGTGACAGAGCGGCCATACGGTCCACGCACGAGGAGCCCGGCCATGTGACGACATCCCCGCCCTGGCCCTCTCCTCCGCCCCCGCACCGGCCTCCTCCCGAGTGACGCCGGCTCTCGGCCGTACCGGCCAACCTTGACCCTGTCATGGCGGTCGCAGGACTCATACGCCGTCCCGTCCCGGGCAGACGACCCGGGACAGCCGGACCGGACGGAGAAGTGAAAGGGGACAGCCATGCCCCGGGGATCCTCCCCCAAGCGGGAACGGCAGTACGAGCACATCAAGGAGTCCGCGCAGGAGCGCGGCGAATCGGAATCGCGGGCGAAGGAGATCGCGGCCCGCACGGTGAACAAGGAACGTGCCCGGGCAGGCGAGTCGAAGACGGCCAGCCGGACCTCCCTCCAGGACATGTCCTCCTCCAAGCGCGGGGGACAGCACTCCCACAGCGGATCCCAAGGACCTACGAAGGAGCAGCTGTACAACGAGGCGAGGCAGAAGGGCCTCAAAGGACGCTCCGCCATGGACAAGGCCGAACTCAAGCGCGCCTTGGGCCACTGACTTCGACCGACTGACCCCGCCTCCCGGACGCCCGCCCGCCCGCCGGATTCGCTCGACTGAGGCGTCTCGCGGACTCGTGCAGGGCTGCACGGGTGACGGCAGCCCACGTGCGTGGGCAGCCACACGGTGGCGGGGCGTCTGGCGGTCGCCCATGGGCAGCATGAGCGGACGGAGGGTCGAGTGCGCGCGGGGATCGAGATCGCGGTGTGGGCCGTGCCGTCGCCCTGCTCGGCATCACGGTCGTGTCGATCGGCACGGTCTCCACGGCCGAGCTGCTGGTGGCCGGTGTCGCCGCGCTGGTCTCGGCGTTCGCGGCCCGACGGGTACGGCTGGCCGCGGGTGCCGACTTCCACGGCGTGCGCGGCGCGCTCCGGGCGACGCTGCCTGCTGTCCACCGGCCTGGCCCTGGCTCTCGCCATCGCCGCTGTCCACCGCGGCGCGCCACGGCCCGATGGCGGACATCCGGCGGCCCGCGCCGTCCGGGTGCCGCGTCGCCTGCACTCCGGCCATCTGGGCGACTACCTCGCCTGGCTCGCTCTGGGCATCGCCGTCCTGTGCACCGCGATCGCCACCCAGACCTGAATACGACCCGCCGCCGGCTACAGGCGTTCCTCCATCCGGATGGCGTCCTTCAGATCCTCGTGGGCCTTCCCTCGCGTGCCCTCCTGCTGCTCCAGCATGGCCCGGGCGATCGCGTCGAGCTTGCGCTGGATGGAGTGTTCCGCACACCGCTCGGAGGTCTTCGGCATCGCCGACAACAGCAGTGGCACCGCCCCCATCGCGTCCCCCGCCGGCAGGCGCCACTCAGTCGACAGGCCCGCCACGTTCACGGCGACGAACACCGCGACACGACGTCGTTCCCTCCAACCTTGGGGCAGCCGGCCGCACACCACCGAAGGCGATGCCCGGTCGGGCATGGACTCCCGCGAGGCCGTCCCGGCCCAGCGGACTCGGCAGGGAACCTGTGCGCGCCGAGCGGCAACCCGCGCCCCTCGCCCTGATCGATGGTCGTTGGTCGTCCGGCTGGTGTCGCGGAGGCGATCAGGATGGACGGGGCGACGAACGCCGACCCTCCGGCGTCGCGTACGGACTGGGCGAGGCGGGTGCGCACAAGACCCTTGACCGCCAGGTCTTCGACTGATAAGTCGCTCGACATGGGGCGCGGTGATCAGGGATGCTTCGCGCGATGACAAGAATCGATGACACACCCCCCGCGTGGGACGAGCGCACCCAGCTCACCACGTTCCTCGACTTCGCACGTGGCACCGCCCGCGCCAAGTGCGAAGGCGTCTCCGCGGAGAACGCCCGCAAGGTGCTCCTCCCGGGCTCACCGCTGATGACCATGAGCGGACTCATCAACCACCTTCGCTGGGTCGAGTACTACTGGTTCCAGGTGATCTTCCTCGGCGAGGAAGACCTGGCCCCCATGACCGACGAGGACCCCGACCGCGAGATGCGGATCGCCGTCGACTTCCCGCTCACGCAGCTGCTCGACGAATACGCCGAACAGAGCGCCCGCTACCGCGAACTGGTCGCCGGGAACGACCTGGACAAGCAGGCCCAGCGAACCATCCGTAACGGCCTCCACGTCGACCTGCGCTGGATCCTCCTCCACCTCACCGAGGAGACGGCCCGCCACAACGGCCACCTGGACATCCTGCGCGAGATGCTCGACGGCGCAACCGGCTACTAGGCCTGTTGCGACAGTGCTGGTCAAAGCCTCGCCTTGATGACGGCGGCCAGCGCTGTCGCTTCGTAGCGGAACAGGTGGGCCCTACCGGGTCGGGGACATCCCTCCACGGCGTGCCGGCCCGGGTTCGCCACCGTTCCCGTCGATCAGCCGGCAACGGGTCCATGCCCGCGGCCTCCCCGGCTCCTTCCGCAGCGGACACAGCGGTGAAAGCCGAGGGTGGTCGAGCACAGACATCCACGCCCCGCTGTCGGGCCGACCCGAGAAATCCGTGGATTCGAGCCGGCCCGGTCATACACCGGCGGCTCAGATGCCGGGCGGCGGCGTCAGATCGAAGCGAGAGATGACGTCGGGCAGCCAGGCGGGCCGCCCGAACTCCAGCCCGTACTTGGCGGCCAGCACCGGCACTGCGTCCTCCGTCGACGGCGGCCCGTCGGCGAGCATCTCGGCCAGCTCGCGGAAGAAGTTCTCGAATCCGGCCGGACTGATGATCTCGATCATTCGGGCCGGAACGGAGCCGGCGTTCCACATCGCGTGAAGCTCCCCGCGCGGCTTGGTGATGTACCCGCCGGCGCCCAGAACGGTTTCGCGGTCGCCCGAACGGAACCCGATCTCGCCCTCGGTGACGATCGAGTACTCGTCCTCTCGGGTGTGCAGGTGCGGCGGCACCAAGGCTCCGACCGGGAACGGGTGCTCGACGACCGAGACCGCACCACCGGTGTCGGCACCCCACAGCTTGAAGGCGACCCCGATCGAACCCAGGAAGCCCTCGGCGCCCTCGCCGGGGCGGACGATGGTGAGCGGCGGGGCCGACGGCTCGATCATGACGATCACTCCTCGACGCAATTTGGAGATACACTGGTGTTCTCTTAAAAGTCTCCACCGTAGGCCCTGGGGCGTCAAGATTTGAGCGAACAGCAGCGTTCACCGAAAACACGTGGCTACGAGATGCGCAAACGTGCCGAGGACGTGGGCCGTACTCGGCAGCGCATCGTCGAGGCCGCCGTGCATCTGCACGGCACCGCGGGCCCGGCTTCGACGAGCATCGCAGCGATCGCCGAGCACGCGGGGGTCACCCGGCTGACCGTCTACCGGCACTTCCCGGACGAGGCGGCTCTGTTCGAGGCGTGCTCGGGACACTGGCTGTCGTTGCAGACGCCGCCGCGGCCCGAGGAATGGGGCGCGATCGAGAACCCCCACGAGCGACTCACTGCCGGTCTCGCCGACATCTACCGCTTCTACCGCGCGGGCGAGCAGATGCTGACACTGGTCAACCGCGACCAACACGCCGTGCCCGAACGAATCCGCGAGCATCGGGCCCAGACCACCCGGCAGTACGTCGAAGTGCTGGCCAATGCGTGGCCGAAGGCCGACGACACGCTCCTGCCGGCGGTCATCGGCCACGCCTCGGCGTTCTCGACCTGGCGTTCACTGTGTCGGGAACAAGGGCTCACCGACCAGGAGGCAGTCGAGGTCATGGTCACGCTGGTGGAAGCGGTCGGCGTGAACTCCTGAAATCGGAGGACTGTCGCTTGATGGGGCGGCCGACTCACTCCCCGTTGAGCCAGCCGCATACGTAGTACTGCTGGTCCGCGGCCCGCTCGATGATCCATTGGTTGAGGACCTCGCCTGCGGGTTTCCCGGTCTCGGGGTCCCGCCGCGTGATCTTCGCTTCCACGCTGAGCTCGTCCGTGTTCGGGGGGATCTCGTACGGCTGGAGTTCCCAGCGGTCCACGAAGTAGCCGTTGAGGGCGAATCCGAGCAGGCTCGCGCGCAGTCGGGGGCAAGTGCCTCGGCGCAGCGAGGTCATGTCTTGCCGGGCCAGGCCGTTCATGTAGAGGGCGAAGACGCTCTCGACGCCTTGGCGATCGAGGGGGGCGTGCGTGACCTTGGACGTCGGGGTGGGGGTGGGAGTGGGGGTGGACGCGGCGGCCGTGGGCGGCGGTGCGGCAGGGGGAGGAGACGGGGAATGTGCGGTGGGCGCCGTGGAGTCGGTCGCGCGGCTACGGCCGGTGTCGTCGCCGGGAGATCCGGACTCCGGTAACCACCAGGGCATCGCGGTCAGGGCGGCCACGGCGACCGCCGCCAGGCCGCCCAGCAAGTACCGCCGCCGGCGGACAGGGCGGACGGGGCCATGCGCCGGAGGGTCCGGCCGTCCCGCTCCGGGGACGGGGCCCGGCGCCGCGCCCAGCCGCAGCGTGGACGTGGATGTCGGCGCGGGCGCCGGCCCTGAGCGCTGCGCTTCGCCCGCCGGTCCGGCGAGCAGGTCGTAGGCCTCCTCGGCAGTGAGACGCTGCGCCGGATCCTTGCGGAGCAGACCCGTCAAAACGGGGGCAAGGTCCCCCGCGCGGACGGCCGGGGCGGGTTCTTCGGTGGCGATGGCGACGAAGACCGCCCAGGAACCGGCACCGCTGAACGGGGCGTGACCCTCCACGGCCGTGAAGAGCGTCGCACCCAGGGACCACAGATCGGATTCGGCGGTCGCCTGGAGACCTCGCACCTGCTCGGGGGACATGTAGACGGGGGTCCCCATGAGGGCCCCCGATCGGGTCAGACCGGGCTCGCCCTCCACGGCGGCGATCCCGAAGTCGGTCAGCACCACCCGTTCACCTTCGAGCAGCACGTTGGCCGGCTTGATGTCCCGGTGGGTGACGCCCGTGGCGTGCACGGCGCGCAGCGCGTCCAGGACCTGCCGCCCGATCCCGGCCACTTTGCCCGGCGGAAGCGGGCCGCCCTCCTTGATCAGGTCGTCCAGAGAGCGTCCGCGGACCAGTTCCATCACGATCCACGGACGGCCGTCATCGCCTGCTATCCGGTCGTGGACGGTGATGACCCCCGGATGCTTCAGCCTGGCGGCCGCGCGCGCCTCACGGTCGAGGCGGGCGATCCAAGCCTCGCGCCGATTCGCGTCGAGGTCGTCGGGGAACCGGAGTTCCTTGAGGGCGACCTCCCGTCCGAGTTGCTCGTCGAGGGCCCGCCAGACGGTCCCCATGCCGCCCTGGCCGAGCAGTTCGGCCAGCCGGTACCGCCCGGCCAGCAGTCGTCCGAGATCGTGAGTCACGTCCCCGAACCCAACCCGACGCGCCCTCGTACCCGGGGCCGGCGGGCCGGGACCCCATGGGTACGGGGAACCGATGGCTGTTCATCGAGGGGTTTCCGCGGCGGCGACGCCGACGGACGTCGTCGGATCACGAAGGCCGCCCGCCGAACCGCCAGTTGTGCACCTCGATGTCGGCGTACCGGTCCTGGGTCAGGACGGCGCGCGCCGTCTCCCGGTCCGACGCGCGGAGCAACACCGCCGTGCCGAGCCAAGTGGCACCGTCGTCGGACAACAGCGGTCCGTAGGCGATCAGTTCGTCCCGGTCGGCCGGCACGGCGAGGTCGGCGGCCCGTCCCGTGCCGAGGCCGAGCACCAAGTACCGGTTGCCACCGGTCCGCCCGCCGGGGAAGTCCCACATCGTGCGTCCCAGCAGGTTGCGCCACCGCCGCAGCAGCACGTCCCGGTAGACGCCGGCCTGGTAACCCGGTTCCCCGAAGGCGAATGCGCGGGCGGCGGCGGGATCGGGCAGGTCGAGGATGTGCAGGCTGCCGGTGGGTGCGCTGCCGTCGCTGGTGAGGGTCGGGCCCCGGGCGACCATCTCCTTCGCGTACCGGTCCATGTAGGACCAGTGTTCTTCGAGCAACTCGTCACGCAGCGCCAGAGAGCCGGGCCGGTCACGGTGGTAGCAGAGGAACTCCATGCCCGTATGGTCGCTTCGAGGAGGTCACCCGGTCCAGTGCCTCTCGCCGTGCCGGCCACTCGGGGGCCTCGGCGCTCGGGGCGGCGGGATCGGTGGCCGGGTCGAGTCGTCTCTGCCGCCTGCACAGCGGGCAGGCCGTCACACACCAGTAGCCGTGCGTCCGCCGGTGCTGCGGACGCGCCGAGGATATCCAAGCAGATCGCCGACAATCCCTCAGCCTTCTAGTCAACTTTGACTAGAGTGGCGACATGGGTGAGAAAACCGTTCCGATCCTGCCGTGCCAGACCATCCAGCCCGTTCTCGACTTCTATACGACCCTCGGGTTCGAGGTGACCTTCCAACAGAAGAGCCCCAATCCGTACGCGGCCGTCCAACGCGGCGGCATACGGCTCCACTTCTTCGGGATGAAGCAGTACGAGCCGGCCGAGTCGTTCAGTACGTGCATCGTCCAGACCGATGACGTCGACGGGCTGCACGAGATCTTTCGCGCCAGACTGAAGGCGGCGTACGGGAGGGTGCCGAACCGCGGGCTGCCACGCCTCGGGCCGCTGAAGAACACGTCACACGGCGTGCGGCAGTTCCTCATGACCGATCCGGGCGGCAACTGCATCCGCGTCGGGCAGCAGACGAGCGACGACCAGCACCACCGGCCCGCCCCCAAGGAGACCTTCGCCCGGGCCCTGCACCACGCATCCCTCCTTGCGGACTCCAAGGAAGACGCGGCGGGCGCCGCGAAGATCATCGACCGGGCGCTGCGCCTTCAGGACGAACGGCCGACGCCTGTGCAACTGCTTCGCCTTCTCGTGCTGCGTGCGGACGTCGCCGCTCGCCTCGGCGAGACGGACACCGCGACGTCCGCGCTCGCCGCGGCCACCGCAGTCCACCTCACCCAGGAGGAACAGGAGTCCGTACACGACGACCTCGAACGCCTCGGGCAACTGCTGGGCTGAGGAGCTGGTCACAGCCGCTCGTTGATTGACGGACGCGCCTCAGGAACGGGCGCCGAGCCAGGCCTCGTACCGGGTGTGGGCGGTCCTCGCTCCGGGCCCGCCGGTCAGCGCGTCCCCCTCGACGAGTGCGAACGGGCCCGCCCCCTCGTCGGTCACGACGGTACGGGCGTCCCCGCGGGCCGACAGGGTGAGGCGGCCGAGCCCGTCGAGGGGCAGGACGTCGGGGCCCGCGATGTCGAGGGTCCCGTCCAGCGGGCGGCCGGTGGCGACCTCGGCCAGCGCCGCCACCACTTCGGCCGCCGCGATCGGCCGCAGGGGCGTGGAGGGCAGCCGCACGGTGGTGTCGTCGGCGGTCCAGGACAGGATCCCGTCGACGAACTCGAAGAACTGGGTGGCGCGGACGATCGAGTACGGGATCGACCCCTGCTTGAGCATGTCCTCCTGGAGCGTCTTGGCCCGGTAGTAGTCGAGCTGCGGCACCTGGTCGACGCCGACGATCGACAGGGCGACCTGGTGTCGGACCCCGGCCCGCTCCCCCGCCGCCAGCAGGTTCTCCGTGGCGGTGCGGAAGAAGTCGCTCGACGCGGAGTCGAAGGTGGGCGAGTTCGTCACGTCGACGACCGTGTGCGCGCCGTCGAGCGCCTCGTCCAGTCCCGTGCCGGTGGTCAGGTCCACGCCGCCCGACCGGGCGGCGGAGACGACCTCGTGCCCCGCGCCGCGCAGTGCGGTCACGAGCCGGGAGCCGATCAGTCCGGTGCCGCCGATGACCGTGATCTTCATGGCCGTGTCCTCCGTAAAGGGAATCGATAACTCGGACAAGTCTTGTCCGAGATCATACGCGGATAGAATGTGTCCGGGTAAACAGGAGGACGCGTGAAACTGTCCGGCGGCGTGGAGTGGGCGTTGCACTGCTGCGTGGTGCTGACCGCGGCATCCGAGCCGGTCCCGGCCGCTCGGCTGGCACTGCTGCACGACGTCTCCGCCAGCTACCTGGCCAAGCAGATGCAGGCCCTCTCCCGGGCGGAGCTGGTCACCTCCGTGCAGGGCAAGACCGGCGGGTACGTGCTGACCAGGCCGGCATCCGAGATCACCGTCCTCGACGTCGTGCTGGCGGTCGACGGGACGGACCCCGCGTTCGTGTGCACCGAGATCCGCCGGCGCGGCCCGCTGGGGGCGCCGCCCGAGAAGTGCACGAAACCCTGTGGGATCGCCCGCGTGATGGCAGAGGCCGAAACCGCGTGGCGCGCCTCGCTGCAGGGCGTGACCATCGCCGACCTGGTCGGCGCGGTGGACCGCGACAGCGGACCCGAGGTGTTGCCGACCATCGGCACCTGGCTCACGCCGCCCCGCGGTTGAGGCCGGTCCGCACTCGCCCGGGCCGGTCCACGCAGCACCAGGCGGACACACGTTCCGTCAAGCCCTGCCCGGCCGACGCGTCTCCCGGTCCGCCGGTGTGGGAGCTGCTCGACGAGGAGGTCCGGTTGCGGAGTTCCTCCTGACCATCGGTCAACAGTTCTTCTTAATACGCAACCAGTGGGTACGGGCTTCTGCTGATGGCGACCGGCCTCCAGGATGGGGGAAGCAGGCCGGGAAGGCGTCCACCATCCGGCAATGGAAGGGGAGTTGCCCTGCTCTCCAGCCACCGGACGGCCGCCCGGCACTGTCGCCCCGAGCCGTCACCGACCCCGAGGAAGTCGAGCCACCATGCGGTACCGCACCATCGGCCACAACACCGTCAGCGCCGTAGGTCTGGGCGCCATGCCCCTGTCCATCGAGCACCGCCCCGACGAAGCGCGGGCCGTCGCCACCATCCACGCCGCCCTCGATGCCGGCGTCACCCTCATCGACACCGCCGACAGCTACCACTGGCACGCCGGCGAGGCGGGCCACAACGAAGAGCTGATCGCCCGCGCCCTGGCCGGCTACGGCGGCGACACCTCGGACGTCCTGGTGGCGACCAAGGGCGGACGCGGCCGCCCCGGCGACGGCAGTTGGACCGTCACCGCCACGCCCGCACACCTCAAGCACGCCGCCGAGGCCTCCGCCAAGCGCCTCGGCGTCGACGCCATCGGCCTCTACCAGCTGCACAAGCCGGACCCCGCCGTGCCCTGGGCCGAGTCCGTCGGCGCGCTGCGCGGCCTGCTCGACGCGGGTACGATCCGCGCCGCGGGCATCTCCAACGTCACGTGTGACCAGATCCGCGAGGCGCATCGGATCCTCGGCGACGGACTCGTCTCCGTGCAGAACCAGTACTCGCCCGTCATGCGCGACAGCGAGCCCGAGTTGCGACTGAGCACGCGGCTGGGACTGGCCTTCCTGCCCTGGAGCCCGCTCGGCGGCATCTCGCGCAGCTCCCTCGACGGCCCTTCCGGCCCCGCCTCCACCGGCCCCGCCCCCACCGGCACCGCCTTCCACCGCATCGCAGCCGAGCGCGACGTCAGCCCCCAACAGGTCGCCTTGGCCTGGCTGCTCGCCCGCTCCCCCGCCGTCATCCCGGTACCGGGAGCCAGCCGTCCGGCCTCCGTCACGGACTCGGCCGGGGCGACGGAGCTCACGCTGAGCGCCGAGGAGCTGGCGCGGTTGGAGGCGTGAACCGACGGGTGGCCGATCGATGGGGGCCGGAACGGCGCACCGCCATGTCGGCAACACCGTCTTGGTGCCGCTCCGGCCGAGTCACCCCTCGTCGGTGGCCGGGGTGCCGAGCACGGTGTCGACGTACGACGCGAGCGCCGATCGGAGCCCCTCAGGGGTCATCTTCGCGTCGTCGACCAGGTGCGCCACGAGGTCGGCGCGGATGGCCGCCAGCAGGGCGTGGGCGGTGAAGTCCGCGTCGCGGGTGCCGGGCACGCCCTCCAGTTGGGCCCGGAGCATCTCGTGCCACCAGCCGTAGTGCTCCGCCTCGTAGGGGCTGCCGATCCCGGCGTCCTCCGCGGCGGCCATGAGGTTCCGGTTCTCGATCTTGAAGCGGAGAGAGGCGTCGAGGAGGTCCCGCACCCGCTGCCGCGGCGTGGACCCGGGGGCCTCCTGGGCTTCCCGTACGGCTTGGCGCAGGGGTTCGAGGCGGGAGGCGATGACGGCTCCGATCAGGCCGGCGCGGTCGCCGAAGCGTCGGAAGAGGGTGCCCTTGCCGACGCCTGCGGCCACGGCGATCTCGTCCATGGAGACGCTGTGGGGGCTGCTGCTGGCGGCGAACAGCGCGTCGGCGGCGGCCAGCACGGCCTCCCGATTGCGTACGGCGTCCGCGCGTTCCGCACGCTGAGCCACGGGTCCTCCTCGGTCTTCGGCCGGTCCCGGCCCCGGGGAATGATATGCGGCGGGTGCGCGCGTCAGCGCCGCCCGTCCCGCGCACGGACGGCACCGGGACCTTCAGCCGGCCCGTCCGACCTCCCGTTCCACGAAGGCGCGGAGCGTGCCTGCGGGGCGACCGGTGATCCGCTCGACGGTGTCCGAGGTGCGGTCCTCCGCTCCCTCCGCGATGGCGCGGTCCATGTCCGCCAGCATGGTGGCGAACTCCAGCGGGATCTCGGACGCCCAGCGGGCGCGCAGTTGGGCGAAGGTCAGGTGCCGGTGCTCGACGGGCCGGCCGGTGACCTCGGTGATGGTCGCGGCGACATCGTCGTACGTCAGGGCCTGCGGCCCGGTGAGGATCAGGTCCGTGTTGGGTGCCTGCTCGTCGGTCAGGGCGCGGACGGCGACGGCGGCGATGTCCTCGGCGTCGACGAAACCGATCCGACCCTTCCCCGTGGCCGTGAGGATCACGCCGTCCTCACGGATGCTGCGGGCGTGCGGGGCGGAGCCGGCGAAGTTCTGCATGAACCAGGAGGGCCGGAGGACCGCCCACTCCTCGAACAGGCCGGGCAGGGCCTCGTGGACCCGGCCCACCGCCGGACCGCCGGCCGGGATCGCCGAAGAGCCGAGAAGCACCGCGCGGCGCATCCCGGACGCGCGGGCCCGGTGGAGGAAGGGCAGCATGGCGGCGGCGGGGTCGAACGAGCCGATGGGCGGGACGAGATAGGCGCGGTCGATGCCGTCGAGGGCTCCGTCCCAGGTCGCGGGCTCGTTCCAGTCGAAGCGGACGGCCGGGGCTCCCTCCACCGGGACGGCGCTGCGGCTCGCGGCCTTGACGCGGCGGCCCCGGGCGACGAGCCCGGTGGTGACGCGGCGGCCGGTGGTGCCGGTGGCTCCGATGACGAGGGTGGCGGCGTCGAGGTGGTCCATCAGTGGGTGCTCCTCGTTGCGGTGAAGTCGGCGCCGGTCTGGACGGCGGCCAGGGGGTTCCAGTAGTCGCGGTAGGTGGTGATGAGCCCGTCCTTGACCGTGACGACGGCGATGTAGGTCATGTCGTACGGGGTGTCCGTCTCGACCAGGCGGCCGACGGCGCGCATCTCGACCACGATCGTCTCGGGCTCGGTGGTCCGGTGGATCGTCACGTCGGGAAAGTCGTGGATGTCGATGTGTTCGGGGTAGTGGCGCATGTACTCCAGCACGGCCTGGCGGCCTTCGAGCCGCTCGGGCCGGCCGGGGGGCGCGAAGGGGAATTCCAGGACGCCGTCCTCGTCCCACAGGTCCACCCAGCCGGGGATGTCCTTCTCGACGAGGAGTGTCAGACCGTGGCGGTACAGCTCCGCGGGGTCCATGGAGGTGCTCATGATCAAGGCTTCCGTTCTGCTCGAAGGCATGACGAAGCGGCGCTTCGGGGCCGACCGAGGTGAATCGGACCGACGGTCCGCATAGATGAGAGAATACGGACCGCCGGTCCGTTACGCCAACTCCGCACGTCGGCTTGGCAGGAGAGCGTGCGCCCCTCCCCTCCCGCCTCCGGGTGTCCAGAGGTACAGGGAGGCGGGAGCGGGGCCGCCGCTGTGCAGCGAGGCGGGGAAGGGCCGACGGGCGGTCTTCACGGTCGCGGCCGGTAGTAGTCGTCGATGGGGGTGCGCGCCTCGTCGAACAGGGCGGGACCGTTCTGTTCCACCGTCGGCCATGCGCCCGACTCCGGATTGAGTTCCACGAGTTGCTCGGTGGAGAGCGCGTAGACGACACGCCCGAGTCCGGAGCGGACGATACCGCCGGCGCACATGCCGCAGGGCTGGCAGCTGGTGTACAGAGTGGTGCGTGCGGCCGCGGCGCGGTCGAGTTCGCGGGCCGCCCAGCGCGCGAGTTTCAGTTCGGGGTGGGCGGTGATGTAGTCGTCCCGCCGTACCGTGTTGTGGGCTTCGACGAGGATCGTGCCGTCCGGGCCCGCCAGCAGGGAGCCATAGGGTGCGTCGCCCAGGGTGGTGGCACGGGCCGCGATGGCGATCGCGCGCCGCAGGAGCGCCTCGTCGGCAGTGGTGATCATGAGGATGTCCTCCAATGTGTGGCCACGGAAGTGAGAGCCCGCCAAGCCTCGTGGGGCCGGCGGGTTTCCTCGGGATCTCCGTGGTACGGGTCGAGCACGACGGTTTCGGCCCCGAGGCGGCGAAGCTCGTCGAGATCATCGAGGATCTGCTCCAGGGTGCCGGTGCCCGCGAGTCGCTCGGGGTCGCCGAGCGGTTCGGTGGTCAGCCGCAGGGCGATGCGCGGTGCGAATGCCGGCAGCGCGTGGCTCGCCACGACCGAGCGCATCCAGGGAAGGGTGCCCCTAAGCGGATGCCAGGCGTCACCGAACCTGACGGCCCGCCGGATTCCCGCCTCGCTGTTGCCGCCGACCCAGAGGGGAATCGGGGTGGCGTGTCCCTGGCCCTCTTCCTCCCAGGCCTTGCGCAGGGCGGCGAGGTTCGCGTCGGTCAGCCTGCCGCGAGCGGTGAACGGCACGCCGAGGGCGTCGAATTCCTGGCGCGCCCAGCCGACTCCCGCTCCGAGCACGAGCCTGCCACCGCTGAGCTGGTTCAGGTTGGTGGCCATGCGCGCCACCAACCGCGGATGCCGGTAGGGCATCACGAGAACCGTCGTGCCCAGCCGCACCCTGGTGGTGATGCCGGCGAGCCAGGACAGCGTGGTGAACGGCTCGTAGAACGGCGCCGGATAGCGCGCGGCCACGTCCGGGGTGATGGCCACGTGATCCGACACCATGAGGAGATCGAAGCCGAGCCCCTCCACCACCCGTGCCCACTCGTTCAGCACACCGGGATCGGTTCCGGGCCCGAAGTTCGGTACGTTCACGCCAAGTTGCATGCGTGGAGGCTATCTTGGCGATCAAGAAAAACGACAGATCCTTCTCCCGGTCAACTCGCCATCCCTCCATGACTTTCCCGGTAAAATCGTGGGATGGCCGGAAACCTTGATGACATCGACTGGGCGATCATCGATGAGCTGCAACGGGACGCGCGCATCTCCCTCAGCGAGTTGGGGCGGCGCGTGAGCCTCGGCTCCTCGGCCACCACGGAACGGGTGCGGCAACTGGAGGCGACGGGCGTCATCACCGGCTACCGCGCCGTGGTCGACCTGGCCAAGGTCGGCTACCCCGTCCTGGCCGTCGTCCGTTTGAAGTACCCGGGCAACCGCCACCAGCCGTTGCGCCGCCTGCTTGCCGATCGCCGCGAAATCCTGGAGTGCCTGCGCACCACCGGCGACGACTGCTACACCCTGAAGGTGGCCGCGACCTCCATGGAACACCTGGAGACGCTCATGGACGAGCTGGCCGGCTTCGGCAGCACGACCACGAGCGTCGTCTACAGCCAGACGCTGCCTTATCGCGGACCCGACCGGCCCTGACGCTCCCTGACGAGGAGACCGACCCCGGCGGTTCTCAGTTCGGCGTGATGCCGGTGAGGACGGCGAGAACAGCGAGACGGATGCGGTTGTCCCGGCCCGTCTTCGCCATCAGGCCGGCCACGTGGGTCTTCACCGTCGTGACCCCGACATGCAGCCGGTCGGCGATCTCCTTGTTGGACAGGCCCATGCCGAGCAGTCCGAGCACCTCTCGCTCGCGCGGGGTGATGGCCGCCACGGGGATGTCCGCAGGCGTGTCCGAGGAGGCACGCGTGTGGACAGCCTGGGCGACGAGGCGGTCGAGGACGTCCCGGCTGAAGGGCGCCTCCCCGTTGGCGGCCCGGCGTACGGCTTCGAGGAGTTCGGCCGGTGGGGTGTCCTTGACGAGGAAGCCACAGGCTCCGGCCGCGAGCACCGGATACAGATGGTCGTCGTCGTCAAACGTGGTGAGGGCGACGACGCGGGTGGCGGGCCGTGCGGTCAAGATGCGGCGGGTGGCCGTGATGCCGTCCATGCCGGGCATCCTCAAGTCCATGAGGACGACGTCGGGAGCCAGGTGTTCCACCAGTCGTACCGCCTGCGCGCCGTTGTCCGCCTCGCCCAGGATCTCGATGTCCTGGGCCTGCTCGAAGAGCATGCGCAGTCCCATGCGGACGAGTTGCTGGTCGTCGACGACGAGGATGCGGATCACAGCTGGGGCTCCATGTCTGATGTGAAGGCGGGAAGTTCGGCCGTGAGCCGCCAGCCCTGAGCGGCGGGGCCCGCATCCAGGCGGCCGCCGAGCAGGTCCACGCGTTCACGCATGCCGATCAGGCCGTGTCCGGAAGGGCCGGAAGCCGGTGGCCGGGACCTTCCTGCGCCGTCGTCGTGGATCACCACGTACACGGCGTCATCGACCACCCGAACGGCCAGCTCGGCGTGTGCGCCGGGCCCACCGTGCTTGGCCGCGTTGGCCAGGCCCTCTTGGGCCAGGCGGAGGACCGCGAGGCCGCGTACCACGTCGAGCCGTGCGACGCGGGGATCCACGTACGCGGTCACGGTCAGGCCGGTCCGTCGGCTGTGTTCCACCACCGACTCCAAAGCCGCCGGCAGAGCTCCGGGCTCGACCAGGGAGCCGGTGCCGGGACCGGTCCGGTCCGGGGCGCGCAGCACGGTGACCAGGCGCCGCAGATCGGTCAGTGCCGCGCCGGCACTGGCGTGCAGGTCGTCGAGGACGTCGGCGATCTGGGGGTCGGTGGTGCCGGTGGCCGCGGTGACGTGCCGGGCAACACCGACGCGCAGCACCATGGAGGAGACGTGGTGGGCCACGAGGTCGTGCAACTCGCGCGCGATGGTGGTACGTTCCGCCGCGCGGGCGGCCAGCAGCTGTTGTTCGGCACGCAGTTCCTGTTGTTCCGCGTGTTGACGGGCATGCACGGCGGCGTCGCGGGTCACGCGTACGTACGCGCCCAGGAGCAGCGGTACGCCCGCGACGATGCCCATCTTGTAGAGCACCGGCAGGAGTTCTCCGGGCAGGTCTTCGAAGCGGTTCACGGCGACGGCAAGCGCGAGTCCCGTAGCCCCGACGGCGAGGCGGCGTCCGGACTGCTGTACCGCCAGCTCGAAGAGAGTGACGGCGGCCGCCACCTTCAACGACGGAACGAGGCTCGCGCCCAGCGCGTGTGCGGCGACGAGCAGGACCGACTGCGCCAGGAGCGCGCCGAACACCCATTTTCCCGCGGCCAGGCACAGCATGAGCCCGGCTGCGGCGAGGCCCCGGTCCCGTGCTCCGGACGGCCGCTGCAGCAGCAGCAAATTGCCGACCATCAGACCGGCGAGCGCCAGGATCCGCATGGCGGCGAATCTTCTGTCGAACGCGGGCTCGATCCAGGCTCTGTTCACACCCTCACGATAGGCGGACGCCCGTGCGACCGGGTCCTGCCGTGGGAGGAGGCCACCTCCTCCCACCGGCCGCGATGTCCGACCCGTGGAGGGAGTCGGGAACCCGGGTCGAGCGGCGAGGGTGAGCGGCATGAACACCAACGCGCATACGGCCACGAGTGCCGACGCATACTCGGAATCCAGCATCATGGGGCGGCGGTCCGTCCTCGGCGGTGTGGCCGCTGCGGGGCTGGGGAGCGTGGCCTTCGGCACCCCCGCCCACGCGACCGACGCCCAGTCGAGGTCCCGTACCAAGGCCGGCCGCTTCCAGGGAAAGTCCGTACTCATCACGGGTGGCACATCCGGCATAGGCCGGGCGGCGGCGAAGGCTTTCGCCCTTGAGGGCGCCCATGTCGGATTCTGCGGCAGACGAGCCGAGTTGGGGCACCAGGTGGAACGCGAGATCAGGGACGCGGGCGGCGAAGCCACGTACGTCGAGGCCGATGTCCGCGTCGATGCCCAGGTCCGCGGCTTCGTGGACCGAGTCGCGAGCCGTTACGGCGGCATCGACGTCGCCTTCAACAACGCCGGCATCGGCGGCGGCAAAGCACCTCATGAGATGAGCGTCGAGGAATGGGATGACGTCCAGGCCACCAACGCCCGGGGAGTGTTCCTCGCGATCAAGTACGAGATTCCGCACATGCTCAAGGTGCAGCGCGGCGTCATCATCTGCACCTCGTCGTCGGCGGCGGAACAGGCGCGGCCGAACAGCGCCGCGTACACCGCGAGCAAGCGGGCGGTGCAGGGCATGGTGAAGGCCGCGGCCCTCGCGTACGGACCCAAGGGAATCAGGCTCAACGCGCTGCTGCCCGGTACCACCGACACCCCCTTCGTCCGCCCGCCGGGAATCCCGGACGCGGATTGGGCGAAGTACAAGCAGGCCTGGGGACCCCTCAACGTCGACGGTCTTGAACGGATGGCCGAAGCCGAGGAGATCGCGCGCGCGGTGCTCGGGCTCGCGTCCGACGACTTCCCCTACATGACGGGTGCGTCGATCGCGGTGGACGGCGGAAGCACCGCTGGCCGGAAGATGATCCAGCCGGGCGGTATGTGAGGCCGGCGTCCGGCTCACGGCCCGCCATGCGATGGCGGTGTGCCGTGCAGTGGCCGGCCGCGCCTGGGGCGGGCCGGCCGACGCGTCAGAAGAGGCGTTCCCCGTCCGGGTGGCCGTTGCCGATCTGGGTGCGCGGGCTGTGGGAGCCCGCGCCGTCGCCCTGGTGGAACCAGAGCCACCGCCCGCGTCGCGGCCGACCAGGTCCGCACGGCCGTTGGAGTACTGGGCGCCATCGCTCACGACGCCGGCGTCACGAACAGCGGTGATGCGCCGACCGCTTGAGCCGGCCGCCGTGTGCCGACGTGAGGGCTGAAGCGCGCGTTCAGGCGTAGGCGTCCTCGATGGCGACGTGCCGCACCGTGCGCAGCGTCGACCGGAGACTGTCCGGATCGGTCGAGCCCAGGGCGAGGCGGATCGCCTGTGGTGTGTGCGTCGAGGTGGTGAACGGCTCCGCCGTGGTGACCGAGATGTGTCGGCGTGCGAGGGTGGCGGTCAGGCGGTCGGCGCGTGCGTCGTCGGGCAGCGGCAGCCAGGTGAAGTAGGACGAGGGGTGACCGATGAGCCGGAGGCCGGCCAGTTCCTGCCTGGCGAGTTCCTGGCGCGTCTTGGCGTCGTCGCGTTTCTGCGCTTCCAGGTGCAGCACCGTGCCGTCGTCGAGCCAGCGGCAGGCGATGGCGGTGGTGAGGGCGGGGGTGTTCCAGGTGGTCGCCCGGATGGCGCGTTCGAGGGAGGGCACCGCATCCGCCGGGGCGAGGACGAAGCCGACCCGCAGGCCGGTGGCGATGCTCTTGGACAGTCCCGAGACGTAGACCGTGATGTCCGGCGCGGTTGCGACCAGAGGCGGTGGAGGGTCTTCGACCAGGTAGGCGTACGAGGCGTCCTCGATGATGAGCGGACCGTGCCGTCGAGCGATCCCGATCAGGCGGGTACGGTCGGTGGCCGACATGACCCAGCCCAGTGGGTTGTGCAGGGTGGGCATGGTGTAGATCGCGCGCACCGGGCGGGTCGCGCACAGTTTCTCCAGGGCGTCGAGGTCCGGTCCGTCGGTGGTGGTGGGTATGGGCTCCAGATCGAGGTGGAAGGCGTGCGCGAGCACCTTGAAACCCGGGTAGGTGAGTGCGTCGACCGCGACGACGTCGCCGGCGTTCAGGGTGGCCATGATGGTGATGGCCAGGCCGTGCTGGGCACCGTTGGCGATGAGGATCCGATCCGCGTCGGCGGTGATTCCCCGGCATCCGAGGTGTCGTGCGATGGAGGCTCTGTCCTGTGGACGCCCTCGGTGTGGTTGGTAGCGCAGCAGCGAGTCGAGATCACCGGAGCCGGCCACCTCTCGCAGGGCCTGTCGCAGGAGATCGGTCTGGCCGGGCAGCGACGGGTAGTTGAAGCTGAGGTCGACCGCGCCTGCGGCGACGGCTTGCTGGTCGATGCCATGACCGGCGGGGACCGCGATGTCACGCACGAACGTGCCGCGGCCCTGTTCACGACTCACCAGGCCCACCGCTTCCAACTCGGCGTAGACCCGGGTCGCGGTCACCACGGCGATGCCCTCGCGGGCGGCGAGAGCGCGGTGGGTCGGCAGCTGCGTCCCCGGGGCGAGGCCCCCGGTCCGGATGTCGGATGCGAGCGCGTCGACCAGCTTCTTGTATCGCGAGGCAGCCATTCACCGGATTGTATCCATGACAATTCTTTGGCTGTCCTGCTCGCGGGTCCTTACCGTCACATCCAACTCATCCGGAAGGGACACCTGTCGTGCACATCGCCATCCTCACCTTCGAGGGCTACAACGAACTCGACTCGCTGATCGCGCTCGGTGTACTCAACCGCCTCAAGTCCGACGACTGGCGCGTCACCATCGCGACCCCCAGCCCCAAGGTGACGTCGATGAACGGGGTGGCCATCGAACAGATGTCCACTCTTGAGGAGGCCTGCGCCGCCGACGCCGTCATCGTCGGCAGCGGCATCGCCACCCGCGAGGTCACCGAAGACCCGGCCATCATGAACGTCCTGCGCGGCCTGGACCCCTCGCGCCAGCTCATCGCGGCGCAATGCTCCGGCGCGCTCGTGCTGGCCAGGCTCGGCCTGCTGGGCGGCATCCCCGCCTGCACCGACCTCATCACCAAGCCATGGGTCGTCGCCGCCGGCGTCGAGGTCCTCAACCAGCCCTTCTACGCCAAGGACAACATCGCCACCGCCGGCGGCTGCCTGGCCTCGCCGTACCTCGCCGCCTGGGTCATCGCACGCCTCAAGGGCAACGACGCCGCCGAAGGTGCGCTGCACTATGTCGCCCCGGTCGGCGAGAAGGAGGAATACATCGAGCGCGCCTGGCGCAACATCGCCCCCTACCTGCCCGCTCCCACACCGGCACTCGTCTGACCGAGCGGCACTCGGAAGCTGCGACACGAGCCCCGCGCAACCTGCTGCGCCGGGAACACCAGGAGGCCGTCACGCCACCGGCCCACCTCTGTGACGTGCGTGCCCTACCCGGGTTGCCCGTCCTCATCCGAACGCCTGCGCGCGTCCGTCCGCGCTTGAGAAGATCCGCCTGGTAAAGGCGTCTCGATTCTCACCTGGAGGGACACATGCACCGCGCGCGTGCGCCGTTTGCACTGCCTGCCACCCTCGTGGCCGCGCTGCTGGCCGTCTCGGGGTGTTCGGGCGGCGGCGAGAATGCCGCCCGTACCCCGTCTCCCACACCCTCCGGACTCGTGCACTACACGCCCGCCACCGGCTCCGCCGCCCCGGCCGCGAGCCCGCCGCCGACCGCGCCCAAGGAGTGCGTGCAGACCGCCGGAATGAGCGTCGAGCAGCTGACCGACTACCTGAAGCAACTGCGCAGTACCAGCGGGAACTACCAGTCCAAGGGTCTGACGCTGGACTCCTCCGGCCTGAACTTCACCCCGGAGGACATCAAGCGGCCGTGCGAGGCGGTCACGGTCAAACTCGCCCACTACTGGGTCGACTTGAAGAAGACGCACGAGGCCAATGTCGTCAGCGGGGCCCGCTACGAATACTCGTACGCCTTGATCGGCGCCGCCTCACACCCGGCCGGCCCGCAGGACGGCCGGGTGCCCGACACCGCGCCGCCCGGGTCCTCCGCCTGCCGCGGCACGATCTCGGTGGCCTACCTCGGCGAGGACATCCCGCTGCGGTCCCTGCCGTACGACCTGAAGCTGGTGGACGGAACCGCCCCCGTCCCGGTCACGGTGGTCGGCGACGGGGTGCTGTCCGCGATCTACGTGTCGCCTCCCCACCCGGATTCGTGCTGACACCGACAGACCGTGGTGGCCGCCGTCGTCACCCGCGCCCCCTCACACGGGGACGGCAAGATGACACCCCGTCAGTTCGCCGGGTGCGAAGTGTGGAGCCGGCGGATGGGGTGGTCGTCGGGCCCGCCGGTGAGCCAGGAGCCGTCACCCAGTGGCTCCACTTCGTACGGGTTGGTCGCCTCGACGGCGATCTCGCCGCCGACCGTGCCCGAGACGACGTCGACCAGGTGGTGGCGGAACCACTCCTCCTCGTCCTCGCTCTCACCGCCCAGGGTGACGATGGCCGTGTCCGGGGTCAGATAGCCGCCGCACCACTCGACGAACGTGTCCTCCGGGTCGTATCCGAAGGCCTCGACGGAGAGGGTGAAGAGCGTGTCCCCGCTGGGGTGCCGGTGGAAGGAGACGTCCCGCTGCCCGTGATCGACGGTCATGAACTGCCGGCCGTCCGGCGCCAGGTCGATCAGGCAGCGGTCCCACCACGGGAAGGTCACGAACTCCGGCTCACCGTCGGCCACTGCTGTGCCCCGGAGAACGACGGCACCGTCCTGGCCCTCGCCGATGTCGAGGTAGACGCTGCCGTCCACGGGATGCACGTGGTGGCCGGCGCCGTGCCCGACCGTCTCCAACTCTCGGCGGGCGAGGACACGCCCGCTGTCGGCGTCGTGCAAGACCCACTGGTCTCCGCGGCCGCGTCCCGCCATCGCGTCCGGCCGGTAGACCCAGACGGTCCGCCCGTCCAGCGACAGCACGCACCCGGGCAGGTGACCATGGCGTACGTCGGAATGAGGCTCGAAGTCCGACGCCCACAACAGGTCACCGGCGCGCGTGAGGCAGACGACCCCGTGCAGGGTCGTGTACACCACGCGCTCCAGATCGGGCCGTACCACCGACGCCACGACCTCGTCTCCGGCCCGCGCATGGAAGACCGCCGCCGGCTCCAGCGTCCCGAAAACGCCGGGGTGCGTCAGATAGGCACGAATCCGCCCGTCGGGGTGGCGTGTGATGACCTTCGGAGGGGGTGCGGGAATCATCTGCCGAGGCTAACGCGCTGGTCGGACAATCGAGAGTCGGGAGTGGGTAGCGGGGATGACTCCGCCCCGACGGGACCGCAGGACCGTTTCCGTGGGAGATGACGCCGTCGATCAGGTGGTGGGCCGCGGCACCGCCGGGATCGCGCACGGGTCTCTTCCCCCCGAACGGCCCGGCCGCCCGGGGACCGGTGGCGCATCGCCCGCGCGGGGCGACGCACCGCCCGTCCCCGGGCCGACCGTGGCGGGGCGTCAGTCGCGGCGCCCCTCGCGCGCGAGGGCCGGCACGAAGCGGGCCGCGTCCAGGGTGCCGACGCCGGTGGCCATGTCGTAGCCGTTCACCGCGGTGTAGCCGGTGACGCCCTGGTAGCTGTTGTTCGTACCGTCGTTGACGTCGACGATGCCGGTGGAACGGTCGTACGCGGAACGCCCGTACAGGCAGTACAGCGCCTCGTGGATGTCGCCCAGTCGCTTGCCCGCGGCCTGGTCGGCCAGGGCCACGATGCCGGCGAACAGCGGACTGGACTCGCTGGTGCCGCCGGAGACGTCCCAGCCCGTGGCCGCCGGGTCGTAGCTGGAGTAGAGCCACGCGCCGCCGTCGACCGCGGCGGCCATGGAGATGTCCGGGGTGCCGCGGCGCGCACCGACGACGTTCTTGACGCCGTTCTGGAAGGAGGGGCGGTTGAAGACGTGGGACTGGCCGCCGCCGCCCGCGCCGTTGTCGTTGTAGACGCTCTCGGGGGCGGTCCGCCTGCCCGCGTCGTCCAGGTGCAGTTGGGTGCCGCCGACGGAGGTCACCAGCGGGTCGGAGGAGGGCCAGGAGTTGACGCGCTCGTGGTAATAGCCCGTTCCGTCGGCGGTGTTGTCGGTGGCGCCGCCGTCACCGGAGGACGCGAGCACGGTGACGTGGTTGCGGGCGGCGGCCTCGAAGGCGTAGCGCAGTTTCCCGATGCTGGAGAAGTCACCCTTGTCGAAGCCGGGGAAGGTGTTCTCGGTCGCGCCGAAGCTCTGGGTGATGACGTCGCCGATGCCGCGGTCGATCAGGGCCTTCTCGGCGTCCATCATCTCCGGCAGTCCGGTGGTGCCCTCGGTCTCCGCGACCGCGGTCTCCACCAGGACGATCTTCGCGTCCGGTGCCACGGCGTGCGCCATCTCCACGTCGAGGGTCGTCTCGCCGGCCCAGCCCAGCATGTCGGCGTTCTTCGGGTCCCACTTCGGGACGTTGCCCCACTTGACCACCTGCACCTTGGTGCTGGGTATCCCGAACTGCCTGCTGTAGACGTCCAGGTCGTGCTGGACGGTCGGCGAGCCGAAGGAGTCCACGATCACGATCGTGCGGCCCTTGCCGGTGATGCCCGCCTTGTGGAGCGGGTTGAGGTCGTACGCCTCGCGGTACTGCAGCGGGGTGTAGCACGCGATCTTCCACTTGGTCCGGCACTCCTCGATGGAGAGCGGGCTCCCGACGGCGCGGACCAGTTGGTGGCCGGCGACGGCGGGACGGGCCACGGTGCGCGGGACCGTCGGATCGTGCGCGAAGGCGGTCAGGTCCCCTGTCACCGGGGCGGCCGCGGCTGCGATGAGCGCGAGGCCGGCTGCCGCGGCCGTGGCGGCCACGGCGCGAGGCCACATTCGACGGGCTGGATGCATTGCGGACTCCCTTGGGGGGTGGCGCCGCTCGGAGCGACTTCTCCGCGATCAGACCCGTCAAGTCATGTTCAGAACAAGACTGTTTGACGCTTGATGCCGAACGCTTTACCTGTTTGCGAAATGCGCCATTCACTGTCTTGACTCAGACCGAGTCGCGCCGGAAATGAAGCGAGTTGGGCAGGTATCCACCCATTCATCCACGCCCCTGACGTCCGCTCAGCGGACGCGGTAGGGCGGAATCCGGACGTGTTTCGGCCAATACCTGACGTGTCCATGGCGATCATCGGAATCGCCGGCAACCTCTCCACATCCCCAGCAGGACGAGATCGACACGCTCCGCCCGGCCGGCCTCATCCAGGCCGCCGGTTCCACCCCCCACGCATCGAAGGAGTCCGCGTGAAGTCCACGCACCGGCGGAACACCACCGCCATGGGAGCCCTGTTCGCGGCAGCCGCCCTCCTCACCGTCGGCGTCCAGGCCGGCACCGCCAACGCGCAGCCCGACCCGTCCGCGAACGCGGCCGCCCCCAAGGGTCAGGTCCGCAACCCGGGCGCACTCCCCGCGCAGCTCACCCCCTCCCAGCGCGCCGAGCTCATAGCCAAGGCGCAGAGCACCACGGCCGCCACGGCCAAGGAACTCGGCCTCGGCCCGCAGGAGAAGCTCCTCGTCCACGACGTGGTCAAGGACCAGGACGGTACCACCCACACCCGGTACGAGCGCACGTACGAGGGACTCCCCGTCCTCGGCGGCGACCTGGTCGTCAACCGCACCGCGGCCGACCACACCCAGAGCGTCAGCAAGGCGTCCGAGGCCAAGCTCCAGGGCGTCTCCACCTCCGCCCCGGCCGACGCCCCGGCGGCCGCCTCCGCGAAGGCCCTCGACGCCGCGAAGGCGGTCGGCTCCAAGGCCGACAAGGCCGATGCCGCCCCCCGCAAGATCGTGTGGATGGCGAACGGCGTGCCCACCCTGGCCTACGAGACCGTCATCGGCGGACTCCAGGAGGACGGCACGCCCAACCAGCTCCACGTCGTCACCGACGCCAAGACGGGCGCGAAGCTCCACCAGTGGCAGGCCATCGAGACCGGTGTCGGCAACACCCACTACAGCGGCCAGGTCACCCTCGGCACCTCGTCGTCCGGTTCGAACTTCACGCTGAACGACGCGGCCCGCGGCGGCCACAAGACGTACAACCTCAACCACGGTACGTCCGGCACCGGCTCCCTCTTCACCCAGTCCACCGACACCTGGGGCAACGGCGCGAACTCCAACGCCGCCACCGCGGGCGCCGACGCCGCCTACGGTGCCGGAGTCACCTGGGACTTCTACAAGAACGTCTTCGGCCGCTCCGGGATCCGCGGCGACGGGGTCGCCGCCTACTCCCGCGTCCACTACGGCAACGCCTACGTCAACGCGTTCTGGGACGACGGCTGCTTCTGCATGACGTACGGCGACGGGACGAACAACAACGACCCGCTGACCTCGCTGGACGTCGCCGGCCACGAGATGTCGCACGGCGTCACCGCCGCCACCGCCGGCCTGGAGTACAGCAACGAGTCGGGCGGCCTGAACGAGGCCACCTCCGACATCATGGGCACGTCCGTCGAGTTCTACGCCAACAACACGAGCGACCCGGGCGACTACCTCATCGGCGAGAAGATCGACATCAACGGCGACGGCACCCCGCTCCGCTACATGGACAAGCCGAGCAAGGACGGCGGCTCCGCCGACGCCTGGTACTCCGGCGTCGGCAACCTCGACGTCCACTACTCCTCGGGCCCGGCCAACCACTGGTTCTACCTGGCCTCCGAGGGCTCGGGCGCCAAGGTCGTGGGCGGCGTGAGCTACAACTCGCCGACCTCCGACGGCCTGCCCGTCACCGCCATCGGCCGGGACAAGGCGCAGCTCATCTGGTACAAGGCGCTCACCACCAAGTTCAACTCCACCACGGACTACGCCGGTGCCCGCGCCGGCACGATCGCGGCGGCGACCGAGCTGTACGGGGCCGGCAGCCCCGAGGTCAACGGCGTCACCGACGCCTGGGCCGCGGTCAACGTGGGCGCGCGCTCCGGCGGCGGCAACCCGACCCCGGGCAAGGTCTTCGAGAGCACGACCCGGGTGGCCATCCCGGACTCCCCCGGCCCCGCGGTCACCTCGTCGGTCGCCGTCACCGGCATCACCGGCAACGCGCCGAGCACCCTCAAGGTCGGTGTGAAGATCACCCACACCTACATCGGTGACCTCCAGATCGACCTGGTGGCCCCCAACGGGACCTCGTTCCGCCTGCAGAACTCCTCCTCGGACTCCACGGCGAACCTGGACAAGACCTACACGGTGAACGCCTCGGCCGTGGCGGCCAACGGCACCTGGAAGCTGAAGGTCCAGGACAAGGGCGCCGCCGACGTCGGCACGATCACCGACTTCAAGCTCACCTTCTGACCGACCGGCTGACGGCTGACCGGCCGACCGGCCGACCGGCCATGGTCTGAAACAGGTAGGTGCCCGGAGCCCCACGGCTCCGGGCATTTTCCCCTGCCCGAGCGCACGCCTGGCGGCGTGGTCGCCGTGGCCTCTACCAGGGCCTCGCTCGGACCGGCTTTCGCAGGCGACTTGAACGGAGCCAGGTCGGTGCAGCGTCAGCACGCGCGATCGATAGCATCCCTTCGCGACGGTGCGGTGGCCTGACGAGGTGGGGAATCCATGAGCGATGACGTCCTGTCGATCATTCCGAGTGATCCGCGGTGGCAACCGGATCGCGATGCGGTCGACCGCGTCATCGCGCTCGTCGAGGAGCTGACGCCCGGAGTCGCCGACGGCGTGGACGTTGAGATCGACGTGACGTGGCACGACGTCGTGACCGCTGTCGACTGCGGTGGCAACCTGGAGAGGATCGGTTGCCCCTTGTGCGAGGCGGCCATCGACAGGGAGTGGTGGGGCGACCTCCTTGAGGCCCACTGCGACAACGGCTTCACCACGCTCGCGATCGAGGTCCCGTGCTGTGGCGGATCAACCACTCTGGACGCGCTGGATTACGACTGGCCGTGCGGATTCGCCCGCTTCGAGATCGCCATGTGGAACCCCGAACGCCTCTGGTTCAGCGAGGATGAGCTGGCGGCGTTGGCGGACCGACTGGGCCATCCTGTGAAACAGATCCGGGCCCACATCTGAAATACGCCGTCCGGTAGGCCTGCCGTCCCGGGTGGTCCCCTTCCAGGTGATTGTTTGGCATCGCGACTTTGCCGGCTGACGCCCGCTCAATCGGCTGTGCCGGCGCGCGCTGTCAGCCGTTGGCGCGTCCAGGTGACGAAGTCGCTTTGCCGGCCGGTCGACTGCACGTTGGCCAGCAAGGATTCGATCTCCTCCTTCGAAGCGTCATCGACCCGAAGGAGGATCTCCACTCTCGCGAGCGGCACGAGTCGTACGACTGGCAAGGCTGGGTGGCGGCACTCCTGCAGGAGATTGCTTCGATGTCTCCAGTGCCTCACCGCAGCTGAGGCCGTTGTCCTCGCGCAACGCCCAGCGCGCGCGAAACGGCATCGCGGCCTCTGGAGCGTGCGCTGCGCGGGGCGGCGGGATCACATTGCCGGCCAGCACCGCGGGCCCGATCGCGATGATGGTAGTCCGCTGGATCGCCGGGCTGTCCTGTCTCATCCCTCGTGAGCGAATTGATCGAGAGCCTTGAGTACATGGGCGCGCGTCGTCTCGCCGCCCAGGTGGCCCGCGCTGCCGACGATGGTCAGCTCGGCATCGGGCCAGGCGCGGGCAAGTTCCCATGCGGTGTCGAGCGGGCCGGCCAGGTCGAGCCTGCCGTGGACCAACACGCCCGGGATGCCGGCCAGGCGGTGCGCATCGCGCAGGAGTACGCCCTCCTCCAGCCAAGCGCCGTGGGAGAAGTAGTGCGAGCAGATGCGTACCAGGGCCAGTCGCGCGGCCGGCGGGCGGTCGCCGTACGGGTTGGCGGCGCCGTTCGTTTCGCCGGACAGGACCGCGTCCTCCCAGGCGCACCAGTCGGCCGTGGCCTTCTCCCGTACCGAGGGGTCCGGATCTTCCATCAGGCGTGCGTAGGCCGCGACGATGTCACCGTCCCGTGGTGTGCCGTCGGCTCCTTCGAGGAAGCGTTCCCACTGCTCGGGGAAGAACCGGCCCACACCTCGGTAGAGCCAGTCGATCTCGGAGCGCCGCGTGGTGGTGACGGCGGCGATGACGATCTCCGACACCCGCTCCGGGTGCGCCTCGGCGTAGGCCAGGATCAGTATCGATCCCCACGAGCCGCCATGGAGCAGCCAGCGGTCGACACCCAGGTGATTCCGAAGCCACTCCATGTCGGCGATCAGGTGCCCGGTGGTGTTGTGGCGCATGTCGGTCGTGGGTTCGCTCGCGTGGGGGGTGCTGCGGCCGCAGCCGCGCTGGTCGAACAGGACGACCCGGTAGCGGTCCGGGTCGAAGTACCGGCGCGCCCCGGTCCCGCATCCCGATCCCGGCCCGCCGTGGACGACGAGTGCCGGCTTGCCCTCCGGGTTTCCGCAGACCTCCCAGTACACGAGGTTTCCGTCACCGACGTCGAGCATCCCCTGCTCGTACGGCTCGACCGGCGGGTACGGCTCGCTCATCTTCCAGACCTCCCGGAATCCGGATGCGACAGGAACAAGGCCTTGTAGTACACAACATGGCTGAGGTGTCACCGTCGGCGACCCCAGCGCCCTCGTACCTGCACGCACGAGTCGCCCGGGAGGCGGTCGGAGCTCCGCTGCCCGCCGCCCGAGCATCACGCCCTTGGCGCTCAGGGGAGGAACGTCACCGCCGGGAATGCCGGGGACGGTCCATCGAGCAGGTGCCCCCGGCGGTGGCGCAGGTGCTCGTCGAAGAAGGCCAGCGGGTACGCCTGCTGGATCTTCACCGCCTGGTCGGGATCGAGGGTGCCGATCACGTCCTGGAGCTGCTGCCCGCTCCATCCGAACAGCTTCGCCACTTGTGGGAAGAGGGCCTCGTTGTCGCCGTAGGAGACGTGGGCGGCGCCCTCGGCCTGAATGTTCAGCCGCCGGCCGCGCAGGTGCGACCAGAATGCGGCGGCCGCGGGATCCGTGGCCCGGGTGAACTCGGCGGACATCATCATGAAGGGGCGGTCCAAGTCGCCGGCCAGTGGAGGGTTCATCTGCATCGGGCCGTCGAGGCTGAGCCCGGCCCGGATGCGCTGGTCCGCGAGCGTGGCGGCGGCGGTGGCCGTCCCGCCCTTCGACCAGCCGAAGGCTCCCATGCACCGTGGGTCGAGCGAGCCGAGCAGGCCGTCCGGCAGTGCCCTGTGGTCGACGTCAGGGTTGCACCCGGCGGCGAGCTGCTCGACGCAGTCGAGGACGAAGCGCAGGTCAGCGGCAAAGTCGCCGGGCAGCGTCGGCGCCTGCCTGTCGCGCACCGGGACGGCGATCCGGCCGTCGGGGAACTCGGTGTACGTGTCGTACTGGTGAGCCACCGTCACGACCGCGTATCCGTGGCTCGCGAGTTCTTGGACCACGACGGTGTGGTCGCCCTGGTGGCTGTGCGCGCCGTGCGAGAACACGACGACGGGGAGCCGTCGGCCCGACCGCCGCACCGGAGCGCCCACGTGGCCGGCGGTGACCGGTCCCCGGGAGGCCAGGGCGCTGAACCCCACGTCGGCGAGGAACGCCTCGAATGCGCCGGCCGGCATCCAGGGAGCCACGGGGTACCGCTCGACGTCCCGGGCGGGATACCAGACGGTGGCCATCAGCTCGCGGAAGTGCCCTGGGCCCGCGATGTCGTCCGGACGCGACCGGTCGACGAGGTGCAGCTGGACCGTGCCCACCGGGTACGGCCCGGTCGGCGCGGGCAGCGTGAGTCGCGCCGCATCGGGGCCGGTCTCGGTCGGGTCCGCCCACGCGGGGCCGGCAACGGCGGCCAGAGGTAAGGCGGCCCCGGCGACCAGCGCGGCCCCCAGCATGCTGCGGCGCGTGATGCCGCTCCGGCTGATTGACGATGTGGTGGTCATGTGCCCTCCTGTGGTGACGGGTCGCCAACTGTGCCGCGACGGCCGATCCGTGGGCACGGGGGAAAGTTGTCACGTGCCCCTCCCACGCAACATCGGCCCACCGATGTATTACTCGCGGGAGCATCGGCCCACGGATTTACACCCCGGGGCCGATGCGGTCGGCGGTGTCGTCCGGGCGCGGGCTCGGTGCGTGCCGGTCGTCGAGTCCAAAGGCGGGCGCTCAACAGCGGCGGCAACGGCTTGAACTGTCGCCGGTTCCCCGAAGCGCGTGCCGTCGGTCAGCGTTTGACGATCCGGTCCAGAACGGCGGCGATGCCGGACTTGACGGCAGCGCGGTGGTGCACGGGCTCCCTGGGCAGGTCGCTGGTGGGGCGCACGCCCCGATCGGCCAGAATGTAGAGCAGCCGCAGGGTGCGCAGGCAGTTGCTGACGTGGGCGGGCACCGGGGTGCTGATGCGGTCGGCCCCGAAGCGTTCGGAGATCGGGTCCAGCCAGCCGACGGCGTCGCGTTCGCTCAGGTCGGTGCGGGTGAGGACCCGGGCGATCGCCCGGGCCAGGCGGTCGTCCTCCAGCTGGTCGTAGACGTGTTCGGTGGGCGCGGTCAGGCGGGCCGCGGCGAGGTCCAGCATCCGCGTCGGCGGCACCGCGGGATGGCGACCGAATCCGGCAAGCAGGTCCGCGCCGTGCGCCACCGCGTGGAGCCAGCCCAGCGTCTCGTCGTGGCCCCGCAGATCCTGCTCCGCCGGGTACCAGTGCTCGAACGCGTCCACCCAGCCTGGCTTGAAGTCCCCCGCGGCCACCAGCATGTCGAGTACGAGGGGTGCGAAGGTGCGGGCCTCGATCCGCGGGTTCGTGAACCGGGTGGCCATCTCGTCCCCGAGCTCCAGCCGCCGGGACGTCCCGATCTCCCCGCGGGCGATCCAGGTCGCGAGGACGGTGTAGGGCGCACCGTCCCGGACCAGTGGATCGGGATCCGCCAGGGCGAGGGACAGCTCGCGAACGAGGTCGTCCATGGGCCGGTCAGCCGGCACCGCACAGTCCGCGGCCTCAACGCTCTTCCAGTCGATCATGACGGGCAGCGTACGTCCGAGCCATGACCGCGGGCCTGCGAATTGTTCCGGGCCCGGCGACCGTGGAGGACCTGCGGCGGCGCGACATCGGCGGGTGGGATCGGCTCGCCGATTCAGCCGAATCCGGGGTGGAGTGCTCGTCTACGGTCGGTAGACGAGCTCGATCACCATCGCGGCGATGACACCCCGGACTCCGATCCCGAGCAGCCACAGGGCGTCGAGGACGGCGCCGGCGGGATCCTTGTCGGCTTGCTTACGCCGCCCGTCAGCCGGCGTGGATGTGCGGGCGGCGGCTGCGGTCCGGTTCGGCTTCGCGGATGACCTCGCGGGTGACGGGGGCGACCTCGCCCTGGCCGAAGAGGAAGAACCGGAAGAAGTTGGCCATCGGGTTGCCTTCGGTCCACTCGAAGTAGATGTGGGGCCGCTGGCCGGTCTCGTCGCGGACGTGGAGCAGGAGGGCCGCGAGGGCGTTGGGGATGCTGGAGCTCTCCAGGGTCAGGACGCGGTAGCGGTCGTGGAGGACTTCGCCGCGTACGCGCATGCCGGATTCGAATTCGGAGGCGTCCAGGACGGTGACCTCGACGAACACGACGTCGTCCTCGGCCGGGATGTCGTTGTCCGCGCGGATCTGCGCCTTCTTCTGCCGGTACTCCTCCAGGTCCCGGTTGTCGGGCTCGTTGGCGATGAACCGGATCGTCCGGTTGGCGGTGTCGCGGATGAACCGCTGCGCCATGTCGTCGAACTCGATGTCCGTGACGCGCAGCTCGAAGACGCGGGCCAGGCGCGAGAGGAGGGAGAGCGCCATGATGCCGCCGATGAAGCAGGCGCCGATCTTCACGCCGTCGGGGCGCTCGGCAACGTTGATCGCGGTGGTGTAGATGAAGACGGCCGAGATGATCCCGAAGCCGATGGTCCAGCCGCGCTCCCCGGCCCGCCGGGCCGCGATGGTCACCGCGACCGCGGCCGAGGTGATGAGGACGAGGACGCCCGTGGCGTACGCGCCGCCCTGGGCGTCGACGTCGGCGTTGAAGATCCAGGTCACGAGGAACGCGACGAGGGTGAACACGATGACCATCGGGCGCAGGGCACGCGCCCAGTGCGGGGCCATGCCGTAGCGGGGCAGGTAGCGCGGCATCAGGTTGAGCAGGCCGGCCATCGCGGAGGCGCCGGCGAACCACAGGATGCAGATGGTGGAGATGTCGTAGACGGTGCCGAAGGCCGAGCCCAGGTACTCGTGGGCCAGGTAGGCGAGGGCGCGTCCGTTGGCTTCGCCGCCCGGCTGGAACTGGGCGGCCGGGATCAGCAGGGTCGTGATGAGGCTGGAGCAGATCAGGAAGACGCTCATGATCACGGCCGCCGTGGTCAGCAGCTTCTTCGCGCCGCGGATCCGGCCGGCGGGCTTGTCCTCGGTGTCCGCGGGGTCGCCCTTCACGTGCGGCATGACCGCCACACCGGTCTCGAAGCCGGACAGGCCCAGTGCGAGCTTGGGGAACACGACGAGCGCGATGGCGATCATCATGAACACGTTGCCGTGCTCGGCGGTCAGCGCGGTCGTCCAGTCCGTGATGACCTGCGGCTCCGTGAACACGTTCCACAGCCCGACCGCCACGACGACGACGTTCAGACCGAGATAGGTGACCACCAGGACCACGGCCACGCCGATGGCCTCGCTGAAGCCCTTCAGGAACACCCCGCCCAGGAGGGCGATCAGGATCAGGGTGATCAGCACCTCGTGGCCGTGCAGGGTGCTGGTGAGGTGTGGGTTCTCCACCATGTGCGCGGTCGCGTCGGCGGCGGAGAGGGTGATGGTGATGAGGAAGTCGGTCGCCGCGAAGCCGAGCAGGGTCAGGACGAACAGCTTCCCCTTCCAGAAGGAGAGCAGCTTCTCCAGCATCGCGATGGAGCCTTCGCCGTGCGGGCTCTCCTCGGCCACGCGCCGGTAGACGGGCAGCGCGCCGAAGAGGGTCAGCAGTACGAGCACGATGGTCGCCAGCGGCGACAGCAGGCCGGCCGCGAGGAACGCGATGCCGGGCTGGTAGCCGAGGGTGGAGAAGTAGTCGAGACCCGTCAGGCACATCACCCGCCACCACGGCCGGCCGTGCGGCTGGGCCGCCGCCTCCTTGGCTGCGGGCGAACTGGTCTGGGCGGTCAAGCCT
Source organism: Streptomyces sp. NPDC002467 (assembly GCF_042889825.1). Classification (NCBI taxonomy): domain Bacteria; kingdom Bacillati; phylum Actinomycetota; class Actinomycetes; order Kitasatosporales; family Streptomycetaceae; genus Streptomyces; species Streptomyces sp. NPDC002467. The sequence continues at coordinate 364,596 of NZ_JBIARJ010000003.1, read as the reverse complement.
TCCAGCATCCAAGCGCGCAGGCGCGAAGAGCGGGCAGGGGTGGCCATGATCGGGCGCTCCTGTCGTACGGCATGGGATTCGGCCATCGGAGTCGACGGCTGGGCCAGCGTACGCAGCGGAAACACAGCCAATACGTCTATAACCTCGCCTGACGGAATCCTGACGCGCTCTTAACGCCTTTCCTTCCGGTGGCGTACTGAACGCACTCCCCTAAGGGCGGAGACCCGTGTGGCAGGCTCCGGCCGGCCGGACCATGATCGCCGTCCCGGCAGGGATCACTGCGGCGAGAAGTCGGGGTTTGCCCGGAGCGCAGCCTGCAGCTCGGCGAAACGCCGGTTCTGAGTGGTCCCACCGGCAAAATCGCGCAGCGCATGGGCCGTGGTCTGGAAGCCGTCCCGGTGCTGGAACTCCGCACCCCACATACCGAGGCGCACCGACGCCACCTCACGCAGTTCGAGGCGGTGGGTCCCCCACGGGTTGACCGCCACGATCTCTTCAGGGCCGACCTCCAGCCGAGTTCTGAGAATCGCCCACCATGAGAACAGCGCGACGCCGATGGCCAGCCCAGTCCACAACCCGGCCGACCGTGCCGCCCCGGCTCCCGGAGCGGACAGCCACGCACCCCAGCCGGCGAGTGCCTTCACGCCCGCGAGAGCCGGGGTCACATAGCCCGCCGCAAGAGCCGCCCCGTCCATCCGCCACACCGAAACCGAAACCGACACCGAGTCCCCACCCTGGTCGTCCATTCCCACAGTGTGAACCGGTCGAAGCGGCCCTGGGCGGCTGATCGCAGAACACGACCGGGGACTGCGGAGGAGTGCCGGGACCTGGTGAGGGACGTGCGGGGCGAAGGGGCGCTGCCGGGGTCCGCGCAGGAGTCTCCCTCGGTCGTCGGTCTCAGCGGGGGTTGGCGGTGACACGGAAGCGCAATCGGCAGATCACCGCGTCCGTGTCTCGGCGTACCGCATGGGCGACCACCGAGCCGCGCTGGTTCTGCAGGATCCGCTGCCACAGCCGTTCCGGCTCGGTCTCGGGGATGAGGACGGTCACCTGGGTGTCCGGCCGCTGCTCCGTCAGCTCGCGGACGTAGCCGGATACGGGACGGCCCGGCGAACGTCTCGGCGAGGAGAGTTCGACGAGCTCGATGCCCGGGTTCCACAACTCCCAGTCCCGGCGCAGCGCCTCGGCCGCCCGCCGGTCCTCGGGGGCGGGGTGGGTGACGGTGACGGCGAGCACCTCGTCGCCGAGGGAGCGGGCGGTGGTCAGTGCCCGGCAGGTGAGCAGCGAGAGCCCGGACACCGGGACCACGACCAGGGAGCGGGAGCGCTGCGGGGGCTGCGGGACCCGGCCGAGTTCCAGGCGTTCGCCGATCTGCCCGTACGTACGGTGCACCTTCTCGAAGGCGAGGACGAGCAGCGGCAGGGTCACCACGATCAGCCAGGCCCCCTCGGTGAACTTGGTCGCCGTCACCACGACCGCGGACACACCGGTGAGCAGCGCGCCGAAGCCTCCCAGTACGGCCTTCGCCCGCCACCTGGCGGGGCGTTCCAGCGACCAGTGCCGGACCATCCCGACCTGGCAGATGGTGAAGCCTACGAAGACGCCGGTGGCGAAGAGCGGTACGAGGGTGTTGGTGTCGCCGCCGGAGAAGACGAGCAGGAGGGCGGATACGAGCGCCAGCCAGACGACGCCGTGCCGGTGGACCTGACGGTCTGCCTTGAGGGCGAAGACGTGGGGCAGGTGGTTGTCGCGGGCCAGCAGGCCCATCAGCACGGGCAGGCCGCCGAAGGAGGTGTTCGCGGCGAGCGCGAGGAGCACCATGGTGGCGAACTGGACGACGTAGAAGGCGAGGTTGTGGCCGAAGGAGGCGTCCGCGAGCTGCGCGAGGACGGTGACGCCCTCGACGGGCTGGAGGTGGAAGCGCCCGATGAGGATCGACAGGCCGATCAGCATCACGCCCAGGAGCGCGCCGAGCGCGACCTCGGTGCGCTGTGCCCGGCGGGCGGCAGGGACCCGGAACGACGGCACGGCATTGGCGACCGCCTCGACTCCGGTCAGGGCCGAACAGCCGGCGGCGAAGGCCTTCAGCAGCAGGAGCGCGCCGACGGTGGTCGCGCCCTCGCCGAGGGCGGAGGCGTGCCCGGCGGCGGACGCGGTACTGACGGGTCCGTCGCGGAAGAGCCCGACGGCGACCATCGTGAGGATCGACCCGACGAACACCGCGCTGGGCACGAGGAAGGCCTTGGCGGACTCCACGATCCCGCGCAGGTTCACCGCGGTGACCAGGACCAGGACGCCCAGGCAGGTCCACACCCGCTCCCCGTACAGCTCGGGGAACGCCGAGGTCAGGGCCGCGACACCGGCCGTGACGGATACGGCGACGTTCAGGACGTAGTCGAGGATGAGCGAGGCCGCGGCGACCAGACTCGTACGCCGTCCCAGATGGCGTTTGGCGACGGCGTAGGAGCCGCCGCCGTCCGGAAAGGCGGCGATGACCTGCCGGTACGAGGCGACGAGCACGGCCAGCAGTGCGGCGATCGCCAGGGTCACCGGGAGGGTGAAGCCGAGTCCGTACGCACCGGCCGCGGCGAGTACGAGCACGATCGACTCGGGCCCGTAGGCGACGGAGGCCATGGCGTCCAGCGAGAGGGCGGCGAGGCCCTGGAGCGCGGTCAGCCTGTGACGCTCCCCCGTCTCGACCGCCGCGCCGGCGCCGGCGCCGGTATCAGGGGGCTCTTCCCGGCCCGGCTCCCGATCGGCCGCGGTCGGTTCTCCTGTGTGCATGGCCATGTCGCCGTTCCTCCGGAGTGGGCGAAGTGAGCAAAGTGAGGACAGCGTCGAAGACGCTCCCTCCGGTCGCCGGCCACCTTGTCGAGATCCATACGCCGGCCGCGTCGCTCTTCACGCACTCCATACGCCGGATCCGGAAGGCCGTATGGGATGGTCCCGCCCCCAGGGAGCCGCCCGGCCGGCCGCGGACGGCATACCGGTTCCTCCTCGACCCGGTTCCGGGTCCGCTGCGCCCAAGGCGTGAAGAGCCGCACTTCACAGTAGGTCGGCGGCGGTCCGCGTATGGGCCGCGTCAAGGGTTCGCGTCTGTCCGTATGGAGGTCATCAAGACCTCTTAACGCGGGGTGCAGCTCACGGTTTGCTCGATCTCGGCCACTCCGGCCGATTCCATTTCATCACTTCATCAGGAGCTCACGATGGCCGATCTGGCCTTCGTCGTCACCACGGTCGCGGTCTTCGCGCTGGTGGCTCTCATCGCCCGAGGGGTGGCCAAGCTGTGACCGTCGAGAACATCGTCGGCCTCGTCGTGGCCGTCTCCCTGCTGGGCTACCTCGTCCTCGCCCTCCTGTACCCGGAGAGGTTCTGAGCCGACATGAGTCCCCAGATCGCCGGCGTCCTCCAGCTCCTCGCACTGATCGCCGCCCTGGCCCTGGCCTACCGCCCGCTGGGCGATTACATGGCCCGCGTCTACTCCTCCGAGAGGCACTACCGCCCGGAGAAGTGGATCTACAAGGCCATCGGCGCCAACCCGTCCGCGGAGATGCGCTGGCCCGCCTACCTGCGCGGCGTCCTCGCCTTCTCCGCGGTCAGCGTCCTCTTCCTCTACGCCCTGCAGCGCCTCCAGGGCGTCCTGCCCGGCTCGCTCGGCTTCCAGTCGATCGACCCGGACCAGGCCTTCAACACCGCCGCCTCCTTCGTGGCCAACACGAACTGGCAGTCGTACTACGGCGAACAGGCCATGGGCCACGTCGTACAGACCGGCGGCCTCGCGGTGCAGAACTTCGTCTCGGCCGCAGTCGGCATGGCCGTCGCCGTCGCCCTCGTACGGGGCTTCGCCCGCTCCCGCACCGGTGAACTCGGCAACTTCTGGGCCGACCTGGTCCGCGGTACCGTACGCGTCCTGCTGCCCATCGCGGTCATCGGAGCGATCGTCCTCGTCGCCTGCGGCGCGATCCAGAACTTCGCCGGGATCCACGAGGTGGGTCGGTTCATGGGCGGTACGCAGCAGTGGAACGGCGGGGCCGTGGCCTCGCAGGAGGTCATCAAGGAACTCGGCACGAACGGCGGCGGCTACTTCAACGCCAACTCCGCCCACCCCTTCGAGAACCCCACGCCGTTCTCCAACCTGTTCGAGATCTTCCTGATCCTCGTCATCCCCTTCGCGATGACCCGCACGTTCGGCCGCATGGTCGGGAACCTGCGTCAGGGCTACGCGATCCTCGCGACGATGGCGACGATCTGGATCGGTTTCACCGCGCTGATGATGTGGACCGAGTTCGCCCACCACGGCCCGGCGCTCCAGGCGGCGGGCGGTGCGATGGAGGGCAAGGAGAGCCGCTTCGGCGTCGGCGCCTCCGCGATCTTCTCGGTCGCCACCACGCTGACCTCGACGGGTGCGGTCAACTCCTTCCACTCCTCCTACACCGGTCTCGGCGGCGGCATCCAACTGCTGGGCATGCAGCTCGGCGAGATCGCGCCCGGCGGTGTCGGTTCCGGTCTCTACGGCATGCTGATCATGGCGATCATCGCGGTGTTCATCGCCGGCCTGATGGTCGGCCGGACGCCCGAGTACCTCGGCAAGAAGATCGGTACCCGCCAGATCAAGTTCGCTGCCTGCTACATCCTCATCACCCCGGCCCTCGTCCTCGGCTTCACGGCAGCGGCGATGGCGCTGCCCACTCCGCCCCACTCGATGCTCAACTCCGGGGCGCACGGCTTCTCCGAAGTGCTGTACGCCTACACCTCGGGCGCCAACAACAACGGTTCCGCGTTCGCGGGTCTGAACGCCGACACCCAGTGGTTCAACTCGACCATCGGCATCGCGATGCTGCTCGGCCGCTTCCTGCCCATGGTGTTCGTCCTCGCGCTGGCCGGCTCGCTCGCCGAGCAGAAGCCCGTCCCCGAGACCGCGGGCACCCTGCGTACCGACAAGCCGCTCTACACGGGCCTGCTCGTCGGCACGATCCTCATCGTCACCGGTCTGACCTACTTCCCCGCCCTGGCGCTGGGACCGCTCGCCGAAGGGCTCGCATCATGAGCACCGCCACTCCGACCCGTGCTCCGCACGAGGATCTGTCCACCGGCCACAAGCCGCCTGCCGGCCGTGTCGGCGGGGGTCTGTTCGACCCCGGGCAACTGCTGAAGTCCTTCCCTGACGCGGTGAGGAAGCTCGACCCCCGCGTCATGATCAAGTCTCCGGTCATGTTCGTGGTCCTGATCGGCTCGGTCGTGACGACCGTCCTCGCGTGTCTGGACCCGACGGACTGGTTCGGCTGGGCCATCACCGCCTGGCTGTGGCTCACCACGATCTTCGCCAACCTCGCCGAGGCCGTGGCCGAGGGCCGTGGCAAGGCGCAGGCGGACACCCTGCGCAAGGCGAAGACCGACTCCGTCGCCCGCCGCCTGACCAAGGGCGGCACGGGCGAGGAACGGGTGCCCGGCACCGATCTGCGCATCGGCGACCTGGTGGTCTGCGAGGCCGGCGACACCATCCCCGGCGACGGTGACGTCGTCGAGGGCGTCGCCTCGGTCGACGAGTCGGCGATCACGGGCGAGTCCGCCCCGGTCATCCGGGAGTCCGGCGGTGACCGCTCGGCCGTGACCGGCGGCACCAAGGTCCTCTCCGACCGGATCGTCGTCAAGATCACGACCAAGCCCGGCGAGACCTTCATCGACCGGATGATCGCGCTCGTGGAAGGCGCCGCACGGCAGAAGACGCCGAACGAGATCGCGCTGAACATCCTCCTGGCCTCCCTCACGATCGTCTTCCTGCTCGCCGTCGTCACGCTCCAGCCGTTCGCGATCTACGCGGGAGCCGAGCAGTCGATGATCGTGCTGACCGCGCTGCTGGTCTGCCTCATCCCCACCACCATCGGCGCCCTGCTGTCCGCCATCGGCATCGCCGGCATGGACCGCCTGGTCCAGCGCAACGTGCTCGCCATGTCGGGGCGTGCGGTCGAAGCGGCGGGCGATGTCTCGACGCTCCTGCTCGACAAGACCGGCACCATCACCCTCGGCAACCGCCAGGCCTCCGAGTTCGTACCCGTCAAGGGCACCACCGAGGCCGAACTGGCCGACGCCGCCCAGCTGTCCTCGCTCTCCGACGAGACCCCCGAGGGCCGTTCCATCGTCGTCCTGGCGAAGGAGAAGTACGGGCTGCGCGAGCGCCACCAGGGCGAGCTCGCAGACGCCGAGTGGATCGCCTTCACCGCCCAGACCCGTATGTCGGGCGTGGACGTCGACGGCCGCAAGGTCCGCAAGGGCGCCACGGGGTCGGTCATCGCCTGGGTGAACGAGCGAGGCGGCGGCGTCGCCGACGACGCGCAGGCGCTCACCGACTCGATCTCGCAGGCCGGCGGCACCCCTCTGCTCGTCGCCGTCGAGGACACGGACGGTGCCCGCGTCCTCGGGGTCATCCACCTCAAGGACGTCGTCAAGGAAGGCATGCGCGAGCGGTTCGACGAGCTGCGCCGCATGGGCATCAAGACCGTCATGATCACCGGCGACAACCCGCTGACGGCCAAGGCGATCGCGGAGGAGGCGGGGGTCGACGACTTCCTCGCCGAGGCCACTCCCGAGGACAAGATGGCCCTCATCAAGCGGGAGCAGGCCGGCGGCAAGCTCGTCGCGATGACCGGCGACGGTACGAACGACGCCCCCGCGCTCGCGCAGGCCGACGTCGGTGTCGCGATGAACACGGGCACGTCGGCCGCCAAGGAGGCCGGCAACATGGTCGACCTCGACTCCAACCCGACCAAGCTCATCGAGATCGTCGAGATCGGCAAGCAGCTCCTCATCACCCGAGGCGCTCTCACGACCTTCTCCATCGCCAACGACGTGGCGAAGTACTTCGCGATCATCCCGGCCATGTTCGCGGTGGTCTACCCGGGCCTGGACAAGCTCAACATCATGGGCCTGTCCTCGCCCGAATCGGCGATCCTGTCCGCGGTCGTCTTCAACGCCCTGATCATCATCGCGCTCGTCCCGCTCGCCCTCAAGGGCGTCCAGTACAAGCCGACCAGCGCCGACAAGATGCTCCGCCGCAACCTGGGGCTGTACGGCGTGGGCGGCCTGATCGCCCCGTTCATCGGCATCAAGCTCATCGACCTCCTCATCTCCCTCATCCCCGGAATCGGCTGATCGGTCATGAACAACTCTGTAGGCAACACCACGCGGTTGATTGGGGCGGGCCTGCGAGCCCTGCTCGTCCTGACGGTGATCTGCGGGGTCATCTACCCGCTGGCCGTCACCGGCATCGCCCAAGCCCTCTTCAACGACAAGGCCAACGGCTCCGAGATCAAGGACAAGAGCGGGCAGGTCGTCGGCTCCTCCCTCATCGGGCAGACCTACAACCTCCCGAAGCAGAATCCAGACGACGCCGAAGAGGCCGCGAAGCCGGACCTGAAGTGGTTCCAGCCCCGCCCCTCCAACGGCATCGGCAGCAACTCGGTCAACACCCAGTACTCGCTGATCCTCTCCGGCGCCACCAACCGCTCCGCGGACAACGGGGCCGTGAACGGCAAGTGCACCAAGGACGCCGAGGAAGGCACCCTCTGCGCGCAGGTCGTCGCCGCCAAGGAGGCGGTCATCGCGGACAACTCCACCGCCTCCTACAAGGTCAAGCCCGAGGACGTGCCGGCCGACGCCGTCACCTCCTCCGGCTCGGGCCTGGACCCGGACATCTCTCCGGAGTACGCCAAGCTCCAGGTGCACCGGATCGCCGAGCAGAACAAGCTAGACGTCAAGCAGGTCGAGAAGCTCGTCGCGGACCACACCACCGGCCGGACCCTCGGCTTCATGGGCGAACCCCGCGTCAACGTCCTCGAACTCAACACCGCCCTCAAGGCACTGACCACGGGCTGATGTCCTCCGTTGCACGGACCGGGAGCCGGCAGGGCGCGGAATGCTCGCGCCCTGCCGACTCCTTACCGTCCTGCTGTTCTCGACACGAAGGAAAGGCTGCACACCGATGACCCGGGTGCTGGTGGTGGAGGACGACCCTCAGCTCGTCCGCGCACTCAAGATCAATCTCCAGGCGCGCAAGTTCGAGGTCGAAGAGGCTCCGGACGGCGGCTCGGCCCTGCGGCTCGCGGCCGCGCGCAGACCGGACGTCATCGTGCTGGACCTCGGGCTGCCCGACATGGACGGCGTCGACGTGATCAGAGGTGTCCGCGGCTGGAGCCGCGTGCCCATCCTGGTGCTGTCCGCCCGCCACACCTCGGAAGACAAGATCCGGGCCCTGGACTCGGGCGCCGACGACTACGTGACGAAACCGTTCAGCATGAACGAACTCCTGGCACGGCTGCGGGCCGCCGCCCGCAGACACGAGCCGGCTCCCACATCCCGGGCGGACCAGGTGGACATCGTCACGACCGCCGGTTTCACGGTCGACCTGGTCGCGAAGAAGGTGCACCGGGGCGAACGCACGGTACGGCTGACCCCGACCGAGTGGCACCTGCTGGAAATCCTCATCACCCACCCGGGCCGCCTGATCACCCAGAGCCGACTGCTGCTGGAGGTCTGGGGTCCCAGCTACGGCGAGAACACCAACTACCTGCGCGTCTACATGGCCCAGCTCCGCCGCAAACTGGAGGCGGACCCCTCGCACCCCCGGTACCTGATCACCGAACCGGGCATGGGCTACCGCTTCGAACCCTGATCGCCCACCCGACCGCCACGCCGTCAAAACCGTCGGACCGTCGGACCGTCGGACCGTCGATAGAGAAGCCCCGGCTCGCGCAACGCCAAGCGGTGGCAGGGACCCCGACGTCCACATCGGCACCCCACGACGGGGCCGCCAAGGGCCGCAGCCGCGGCCCGCCGGTCACCGAGAGATCAGGGCGGGCTCCGTCGCTCAGGTCAGGCGGACGCCACGAAGCGAGCCAGATCCGCCGCCGCGCCCCTCGGCAGGTCCGTCACTGCGGCCTCGGGCAAGGCCTCGATGGCAACCCTGAGCTGCGCCGCGAGCTCCGGCAGAGCAACCCACGCCGAAGCCGGCGCGTTCACCGTCACGACGAGCAGGTCGCCCTCGTGGAAGTAGGCGTCCAGCAGCGGCTCGTCCAACAGCAGCTGAACCGCGAGCGGCAGTGCGTACGGCAGCCCCACCCGCTGCGAGATCAACGTGCGCAGATCCGCCGGCTGCAGCTTGCCCAACGGTACGCGCCGCAGCGCATGCACCTTCCTGACCAGGTGGGTCGCGTCTCCAGCCGGGTCTGCCCAGCGGGGCGGGTCCAATTCGTCGAGGGTGCGGTCGAGATGCAGGAGGTGGTCCATGCGCACCACACCAGGCCGCCCCTTGGCCTGGTCGCCCGGGCGGACCTGCCCGGACAGGGGGCCGGTGTTGCCGCCGTACCTCCTTCGGCCTGTCGCTGTCATGCCTCGGCGCGCCGGGCCCAGAACAGGACGTGACCGCTGTCGCCCTCGGGTACGAACTCCTCGTGGACCACGTCGAAGCCGGCTTGCACGAGCCATGCGCGGTTCGTGCCGGCGTCGGCGTGACTCCACCACATCGCGGCCCCGCCGCCGAGCCAGTTCTCATCGGTCCCGGTCCAGGCCCGATGCCCGGTGGTGCTCAGGAACCAGCCGCCGGGCCGCAGCCAGGAAGCGATCCGCTCCAGCAGGGCGGGCTGTTCCTCCACCGGGACATGGATGAGGGCGTACAGGCAGACGACGGCGTCGAAACTGCCCCGGGGGAGCCCCAAGGTCGTGGCATCGGCCCGGATGAAGTCGGCGTCGGGCACGAGCTCCCTGGCCCGGCGGATCTGGACCTCGCTGATGTCGACGCCCGTCACGCGGTGACCCGCCGCGACCAGGGACCGGGCCACGGGAACCCCGGTGCCGCACCCGACGTCCAAGACGGTGCCTGTATCGGGGAGCCGACGGAGCAACTCCTCGATCCACGAACCGTATTTCGTCTCGCTGCCAAATACCCGCCCGTAGTGGTCCGACAGCACGTCATACCCGCGCCGGACCATTTCCTTTGGATCGTCAACGTTCACGCGCGCACGCTACGGCGCACCTGTCGGGACCGCGACCGCTTTTCACTCCGGTCCCGTGGCCGACCGTCCGCCCGAAGGGAGCCGTGCCCACTTCGTGTTGGATCCGCTTAGTGGCCGGGGCGGGATTCGAACCCGCGACCTCTGGGTTATGAGCCCAGCGAGCTGCCGACCTGCTCCACCCGGCGACCTCCACCGTAAGACGGCGGAGCGTGCGCGTGCGAGCGAATATCCGGGCCCCTGGTGGGCCCTGCCCCTCTACCCGGCCGGCAGCGTCTTCGCCCCGGTGGCTGTCGTACTCCTCTTCGCCGGCGCACTCTCCTGGGGCCTGCCTCCACGTGCACGCCCGCGTTGATGCGCACGGCCGGGCGGCAGTTCTGCGGCTTCCGGCCAAGGACGACGGACCCCACCTCAGAAGCATGCTCGCGATCGGGCAGCCGACACCGGACCGACACCCGTGCACGAACTCATGGGGCCGGGAGGGGTGGTACTGGCACCACCCCGGATACGGGCAGTGGGGGGATCGTCCGGTGGGTCGGGTTCTCGGAGGATCGGGGTGTACCGAATCGTTCCGACCGGGGGGAACCACCCACATGCACCTGTTCAAGAAGCCCGCGCGGTGGGCCACGGCCGCCGCGTGCGGGCTGCTCGCCCTCGCCGCCCTGCCCGCGTCGCCGGCGAGCGCCGCCGTGGCGAAGGGCGGTGCGCCGGCCGTGCCCGCGCGGTACGCGCAGCAGCGCCTCGACTGGCAGCCGTGCCAGTCCGGTGCGCTGGAGTGCGCCTCCATGACGGTGCCGCGCGACTGGTACCACCCCGGCACCGGGGCGGACCTGACCGTCGCGGTCTCCCGGCACCGGGCCGCGGACCCCGCCGCGCGGCGGGGCGTGCTGATGATGGCGGCCGGCGGGCCGGGCGCCTCGGGGCTGGGCCGGCCGGCGGGGCTGTCGGCGTACTCGCCCAAGCTGGCGGCCGCGTACGACGTCGTCGGCTTCGACCAGCGAGGGGTCGGGGCCAGCACCCAGGTGGTCTGTTCCGACCAGGAAGCGGTGGACGCCCTGTTCACCAGCGGCGACCTGCGCGACCGCTCGCCGCGGGCCGTGGACGCCACCGTGGACCGGGCGCGGAACTTCGTACGGGACTGCGAGCGGCGGTCGGGCGATCTTCTCCCGTACATCACCACCGACCAGGCCGTGCACGACATGGACCTGTTCAGGGCGCTGCTCGGCGAGTCGAAGGTGTCCTACTACGGTCCCTCGTACGCCACCTTCCTCGGCGCCTACTACGCGACCGAGTTCCCGAGCCGGGTCGACCGGGTGGTGCTCGACAGCAACATCGGGTTCACGGGCAGTTGGCAGCAGTTCCTGACGGGCCAGCCGATGAGCTTCCAACGCCGGTTCGAACAGGACTTCCTGCCCTGGCTCGCCGCGAACGACGCGACGTACCACCGGGGCCGGACCCCCGAGGAGGCCAAGGCCTCGTACGAGCGGCTGCGGAGCGCGCTGGGCGAGCGTCCGCTGGACCTGGAGGGGACGACGGTCACCTCCAACCACCTCGATGCCGCCGCCACTTCCATCATCTACAGCGGCGACCGCTTCCCCGACCTGGCGATGCTGCTCGATGTCCTGGAGCACCCTCAGGCGGCTCCGCCGGCCGCCCGCAAGGCCCTGGCCGAGAAGCTGAAGCACCCGCTGGGGGCGCAGTTCGCGGCGGACTTCTTCTCCGTCATCTGCCAGGACACCCCGTGGAACCACGACAGCGCCTACTGGGTCCGCCGGAGCGCGGCCGACGGCGCCGCGTACCCGATGGCCGGTGCCCGTGAGCTGACCTTCGCCTCGGTCTGCGCCGCCTGGCCCCGCTCCCAGGCGCCCCGGGTGCGGGTCACCGGGCGGGGGCTGCCGCCGATCCTGATGCTCAACTCGCGCCACGACCCCGCCACTTACTACGAGGGCGCACTGCGGGCCCACCGGGAGACGGCCGGCTCGCGACTGATCACCGTCGGCGGCGGCGACCACGGCGTCTACCAGTCGCACAACGCCTGCGTGGACGCGTACGTCGAGGGCTTCCTCGTCGACGGCCGAATGCCGACCGAGGACGCCTCGTGCGAGGGCCGGCCACTGCCCGACCCGACCGCCGGCCGGTAGGTCGTCTTCTTCGGACCTCGCCGGTCAAGTCCCCGGATCGTCCGGTGCGAGACCCAGACGATCACCGGAGCCGCCCTCTGCGCATCCACCACGGCCGCCTACCCCTTCGTCACTTGATGGCGGTGTCGCCGAGGGCCTCCAGTACGTGGCGGAGGCCCTCGGCCGTCTTGTCGACCACGTCGCGGTCGACGTCGGCGAGCAGCTCCGCGTAGTTCGCCAGATGGTCGGCGAAGGCGGCCCTCGTGACCTCGTGCCCGTGTTCGGTGAGGCGGATCTTGATGGTGCGCCGGTCGTCGCCGTCGCGCACGCGCTCGACCAGCCCCTTGGCCTCCATCTTGTCGATGCGGTTGGTGATCGCACCGGAGGTCACCATGGACGCTTTGAGGAACGCGCCGGCGGTGAGGGTGTAGGGCGGCCCGGAGCGCTGCAGCGTAGTGAGCACGTCGAACTCGCCGTGCTCCACGCCGTGGGCCGCCGCCGCGGCCTTGGCGGACTTGTCGATCACCCGGGCCAGCCGCTGGATCCGCCCGAAGAGCTGAACGGGCCAGAGGTCCTCCGCCACGTCGGGCCGTTCCTTCACCCACTGGCCGATGATCGCGTCCACGGCATCGCTCATGACCGTCACTCCCCTCAATGGACATCTTCTCAACGTTAAGACACTTGACGTTGAGAGAGTCGACCGCTTTGATTGTCTCAACGTTGAGATTATCAAGGCTGAACGACAGGAGCACCCGTGTCCACCACGTACGAGCTCGCTCTCCACCCCGCCGCCCAGGACCTCCTCTTCCGCGAGGCCCGGACCGCGAACACCTTCACGGTGTGCAGAAGGAGTTCCCGGACGACGATCACGCGCCGCTGACGGTCGTGGACATCGGCCGGCTCCGAGCCGCCACTCCCCCTCCGCGCAGCCGCCCTCATCACCCGGAGACCGCCATGCCCCCGCTCACCCGAAGCCTCCCGCGCCAACCCCGCGTTGCCGCGCCCTCCGCTCCGACCTCGCCCGGACTCGTCCCTTCCGCGTGGCTGGCGCTGCTGGCCGCCCCGGTCGCCGCGAGCGCCAACAGCCCGGTCCTGATCCTGCCCGACATGGCCGACTCGCTCGGTATCCGTACCGCCACGGCGACTTGGCTCGTCACGGTCTTCGCCTGGGCCATGGCCGTCGGCACCCCGCTGATGGCAGGCCTGCTGCGCCGGCGCGGTCTGCGTACCACGCTCCGGCTGAGCGCCGTCCTGATCGCGGCCGGTACCGCCGTCGTCGCCGTTGCGCCCTGGCTGCCGCTGGCCATGACGGGTCGGGCGGCCCAGGCGGTGGGCGGCGCGGGCCTGGTCACCTCGGCGATGAGCCTGGCGGGTTCGGTCCGACGCATGGGCGTCATCACGGCGGGCTTCGGGACACTGGGCGCGGTCGGACCGCTGCTCGGCTCGGCGATCGCGGACGCGGCTTCCTGGCGGGTCTCCCTCGCCGTCGGAGCGGTCGCCCTCCTGGCCCTGCCGGCGGTCGTGCGCCGCGCCGACCTGTCCGCACCCGCGCGGACCACCCCCTTCGACGGCCGCGGCGCCACCCTGCTCGTCCTGACGTCGACGGCTCTGGTGCTCATCCCCCGCTACCCGCTCCCGGCGCTGGCGGCCTCGCTGCTCACCTCCGTACTGCTGGCCCTGCACATACGGTCCAACCCCACCGGCTTCGTCCCGGCGACGCTGCTGCGCACGCGGACCTTCGTCCTCTCCGCCCTGCTCGCCTGCGCCTTCGCCACCTCGTACTTCACGCTGCTGTTCACCATCCCTCAGCTGCTGCGCGACCGTACCGACTGGTCGACCTCCACGATCGGCGCCGGCCAGCTGGTCGCCCTCCTCGCGGGCTCCGTGCTCTCCATGGTCCTGGCCGCGGCCTCGGCCCGACTGGGTCGCCCGCGCGTCCTGACGATCCTGCTCACGGTCGGAGCGCTGGCCCCGCTCACCGCCGTACTGAGCCCCTGGGCGCCGCTGCTCCTCCCGGTCGCGACCCTGGCCGTGTTCACGACGAGCGCGGGCCAGGCAACCCTCGCCGTGTACGCCACCCAGGCCGCACCCGCCGCTCAACGCCCCACGGCAATCGGCCTGTTCAGCCTCTGCTACCAGCTGGGCGGCGCCTTCGGCCCCGCGATCGCGGCCCTGATCACGCTCGGCGCAGGGTGATTCCCATCCGGGGGGCACGCGCCGCCCGCCGGACCCACACCACCGTACGACGAGAGGACCCTGGCCCGGTGCCAGGGTCCTCTCGCCGTTCGCGTGCCGTGTCAGTGGCTGCCGGCGAGTTCGCCGGTGAGCCTGCCGTGGAGATCGGCGCTCGGGTCGTTCAGCCCGGTGATCTCGACGGTCTTGCCGCGTTGGGCGTACTTCGCCTCGATCGCGTCCAGCGCGGCAGATCCAGCCAACGTGCGCGACCTGCTGGACGCCGGCGCCGCCCTCGACGCCCACGAACGCGAAGCCCTGCTGGACCGCGTACGGATCTACCGGGAAGCCGCCACCGAACAGGTGGAGAAGCTGCGGGTCCATCTGACCCGCGCCGAGGACTTCGCCGCCACCCTGAGTGCCCGCCTGGAGCAGAACGCCCCCGCCGCCCCTGCCACCCCCGCCTGAAGAGAGTCGCGGCGGGGCAGTCGGGGCCTGGTCAGATCGTGACCGGGCCCTTGGCAGTGGCGAACTCGACCGCGACCAGGCCCGGTTCCTCGTCCTCGACCCAGGTGACGTCGATCTGGTCGAGGGGGTGGTCGGCCGGTTCGCCGAGGAATTCGGCGATGGAGGCGGCGTCGCCGGCGATGGAGACCCCGTGGATGGTGGTGGAGGTGCGCGGGTCGGCGCTGGGGCGCTCCTCCATGGGGACCGACCACTGGAGGAAGTAGGGCAGTTGCGGGTCCTCCATCAGTTCCAGCAGGCCGATCTGCTTCCACCTCAGGTCGAACCCGTCGGGGCGGACCCTGTGGCCCTCGGACGAGGTCCGGCCGAGGCGGGCCTCGACCGGGGCGATGTCGTCGACGGAGACCACCCACCCGAGCCAGCCGCCGCCCTCGGCGGCGCGGCGCGCGACCGCCTGGCCGAAGGGTGCTCGGTCGGCAGCCGGGTGGTCGAGCGTCGTGACGACCTCGACGTAGGTGCCGCCGCTCAGCGGGAGGATGAAGTTGCGGGTGCCGAATCGTGGGTGCACACCCCCGTCCACGAACCCGGCACCGAGGGCCGATCCGATCCACTGGACAGTGGATACGAAGCTGTCGCGGGCCACCGCATAGGACACGTGATCAAGTCGCACCGCGCCATCATCACCCGACGACCCGTAACGATCCCGACGCCACGCCCGCCGCCCCGGCCGAGTCCATCGTGGATTCAGCCGTGGAGCGGGCCGTCAGGCGCGATCACGCGACCGGCTGTGCGCTACCGCTCCCGCGCGGCGGGGGTTCGGGGGCGGGCTCTTCCACCCGGGCTTCGGACTCCTGCCGGGTGCGCGGGCGGTAGCGGGAGACGGCCACTCCGGCGAGGCAGAGGAGACCACCCAGCAAGGTGAGCCAGACCGGCGTTTCGCCGAGGAGTACCCAGCTCAGCAGGACGACGATGGCCGGCACCGCGTACGTGGTGGCGCCGAGCTTCCCGGCCGGCATCCGCGCGAGGGCGTACGTCCAGGTGGTGAAGGCGAGGGCGGTCGGGACCACGCCCAGGTAGACCATGTTCAGCGTCGCGGACAGCGGAGCCCTCGGGACCTCGGCCACGAGCTGCCCGGCGAACGGCAGGCAGGCCACGGTCCCGGCGAAGCAGCTGTAGGCGGTGACCTGGAGCGGCGTCGCGAAGGAGAGTGCGGGCTTCTGCGCGACGACGCCCGTCGCGTACGCCGCCGCCGCGATCAGGCACAGCGCCACCCCGAGCAGCGGGGTCGAACCGTTGCCGCCGGACGACATCGACAGGCCGACGACCACGGCGCCGGTGAAGGAGACCGCCATGCCCGTCAGCAGCCGCGGCGGCAGGGCCTCGCCGAGCAGGCGGGCGGCGAGGAGTGCCATCAGGATCGGACCGGTGTTCACGAGCAGGGACGCGGTGCCCGCGTCGACGAGGCGTTCGCCCCAGTTCAGCGCGACCGTGTAGCCGGCGAACCAGACGAGGCCGGACAGCAGGATGCCCCGGCGGGCCCCGCGCGGCGGCAGGCCCTCGCGGCGCACGAGGAGGAGCACACCGAGGACCAACGAGGCTGCGAGCAGCCTGCCGAGGGCGAGGGCCCCCGGCGAGTAGGCGGCTCCGGCGCTGCGGATGGACACGAAGGCGGACGCCCAGGCGAAGACCGTGCAGCAGACGGCGGCGGCCGTGAGAAGGCCTGGCGGGAGAGCGCGCGGGTGGGCGTTCGAGTGGGCGTGCGGGTGGGTCTTCATGTCCGCCGAGCCTACACCTAACACTTCGGTGAGTGCCGAAGTATTTTTGCCACCTTCCCGAGGGGCACCGGGCCTTCGGATCGCCCGCTAGCCCCACGCCCGCGGCGTGAGTCCCAACAGCTCGTCGAAGGCCTCCTCCCCCGCACCCGTCACCAGCAGCCCCCGGCCGCCCCCCTCCGGGCGCACCACCCATGCCTCGGACAGGGCCCGCGCACACAGCCGTGCCCCGACGAGGCCGCCCAGGTGGCGGCGGCGCTCGGTCCAGTCCAGACAGGAGCTCGCCAGTGGCCGGCGGCCCACGCCCGTCACGTCGACGCCCGCGCGGCGGCACCAGTCGATGCCGGCTTCGGTCAGCTCGAACACGCCCTCCGTGCGCAACAGGCCCCGGCCTTCCATCGCGTCCGTCACCGCCATGCCGAGCCGCCCCGCGAAGTGGTCGTAGCAGGTGCGGGCCCGCGCCAGCGGGTCGGGCGCGGCGACCACCGGCACCGCGTGTGCCGCGTCGCGGCCCGGGACGGCGTAGGAGGCCAGTTCGTCCACCAGGCGGGCCGTGGCGGCGTCGGCGATGCGCACGTAGCTGTGCCGCCCCTGCCGCTCCGTCACGCAGATCCCCGCGTCCAGGAGCCTGGCCAGGTGCCCGCTGACGGTGGAGGGGGCGACACCGGTGATCCGGGCCAGCTCGCCCGCGGTCCAGGCGCGCCCCTCCAGCAAGGTCATGCAGATCGCGGCCCGGGTCTCGTCGGCGAGGGCGGCGGCGAGAGCGGCGAGCCGTGCAGCCGGGGCTGAGGCTGGGTCCGGGGCTGAGGCCGGGGAATCCGCCGGTTCGGGAGCGAGTGCGTGGTCCATGACTCCAGAATGCCCGATCGTTTCGGTATAGGACGAATGATGGGGCGTGCCGTCTCAAAGAACGCGTCCGACCGCATCCCTCGTGCCGAGCCCGTCCGGCCGGCGATCTCCACCCCCGGTTCCACCCGTGGGTCCAGGTGCCGCGAGCCGCGTCACAGCAGTCTTGAGGGCATGACAGCAACCGAGTGGATCACCGACGCAGCCCTCATCCTGGTCGTCTTCCGGCAACTGCGGGAAGGCCGTCTCGACCGCAAGACCTTCCTCCTGCCGCTGATCATCGTGGCCTTCGTGGCGCACTCGTACCTGGATACCGTCCCCACCGACGGCAACGACCTCGTCCTGATCGCCGCGTTGATGGCCGTCGGCGCCGCGCTCGGCATCAGTGGCGGCATCTACACCCGGATCCGCGCCCTCGACGGGCACCTCCTGATCAAGGCGGGTGCGGTGTCGGCGGTCCTGTGGGTCGTGGGCATGGGAGCGCGGATGGGCTTCCAGGTGTGGGTCGAGCACGCCGGCGGCGCCGACGACGTGGCCCGGTTCAGCCTCGCGCACCACATCACCGGCGAGCAGGCGTGGGTCGCGGCCTTCGTCCTGATGGCGCTGACCGAGGTCGTGACGCGGGTGGCGACCATCTACGTACGCAGCCGGACGGTCAAGGCACTCCGCCCGGTGGCCGTCCTCGACCGTACGGCCTGATCGTGCAGTATGTTCGGCGCGTGCCCGCCGACCAGAGCGCCCCGCCCCCCAGCACGGACACCGGCCGGGAGGCGGGACCGCGCCCCGTTCCCGGCCAGGACCCACGGGTGCAGTGGGTGGCGAGCCTCGCGGTCGTCGTCGTGGGCGCCCTGACGATCCGGCCCATGGGCTTCAGCGGCCAGGGACTGGCCGTGGCCGTCCTCTTCGTGGTCAACGCCGCCGCGCTGCTGGCCAGGCGCCTGCCCGAGCACAGGGTCTCCCCGCGACTCGCGCTGATCTGGCTCGCCCTCGGCGTCGTCGCGGCAGCCGCCCTGATCGGTGTCAGCAGCAGCGGAACGGCTTACCTCTTCGCCTTCTTCCTCTCCGGTCACATCGGATACCGGCTGGAGACCAGGCCGGCCCTCGTGCTCGCGGGGCTCTGCAGTCTCCTGTGCGGCGCGGTCCTGTACTTCCGCCTCGGACCGGGGCACGAGGCGCTGCCGTGGGCGTTCGGGCTCCTGACCGGCCTGCCGGTCGTGATGGGCATCGTCAACCGCACCCAGCACCGGGCCGTACGGGCGGCCCTCGAGGCGGCGGAGTCGGCCGAACGCGCCGCCCGGGCCGAGGCCCGTACCGCCGTGCTGACCGAACGGAGCCGGATCGCCCGGGACGTTCACGACGTGCTGGCGCACTCGCTCGCCGGGATCAACATGCAGCTGGAACTGGCGGACGCGCTGATCGACACCGGCGACCTGGAGAAGGTCCGCGAGGCCCACGACAAGGCCCACGGGCTGGTCAAGGAGAGTCTGAGGCAGGCGCAGTGGACCGTGTACGCGCTGCGTGAGGACGGGCTGCCCCTGGTGGAGAGCCTTTCCGCGATGCTGGAGTCCTCGGGCCACCGCGACGCCCTCACCGTCACCGGGACGGTACGCGAAGTGCCGGCCCGGGCGACCCAGAACCTGCTGCGGATCGCCCAGGAGGCCCTCACCAACGCGGCCCGGTACGCTCCCGGCGGGCCGGTGGAGGTGGAGTTGACGTACGCCTCGGCCTCGATCACGTTGAGCGTCCGCAACGGCCCCGCCACGCGTGAGGTGAACGCGGGCGCGGGTAGTGGGATGGGACTGATCGGCATGCGTGAACGGGTCGCCCTGCTGGGCGGAACGGTCACCGCGGGCCCGGTCACCGAAGGACGGCACCGCAACGGCTGGCACGTGGAGGCAGTGATCCCGACATGAGTGAACCCGCTGAACAACAGCAGCAGTTGAGGGTGGTCGTCGCCGACGACCAGGCGGCAGTCCGGGAGCCACTCGCGGCGGTTCTCGCCCTGGCCGAGGACATCGACGTCGTCGCAGCCGCCTCGAACGGCCACGAGGTGCTGGAGGCGGTCGCCGCCGGGCCGGTGGACGTGGTGCTGATGGACCTGAGAATGCCCGTGATGGACGGGATCGAGACCACCCGGCGGCTGGCCGAGCGGTACCCGGAGGTGGCGGTGGTCGTCCTGACCACGTTCGCCGACGACGACTCCATCCTGGGCGCGCTGGGCGCCGGAGCGCGTGGATACCTGACGAAGAACGCCGGACGCCGCGACATCACCCGCGCGATCCGGGCAGCGGCGGCCGGCCAGTCCGTACTGGACCGCGCCGTCCAGGACCGTCTGCTCGCCACGGCACGGGCGGCCTCAGGGGCCAAGTCAGCCGCGTCGCCGGGGCGGGACCTGCCCGCGGACCTCACGCCGCGGGAACGCGAGGTACTCGCGCTCATCGGCCTCGGGCTGCCCAACAGGGGCATCGCCGAGAAGTTGTTCATCAGCGAGGCCACGGTGAAGACCCACATCAACAACCTGTTCGCCAAGGCGGACATCCGAGACCGGTCGGACGCCGTCCGCCGCGCCATCGAAGCGGGCCTCGCCTGACACGCCCTCCCCCAGCCCTCGGGAGCCGGCGGGCGCCGTACCGCCGGGTCGTTCGTCCGCACGGGCCGTAAAGCCGTGGACAACCCCCTGACCGGCGGGCGAGCATCTGCACGATGCACAGCGAACCTCTCTCCATCCCCCGCCGCGTCCGTTTCGTCGAGCTCGGCGAGAAGGCGCTGCGGGCGCTCGCCGACGGCGACCTCGCCGGCGGCAGCACCGAGGCCGGGGTCGCCCTCGACGAGCACTTCGTCGGCGACCGGGCCCGCTGGATCTTCGGCTATCGCGCCGCCCAGCTGGCCGAGGACCCGTCCGCCGCCCCCTGGATCACGCGGGCCGCCGTGTCCGAGCCGGCCGGGGTCGTCGTCGGCGACGCCGGGTTCCACGGACCGCCCGACGAGGCCGGCATGGTCGAGGTCGGCTTCACCGTCGTTCCCGCGTACCGCCGCCAGGGCTACGCCCGTGCCATGCTGACGGCCCTGCTCGTCAGGGCCGCCGCCGAACCCGAAGTCCGGACCGTGCGGGCCAGGATCAGCCCTGACAACACCACCTCCCTGGCCACCATCGCGGGCTTCGGCTTCACACGCGTCGGCGAGGAGGGCGACGAACACGACGGGCGCTTCATCGTCTTCGAGGTCCCGACGGACGCGATTCGGGCCGGGCGGCAACGCACGGCCCAGGACTTGTAGGTGGCGGGACCACCGGCGGATGATCGACGGGAGCCCAAGGCGGGTGCCTACTTCCCGGTGCCGCTCATCGGGACCGATACCGCGGGTGTGCCGGGATCGTTGCTGGTGAGGCGGAAGACCGCCGTGGCGATCCCGGCCGTGGTGGGCTGGAAGCGCACGGTGACGTCCTGCTCCTGACCCGGCTGCAGGGTGAACGGGAAGCCGGGTCCCCCACCGGTGAGGGCGAACGCCGGGCTGCCCGATGCCCGCGCGAAGCCGGTCACGGCCAGCGGCGTCGATCCCGCGTTGAACACCTTGGCCACCAGGTTGGCCGAGGTGTTCAACGCCACCTTCCCGAACGCGAGGTTGGAGACGACCGCCGCCCGGGGACCCACTGTGGTGACCAGCTCGAAGACGCTGCGACCGTTGGTGCCGACGCGCAGCAACGACGGCGTGCGCGACCAGTCGAGGGCGAGCGACACACAACTCGCCGTGGGCAGCCCTACACCGAGCACGCGCCAGGTCTCACCGTCGTCGATGGAGAACAGCACGCCGGTCTGGTTGCCGCAGATCAGTGTCGGCGGCACGACGGGCACACTGTGGTCGGTCCACGCCGTCCCGTCGGCGGAGGTGAGCACGGTGCCGAAGTCGCCGACGGCGATGAACTGCGAGCCCGTCCAGAGGATCGCGCTGAGCCGGTAGGCCGATCCCGTCGGCTGCAGCGTCCAGGTGACCCCGTCCGTCGAGGTGACGACCTTGCCGGAGTTGACCGCGCCGACGAAGCGCGCGCCGGACCACGCCACCCCGGTGATCTGGTCGGTGGTCGGCGACACGCGCGCCGTCCAGGTGCTGCCGTCCGGCGAGGTCAGGATGGTGCCGGTGCCGGTCGCCACGTACTGCGTGCCCGACCAGGTGACGGAATTGAGGTTGTCCGTCGTCGGGGTCGCGTGCGCGGTCCAGGTGAGGCCGTCAGGCGAGGTGACCACGGTGCCGGAATACCCGACCGCGACGAACACGCCGTTGCCCCAGGTGATGTCGAGCAGCGCCTGAGCGGCCGCGTCGTGGACCGAGATCCAGCTGACGCCGTCGGTCGATCGGTAGACCGTGCCGTACGACGCCGAGGTGACCACCAGCACCGCGCCGGACCAGGCCACGCCCTGCAGTGCCTCCGAGGACGGTCCCGCCTTGCGCGTGGTCCACACGATCCCGTCCGGCGAGGTGAGGATGGCCCCGCCCAGGCCGACCGCGACGAACTGGGAGCCCGTCCACACCACGTCGGCCAGCGTGTTGTAGGCGTCCGAGACCCGCGCCGTCCAGGTTTGTCCGTCGGGTGACGTCAGGACCGTCCCGAACAGGCCGACGGCGACGATCACGCTTCCGGACGTGGCGATGCCGCTCAGGCCGTTGCTGGAGCCCGGGTCCATGGCGACGCTGTAGACGGGCAGGTCGGGCAGGTTGGTGGTCGGGCTGCCGTCGGTTCCACTGGCGTCGACCCAGGTCAAACCGTTGTTGGTGGTCAGGTAGACGTGCCGGCTGCGGTTGGGCGGCGCGATCCCCGAAACGCCCCAGTAGCCCGCCATCACGCGCTGCGGGCTGAAGGGGTCGACCGCGATGCCGGTGACGCCGAGTCCCGGCAAACCGGTCGAGTACGAATTCCACGTCGACCCGGCGCCCATCAGCGCGTTGTCGGTCCGCCACATCGAGCCGTCGGTCAGACCCACCCACACGCCGGCGCCACCGCTCCCGCCAACGGGCGCGATGCTGAGGACACCGGCGGGGAAGGTGTGGATGCTGGTGAAGCTTGCGCCCTGGTCGGTGCTCTGCAACAACTGCGGGCCCCAGTCGCCCAGCGACCCGCCGGCGGCGTAGACCCGGCTGCCGTCGTCGGGATCGACGGCGATGGCGTTGACACCGGGCGTGATGCCCGCCGCGCTGGTCCACGTGGCGCCGCCGTCGGTGCTGTGCTGGTAGTAGTGGTTGACGGTGGCGTGGACGGAGAGCGGGGCGAAGGGGTCCACGGCCACCCAGCCGCCGTCGCCGCCGAGTCGGTGGCTCCAGTCGTCGCCGGGCATGCCGGGTGCGCGCTGCGCGGTGCCGTTGTCCTGCGAACCGACGTAGCCGTAGCCGTTGTTCACCGCCGAGTGCCGGCCGATGTCGAGACAGCCCATGCCGACGAGGATGGTGGAGACGCCCTCGTTGAGGTTGGTCCAGGTGCTGCCTCCGTCGCCGCTGACCGCGGTGCCGCCGTCGGTGCCGACGTACATTCGGGTGGGCGCGGCGCCCCAGTGGGACTGGGGGCTGAAGGTGATGGCGTGATGGTCGACGTGCACCTTGCCCCCGGTCACTGATCCCGGGGCGAAGCTGTCGCCGCCGTCGGCGGACAGGTGAAGCTCCAGGAAGCCCAGGTAGACCCGCCTGGCGTCCTGCGGGTCGACGCCGATGGTCTGGTCGAAGCCGAACTGTGCCCCGGTGGCCGCTGCCGCCGCGGCAGCGGGCTTGAGCTTCCAGTTCTTGCCGTCGTTGGTCGATTTGAACAGCCCCACCCAGGCGCTGCCGGTCGACGCCGTGGCGTACATGGTGTGGTCGGCGGGCTTCGTCGACTGCGCCATGGTGACGGTGAGGTAGGTACCGGCGGCCGGCGCACCCGGGTTGGCGAACAGGTTGTTGGGGAAGGTGGCGCCGGAGTCCGTGGACTCGAAGATGCCCTGCCCTCGCATGCACGCGTACACCGTGGTCGGCTTCGTGGTGTGGAGGTGCAGGTCCGTCACCAAGCCACCCAGGACGGGCGCGTTGTTGTCGTAGGCGCCCAGGTTGTTGCCGAAGTTCGCGCCGTCGTTGACGGAGCGGTACACCCCGTGGATGAAGGTGCCCACCAGGACCACTCCGGGGGCGGGGAGGACGATGCGCACCACCATCTGGCCGAGCATGGCGGCGCCGCCGATCGTGCTCCACGTCTCGCCGCCGTCGACCGATCGGAACAGCGACGGGCCGGGCGCGAAGGTGCCGCCCGCGTACACGATGTCCGGGTTGACGGGGTCGAGGGCCACCGCGCCCATCTGGGTCCACGGCAGGCGGTCGGTCTTCGGCGCCCAGGTGGCGCCGCTGTCGAGGCTCTTCCAGATGCCCCCGAGGGTGGCGGCGTAGAGGGTCTTGTCGCTGCTGCCGCGCGGGTCGACGGCTATGTCGTACACGCGACCCGCCACCGGGGCGGGCCCTCCTCCCAGGGGCTGCCGCATGGGCGCCGGCCCCACCTGCCGCCATTGGGCCGCGACCAACGGAGCACTGCCGGCGACCCCACCGCCGAAGCCCGCGATGCGCAGCTGCATGGCATCGCGCTCCAGTCCCTCGACCTGCCGCAACGCCTCCAACCAGGCTTCACGGTCGAACTTTCCGTCCGCCCGCGCCCGCGCCAGCCGGCGCGCCTCGTGCAGGTGCGCCCTGATCGCGATCTCGATGGCCGCATGCTGAGTCATGGCCGGCCCTCCGCCCCGCTCGCCCGGACCCTGCGCCACTCACCTCGCGCCAGCAGGGAGAACACAACGGTGGCGCACAGGGCGACGGCAACGATCGTCCACTCCATGGCCCCGCTGTGCTGATCGGGGTCGACCCCGAACACGCCCTCGATCCAGTCGGGCCAGACCAGGGTGAAGAGGAACAGGCAGCCGCTGATGGCGGCTGCGACCGTCTCGAACCAACCTCGTGTGCGCAGACGTGACTTCATGTCGTGCCCTTTGACGTACGGGCAAGCCGCGCGAGCGTCCCGGGCCCTCAGCGGGGCGCGGGGACGTCGTGCACTGTCTGGCTCTGATGTCACCTTCAGTAAGCTTCGCTGCCGGGGATCTGTCAAACGCACCCGGTGCAGAGTCCCGTCGATCACCTGCCCGTGGTCCCGTCACCTGCCACGACGCCGTTCGGCGGTCAGGTCCAAGTGCCGAGCATGCCCTCCTGGTAGGCGGCTTCGTAGGCGTCGTCGCCGAGCAGGGCTCGGGCGCGGCGCTCGGATTCGGCTCGCAGGGGCGCGAGTTCCGGCGTACCGCGCTGGGGATGGCCGACGGATTGCCAGAGCGTGTGGCCCGCCCCCGAGGTACGGGCTGCCTGTACGGGATCACCGTCGGCAGCGTGGGCGGCGGCGAGGAGGTCCAGGCCTAGGGCGGTGCCGAAGCTGTCGCCGAGGCGGTGTTTGGCGGCGAGCATGGACCGGGCGTGCCGGGCCGCGGAGGCGGGCCGGTCCTCGATCAGGGAGATGAGGGAGAGCTGGTAGTCGGCGTAGGAACGGGTCCAGTACTCGCCGAGTGCGACGCAGCCCTCGCGCAGTTCCTCGGCCGCGGCACGGGCCTCGTGGCGGAGCCCCGTCGCGGTGAGGGCGAAGGTCCGGGCGAGGTGGCAGCGCAGCCTGGCGGCGGAGTCGAAGGGCGTGCCCGGCAGACCGTCGAGGACGTTGTCGGTGACGATGCGCGCGGCGAGCGGCCGGCCTGCCATGAGGTGGCTGATTCCGAGCAGGTACGCGGCGTCCAGTCGCCTGTCCCGGTCGTCGTGTCCGTCCCCGGGAGCCATCGCGAAGGCCTGGCAGGCGAGGGCGATCCGGTGGGCGTGCTCGTGTTCGCCGCGCAGGAGGAGGACCACGCCCAGCGCCCAACGGGGCCTCGCGATGTCGGTGCCATCCGGCCTGGGGCTGTTCAGGGCGCGCTGGAGGTAGGTCTGCGCTTCGTGCAGGCGCCCGCAGCAGCTCCAGAAGAACGCGACCCGGGCGGCCATGTCCAGGGCCTGGGCGGGCTCGGTACGGAGCTGGAAGTCCAGGGCCGCGCAGAGGTCCCGGTGCCGGGCCCGGAGCCGCTGGTACCAGCTGCCCTGGTCGGACGAGAGCCATCCCTGGTCGGCCTGTCGGACCAGGTGGTGGAAGTGGGCGGCATGGCGTCGGCGGATGCCGTCGCGCTGCCCGAGCCGGCCGAGCCACATGCCGCCGTACTCCCGGACGGTGTCGAGCACGGTGTGCTCCTGACCTGCCTTCCGCACGACCGACTTGGCCACCAGCGCGTCCAGCGCTGCCGTGACCCCTGCCGCCGGCAGCGCCTCGTCGGAACAGACCGCCCGCGCGTCGGCCTCGTCGAACGGGCCGGCGAAGACCGACAGTCGCGCCCACAGGAGCCGCTCGGCCGGCTCGCACAGTTCGTGGCTCCAGCCGATCGTGGTGCGCAGGCTCTGGTGCCGACGGGGATCGCGAGGGGTGTCCGAGGCGAGGGGGTCGATGTGTCGGCGTAGCCGGGCCGCCAGGTCCTGGGGTGCGTGGAGTGTCAGCTGCGCGGCGGCGAGTTCCAGCGTCAGGGGGATGCCCTGGAGGTGTCGGCAGATGTCTCGCGCGACCTCCAGGAGTGCCGGCGGCCGGTTTCGCGGCAGCCATGCCGCGGCCACTGCGGCGCGGCTGAGGAACAGCTCCAGGGCTTCCTCGGACCTGAGCGGCGGCAGTTCGACGACGTGTTCACCGGGGACGCCCAGGGGCTCGCGGCTGGTGGCCAGTACCGACAGCCCCGGCGAGGCGGTCAGCAGCTGGGCGGCCAGAGCCCGCACTTCGGGCACCAGATGCTCACAGGAGTCGAGGACGAGCAGCGGGCCGCGGTGGGCCAGCCACGCGCACAGGGCCTCCGTCGGCTCGCGTGAGGTGTGGTCGGCGAGACCGCACGCGGCCGCGACGGCGTCGACCAGCCCGGACGCGTCCGGTAGTCGCGACAGCTCCACCCACACGAACGCGCGACCGGGGTCGGCCTGTTCCAGCAGGTGGCGGGCGGAGCGGCTCTTGCCCACGCCGCCCGGTCCGACGACCGTGACCACACGGCTGCCCGCCAGCGCGGTGCGCAGGGCGGCCAGCTCACGGCCACGCCCCACGAACACAGCGGCCACCCCGGGCACCCCGGACTCACGTCGATCTCCGCGCACGCGAGGAATTCTTGCCCACGGCACGCACCCGGCAGTGCCCACCTCGGCGCGTACGAGGGCGCCGTACGACATCGATGCCCGCCGGCCGGCACGCTCCGTCAACGGCCGCGGCTCCGCCGCCACGGGACGGTGATCTTCACGGCAGTCTCCTGCATTCCACCCGAACGACGGACGGGCCCGTCCGCGCCCACCCCTCACCCACCCGGCCGAGGGAACGCCCGCCCCGAGTCGCGCGAGCCCGACCGGACACGGACGACGACGGGCACGGACCGGGGCCTGGCGGTGCCAGGGGGCGCTCGTAGCCGCTCACCGCTCCGCCGGCCCCCTGAGTACGGCCGACCCCACCACCTGCGCGTAGTCTGCGGCCATGACCGACGACCGAATGAATGTCCAGGAGACCCTCACCACGCTCCTGGCCGGCAACGAGCGCTTCGTTGCCGGTGCGCCTGAGCACCCGAACCAGGACGCCGCCCGCCGCACCGAGATCGCCCCGGCGCAGACACCGTTCGCCGTCCTGTTCGGATGCTCCGACTCCCGCCTCGCCGCCGAGATCATCTTCGACCGTGGGCTGGGCGACCTGTTCGTGGTGCGGACGGCGGGCCACGTCGTGGGTACCGAGGTGCTCGGCAGCATCGAGTACGGCGTCAGCGTCCTGGGCTGCCCGCTCGTCGTCGTCCTGGGCCACGACGCGTGCGGCGCGGTCGCGGCCACCCGTGCCGCCGTGGAGGACGGAGCCACCGCGGGAGGCTTCGTGCGGGACGTGATCGAGCGTGTCACGCCGAGCGTGCTGGCGGCCCGGGCGGCCGGCCACACCGAGGACAGCGACTTCATCGCCGAGCACATACGCCACACCGTCGATCTGCTGCTGGACCGCTCCCGACTGCTCGCCGATCGTGTCGCGGCGGGTGAGGCCGCTGTCGTGGGCCTGGCCTACCGCCTCGCGGACGGCACCGCCCAGCTGGTCACCGCCCGCGGGCTGGACGTCCCGACCGCCACCGCGAAGTGACTGCCCCGGGCAGGCCGGCCGAGGCCGACCTGCCCGGTCCTTTCAGCCTTCGTGGAGGTCGGGTACGACGTCACGCAGTCGTTCGGCGCTGATCGCGCCGGCGCGCAGCAGCCGGGGGGCCGGCCCGGTCAGGTCCACGATCGACGAGGGCACGTCCGCCGCCGTCGGTCCGGCGTCCAGGTAGACCGCCACCGCCTTCCCGAGCATGTCCTGGGCGGCATCACAGTCCTGCGGCGAGGGCTTGCCCGTCAGGTTGGCGCTGGAGACGGCCAGCGGCCCGGTCTCCGTGAGCAGGGCGAGGGCCACCGGATGGTCGGGCATCCGCACCGCGACCGTGCCGTTCGTCTCGCCCAGGTCCCATCCGAGGTCCGACCGGTGACGGACGACGAGGGTCAGCCCGCCCGGCCAGAACTCGCTCATCAGTTCCCGGGCGCCCTGCGGCAGCTCGTCGACCAGGTCGTCCAGGGCCGGCGGGGAGCCGATCAGCACGGGTGAGGGCATGGCCCGGCCACGCCCCTTCGCGTCCAGGAGGCCCGCTACGGCCAGTGGCGCGAAGGCGTCCGCACCGATCCCGTACACCGTGTCGGTCGGCAGCACGACCAGCTCGCCGCGGCGAACCGCCGCCGCGGCCTCCGGCAGCCCCTCGGCCCATTCCGACTCGTTCGAACAGTCAAAACGACGCGACACAACGCTCACCCTCCGCGGGGGCTCTCGTCCCCCGCCTGTCGATCCACTCCGGCAGGCGGCCGAGATCGGTCCGCCCCGCCACCAGTTTCCTCCGGCCCCGGGCCCCACCCGAACCCGCACCCGCGTCCGGCCTGGGGAAGGCCTCGGGGCGGCCTCAGGACGGCTGCGCGCACCGGTCGCGGTGGAGGTCCAGGGTCGCGCTTCGGACAGACCCACCGAAGGCCTTTCCCCACCGGCCCACCGATCGGGTGATGGTCCTGTCGCATCCCACTCCCGGATGGCTTGGGCCGTGCGTGGGGTCAGTGGTCGTTCCGCCCTCGGGGCGCGCGCGCCGCTCTGCGGGCGCGGGCACGGGCACGGGCCTTGCGGGCGTCCCTGCCCCCGTTCCGGACATTCACGGCCAGGACGGCCGCCGAGGCTGCGAACAGGCAGGCGGTGATCAGTAGCCACCGCCCCAGGAACACGTCGGCCGGCAGGCCGGTGGTGATCGTGAAGTGGCCGACCCGGCCGAGTACGAGAGGCCAGTACACGAGCAGCAGGACGCCCGAGACGAAGGCGGGCACCCGGACGTGGTTGACGCCGATCAGCGGCTTGGCCGTCCCTTCCCGCGCACCGTGCCCGAGGAGCCTTTGGACGCCCAGGTCCGTGACCGCGTACAGGGGCAGGAGGACGAGGTCGTGCAGGAGCGCTGCCCCGACGAACCACACGGCCACGCCGAGGGCGTCCCCTCGGAGCAGGCGCAGCCCCGCGTAGCAGGCCAGGGCGAAGGAGGCCAGGACGAGGATCAGGTGGAGCGGGGAGGCTCCGTAGCGGTGCCGGAAGGAAGTCGTGACGGAGTCGGCGGTCGGCGGCTTCACGAAGGCTCCCCGAAGGTGAGGCGGGTGACCCATTTGGTGTTGTGGACGCCGGGGGCGCCGGGGACGATCACCCGGGCCGGGTATCCGTGGTCGAGGGAGAGGACGGCCCCGTTGACCCGGACGGCCAGCAGCGAGCGCGCGTCCCGGACCTGACCCTCGCTCAGGACGACGGAGCTGAACGAACCGCCCCGCTGGACGGACTCGACCAGGGCCTGCGGGGTGTGCGTGCCCAGTCCGACGAGCGCGGCCAGGTCGGTGAGGCGGACGCCGCCCCAGCGCTGGTCGGTGGTCGACCAGCCCTCCACGCAGGCGATGGGGAGCAACGCTTCGTTCTGCGGCAGGTCGAGGAGTCGGTCGTACGTGAGGTCGACCTGGCGACCGGCGCCGCGCACGGTCAGCCGCCAGGCCGGACCGGTGTCGCTGGGGCGGATGCCGACCGAGGCGGCCGTCTTGTTGATCTGGAATCCGTTGGGGCCGGAGCCCGGTTCCTGTCCGTGCGGGGCGAGGAGCGCCGTCCGGCGGAACCAGCCGCCCACGCTCTGCCCCGCCGTCACGGCGAACAGCGCGAGCGAGCCCAGCCCGACCATGCCCAGCGCGCCCCGCCGGGAGATGGTCGCGGCGGCCGGGCTCGGCGCGACGAGACCGGCCGCCTCCTCGCTGTCCGGGGCCGGCTGGTGCCGCGGCCCGTTCCGCAGGGCCCGGACGGCGCGCTTGAGCCGGAAGACCACGTGGACCGCGAAGGCGCCGATGAAGACCCAGGCACCGTAGAAGTGGAGCGTGTAGAAGGAGCCCGGGAAGATGTAGTGGAGCTGCACGTTGAGGATGCCGGTCACGAACTCGAAGCCGGCTCCTCCCACCAGCAGGAGCAGCGAGAGCCGTTCGGCGGCCTGGGCGGCCGACCGTACCGGGGGCCAGGCGAAGAGTTTCGGGATGACCGACCACAGCTTGGCCAGGAGCACGGGCACGAGCACGAGGCCGAGCGTGACGTGCACACCCTGGGTGACCCGGTAGAGCCAGTACGGGGAGGTCGGCCAGGAGAAGAGGTAGAAGCCGAGCCATCCCTTGTCCGGGGTCTGGTCGTTGACCGTCGCGAGGTCCGGTTCGTACGCGGCGTACGACAGCAGGCCCGTGACGAACAGGATCGTGATGCCGAAGAGCAGGACGATCCCGAACACCGCGGTCAGCCACGGGCCGCGCAGTGGGCTGCGCCAGAACTCGGGGCGGGACGGACCGCGCGGCGGGCCCGCCGCCCAGGCGGGTGCCAGGGCCGATCGGAGCCGGGCGAGGGGTGTCGGACCGCCGCCGTCGGGTTCCGTTCCGGCGCGCGCCGGTCCATCGGGGGTGGGCGGTCCGCCGCCGTTCGCGTCCATGGGGTGCCTCCGTGGTTTCCGTTCGCGGATGGGTGGGTTCACCGGGTCTCCCCCGCCCTGGAGCCGATGCCCGGTCCGGGCGTACGGGCCCGGATTCGGCGGGGTCCGCGGGCTCGTCTGCGTGCCGCCCAGCCGCAGAGGACGGCCAGTGCGGCGATGGCGTACGCGGTCGCCCCGGCGTACGGGACGGCACGGCCCGTCAGGTAGGCGGCCGCGCCCGCGCCCGCGACCCCGAGCCATTCCCAGCGGCCGTCGAGGGCCACGAGGGCGATCAACAGGAGGGCGTACCAGGAGTAGCCGGGAGTGGTCAGGAGGAACGCGGTCCCGGTGACCAGGAGGGCACCGCTCCAGGGGCGCTCGGGGTCGCCCCGCCGGATCACGTGGAGGCTGACGGCGAGCATGCCGGCGACGACGGCCGGTACGGCCCAGGAGTCGGGGAGCAGCAGGCGCAGGAGGGCGTAGCGGTCGCCGGCGGAGGCGTCCTGGTAGCCCTCTTCGTCGGCGTAGCCCCCGAGGTAGCCCAGGACGGAGGAGTGGGACAGCAGGACGTACGGCAGGTACAGGGCGGTGAGGACCGCGGCCGCCGGGAGCAGGGTGGCGGCGGCGTCCCGGGGGCGGCGTACGCCGGACAGGGCACCCGGGAGCAGGACGGCGGGCAGGAGTTTGACGGCGATGGCCAGGCCTAGGACCGCGCCGCCCCGGGCACGGTGGCGGACCGTCAGGCCCAGGGCGATGACGGACAGCAGGACGGCGAGGACGTCGGCGTGGGCGTTGTTGACGGCTTCGACGGCGATCGCCGGGCACCAGGCCCAGTAGGCGGCGGTGCGGGGGTCGCCGCGGCGGCGCAGGATGCGCAGCAGCACCGGGGTGGTGGTGACGGCGAGGACGGCGCCGCCCGTCTGGAGGGCCTTGTGACGAACTCCGTCGGGTGAGAGGGCGTGGACGAGGAGGAAGTACAGTTCGCCGGCCGGAGGGTAGATCGTGTGGACGCGGGGGCGGTTGATACGGGTGCAGACGCCTTCGGACACCGGGGAGAGGTCCGGCGCGCCGCACGCCTTCCCGGTGGGGAACAGCCAGTCGTCGCGGTACGGCAGGAGGGCGGTGTCGGCCGGGGCGTGGTCGTAGGGGGAGATGCCGGCCGCCTGCACGCGGCCGTCCCAGGCGTAGCGGTACGAGTCGGTGCTGGTGCGGGGTGGGGCGAGCAGGCCCGTCAGGGCGACGGCGACGCCACCGGCGAGGACGAGGGCGCCGACGTGCCGGGCGGGGACCCGGCGCAGGGACCACGCGGCAGCCGCGAACAGGGCCCAGCAGGCGGCGTACATCCAGGACAGGCCGGCCGGGTCCGCGAAGAAGCCGTCCTTGCGGATGGTGAGGGCGAGCACCGCGACCAGAGCCGTCACCAGGACCGCGGTGGTGGCGGTGGCCCGGGATCCGGCGGCCCGGAAACCGGAGTCGGCGCCTGGCGGTCGGATCACGACGCGGCTCCGAGCGGTGCGGGAGCGCCGACGGCGGGGCGGCGCCGTGTCCCCGGGACGAGTTCGGCGAAGTGCCGGCCGGCCACCGTCCAGTTGCCGACGGTGCGCCAGCCGGCGGCCTCCGCGTGGCGCAGCAGGGCCCGGCGGCCGACCCGGGCCCAGGGGAAGGGCGTGCCGAGGGTGCCTCGGCCGTCGTCGAGGCGTACCTCGCACCGCTCGTCCACGTCGACGGGCGCGGCCTCTGCGAGCAGGCGCCCGCCGGGGGCGAGCAGGTCCGCGGTCCGCCGCAGGAGGACGGCGGGATCTCCGCCGATGCCGATGTTGCCGTCCATCAGCAGGGCGGTGTCCCAGCGGCGTTCGCCGGGCAGGGGGTCGAAGACGGAGCGGCACAGGGCCGTTCCGCCACGGTGCACGGTCCGCGTCACGGCGGCCGGGGTCACGTCGATGCCGAGGGCGCGGTGGCCTCGTTCGGCCAGCGCCGCGACGAGCCGGCCGGGGCCGCAGCCGATGTCGAGAACGGTTCCACGGCAACGGGAGAGCACGCTCTCGTCGGCGACGTCCGCCCCCGCGCACCATCGTTCGACGTCCAGGGGCAGCAGCCGGCCGTCCGTGCGCCGCAGGAAGAGGGGGCCCTGTCCCGTGCGGAGGGCCAGGGCGTACGGGTCGGCCCGCCATGCCGGGCCGTGCGCGGCGGCCTGCTCGGAGGCGGTGGAAGTAGCGGAGCCGGTGGCGGAGCTGGTGACGGAGGTGGTGCGGGTGGCGGGGGCGATCATCGTGCCACCGGCGTACGGGCGCTGAGCTGTCGGTGGCGTGTGGCGAACCGGCCGGCCGGCGCCAGGGCGGCCACCTCCGCGGCGTCGGCGGCGGTGTCCACGTCCCGCAGCCGGGGCAGCGGCCCGATGCGCAGCCCGGCCGCCCGGAGCCGCTCGTACTGCACCATCCCGGTCTCGGGTACGGACATGGGTACGCCGAGCAGCAACGCCGGGTCGGGCGCCGCCAGGCCCAGGGCCCAGAATCCGCCGTCGGCGGCGGGCCCGAACCAGGCGTCGTACGCGTCGAAGGCCAGCGCGGGCGCCAGGAGCTCGGGGGTGACCTGTGGGGTGTCCATGCCGATCAGCAGCGCGGGGCCGGCGCAGGCGGCGAACGCGGCCGCGAGCCGTTCGTCGAGGCCCCCGGCGCTCTGCGGCACGACCTCGAAGCCGGGCGGCAGCCACGGCCCCGGGGCGCCGTCCAGGACCAGTACGTGCCGTTCGGCCGGGGTGGCCGCCACGGCTGCCAGGGTGTCGGCGAGCGCGGCCCCGGCCAGCACCGCCGCCTGCCGCGGGGTGAACGGCGGGGTGAGCCGGGTCTTTACCCGGCCGGGCACGGGCTCTTTGGCGATCACGAGCAGGGAGGTCACCGGGCGCCTCCCGACCGCTCGGCACGGCCGGGCGCGGCAGGGACGTACGTGGGTTCGGCGAGCACCGCGCGCATGTCGCGGACCGCGTGCCAGGTGCCCCGCCAGGTGCCGGTGACCTTGGACTTGCCGCTGCGCGGCAGGTAGGGCACGTCCTCCTCGCGCACCCGCCAGCCCGCGTCGGAGGCGCGTACGACCATCTGCAACGGATAGCCGGAGCGCCGGTCGGTCAGCTCCAGGCGAAGGAGTTCCTCCCTGCGCATGGCCCTCAGGGGGCCGAGGTCGTGCAGGCGCAGGCCGGTGCGACGGCGCAGCATCCGGGAGAGCGCGAAGTTGCCCGCCCGGGCGTGCGCCGGCCACGCGCCGCGAGCCTGGGGGCGACGGCGGCCGAGCACGAGATCGGCTTCGCCCGCCGCCACCGCGTCGACGAAACCGCTCAGCAGGCCGGGGTCGAGGGAGGCGTCGCAGTCGCAGAAGCAGACGTAATCGGCCTCGGCGGCCAGGAGTCCGGCATGGCACGCGGCGCCGAAGCCGCGCCGGGACTCCGGCACGACGGTGGCGCCCAGGGAGCGGGCGATGTCGGCGGATCCGTCGGTGGATCCGTTGTCCACGACCAGGGCCCGCCAGCCGGCGGGGATGCGGGCGAGGACCCAGGGCAGGGCCTCGGCCTCGTTCAGACAGGGCAGGACGACGTCCACGGAGTTTTCGGTCACGGCTGCCACCGTAGGAATTCCCGTGGGACATAGCGGACATCGACTCCTTACGAAACGCGGACGTCCGCCGTCCGGGGGCGGGACGCGGCAGACGGCTCAGGCCCGGCGGTGCGAGGCTTGGCGTCATGAGCACGGCCACGAACACGCCCCCGCCCGTCCCGCCGGCCCCGGCGGCCCCGCCCGCCCGGGTCCTCGTCGTCGACGACGACCCCACCGTCGCAGAGGTCGTCACCGGCTACCTGAGCCGGGCCGGCCACACCGTCCACCACGCCGCGGACGGGCCCGCCGCCCTCGAATCCGCCGCGCGGCACGACCCGGACCTGGTCGTCCTCGACCTCATGCTGCCCGGCATCGACGGGCTGGAGGTGTGCCGTCGGCTGCGCGCCGACCGACCCGTTCCGGTGATCATGCTGACGGCGCGCGGCGACGAGGACGACCGGATCGCCGGCCTGGAACTCGGCGCGGACGACTACGTCACCAAACCCTTCAGTCCCCGCGAGCTGGTCCTGCGCGTCGAGTCCGTCCTGCGCCGCAGCCGCGCCGCGGCGCAGCAGCCCCCTGGACGGGGGCTGCTGACCGGCGCCGGCATCCGGCTCGATCCGCAGACCCGCCGGGCCGTCAAGAACGGGCGGGAACTCACGCTCACCCTGAGGGAGTTCGACCTCCTCGCACACTTCCTGACCCGCCCCGGCCAGGCCCACGGACGTCAGGAGCTGATGCGGGACGTGTGGGGCTGGGACTTCGGCGACCTGTCGACCGTCACCGTCCACGTACGCCGCCTGCGCGCCAAGATCGAGGACGACCCGGCCGCCCCCCGGCTCATCCGGACCGTCTGGGGCGTGGGATACCGCTTCGAGGCGGGCGGAGACGGAGAGGAAGGCGCCCGGTGAAGGACATCCTGCTGATCACGGCGTTCGCCTTCGGCGGCGCGGCCTGCGCCGGACTGCTCGGCGCGGTGGCGCTGCGCCTGCTGCGGCACCGGTCGGTCGCCGTCTCCCTGACCGTGGTCGCCGCGGTCACCGTCACGGCCATGCTCTCCGGCACCCTCGCCGTCGCCTGGGCCATGTTCCTCTCCCCGCACGACCTGAGCGTGGTCACCCTCGTGGTCGCCATGGCCGCCGTCGTCTCCCTGGTCACCGCGGTGCTCCTCGGACGCTGGGTCGTGGCGCGCGGCCGCGACCTCGCCCGCGCGGCCCGCGACTTCGGCGAGGACGGCAGCTTCGCCGCGCCCCCGGCCCCGGCCACCGCGGAACTGGCGGCCGTCACCCGCGAACTGGCCGCCACCAGCGCCAAGTTGGCCGCTTCCCGGGAACGGGAGCGCGCCCTGGAGTCCTCGCGCCGCGAACTCGTCGCCTGGATCTCCCACGACCTGCGCACCCCGCTCGCCGGACTGCGGGCCATGGCCGAGGCCCTGGAGGACGGGGTGGCCGCCGACCCGTCCCGCTACCACCGGCAGATCCGCACCGAGGTCGAGCGCCTCGACACCATGGTCGGCGACCTCTTCGAACTGTCCCGCATCCACGCCGGGGCGCTCGAACTGACCCCCAGCCGCGTCTCCCTCCAGGACCTGGCGGCCGACGCCCTCCTCGGCGCCGACCCCCTCGCCCGGGAGCGCGGCGTACGGCTGCGCGGCGACGACATCGCCCACGTCCCGGTCGAGGTGGACGGCAAGGAGATGACCCGGGTCCTGGCCAACCTCCTCGTCAACGCCATCCGCCACACCCCGGCCGACGGCACTGTCGCCGTACGCGTCGACCGGCACCAGGACACCGCCGTACTGTCCGTCACCGACGGCTGCGGCGGCATCCCCGAGGAAGACCTGCCCAAGGTCTTCGACACCGGTTGGCGCGGCAACCCCGCCCGCACACCCCCCGCCGGGGCCGGCCTCGGGCTGGCGATCGTCCGCGGCATCGTCGAGGCCCACGCCGGGCGGGCCCGGGTCGCCAACGTCCCCGGCGGCTGCCGCTTCGAGGTAACCCTCCCCCTCGCCGGGGCGAACCCCTGACCCACGTGCCCACGGCTCCCACGGCGCCGTGCATGCCGGGGCCGGCCAGGCGGGCCCTAGCCGACGCGGGCCGAGGCCCGCTGCCCGGCGCGGGCGAACTCGGCCATGCCCTCAGCGAATCCCACCTCCGGGCGCCAGCCCAGCGCGCGCCGGAGCCGGGACGAGTCCGCGGTGATGTGCCGGACGTCGCCGAGTCGGAACTCCCCCGTCACCACCGGAGCCGGCCCACCGTGCTCCGCTGCGAGCGCGCCTGCCATCTCCCCCACGGTGTGCGGATCGCCGCTGCCCACGTTGTACGACGTGTGGCCGCCGGCCGGCAGGTTCCCGGCACCGGCCAGGACCACCGCGTTCGCCCGGGCCACGTCCCGTACGTGGACGAAGTCGCGGCGTTGCGCACCGTCCTCGAACACCCGCGGGGCCTCACCCCGGGCCAGCGAGGACCGGAAGAAGGAGGCGACACCCGCGTACGGGGTGTCCCGCGGCATGCCCGGCCCGTACACGTTGTGGTAGCGCAGCGAAACGGCCGTACCGCCGACGGACCGGGCCCAGGCGGCGGCCAGGTGCTCCTGCGCCAGCTTCGTCGTCGCGTAGACGTTCCGCGGATCCACCGGCGCGTCCTCGTCCACCAGCCCGGGGACCAGTGCGGCCCCGCAGCGCGGGCAGCGCGGCTCGAACCGGCCCTCCTCCAGGTCCGCGACCGCCCGCGGTCCGGGTCGCACCACCCCGTGCTCGTGGCACCCGTACCGCCCCTCGCCGTACACGACCATCGACCCCGCCTGTACGAACCGCCGCACTCCGGCCTCCGCCATGCCGGCCAGCAGCACCGCCGTCCCCAGGTCGTTGCAGGCGACGTACTCCGGCGCGTCCGCGAAGTCCTTGCCCAGGCCCACCATCGCGGCCTGGTGACACACGGCGTCCACGCCGCGCAGCACCCGCCCGACCGTCTCCGCGTCCCGTACGTCGCCCCGGACGAACTCGGCGTCCGGCGGCTCGGGGGCCTGCGGATGAGCGGCCGGCAGCAGCGCGTCGAGCACCACCGGCGTGTGTCCTTCGGCGGCCAGTACGGCCACCACGTGCGAGCCGATGAACCCGGCTCCTCCTGTTACGAGTACTCGCATGCCCGGCACGCTACGGAACCCCGCCCCTCGTCGACGGGTCCCGCACCGGTCCGTAAGACTTCCGTCACCCGTCTTCCGGGCCCCGGCCATGAACTCCGCCCCGGACGGGCGCCCGTGTGACAGGATCGGCAGCGTGATCGAATCTTCAATGCGGAAGGGCGGCATTCGCCCCGGCCTGTGAAGTGGCTGGACGGTTCCGTGGCGGACGGGACCGCCACGACACCAGCCCACCCTTCCCGTATCGCGCTCTTCGATGAGGTACGCGCCGACCGCACCGGGCCCCTCGCTCTCCGGCTGCTCCGGCTTGCCCGCGAAGCCGGAGAGCCGTTCGTACGGCGCGAGGCGATGGACCTCCTCGTGAGCCTGAACGGCGAACGGGCCTGGCCCGAGGCCGTCGAGGCCGCGCTGACCGGGCTCCGCGACCCCGACGACGAGGTACGACGCAGGGCTGCGTACCTGGTCGGGCGTAGCAGGCAGCCGGAGCTGATCCAAGCCGCCCTGGGTGACAGCACGGACCCGGTGGTGCGAACCGTCCTGGCCAGGTCACTCGGCCCCGCCGCCGCCCGACTCGGGAACGACCGCCACGCGGCAGTCCGCTTCCTCGCCCATCTGGAGACCCTGCGGGCGGCTCCGCCCGGACAGTGGCCCGCCCTGGACACGGCCCTCCACACCGATGCCCGCGAGGCCGCACTCCACCTGGCGGACGTCGGGCGGCTCTGGGGCCTCGTGCTGTGCGGCCTCAGCCGCGATCAGTACGCCCATGCCCTCGTGGCCCGGCTGCTCGCCGACCCCACCACCCGGAACATCGGGGCCGGGCTCGCCCGCGAAGCGTGCCACACCTTGCGGGCGGCCCCGGTCGCACTGCTGCCACTGCTCATCCGGTACCGCGACCAGGAGAACACCCCGGAGCTGGAGGACGCCCTCAGGACGGCCTTGATCTCCGAGGCGGCACGCCAGGTCCACGGGGCCGTCGTCGCACCGATGCCGTTCCCGCCACCGAAGCCGCGCCGGTCCCCGTTCGGGGATCAACCGACGTACGACGGCCCGTCCGCCGCCGCTCTCCTCGCCACCAAGCCGGTGGGCGTCACCCGCCTGAGGCACGCCACAGCGATCTTCGGCGCCCTGCTCGACGCCGGCCCGCTGACCTTCCGGCAGGCCGCCCAGCTGTACAACCTCACCTTCCGTCACCGCAACCGCATGCAGGCGGAATGCGCCCCGCTGTGGCTGCGGCACGCGGGGCCCGCCGTGTTGCCGCGGCTGCTCTCCCTGATGACACCGCACCTGGCGGACTACGTGGTCGGTGAGTTCTACCTGGCGGGACTCGCGCGCATGGGACGAGTCGCGCTGCCCGTGCTGCCGGCCGTGACGGCGTTGATCGACCGGCGTACCCGCATCCCCGTCAACGACTCCACAGCCGACGGCGAAATGGAACTCGACGAGCGTCTCCTGTCCGCAGCGCTCCGCACCCGCCACGCGATGCTGTCCATCACCCCCATCAGGCATGCGCAAAGGAGCGGCGAGTCCGCGGGCTAGGGTCGGCCCATGAGCACCGCAGACGACGACCGCATGGCCCTCGACCTTCTTGAAGCCCACCTGGAAGACCTGTGGCGGGCAGCCCGCGAACTCCAGCGGGGAAACCGGCCCGTCGTCCCCGAGACGCCCCGTGAGCCGGACGGCACCGCCGCGAACGGTGCGGCCGCGGAGCTCCTGCGGTGGGGGTACCGGGAGCTTGCCGGCACACCCCGCTCGCCGGCCGACGTGTTCGCCCGGAGCGTCGGCAGCACGATCATGGAGCTGCGGCGGCGGCGCAGCACCTGGAACGCGGCGGCCCTGCGCCTGCTGGAGGACCCGTACGTGTTCCTGGCCACGGGTCCGCGCCGGCACGAGGACTGGGCCGAAGACGTGCTCGCCCTGATGCACCGGGAGGTCCCGGACCCGCGCGGCTGGCTGCGGATCGACGGCGACCACGACAACGATGCCCGCTCCGCCGTCCCGACGTACCCCTTCGAACCGCCACCCGCCGCCGAATTCCTCGACCGCCTGCACGAGCTGGAGCCGGCCGGAGCCGTCACCGCGCTCGCCGTCATGGCCGAGGAATGGGGCGACAACCGGCCCGTGCGGGACCGGCCGGACCGCGACGCACTGCTGGCCGACGCGCGGTTCCTGCTGGACCGCTACGGCCCGGACGCCCGGTTCTGGACCAACGCCCGGGACGCGGCCTCGGGCCCCGCCCGGGACTTCGTCGGGGCCGGCCTCAAGGGCACCCGGGTCCACGGATTCATCACCAACGAGTACGTCAACGGCCTGGACCTCTTCGAAGAACTCGGCCTCATCGCCGTGTCCGGCGACGAGGTCGGGGTCTTCTGGTCCTTCGGCGCCTACTGACGGGCAGCACTGGGTGAGCCCGGGCGGCGCGCCGCTCAGGGGTGGTTGCTCCGCGGGTCGCCAGGGAGCCAGTTGCCGTGGAGGCCGAGAGGGACGCGCACGGGGAGGTGGATGCGGGCGAGCGGCTCGCCCGTGAAGTCCTGGGCCGACAGGATCACCAGATCCGCCGCGCCGCGCTCGGCGTCGTGGACGTACGCCATCACGTAGCCGTCGTCCTCGGCCACGGGCGACTCCGTGGGGACGAACACGCCCTCGCCCGCGGCCCCGAACCGGCCGAATTCGTGTGCCTCGGTCGTACCGCGCACCAGGTCGTGCTTGAGCAGTGCGCTGCTGAACCCCGCGTTCGGCCGCGGGTCCCCGGGGCCGGTGGGCGGTGCGTAGAGCTCGGTCGCGGTCGAGTACCCGTACCGGTGAGGGCGCGCGACGCGACGGGAGTCGACGCGGGGGAACTCCTGGACGCGGTCGTCCAGCCGGTCTTCGCGGACCTTGCCCGCGACCAGGTCGACCCGCCAGCGGTCCAGAGTGGGACGGCTTGCGCCGAAGTCCCTGATGTCGAAGCCCTCGGGGTGCCGGACGATGTCGACGACCACGTCCGTGCCGTCCTCGTAGGCGTTGAGCGTGTGACCGACCAGGCCGGGGGCGACCTCGAACCAGCGCACCTCGCCGCCCGTGCGTGGCATGACACCCACCCGTGCCCGGTGGGATCCGTCCCAGACGAAGGGGACTCCGGTCGGCAGTTGGGCGGCGCTGAAGACCACCGGGGCGTCGTAGAGGATCACATGGTGCTCGGTCAGCGCGAAGTCGTGCATGTAGGGGTTGCCGGGCGTATGGATCAGTGTGGTCCGCACCACCGTGCCGGATTCGTCCATCACGATGTGCTGGACGTGCTGCGAGCCGTACAGGAAGGCGAGCGAGTGCAGCTCCCGCGTGTGCGGGTCGAAGACGGAGTGGGCGTTGGCGCTGTAGCCCTCGGGAGTCGCTCCGAGATCGCAGGGGCCGACCGTGTCGAGTTCGTAGCCGAGTTCGTACGGGCGTATCCCGCCCTCCAGCAGGGCGAACGTGCGCCCGGCGAGGCCCGCGACCTGCACGTTCGGGGCCATGTCCAGGCGCTCGTCGACGGGAGTCCCGCGCCGCGGTTCCCCCAGCCGGTCGGCGACGGCGGACGAGCGCACCCAGCGGTTGCGGTACCACTCGGCACGGCCGTCGCGGATGCGGACGCCGTGCACCATGCCGGCGCCGAGCGTCCAGATGTGCGCGGCGGGGTCCTCGATGCCGAGCGGATTGGGACCGTTTCGCAGATAGCGCCCGTTGAGGTGGGCGGGGATCCGGCCGGTGACCGGCAGGTCTAATGCGGTGACCTCCTCGGTGACCGGCGCGAAACTCCCCGACAGATAGCGGTTGATCGTCATGAGGTCCGTCCTTGTCGCTGTTCGTCGGCGAGGAACGCCTTTCCCACCGCCGCCGTCAATGTGTGGAAGCGGTGGGCCGCGGTCTCCGGCGGGAAGTGGCCGGCGATCTCCAGGCTCACCGCCCCGTGAGCCGCCGCCCAGAGGAGCTTGGAGATCTCGTGCGCGTCTCCCGGCCCGAACGCTCCGGAGTCGATGCATGCCTGAACGGCTGCCACGGAGGCGTCGAAAGCGCTCTCGGCCACGCCCAGGGCCTCGACGCTCGGTCGGTAGCCGGGCACCGCCTGCTCGAACATCACCCGGTAGTAGGCCGGTTCGGCCAGCGCGTGTGCGCGGTAGGCGGTCGCGAGGTCGTCGAGTCGGGTCAACGGGTCTTCTGCCCGCGGGACGCGCTGCTGCGCCCGCCGCAGTCGGGCGAATCCCTCCCGGTAGAGGGCGTCGACCAGTCCTTCCTTGCCGCCGAACATGGTGTACAGGACCTTGGTCGAGGCGCCGATGCCGGAGGCGATCCGCCGCATCGTCAACGCGGCGGGCCCCTCCGTGACCAGCAGGTCGATGGCGTGGTCGAGGATCGTGGTGCGCACGGCGGCTTGTCCGGCGCGTTGGGCGTCCTGGTAGGGCGTGTTCACGGTAACACCGTATCCCAT
Organism: Streptomyces sp. NPDC002467; assembly: GCF_042889825.1. Lineage (NCBI taxonomy): Bacteria > Bacillati > Actinomycetota > Actinomycetes > Kitasatosporales > Streptomycetaceae > Streptomyces > Streptomyces sp. NPDC002467. Next base: position 322,966 of record NZ_JBIARJ010000003.1, on the reverse strand, counting down.
GGGTAACGGTGTTACCCGACTGGTCTGACGACCCGCCCGCGTACGGACGGGCGACATCGGTCCGTCACCGGACCTCAGCCGTCGGCGAGCGCCGTCACGACGAGGTCGGTGAGCAGGGCGCCGGCCGTGCCGTCGCGGTCGAGGTCCGGGTCGTAGATGGTGACGTTGAGACCGACGCAACGCGGCGACCGGACGAGAGGCCGGAGCAGTGCGGTGAGCTCGTCGGGCAGCAGTCCGTCCGGGTCGGGGCTGTCGACGGCCGGCATCACGGTGGGGTCGAGCACGTCGGCGTCCAGGTGTACCCAGAATCCGTCCAGGGCCTGGTTCTCCAGGCTGACGGCGGTCGCGGAGCCGAGCTCGCGCGGACCCCATGCGCGCAGTTCGGAGACGGTCACGACGGGGATCTTCAGCTGCCTCAGCTGCGCGATCTCGGGGTCGTCCGCGTACACGTCCCGGGTGCCGAGAGCGCGCACGTCTTCGTCCCGGAGGTAGGGGCGCAGACCCTCCAGGTCGGTCAGGTCGCTCTGGCCACGACCGGTCGCCAGGGCCAGCTCCTCGCCGCCTGCCGCACCGATCCGATCCGAGTTCTCCAGGTTGCGGAAGTCCGGGGAAGCGTCGACCGAGGCGAGGCCGTAGCGGCCGAGACGGCGCAGGGCGAGCGCGGCGCCCAGTTGGATGGAGCAGTCTCCGCCCAGGACCACGGCGAACTCCCCTGCCGACACGTGGTGTTCGATCCGGTCGGCGAGCCGCACGGTGTACGTGGCGAGCGCGGCCGCGTTGAAGACTCCGTCGCCCTCCTGCCAGTCACCGCGGTCGTACCTGGGGGGCACGACCACCCCGCCTTCGCGCGCCCCGAGCCGTCTCAGGATGCCGTTCTCGCGCAGTGCTCCGGCCAGTTTGTAGCAGCCGGGCACGGTGCCGGGGGCGGGCGGGCGCAGGCCGAGGTTGGACGGGGCGTCGATGATCACGGAGTTCCGCATGCGGCCCATCCTCACCCGGTCCGTTGCGCGAACACAACGGACCGGGCCCGGCTGCGATGGGCCGTGTCAGTGCGCGGAGATCTGCTGGAGCGCCGCACCCTGGTAGCGGGCGCCGGCGTTCCACAGGATGAAGGAGTTCATCTTGTTCGCCGCCGCGGCCTTGATCTGAGCGGCCACTTCCGTCGGCCCGTAGGTGCTGCCCATCGAGAAGTCCTGCAGCCACGGCACGACCTCTGCCTGGGTCCCCTTCACCTGCCGTGCGAAATCGGCGAGCGAGCGCTGCACGATCGCGTACGGCGCGGTGTCGGGCTGCGCGACGCCGTATTCGCCCGGTCCCCAGTGGGACGGGTAGACCATGGGCGCGATGTAGTCGGTGACCTTCGCCAGCGCCCCGATGTCCTGGGCGATCTCGGTGGGCCGGGTCGCGGCGATGCCGAACACGGAGACACCGAGGTACGTCGCGTGCGGACGAAGGGCTGTCCGCGTGTCGGCGACGAAGGAGGTGATGGACTGTTCCGGTGTGGCGGACCCGATGCCCGGGAAGCGCATGTGTCCCAGGGGCCCGTCGGGCCGGCGCACGTAGTCGTAGAGGACGTCGTCGAAGCCCAGCCGGGCCGCCTCGACCGCGAGGTCCTGGTTGTACTTGCGCACCGTCGGGTCGGCGAAGTTGGTGAAGGACAGGGCTCCGTAGTGACCGCCGTCGTAGGGCTGCCCCTCGGGGGTCAGCACGAGCTGGTCGCGCTTCCCGTCCTTCCAGGCGGCCGCGGCGAGCTTGGGGTCGCGGAAGGCGACGATGCGGCCGATGACCTGGGCGCCGGCCGCGTGGAGTTCGGCGATCGCCTTGCGGGCGTCGTAGTAGCCCTTGGCCGCGCCGATCCGCCGGGCCAGCGGCACCTGGGAGGCGTGTCCGACCTCGCCGTCCTCGTCCTTGACGTCGAGTTCTACGGCGTTGAGCTTGCCGCTGCGCACCAGGGACAGGACGTTGCCCCGCAGGGTGTCGTCGCCCCAGCCGATGGCGGTGATGTGCGCGGCGCGGATCATGGGGCGGCGGCCCCGGGCGGACACGGCCTTGGTGGTGGTGTTCCCCGCCCGGTCGACCGCGGTGACGGTGACCACGCGGGTGCCCTTGGGCACCGTGGTCTTGAAGGCCCCGGACCTGTCGACGGAAACCTTCTTCCCGTCGATGGTCACGCGGGAGTCGGGGGACGCGGTGCCGGTGATGGTCACGGGACCGGCGGCGTTCGTGACCGCGGGGTCGGCGACCTTCAGGTCGGGCGGTGTGGAGTCCACGGTGAAGCCGACGACCTTGCGGTACGAGGCGAAGGGGAGGCTCGCGTCGCCCGCCACCACCAGGGTGTGCCGTCCCTCGGTCAGGGGTGGCAGGCCCAGTCTCAGGCGGGCGTCCTGTTCCGCGGTGACGGGGACCTTGGCACCGTCCAGGGCGACGTTCACCTTGCCCCGTCGGGCGGCCGTCTCGGCGTCGAGGTACGCGCTGACCTGCGCGGCCTTGCGGGCGTCGAGGACGGCTCCGTCGGCGAGACCTTCCACGCCCGGACCCGACGCGAGGAACATCCAGGTCCCGCCGCCCGCCGCGGCCAACGCGAGCACTCCGGTCGTCGCCATGAGGGCGCGCCGACGGGCCGACCGGCGACGACCGTAGGAAGAGGAGAAGCGGGATATGTGCCTCGTGGCCATCATGACGTCCTTCGCGCAGTTACCGGATGGTGCCTCCATTGATTGCCGTACGGCCGCACGGATCCTCCGTTCCGAGCGGATTTCACGCGAACGGCCGGGTACCGCTCCGGCGTGGCGGCTGCGCCGTTCAGGGGACCGTGCGATAGGGGCGCCCTCGTCGCCGGTAGGTATGGCTCGTCCGGTCCACCTCGGGAGGGGTCCCGCATGCGCCATCCGTTCATTCCGCTCTGCGCCCTGGCCGGCGCCGCCCTGCTCGCCGCGGGCTGCTCCCCCGGGTCCTCACCGACCGCCGGGGCCCGCCAGATGGCTCCGTCCGCCGCGGCCGCCCATGGCGTCGTGAAATCAGCGGCGGAAGTGGGCGCCAACGAGCTCGGCGACGTGCCCGTTCTGATGTACCACCAGATCACGGCGAAACCGGCCGGCGTCTACGACCGGAGCCCGGCCGACTTCCGGGCCGAACTGGAGCGCCTGGCCCGGGAGAACTACGTCCCGGTCACCGCCCAGGCCTTCCAGACGGGCCGCATCGACATCCCCGCCGGAACCCACCCGGTGGTCCTCACGTTCGACGACTCGACCAACAGCCAGCTGCGCCTCGGCCCGGACGGCGCCCCGGCCGCGGACACGGCGGTCGCCATCCTGACGGAGACGGCGAAGAAATACCCCGCGTTCAAGCCGGTCGCGACCTTCTTCGTCAACGCGGACGGCTTCTCGGCCACCGGTTCCGCCAAGGCCCTGACCTGGCTTAAGACCCACGGATACGAGGTGGGGAACCACACCGACCGCCACCAGAACCTGCGCACCCTCGACGAGGCCGGCGCCGCGCAGGCCATCACCGCCGGACAGCGCGCGATCGAGACGGCCGCGCCCGGCACCCGCGTCACCTCTCTCGCCCTGCCCTTCGGCGCCATGCCCCAGTCCGACGGGGTCGCCGCACGGGGAACGGGCTACCGCTACGACGGGGTGTACCTCGTGGGGGCGAACCCCTCGGTCTCCCCGTACGCCAAGTCCTTCACCCCCGGCGCGATCCCGCGGATCCGTTCGGCGGGGCCGAAGGACGCGGACGCCGAGTTCGGTTCCTCGCGCTGGCTCGACAAGCTCGCCTCCGGCCCGAACCGGTACGTCTCCGACGGGGACCCGAACACCGTCGCCTTCCCCCGCGCCTCCCAGAACAACCTGGCCCCGGCCTTCACACCCCGGGCCCGGCCGTACTAGGCCGTCTCTTACGGATCTTGCCTGGCCCTCCTCCAGCCCCAGGGGGCTGGGAGGTGCCCCCCGCCGCCCGGCACCGCACCTCGCCTCCTTGGCGGGACACCCGAGTACGTCCAGTACAAGGGCGCCCCGCCAAGGCGCCGATGCACGGCACCGGACGAGAGTCTGGCTCCGGGGTACAGGGCGTGCCACTTCAGGAGATCGCCCGGACGAGTCCGAGGCCCTCGCCGCCCGTGCCGTCTCCACGGCCCCGCCGCGTACGCTCGTGCCCGTGCCGCCTCCCCCTCTTCGCCGTGTCGCCGTTCTCGTCCTCGAGGGCGCCAAGCCCCTCGATGTCGGGATCCCCGCTCAGGTGTTCACGACCCGTGCCAGCATGCCGTACGAGGTGCGGGTCTGCGGGGCCTCGCCCGGGCTCGTGACCGGGGGCGACGGGCTGTCGTACCACGTGACCCACGGGCTGGAGGCGCTGGCGTGGGCCGACATCGTCTTCGTCCCCGGCTATCGTGCCCCCGACCGCGACGACCCGCCGCAGGCCGTGCTCGACGCGCTGGTCGCCGCCCACGAACGGGGCGCGCGGCTCGCCGCCATCTCGACCGGCGCGTTCGCGCTCGCCGCCACCGGCCTGCTCGACGGCAAGCGCGCCACGACCCACTGGCATTACGCCCGGGCGTTCACCGCCCGGTATCCGCTCGTCCGGCTCGACGAGAACGTCCTGTTCGTCGACGAGGGCAGCGTACTGACGTCGGCCGGCGCCGCCTCCGGCATCGACCTGTGCCTGCACATCCTGCGGCGCGACCTCGGCGTGGCCTCCTCGAACCACGCGGCCCGGCGGCTGGTCGCGGCCCCGTACCGCAGCGGCGGCCAAGCCCAGTACGTGCCCCGCAGCGTGCCCGAACCCCTCGGCGAACGGTTCGCCGCCACCCGCGACTGGGCCCTGCACCGGCTCGGCGAGCCCCTCACCCTCGAAGCGCTCGCCGTGCACGCGGGGGTATCGCCCCGTACGTTCTCGCGGCGCTTCGCCGAGGACACCGGGTACACGCCGATGCAGTGGGTCATGCGGGCCCGGATCGACGTGGCCCGGGAGCTGCTGGAGCGTTCGGAGCGGAGCGTCGAGCAGATCGCCGCCGATGTCGGGCTCGGGACCGGGTCGAACCTGCGGCTGCACTTCCACCGCATCCTCGGGACCACCCCCACCGACTACCGGCGCACCTTCACCCGGGGTGAATAGGCGAAAACGACCGTCGACGCCCCCTGTGGCGGGATCCTTGCGAACCATGGCGATCTCGCCGCTGTCGCGGGCGGGCGACGCGAGCGAACCTGATGGCGAACGAAAGGGACATCGCTCATGACTCGCATCGCCATCAACGGATTCGGCCGCATCGGACGCAACGTGCTGCGCGCGCTGCTCGAACGCGACAGCGACCTCGAAGTCGTCGCCGTCAACGACCTCACCGAGCCCGCCACCCTCGCGCGACTGCTCGCGTACGACACCACCTCGGGTCGGCTCGGACGCCCGGTGACCGTCGATGGGAACACCCTGGTCGTCGACGGCCGCCGCATCACGGTGCTGGCCGAACGCGAGCCCGAGCAGCTGCCGTGGGCCGAGCTCGGCGTCGACATCGTGCTGGAGGCGACCGGCCGGTTCACCTCGGCCGAGGCCGCCCGCGGCCACATCAAGGCGGGCGCGCGCAAGGTGCTCGTCAGCGCACCGTCCGACGGCGCCGACGTCACGCTCGCGTACGGGGTCAACACCGACGCCTACGACCCGGCCGTGCACACGATCGTCTCGAACGCCTCGTGCACGACCAACGCGCTGGCCCCGCTGGCCTCCGTACTCGACGACCTCGCCGGCATCGAGCACGGTTTCATGACCACGGTGCACGCCTACACGCAGGAGCAGAACCTGCAGGACGGCCCGCACCGCGACGCCCGGCGCGCCCGCGCCGCGGCCGTCAACATCGTGCCGACCTCGACGGGCGCCGCCAAGGCGATCGGCCTCGTGCTGCCGAACCTCTCGGGCAAGCTGTCGGGCGACTCGATCCGCGTGCCGGTGCCGGTGGGCTCGATCGTCGAGCTCAACACCACCGTCGCGCGCGACGTGACGCGCGAGGAGGTCCTGGAGGCCTACCGTGCGGCGGCCGAGGGACCGCTGGCGGGGGTGCTGGAGTACTCCGAAGACCCTCTCGTCTCCTCCGACATCACGGGCAACCCCGCCTCGTCGATCTTCGACTCGGAGCTGACCCGCGTCGAAGGCCGTCACGTCAAGGTGGTCGCCTGGTACGACAACGAGTGGGGCTTCTCGAACCGTGTGATCGACACGCTCACGCTCCTCGCAGCCGGCTGACGGTCCTCCCTCCCGAGGCCTGCCCGAGCACCGAAAGGCCCCACCCGCCGCGTATGGACGGGTGGGGCCTGGTGCTGTGCGACGCGATGGCCCGGTGGGGCTACTCCCGCGCGGTGCGGCGGCGCCGCATCCACCACGTCAGGGTGACGCCGGCCGCCGCGAGGGCAGCGGCGACACCGGCGATGAGACCCACCGGTGTGTGGGAGCCGGTGTCGGCTAGGTCGCCGCCCGGGGCCCCGGGTGTGGGCCGCGTGTTGTCACCGCCGGGGTGACCGGGGGTCGGGCTCGGGGCCGGGGTCGTCGGCGGGTTGCTCGGCTTGCCGGTGCCCGACGGGGTCGGTGACGGAGTCGGGGTGGGGTCGTCGCCGGGGTCTTCGCCGCCCGGGTCCTCGTCGCTGCCGGCCACGGCCGGGCCCGCGCCGAGGTACAGGGTGTCGAGGTCCCGGTAGGAGGCGTCATCCGACGTGACGGAGTTGACGGTCGTCTTGTCCAGGTCCCGGTTCTCGGTGTCGAACTGGGCCTTGGGGATGTTCTGCTTGGGCTGCCTGGAGAAGTCGACGCCGCCGACGCCCTGCTTGTACAGCTTGCCGCCGTATTCGAGCTCGAACCACTCGATGCCATCCTTGATGGACTGCATGTACGCGTCCCAGACCTTTTCGCGGGTCCAGTCCTCGTGCGGAGCGCGGATCGGCCAGGCCGAGACGTCGTTGGAGTCGATGATCTCGTGGAAGTCCGTCGGGGACTTGGCGTCCTGCTGACGGATGTACTCGGCGGCGACGCGGGCGTTGTAAACGGCGCGCAGCTCGGCGTACTTGGGGTCCTTGTTCACCCGTTCCTGGATGACCGGGACGATGTTGGCGTTGACCGACCGTTCGATGGCCTTCTTCTCGGCGTCCGAGAGGTCGGTGCATTCGGTGGAGCCGGGGACGGTGTAGTCGACGTCCAGCCACTCGGCGGAGACGTCCATCGGCGATTCGAGGATGTAGATCCCGCCGTCCTGCTCGCGGACCTTGGCCTCGTCGGGCTCGATCCAGAAGCGGGTGCCGGGGAAGCAGGGGATGCCGTTGCGGCGCGGCGCGGTGTCCCAGTACAGCTTGCCCCCGGGATGCTTGGCGGGGTTCAGGGCCTCGGAGAAGTCGTGCTTCATGACCAGGTCGGCGTCGAGGAGGACGCGGCCGGCGTCCGTCTTGCCGAACTTGGCGTCCATGACCTTGTTCGGCTGGTCCGGGTTCAGGTTGACCCAGAACTTTTCGGGGGTCAGGGCGAGCCAGGTGAACAGGGCGTCGGAGGAGAGCTGCATCCGGGCCTCACCGCCGAAGCCGGGGTTGTTGTCCGGGTCGGGCATCTGGTCGGCGCGCATGGAGTAGGTCATGCCCTTGCCCTTTTCGAGGCCGCCCACGTACCGGAGTTCCATGGTGGTGAAGTCGATGCCGCCCGGGCCGCCCCTGGGGAGGGTGCCCCTCGGGTCGAGGCGGTTGGCGTCCCGCTGGAAGCGCTTCGCCTCTTCGAGGGTCTTCCCGGAGGACAGGGCCCGGTCGTTGGCGGGGCCGCGGGTGCCGCACGTGTTGGCGCCGGCCGCCGCGAGCTGCGTCGTGCCGGTCTGGCAGGCGGGCGCGAACCACCGCTGGTGGTCCGAATACCCCTTGATCGGGGTGGTCTTGGGCACCGGGTTGTACATGCGCTGGTTGCCGCGCACCTGTCCGGTCTTCCCGTTCCGCATGTCACGGACGTCGCGCTCCAGGTCGTCGATGAGCTTGACCTGGCCCTTGGTGAAGGGCTTCGCGCCGGTGAAGCGGAACTTGTGGTCGGGCAGCGACTTGGCGACGACCCGGTCGTTCGCGAGCTGCTTCGCAGTCAGCTTGGAGTTCGACTTGAACTCGTTGAACTCCTTGCTCTTCTGGTTGTAGGCGTCGTACCGGCGCTCGCCCACCTTGTCACCGTTCTTGTCGAACAGCTCGACGGTGACCTCGCACAGCCAGTCAGGGCCGATCAGCTTGTAGTCCTTGACCAACTGCCGTTCGAAGCCAGAGCCCTTGTGGTTGTTGACCTGGTTGCGGATGTACCGCTTGTCGAACCAGTGCTTGAACCCCAGGTTCTCCTTGTTCGCGAAGTACCGGGCGTAGATCTCCATCGCCCGGTCCGCGGGCTTGCCCGACGCGTTGGCGATTTTCTTCCATGCATCGACGTTCTTGTCCAGGTCGCCGGGGACCTTCGACAGGGCCTCGGTCTTCTGAGCGGCCGTCGGCGTCTGGAGGCCGTCGTACGCCTGTCCCGGAAGGTCGAATTCGAAGTTCTTGGGGAGGGCGGTGTCCTTGTGCAGATTGCCGGTCGGGTTGTCGGGGAACCCGGAGTCCGGCGGTGTGGTGGGGGCGGTCGGCAGGCCGTTGCGGGTGTCGCAGCGCTTCCCCGATCCCGCCTTCATCTTCGCCGAGACCGGCGGCAGCTTCGGTGGCGCGGCCTCGACGGCTTGGAGCCCGGATATGACGATCGCGGCCGTCAGGCCGACAGCGGCCGTGAACCTGGCCGCGAAGCGTAACTTGGACGGTATTCGGATGTGTTCGTTTTCGTTCAAGAGCTCGTCTTTCCCTCTCCGGTGGGGCCTTGAGGGGATGTGGGCGGCGCGTGGACCCCCGTGACATGTACGCGCCACACATCCACCATAGCCCTCACCCGTCACAAGTAAAGACGACTTAAAGCGTGTCGACGAAGCTTCGACACCCCTGCCCTCGGCCTCCGTTCACGCGTCGCACGGCACGGTCCCTCAGACGAAGTACAAGCCCTCCATGTCCCTGACCACGTCTTCGGAGTGCCGCACACGGAACGCCGTCGTCTCCATCTCCTCCCAACCCCACGGATCCGAATGCCCGAGCGCCAAGCCCCCCAGGCCCGGCCAGTAGACCTCGTTCGCGGGCGCGGCCAGGTCCACGCCGGCGTTGTCCAGCATCCACCCCTTGAGGTCCAGGGACGCGACGACCGCACGCGGATCGCCCGAGAGGACGAACGGCTCGTCCTCCGGCCATCCCGATGCGTGGAACATCGCGCCGTCCGGCAACCACACGATGTTCTCGGTGTGCTCCATCCCCCCGTGGTACGAGACCCGTCCCACGATCCGCGCATCCGGGAACCGCACCCGCAGCTCCTTCGCCGCCGACCGGAGCGGTTCGTCGTTGCCGTCGGTCGCGAACGCGGGAGTCACGATGCTCAACATGCCGCCCCACGCGGCAGCGTGCACGATGTCCAGATCAGACCGCACGGCCGATGGGAGCGGGGTCTGCGCGGAGCGCGGCCCCAGATCCTCCAGGACGGCTTCGACGCCCTCGAACGACTCGACGAACGCGCGTGCGCGCGCGGGGTCGTTGGGAGACAGGTCACGGGCGTCGACGTTGAACGGCGCCTCGAACACGGTCAGGTGACACAGGCTCATCGAGCCGCGTACGGTCCGGTCCGGCGCGGAGGTCCAGTAGGTGTTCTCGCTCATACGGGCAACCGTAACGGCCGGCGATGACAGAAGCGCCGCCTCCCGACTCCCGGCGGACACTCGCCCCGTGCGCCGGCGGAAAACGTTCCCACCCCCGCCCGTGACCCGCCGTACCGGGCGGTCCCCGTCAGTAGGAATGGTCGACCGTGACGTCCGCCGACAGGCGCAGCGCCGCTTCGGCCGGTGCCCCGCGGAGCTCCAGCAGCGTGAGGGTGAGGGCGTCGATCACGGTGAGGTGGGCCAGTCGGCTGGCGACCGTTTCGAGTCCGAAGACCAGGTCCTGGCCGCCCGCCACCAGCGTGCAGTGGCTCGACTCGCTCAGCGGTGAGCGGGCGTAGCTCGTGAGGGCCACGACCCGGGCGCCGCCCCGCCGGGCACCCCGGGCGGCGTCCACGGTGCTGCGGGTGGCGCCCGTGTGGCTGATGGCCAGGCAGGCATCGGCGGACGTCAGCTGCGAGGCGGCCAGTTGCGCGGTCAGGGGGTCCGCCGGCGCGTCGACCACGAAGCCCAGCGCGCGCAGCCGGTACGCGGTGTCCAGCACGACCGCGCCGGACAGCCCCGCGCCGACCACCAGCACGCGGGAGGCCGCGTCGATCAGTCCGGCCGCCGTTCGCAGGTGCTCCGGGGTCACCGTGGCCGCCACTCCGTCCAGGGCTTCCCGGGCGGCACGGACCGTGTCGGCCAGGGCGCGGGCGGCCGGGTCCCGGTCCTCGGAGGGCTCCTGGGCGGGTGCCTGCCGGGCGGCGGCGATCTTCAGCTCCTGGTACCCGCGGAACCCCAGTCTCTGGCAGGCCCGTACGACCGTCGACGGCGCGGTGCCCGCGAGTGCCGCGACGTCGCTGACGCTGAGGTGCACCAGTTCGGCGCCCTTGTCCAGGACGACCCGGGCCACCCGCGCCTCGGTCTCCCGCAGATCGGGCAGATGGGCCCGGACGTGCGCGGCGAGCCCGGCTCCCGATCCGACCGGCCCGTGCTCTACGGAATGAATTTCCATATGGTTATGCTAACAGGGAATTTCATTCCACAGCCTGTCGTGAGGAGCGAACGTGCCCGCCAGCCTGCCGTCCATATCGGGCTCCGCCGCCGTGCCCGTCGTCGTCCTCGGCTCGGCGGTGCTGCACGCCCTCTGGAACGGACTCACCCATGGGCTGCGCGACAAACTGGCCGGCTTCACGCTCATCAGCCTCGCCTCCGCCGGCTGCGGGGCCGTCCTCGTCTGCCTGGCCCCGCTGCCCGACCCGGCGGCCTGGCCGTACATAGCCGCCTCCGCCGCGCTTCAGGTCGCGTACCAACTCCTGCTCCTGCGCGCCTACCAGCTCGGCGACTTCGGCCAGATGTACCCCACCGCCCGGGGCACCTCTCCGCTCGTGGTGGCCCTGGTCTCCACCACCCTCCTCGGCCACTCCCTGCCCGCCGGGCAGGCCCTCGGCATCGCGGTGATCTCCTGCGGCCTGGCCGGTCTCGCCCTCGCCGACGGAATCCCGGGCCGGGCCCAACTGCCCGCGCTGGCCGCCGCGCTCGGCACCGGCGTGATGATCGCCTCGTACACCCTCGTCGACGGCAACGGCGTCCGCGCCTCCGGAACCGTCTTCGGCTACATCGCCTGGCTCTACCTCTGCCAGGGGCTCGTCCTCCCCCTCCTCGCCTGGGCCCGCCGGGGGCCCTCCCTGCTCACCACGCTGCGCCCGCTGTGGGGCCGTGGCCTGATCGGCGGACTGCTCTCGCTCCTGGCGTACGGGCTCGTCGTATGGGCGCAGTCCCGCGGCGACCTCTCCACCATCGCCGCCCTGCGGGAGACCAGCATCGTCTTCGGCGCCCTGATCGGCGCGGTCGTGTTCCGCGAACGCCTCGGCCACCGGCGCATCACCGCCAGTGTCACCGTCCTGGCGGGGATCGCGGTGCTCCAGTTCGCCGGCGGCGCGTGAGGCCGCTGCGGGCCCCGGCACTCCCCCACGTCACTGCCGACGAGCCGACGTCCTGCGCCCTGGTCTCGCCGGAGGTGCTTGCCCTCGACCTGACGGAATCGCGGGAATCGCGGGTCTCGTCCTGAAGCCTCTCCGTCGCCTGTGTCGGACGTGGAGCGGGCACAGTACCCAGTGGGCGCCCAGACCACCCTTGGGCAGCGGTCACTTGCGGAGATCGGGCCAGCCGTCGGCGTTCGAGCAGGTCTCGTAGTCGTAGCGAGTGAGACGGTCCCACTCCGTTCCGGTCACCTGCTCGAACACCTCCTCGTGCACGTAGAGGAGTTCCTCGCATCGCAGTGCGGTGTACGGAGCGAACCGCTCGGGACGGTCGAAGACGCTCTCGTACGCCTGGCGGCCGGCGGCCACGACGGCAGCACGCGAGTACAGGAAACCGTCGTCCGACTGCGGAAATGGCGCACCATCGGCAGCCTCCGTCCCCAGGACGGGGAGCGTGCCGAAAGCCGCCTGGTCCAGACGGTAGAGAGCTTCGGCGAGCCGCTCACCGAAGCCGATGATCTGACCCACCGGCTCGCGCGAGAGGATCCCGGCCAGACGGCGACAGGCATCCTCGAAGCCTTGGCAGGTCTCGATGCCGGCCTCACCCCCGAGCACCTCGACGAGTTGCCGGAACCGCTCCCAGGTCATCACCGGCAGACCGGGGTCGACGCCGCTGTTCAGCGGAGACACCGACTCGTTCCCGGCGTGATCGCTGCGTCTCTGCCGCGGTACCTCGGTGCCCGGAGTCTCACATGCCCCTCTGACGGGGCGGTCCGGGGGCGATCACCAGGGAATATGGCTGCCGGGCGTCGAACGGGATGTGTGAGACTCCCCTCTGATGATCATTCGGGGGGAGTTTCAACGTTGAACGCGTTTCTGAAGAGGGTGTGGATCGGGCTGGCCGCGACCTTGATCGTGAGTCTGGCCGCCGTGGTGATGCCGGACCAGGTTCAGATCGGAGACGACGGGCGCGTGCACCTGGGCGCGCCCGCGTCCACGCCGTCCGTATCCGCGCCGGCGCCGCACCCCGAACCCACGTCACCGCCCCTCACGCGGGAAGAGGTGGACGAAGCGATCGCGACGGCGGTGCGCGCGGCGGGTCTCGACGCGGAGCAGGGCAAGTCGACGGTCCCGGCCGGGTCCAACCTGAACAGGACAGGCTGGACGGCCATCCGGGAGAAGGCCGCCGCACAGTCCGAGATGAAGGCGATCTGCGCGGACCTGGAGCGCCAGGGCTGGGTCCTGAACCCGAACCCGAACGGCGACACCGCCGACCTCTCCCGCAGCTACAAGCGCGGGGGCTGGTACCTACTGGTGAGCACACGCGGGCAGAGCCAGGCACCGTCCAACACCCTGAGCGACTCGCAAACGTACCTGACCATGACCGGGCTCCAGCTCAACCTGTCCGACATACCGCTCCCCGCGGTCACCGTCCGCATACGCTGACCGCGCGCACCAGGGCGGATGCCTCGACGCCGGCTGCCCCGCACGCGCATCGCCGTCAGTACGTCACCGTGATCCGCTGCGCGGGGCCGTCCACCGTGACCGTTCCGCCGTAGGGAATCACCAGTTGGGGATCGGTGTGGCCCAAGTCGACGTCGAACACGGCCATGGTGTGCGGGGCGTACGCGGCCAGTGCGCGCAGTACCGCTTCGCGCTGCTCGGTGGCGTAGCGCAGTTTGTCCGCCGCTGTGTTCGGCTGCTGGAACGACCACGCTTTGGCGCGGCCCGTCAACAGGGCAGGGAAGCGGGCCAACAGTCCCCGCTCTCCCATGTTGCGCAAGATCCGGAAGACCTCCTCCCCGCTCGGCAGTTCCTCCGACGTCTCCAGGAACAGCACGCCGCCCTCGTAGACGGCCGGGTCGCGTGCGATCTCGCGGTCCGCCATCAGCAGCCACGACAGGATCTCCAGATTGCCGCCCCACGCCCGGCCTTCGACGATCCGGTCGGGCTGGTGCCAGATCCAGCCGTGGGCCGGCTGCGAGTCCGGTTCCCTGTCGAAGGTGGCCGGGTCGGCCCAGTCCCGGTCGGTGTCGCGGTAGCGCGTGGCGGGGCGGAGTTCGTACGGGCCCGAAGTGAAGAGCGCCGCGCGTACCGAGTCGGCGGTCATGGGGTGGAGTGCGTGGGGGCGGCCGAGCTCGGTCATCAGGCAGCCGCCGTGGTAGGAGACGATGCCCAGGTTGTACAGGAAGGCCAGCAGGTTGGTGTTGTCGCTCGTTCCGAAGAAGGGCTTGGGATTGGCGCGGATCAGCTCACGGTCCAGCAAGGGGAGCACGGTGATCTGGTCGTCGCCGCCGATGCTGGCGATCACCGCCCGTACCGAGGGATCGGCGAACGCGGCGTGGATGTCGTCGGCGCGTTCCTTGGGGGTGGATCCCATGGTGCGGGTGGAGGGGTACTCGACCGGTTCGAGGCCGAAGTCCTCACGCAGCCGCTTCAGTCCCAGCTCGTACGGAAGGGGGAACAGCTCGGGCAATCCGGAGGAAGGGGAGATGATCGCTACGCGGTCACCGGGCGCGGGCTTCGGGGGATATGCGGGCGAGGTCATGACCGTCAGGCTAGAGGTCTGATCGACGACTGATCATCTTCATTTCAGACGGTTCCCCGTTCGGTCGGCGGCACGGCGCCGGGGGAGGACGAAGCCGAGGGCGAGGAAGGGCGAACGGGCGTTGCCGTCGTCCGAGTTCGCCCTCGGTACGGTTCAGCCGAGTACCGCGGTCACGTCTCGGCGGGTCCCCTCCGACAGGAGCGGACTCCAGCGCGTGAAGAGTTCGAGCAGGTGCGCCCCGTTGCGTTCGCGGAAGGACTCGTTCACCTTGGCCAGGTCCAGTTCGTTGGCCACCGTCAGCTCGGCGAAGTCGCGGCGCTGCTGCAGGGTCGGGGTGAACTCCTCACCGGTGAAGCGGTCCCGGAAGGTCACCGACGCCTCGTCCGGGGAGGCGAGGCTGGGGTAGGAGGCCTTGCGGTCGCAGCTGGCATAGAAGTACACGAGCTCTTCCGCCTCCGTACCGATCGCCTCGGCGAGACGGGCGCGCTCGGAGAGTTCCAGGAGGCTCAAGGGCAGCCCGTCCGTACCGTAGAAGGCGTGGCACAGGGCCGCGGTCTGCAGGGCGGGCCGTCCGCCCCACTCGGCGAGCAGCGCCTCGACGCGCAGCAGATGGGCGAGCAGCGTACCGCCGGAGTGCTTGGTGGTCTCGGCTCCCAACTCCTTGAGCAGGGCAATCGCCGGAGAGTCGGTGGTCTTGTCGTCGCTGTTCTTGTCGTCGCTGCGCATCATGTGCACATCATGACGATGTCCCCGTGACCACGTCCGCCGGGACCGACATGCGGACACCGGGACCGCGCCGGCGTCCGGCCTTCCCGTGCCGGCCGTCCGGTCCCGCCGTAAGAACTTCGTCATCAGTGCCGCTCTGGGCTCCATGGTCACCGTGACGTTGAATGCGTCGTGAACGACGACGAAGGAGCGCGAAGTGGGACGTGAGGGCGGGCGGCGCAGGCCGCTGACGTTGGTGGCGGTCGCGGTGGCAACCGTGCTGGTGGCCGTGGGGCTCTACTGGTTCGAACCGTGGAAACTGTGGCAGGACGAGACGGTCAGCGAAGCGCTGCCCGCTTCGGCCCCGAGCAGGCCTGGCGGCGCGGGTTCCGCCTCCCCCGCACCGGCTCCGCCCGCGCCCCGCACCGTCGCCCAGGGAAGCCTGATCAGCCACGAGCACACCACCACCGGCACGGTGAAGATCGTCCGGCTCCCGGACGGCTCGCACACCCTGCGTCTGGAGGGGCTGGACACGAGCAACGGGCCGGACCTGCGGGTGTGGCTGGCCGACGCCCCGGTGAAGGAGGGTACGGCGGGCTGGCGGGTCTTCGACGACGGCAAGCACGTCAGCCTCGGCAAGCTCAAGGGCAACAAGGGTGACCAGAACTACCCGATCCCTGCGGACGTGAAGCTCTCCGAGTACAGCAGCGTCACCATCTGGTGCGACCGCTTCGACGTGTCCTTCGGCGCGGCCGCTCTGACCTCGACCTGAAGTCGGCTCACCCCGTACGACTCCGGCGCTCCGGGCAGCTCCCGGCCAAGCCCAGCCCTGCCCGGCTCGAAACGGATAGATCATCCGCTCATGCGTTACGATCACTCAAACGGATGACCTATCCGTATGCCTACCGAGAGTGGACGAGCCCATGAGGAAGACAGCCGTCGTCACGGCCGGCACGGCCGGCATCGGCTTGGAGACGGCGCTGGGCCTGGCTGCGGCCGGGTACGCGGTCACCGTGATCGGACGCGACCCCGACCGCGGCGCGCGGGCGGTCGAACGGATCAACGCGGCGAACCCCGCGCGCGCCGCCCGGTTCCTGGCCGCCGACCTCGCATCCCTCCAGGAGGTGCGCGCGCTGGCCGGCCGGCTGTCCGCCGACCACGCCGCCGCGGGAACGCCACTGACCGTACTGGTCAACAACGTCGGGGCGATGTTCTCCGACCGGCAGGACCTGGACGGCGTCGAGGCGTCCTTCGTCGTCAACCACCTCTCGCCCTACCTGTTGACCGAACTGCTCCTTCCCACGCTGACGGCCGGCGCTCCGAGCCGGGTCGTGAACGTCACCTCGGGCGCTGTCGGAGTCGCGAAGAGGGCGTTCGACGCCGTCGAGCCGCCCGGCGGCTACTACGGCTTCCACTGGTACGGCCGCGCCAAGCTCGCCAACCTCGCCTACACGCTCGACCTGGCGAAGCGGCTGGACGGTACGGGCGTGTCGGTCTTCGCCGCCGACCCCGGAGGCGCCGCGACCGACATGACCAACGGCACCATGTCCGACCCGAGGATCGTCTCCCCCGCGCTGCGGCTGCTGTGGCCACTGGTGCGCCGTACGTTCCGACGCTCGACCTCCGGCCCGGCGTCCCTGGCGGCCAGACCCTCGATCACGGCGGCCACCGACGACGCCCTGACCGGCCGCACCGGCCTCCTCATCGATGCCCGGGCACGCCCGGCGACCCCGCACCGCGCCGCGACCGATCCCCGGGTGACCGCGGGCGTGCGCCGACTCAGCGAACGGCACGCGCCCCTTACGGCCGCCTGACCTGCCCGCGCGTACGACAGGGGCCTCGACCGGGGCCCCCGGATGGGCTATCCGATTAGGATGTGCCCATGACGACGACCCCCCTGCGCAAGGACGCGGCCCGCAACTGGGACCGGATCGTCGCCGTCGCCCGCACACTGGTCGACGAGGGCACGCCGGTGCAGCTCAACGACGTGGCCCGGCGTACCGGACTCGGTGTGGGCACCGTCTACCGGCACTTCGCCACGCCCGAGGCACTGCTGGAGACCGTCGCGACGCCCTCCCTGGAGGCCTTGGTCGCCCACGGCGAGCAGGCGCTGGCCGGCAGCGACCCCTGGCCGGCGCTGGAGGGACTCCTCACCCGCACCGTCGAGGCGCAGGTGACGGACGCCTCGCTGGCCCCGGTCACCGCCGCGGCAGTGGACGCCTTGCCCCGCACCACGGAACTCAAGCAGTCCCTGTGGTCGGTCGGCGCCGCCCTCCTCGACCGGGCCAAGGAGGGCGGCGTCGTCCGCGCCGACCTGACCTCCGGTGATCTGGTCCCGCTCATGTGCGGGATCGCCCACGCCGTGGACGTCCACAGCGGCACCTCCGAAGACCGGATCGCCACCGCCCACCGCTACCTGGCCGCACTCCTCGAAGGCCTGCGGACCACGCCACAGCGGCGCCGCCCGGAGACTCGGCGGGTGGTGTAGCCGCCGTCGGCGAAGAGGGTCTGGCCCGTGATCCACCAGCCCCCGGTCGCCAGGCCTCCAGCACCGAGTAGACGATCCGACGGGACGCGTCCATCGCGAAGGCGATCGTCGTCCCTTGGTGCCGGGCCATCGTCACGTGCCGGTACGACCGGTCCCCGTACGTCTTGAGCAGGGATCCCTGAACCGCCACCGTTCCCCTCCCACGAGCCGTCAACGCCCGCCCGGGCTCCGTCGGCCCAGAGCGGCGCTGTTGCCGATCACGTGTGGCGGAGCATCAGCGAGTCTGACATGTGGGGTGGGGGTGGAGGGAAGGCACTGAAATTGCTTGAGCCGGACACGACTTGAACGCCACACTGCATGGCCGGACTTCGCCACCGGGCGACCGACATCACGGTCGCGTTGCCGACGACGGCCGGGACTCCGGCGATGGTGATCTCGCCCCGCCCCCGATCCGCCCTCGATCCGCCCCCGATCCGGCCGTGACTCGCCCGATCGGGAGCCGTTCCTGGAGCACCAGTACCAGCCGTGTACCCATCCGGAGGACCTCTTGGATCCGCTGCCGAACCACCCCGAAGCCCCTGCTGCCCCCACTACGACCGAACACCCCGAGTCCACCACGGCCGGGTCCGGCACCGCCGGTGTGTCGGAGTCCGAGCGGCTCCTCTTCGGCGGCGAACTCGCCTACGACATCGGCTGGGAACAGCACGAAGGCGCGTGGCTGAAGCTCGGGCTCTGGAAGATGGCCAAGGAGTTACCCCACCTGGTGAGGATGGGCGTGCGGCTCGCGCACCTGGCCGATGCCCGCGCGCTGCGTGTGGTCCTGGCCTCCGAGGTCGGTCGCGGCATCGTCCAGGCGGTCGGCCTGGTCGCCGTCAACGGCGTGCTCGGTCACGTCCTCGCCGGCGGCAGCACCAACGACCGCCTCACCCGGGCGGTGCCCGCCCTCGTGCTCGTGGCGGTCACCGCGTTCGTCGGGTCCCTGCTGCGTTCCGCGTCGACGGCCGCCACGGGCGCGTTGGAGCCGAAGGTGCAGCGGGTGGCCACGGAGCAGTACCTGGGGCTGGTGCACCGTACGGAGCTCTCGGCGATCGAGGACGACGAGTTCCACCGGCTCCTGGACGCTGCCCGGTACGGGGCGGACTCCGCCCGGCGGATGATCCGCTACTGCACCAACACCCTCAACGCGGCCGTGTCGTTGATCGCCGCGGCCGGGGTGCTGACCGTCCTGCACCCGGTGCTGCTGCCGCTGCTCGCGCTGATGACGCTGCCGAGCGCGTGGAGTTCGCTCACGATCTCCCGCCAGAGGTACATCTCCTTTCACGCGTTCGTGCAGCACGCCCGGGCCGGACACCTGCTCGGCCAGTTGCTGACCCAGAAGGAGGCGGCCGCGGAAGTCCGCGTGCACGGCGTCGGCCCGTTCCTGCTGGGCCACTTCCGGACCATGGCCGAGACCAGCGAACGCGAGCAGACCCGGCTGGCCCGCCGGGCCGCGCGGGTCGGCCTCGTGGCCGACGGCGCGGGCGGCATGGCCACCCTGCTCACCTACGGGGCGCTCGGGCTGCTGCTGTGGGGCGGGGCCATGGATCTCGCCGTCGCGGGCACGGCCGTCCTCGCCATCCGCAGCGGCGCCTCCAGCCTGGACACGCTCGTGCTGCAGATCACCGAGCTCCACCAGGAGAGCCTGTTCGTCGCCGACTTCGAGCGGCTGTGCCGGGAAGCGGAGCGGCGGGCGATCCCCACGGGTGGGCAGCCGCTGCCCGAGCGGCTGCGGGAGGTCCGGTTCGACAAGGTCACCTTCACCTACCCCGGCAGCGACGGCACGATGCCGGAGCCGACCCTGCGCGAGGTCAGTCTGACCTTCCCGACCGGGAAGATCGTGGCGCTGGTGGGCGAGAACGGCTCGGGCAAGTCCACGCTGGTCAAGCTGCTGTCAGGGCTGTACCTGCCCGACGAGGCCGGCGGGACGATCTGGTGGGACGACGTCGACGCCCGTGCCGCCGACCGCGACCAGGTCTTCGCCCGGGTCGCGCTGATGTCGCAGGACTTCTACCAGTGGCCGTTCACGTACCGGGTGAACGTCGGCATCGGCCAGCCCGGTCAGGCCATCGACGACGGCGCCGTCGAGGCCGCTTCCGCGTTCTCAGGAGCCGACCGGGTCCTCGCGGATCTGCCGCGCGGGCTCGGCACGCTGCTGGCGCGCGGCTACCGCGGTGGGCACCAGATCTCGGGTGGCCAGTGGCAGCGCATCGGCATCGCGCGGGCCAAGTACCGCCAGGCGGAGATCCTGATCGTGGACGAGCCCACCAGCGCCTTGGACGCGGTCGCCGAACAACGGGTCTTCGACCAGATCAGGGCCTTGGCCGCGACCACGGGCCAGACGATCGTGCTCATCACGCACCGCCTGCATTCCGTGCGCCACGCCGACCTGATCCACGTCCTCAAGGACGGCCGGGTCGCGGAGTCGGGCACCTTCGAGGAGCTGATGGACGACGCGACGGGCACCGGGGACTTCCGCGACGCCTACGTGCTCCAAGCCGCGGCCTTCGATGTCACGGTCCCGGCCCAGCCCGCCGGCGACCACGACGTCGTACGGGCCGAGGACCACGCGTAACGGCCGCGCCCAGGGGCGCGCCGCTACTTCAGGTCGGCCTCCTCGCACGCGGCCTTCAGCCTGTCGGTGCAGATCTCGGCGACCGTGTAGATCTCGTCCTGGATCACGGTGGTCTTGATGTTCCTTCGGTTCAGCTCGATGCCGGGGACGAGGACCGACGGCACCCGCTTGGTGGTCGGACTGTCGACGACCTGGTTGATGATGCCGTCGATCTTCTCGCCCTCGGCGAGGGCGACGGCCAACTCCGCCGCGGCCGCGGCTTCGGGGGCGTACGGCTTGTACACGGTCATGAGTTGTTCGCCCGTGACGATCCGCTGCACGGCGGCGAGTTCGGCGTCCTGACCGGTCACCGGCGGCAGCGGGGACACGCCGGCGGCCTTCAGGGCGGCGATGATGCCGCCCGCCAGGCCGTCGTTGGCCGAGTACACGCCCGCGATCCTGCCCTTGCCCAGCGCCGAGATCGCGGCCGTCATGTTGGCGGTGGCGTTCTCCGGCTTCCAGTCGGCCGTGTCGTACTCCTTGCCGATGTTCACCTCGCCATCGAGGGCGGAGTGCGCGCTCTGCTTGAACTGCCGCGCGTTCGGGTCGGTGACCGAGCCGTTCATCATCACGATCTGGCCGGACTTGGCCTTGTCGCCCAGCGCCTCCAGCAGCGCCTTGCCCTGAATCGTGCCGATGTCGCGGTTGTCGAAGGAGGTGTAGGCGTCGATCGGGCCCTCGGCCAGGCGGTCGTAGGCGACGACCGGGATGCCGGCGTCCTTGGCCTTCTTGACCGAACCGGCGATGGCCTTGGAGTCCACCGGGTCGATGATCAGGACGTTGACCTTCTTGACGATCATCGCCTCGACCTGCGCGCTCTGAACGGCCGGATCCTGCTTGGCATTGGCGTAGAGCACTTCGCCCTTGCCCCGGCTGAATTTGCGGACCTCCTTTTCGATGAGCGGCTTGTCGAACTTCTCGTAGCGCGCGGTCTCGTCCTCGGGAAGCAGGAGACCGACTTTGATCGTGTCGCCCTTGGCCGATCTTCCGGGTGTCCCGTCGCTTTCGTCCGCGCCGCCGCACGCGGCGAGCGAGACGGTGGCCGCGCAGGCGGCGACGGCAGCGGCGGCCCGCCCCAGATGTGTGTTCACTTCGTAAACCTCCCTGACGAGGCCGTGTCCGTCCGGCCGAGGTAGGCGAAGTCAACTCGGCGCTGACACCACCGTCAAGGAGTGAATTCTTAACGAGATCACAACGTTCCGCCAGGCCCTTTTTGCCCACAAACTTCATCTATGCGGGCATTTCCTGATGACAGCTCGGCGAGGTTCACTTCAATTCGTGAACTTAAGGGGCGACACGCCGCCGACCGGGACGGCAGCCGTAAATCGGCCCGCCACCTCCCCTCGGCGCGGTTAATCTTGCGATCATGGCCTTGCGACCCGATGAGTTCTACGACCACGCACGTGCGGCTGCGGATGAGGAGCTTCGGCTTCCGTTGGCACGGATGACCGGATGGGACGTCAGCCCCTTCGAGGCCGAAGGCCTACGCGTCTCCGCGCTCCGCCCGCCCGTTCTCCCGGAGGCGCCGCGGCACGGGGAAGACCCGGCGGACTGCGACGAGTGCCGCTCCCGCGACGAAGGCATCTGGCTCGACGAACGCTGGCGACTGGCCCGCATACCGGGCGTCGGCGTGCCGCTGGTTCTGATGCTCTACCCCCGCGACCACTACGACATGGCCGACCTGCCCGACGATCTGGCCGCCGAGCTGGGCGTGCTCACCACTCACATCGTCCGCCACGTGCAGGCGCTGCCCCACATCAGCCGAGCCCACGTCTACCGCATCGGGGACGGGGCGGCGCACCTGCACGTGTGGTTCTTCGCCCGGCCCGAGGGACAGGCCCAGTTGTACGGGTCGTGGCTGCCCGTCTGGGACGACCTCCTGCCCGAATACCCGGCCGACGCGGCCGACGCGGACGCAACCACCGTTGCCGACAAGCTGATTGCCTCGTACGGAGGCCACCGTCCGGACCCGGAAAGCCACATGAAGCCCTGACTCCACGCCCGCGCCCTTTACGCGCCCCGCGCCGTCGCGGTTACCTGGAAGGACACGGTACGAGGCACGGGGGGGCGGGCATGGCGCGCCGGCACGGAGGTTGGATACGCGGACTGGCACGCACCGCGACGGCACTGGCCGCGCCGCCGCTGGCGGCGGCCCTGGCGTTCGCGGTGGCCTGGGAGTCGGCGTACGGGTCACTGGCCACCTGGGAGTTGATCCTCGGCGGGCTGTTGCTCCCCCTGGTCCTGCTCGGCTGGCACGCGGCCCTCGCCTCGCGGCGCGGGGCCTCGGTCATCGCGCTGTCCGCCCTCCCCGCCGGCCTCGGCGCCATCCTCGCGCTCGCGTCCGTGGGGCACAGCGTGCTTGAGGACCGGGGCGTCGAGATCAGCTGCGTCGTACTGAAGGTCACCCAGCACACCGAGACGGATTCCTCCATGGACGCCGAGGGTCACTGGACCTCGACGACCCGGACCTCGTACGACCACCGCCTTGACTGCCCCGCAGGCGGCCCGGAGCACCTGGACACCCCCTCGCGGCTCGCCGAGGAGGGCGAGTCCCTGGCGGTGGTGCACGACCCGCAGGGCAAGGTGTCCCCGCGGGCCGCCGGGGACGTCCACGGCTGGGGCCTGCGCACCGCGGCCGAGGTCGCGGTCGGAACGGCGACGCTCCTGGGGCTGGCGGGCGGGATCCGAGAGGCGTACGAGAAGCGACGCAGAAGGCCACGGCGGCCGACGAGGCGGTGAACCGTCCGGTGCGCGAAGACCGCGGGGCAGCAGGGCCCGCCATCCCCGAGCGCGTCACTCCCCCGCGGCCGCCCCGTATCGGGACATGCTGACGGCAACGGCCATCTGCCCGCGGTCCCCGTCGGCCGGAGCTCTGCGGCGCCCCTCACCGGAAGGCTTCCTCATGTCGGCACCCCATCCCGCGGGCCCCCTCGCGCCGGCCCGTGCGCTGTTCGACGTTCCCGACGACATCGCCTACTTCAACACCGCCGGCCTGGCTCCCACCCTCCGTGCCGGCCTGAGCGCGGGCGGTGCGGCACTGCAATGGCGGGCGCAGCCCTGGCGGATCCGGGCCGGCGACTGGTTCGATGCGGCCGAGGAGCGGCGGGTGCTGTTCGCCGGGCTGATCGGGGCGGGCGCGGACGACATCGCGCTGGTACCGGCCACCAGTTACGGGATGGCGGTGGCCGCCGCCAACCTGGACGCGGCGCCCGGCAGCCGGGTGCTGGTCCTCGCGGACGAGTACCCGTCGGGGATCTACACCTGGTGGCGCTTCACCGAACGCACCGGCGCGAGCATGCTGACCGTGCGGCGCGAGGCCGGCCAGAGCTGGACCGAGGCGGTGCTGGACGTCCTCGACGAGACGGTGGCCGTGGTGTCGGTGCCGCAGGTGCACTGGACCGACGGGACATGGCTGGAGCTGGACCGCATCGCCCCGGCCGCGCGTGCCGCGGGTGCGGCGCTGGTCGTCGACGCGAGCCAGTCCGCCGGCGCGGTCCCGCTGGACGTGGCGGTGCTGCGTCCGGACTTCCTGGTCACCGTCGGCTACAAGTGGCTGCTGGGACCCTTCGGTCTGGGCTACCTCTACGTCGCTCCCGCCCGCCAGGACGGGCGGCCGCTGGAGGAGAACTGGATCCTGCGTCAGGACGCGCAGGACTTCGCCCGCCTCGTCGACTACCGCACCGCCTACCAGGGCGGGGCGCGGCGTTTCGACGCCGGGGCGCGCACCGCTTTCGAG
The DNA here is from genome assembly GCF_042889825.1 of Streptomyces sp. NPDC002467. NCBI lineage: Bacteria > Bacillati > Actinomycetota > Actinomycetes > Kitasatosporales > Streptomycetaceae > Streptomyces > Streptomyces sp. NPDC002467. The sequence continues at coordinate 299,172 of NZ_JBIARJ010000003.1, read as the reverse complement.
CTGACCCCCATGGCCCTGGCCGCCCTGCGTCAACTCACCACCTGGACCGTCCCCCGCATCTCCGCGACGCTGAAGGACACCACGACCCTCATCGCACGGCACGCCCACCAACGCGGGCTGACCGTCCCCGCCCCTCACGGACCGCACATGCTCGGCATCACCGTCCCCGCCGACCTCCAGCAGGCCACCGCCCGCGCACTGGAAGAAGCCGGCGTGTTCGTCGGAGCCCGCGGCAACGCACTACGGATCAGCCCCCACCTCCACACCACCGCCCACGACATCGACCGGCTCTTCCACGGCCTGGACACCACCCTCGACCGCCCACCCACACCCTAGGCTCCGCGCCACACCTTCACGGGCCGATCGGGGCTGTCGGAGCTGTCGACGCTGTCGGGGCGTATCTCGACGGCCCTTTCCGACGGTCACGAGGTGCCGGGGTCAGCGGGGGGTGAGGAGGCAGAACTCGTTGCCTTCGGGGTCGACCAGAATCGTCCAGGAGATCGCGGACTGGTCGATGCCGGGGTCGGTGGCGCCCAGGGCGCGCAGTCGGGCTTCCTCTGCTTCCATGTCGTCACCGGAGTAGGGGCGGACGTCGAGATGGACGCGGTTCCACCCGCTCTTGGTGTCGGGGGCGCGCACGAACTCCAGGTAGGGGCCGACGCCTTGGGCGGAGCGCATGGTGGCCTGGTCGTCGGTGACCTCGTGAAGCGTCCAGTCCATCGCCTGGCCCCAGAACCGGGCCATCCCTCGCGGGTCGGCGCAGTCGACCACCACCGCGGCGATCGGTCCGGTGTCCCGGTAGATCGGGCGGGGCTCCAGGACACAGAACTCGTTGCCCTCCGGGTCGGCCATGACCGTCCAGGGGACGTCGCCCTGACCCACGTCGGCGAGGGTGGCGCCCAGACCCTTCAGGCGTGCGACCAACTCCTCCTGATGGGCCGTCGAACTGGTGGCCAGATCGAGGTGCACCCGGTTCTTCACCTTTTTGGGTTCCGGGTCGGCGACGATGTCGATGCAGACGGCCACGGGGTCGGGGTAGGTGAAGCCGACGGGTTCGAGGTTGGTCACTCCGGGTCCCTCACTGTCGACACCCCAACCGAGTGCCTCCGCCCAGAACCGACCGAGCGCGGAGTCGTCCTGGGCCTTCATGTTGATCTGCACGAGTCGCGTTGCCATGCCGCAGATCCTAGGAGCCGCGACCGTGCCCGGGCCACCGCGATCGGACACTCGGTCAAGCGCGGCGCGGCGGCGTCAGGCCCGCCTCGTGGGCGGCGACGGCCGCCTCCACTCGATTGCGGACGCCCAGTTCGGTCAGGACGGCGCTGACGTGGGCTTTGACGGTGCCCTCGACGAGGTGCGGTCGGTCCGCCATCTCCGCGTTGGACAGTCCTGTGGCGAGCGCTGCCAGGACGTCGCGCTCCCGTGGCGTGAGGCGGTCCAGGGAGCGGTGGGGGTGTGCGGTGCGGTGGGCACGCATTCCGGCGATGACCCGGCCGGCCACCCGGGGGGAGAGATAGGCGCCGCCGGCGCCGACCGCCCGTACACCGTTGAGGAGTTCCGGCGTCGGGACGACGGCCGGTCAGATCGTCGCGATCGGGGTCTACCAAGCCCTCGTGGCCGTGCTCACCGTCGATGTGGCGTTCGCCGCGCGGCACCCGGCCGGCACGCTGTCGGTGCTCGTCTCACTGCTGTGGGCGCTGCCGAGCGTTCTCCTGGGGCTCGGCGGCGACGCGCCCCACGCCTACCCGTACCCGCCCGACCACGCCCACTCCGCACCCCAGCCACGGGGTGCGACCTGCGAGTTCTACCGATCCGGCAGGGACCTGCTGGACCGGGTCGACCTCTACCGGCTCTGCTGGTCCGACCGCACTCTCCTGACCAAGGACACTCTGCGAGCACACCGGGACTGACCGTCCCGGCCGGCAGCGACAGTCCCCTGTGGAATGATCAAGTGATGACCGAAACGAGCCGCGCTGACGGCCCCAGGGTGTGTGTCGCAGGTGCTTCGGGTTGGCTGGCGTGACTGCGCGGGGGCAGAGTTACAGATATGTCGGACCGGTTGAACTGAAGGCTGCGGTCCGGCCTGGAAGCAGCGGGTGCGCGATCGGCTCGGCGGCCGACTTCGACGGCTGGATCGCTGAGCGATCGGCAACAGAGCTGACCGAACCGTTCACCTTCGTGGTCGGCACGGATGGTGTGCTTCGGCTGGCGCCGCGGCGAAGCGAGCACGTGGCCTGCGCCGGCGGGGACACGGTTCTGAGTGCCGGCGAGATCAGCTTCACGCGGGAGACAGACCGGTGGACCGTGGGCGAGGTCAGCAACCAGTCCACCGGATACTGCCCGGACGTCACCTCTTGGTCGGCAGTCGCTCGCGCTCTGGACGACGTAGAACTCGGGCGGCCCTCCGGCTTCACCCACGAGGTGGTGTTCCGGCGGTGCCCCGACTGCCAGGAGCACAACATCGTGCGCGAGGACGACTTCGTCTGCGTCTTCTGCGGCAGCGATCTACCGGAGACCTGGAACGTGGATCCCGTCGTATGACGGCCGGGGGCACAGCGACTCGCCGATGGCAGCGACGAGAGGTCGCCCCGACCCATGACCCATGACCCATGACCCATGACCATCTACAGTCCGAGATCCGCTTTCGGCACACGGCCCGGGTGGAGAACAGGGGGCGTCCGCCGACGGCTTCGGCTCATTGACGGTCCTTCTCCGCCATCATGTCGATCAGGCCCTGGGCCGTGTTGTGTTCGGAGTCGATCCCCGGGACCTCTCCCCCTTCGAAGGTGACGGGCTCGGCGCTGCGGGGGAACATGGCCTGCTCGTACTCGGTGAGCGCGGCTTCGACGTCGTCGGGGTGCGCGGCGAGGGCACTGCCGAGTTCGGCGCCGTCGTACATGGCCAGGTTGGCGCCTTCGCCGTTCGGGGGCTGGAGGTGGGCGGCGTCGCCGAGCAGGGTGACGCCCGGCACCCGGTCCCACCGGTGCCCGCTCGGCAGTGCGTAGTGGGGGCGCAGGACCGGGGGTGTGTCGCTGTCGGTGATCAGCGCGGTGAGTTCCGGCGCCCAGCCGTCGAACTCGGCCGCGATCCGTGCGGTGGCCGCGGCGGCATCGGTGAAGTCGATGGCCGCGAACCAGTCCCGCGGCCTGCTCAGCGCGATGTAGGCGTGCAGGGTGTCGCCGCTCTCCCGGTGCGCGAAGATCTCCCTGCCCGGGGCGGGCGCGATCAGCATCCCGCCACCGACCGCTTTCGCGGCCGCCGCGTGGCGGGAGTCGGCGTGGAACAGGTACGTCTCGACGAAGGACGTGCCGACGTACTCGGGCGTGGCGGTGGAGAGCAGCGGCCGTACCCGTGACCAGGCGCCGTCCGCGCCGACCAGCAGGCCGGTGACGATTGCGCCGCCGTCGGCGAACGTCACCTCGTGACGGCCCGGGCCGACGGTGCGGGTGCCTGCGACCTTGTGCCCCCATCGGACGGTGCCGGCCGGGAGCGAGTCAAGCAGGATCCGCCGTAACTCGCCGCGGTGCACCTCGGGGCGGCCGCCCGTACCGTCGTCGGGCTGGTCGAACAGGACGGTCCCGTCCTGGTCGAGGACCCGCATCGCCTGGCGGCCTTCGAGGACGATGGCCTGGAACTCGTCCATCAGGCCTGCCGCCTCGAGGGCGAGCTGTCCGTCGTGGTCGTGGATGTCGAGCAATCCGCCCTGCGTGCGCACCGTCGGGGAGGAATCCGCCTCGTAGACGGTGGCCGGGATTCCGTGGACGTGCAGGACACGGGCCAGAGTGAGTCCGCCGAGTCCGGCGCCGATGATCGTGACGGGCATGTGCATGCTTACTCCTGAAAATCAGGGCCGTTGATGGAGTTCAGGTCGGCCGTTCCTGGAACATTGCAGGAGCTCTCCGACAAGCCACCGACATCGGATCGCAGCCGCCGATGGATGACCGACACCACGTGTCGGTCCCGACATCTGCTCGGAAACGGGGTGCGGCCCGACATCCGGGGCGATCGTGCTCACGCGGTTCAGAGCCGGATTGCCGTCCAGATGGTGACGGCCGCGGCCACGGTGAGTACGGCGTTGAGTGCGATCCGGCGGTCTCCGCCGCTCAAGTGGACGGAGATCGCGCCGATTTGCAGGATTACGAAGCCGATGGCCGCGGCCGGCGCGAGCGAGGGAGCGATGCCGGTCAGCGGTGGCAGTACCAGGCCGGTCGCACCGAGTATTTCGACCGCTCCCAGCGCCCTGAGCGCGGGCAGGGGTACGCGGTCGACCCAGGCCATCATCGGTCGGAGTTCGTCTCTGCCGCGGATCACCTTCAGGGTTCCCGCGTAGAAGTAGAAGAGCGCGAGCATTCCCGCGACGATCCAATAGGCGATGTTCATCGGTCGGTGGCGGGCTCGGTCGCGTAGCGGCTCATCGCCTCGATGTTGGCCTGTGGTGTCAGCGGCCGGCCGCCGGCGAGCACCTCCTGGAGGTCTCGGAAGTACTGCACGTACAGGTCCGGCGTGAAGGTGCTGAGGATGACTGCGGGCTGGTCGGTCGGGTTGGCGAAGGTGTGCGGGGTGCCGGGCGGAACCATCACGAGCGTGCCCGTGGTCGCGTCGTGCTCCTGGTCCCCCACGGTGAACCGGACCGTGCCGGAGAGGACGTAGAAGCCCTCGTCGTGCAGGCCGTGGCGGTGCTGGGGCGGTCCCTGGGTGTGGGGGGCGAGGACGGACTCGGCGATCGCGAGGCGGTGCCCGGTGTGGCTGCCGTCCTCCAGGACGCGCATCCGCGTGGTGCCCAGGACGATCGTCTCGCCCTCGCCGGGACCCACCACCGACAGGGCCGGCCCGGTCCGCGGCTCTCCGTGCTCGCTGTTGCGTGCTTCTTCGGTCATGCGCACCAGTGCACCGCCCGAGCCGCTCAGGTGTCCAAGACCCGTTCCACGGTGCCGATACCCGGTGGGTATCGTTGCAGCGTGGAGCTACGTACCTTGCGCTATTTCGTCGCGGTCGCCGAGGAACTCCACTTCGGCCGGGCCGCCACCCGACTGCACATGAGTCAGCCGCCGCTGAGCCGGGCGGTCAAGCGGTTGGAAGCCGAGGTCGGGGCCCTGCTCTTCACCCGCTCGCCCACCGGCGTCACGCTCACTCCGGTGGGTACGGTGCTGCTCGACGAGGCGCGGGCCCTGCTCGACCATGCCGACCGCGTCCGGGTACGCGTGAGCGCGGCGGCCGGCACCGCGACGCTCACCATCGGCATCCTGGGCGACGGCACCGACCCGGGAGTGTCCAGGCTGGCCGCCGCCTACCGGCGTAGCCACCCGGGCGTCGACATCCGGATCCGCGACACCGACCTGACCGACCCCACCTGCGGGCTGCGGGCCGGACTGGTCGACGTCGCGCTGACGCGGGCGCCGTTCGACGAAACCGCCCTGGCGGTCCGTGTCCTGCGGGCGGACCCGGTCGGCGTGGTCCTGCGCGCCGACGATCCGCTGGCCCACCGCGAGGGCCTGCGCCTGGCCGAGCTGAGCGACCGCCGCTGGTTCCAGTTCCCGCAGGGCACCGACCCCGTCTGGCAGGCGTACTGGAACGGTGGCGAGCCGCGCGAGGGCCCGGTGGTGCGTGCCGTCCAGGAATGTCTCCAGGCGGTGCTGTGGAACGGCACGGTGGGCCTGGCCCCGCTCGGGCACGACCTCCCGGCGGAGCTGGCCGTGGTGCCGCTGATCGACATGCCGCCGAGCCGAGTGGTGGCGGCTTGGAACGAGGGCGACACCAACCCGTTGATCCGGTCCTTCATCGAGACCGCGACCACCGCCTACCGCCAGTGAGCACCGGGCCGGCCCCACACCCCCCCGTGCTTCCGGTCAGGACGGCTTGGTGGTGGCGAAGGCGGTGACCGTCGCCTTGTTGTCGCACTCGGCGAAGGAGCCGTCGGTCATGGCGATCTGGTGCGAGCCCGCGCCGGGCACACCGATGACGAGCGTCGGGAAGACGGCCGGAGTGGCCCCCGAGACGCAGTATCCGTCGGCCTCGCCCTGGACGTTGACGAAGGTCAGCTTCGTCCACGCGCGGGCTCCGGGAGCCAGCGTCACCGTCGACGCCGTACCGCTGTGGGTGGTGGCGAGCGGCAGGTTCTTCTCGGGTGAGCCGTTGCCCGCACCGGCCACCGTCGGGTATCCGGTGATCGTGCAGGCGTGCTTCGAGGTGTTGGTGACCGAGAGGACCGCCGCGCCGGTCCCGGTGCCGGGCGGTCGCACGGCGGCCTGCTGGGCATCGGAGACCTTGACCTCGTCGGCGGTGCAGGGCTTCGTACCGCCGCCCGGGGTGGCAGCCGAGGGGGTGGGCGCGGTCCCGCCCGAGCCGCCGGCGGAGGAAGCGCCCCCACCACCGGTCGAGGAACCGCCCGTGGGCGTGGGCGCGGCCGGCACGGAACCGGCCGGGGTGGACGGCGACGTGCCCGCGGCCCCGTCGTCGGTCGGGCCGCAGCCCGTCATCAGGACGGTGGCGGCCGCCGCCACGACGAGCGCGGCCGCCGAGCGGCGGAGGCCTGTTGAGTGGTACTGCATGGGATGCTCCTCGGTGTCTCGCCGCCGGCTCCGCACCGGCACGTGCGGACACGGCACCGAGGCCCGCCCGAGTTCCCGTGCTGCGGCGTTGTGGCACTCCTGTCACCCAACCATGACGTACGGGCTCTGCCGGTGATCACTCGAAGAACGCAAAGCCGCCTCCTGGTGGCTCTGAGTGAGGCCGTGGCGCGGAGCGGAACGGGACAGGACGCGGCGGGACGAGACGGGCCAGGACGGAGGGGTTCCGGGGCGGAGGGGTTCCGGGGCGGAGGGGTTCCGGGGCGGAGGGGTTCCGGGGCGGAGGGGTTCCGGGACGGAGGGGTTCCGGGACGGAGGGGTTCCGGGACGGAGGGGTTCCGGGACGCGGGAGCCACCCGGCATTCGGCCACGTGCACCCCTCGTCAAGGGCTCTTCAGGCGGCCTTCGTCCATCTGATCTACAACCTCTTCGCGATCGTCGTGATCTACGTGATCCCGTTCCTGCGCCCCGTACCGCTGTTCTGCGCCGAGACCCTCGCCCACGTCGCCTCCGAACGCCGGTGGGTCCTCGCGGTCTACCTCGGCACCGTCTTCATCGCACTGCCCGCCCTGGTCATCGTGCTGGTGGGCGTGCTCTGAGCCCGGACGGCCCGCTGCGGCGCGTCCGGTCGCGCATGCCCCGAAATGATCGGTCGTGGGTGGTGTGATCACGGCGCGCATATACTTCCGCGCAGCGTCGCGTGCCGGTGGCGAATGGATCGTCAGGCATGGAGGCGTCGTACCGGAAGGTGGCTGCGGCCATTCCCTCCCCCATTTCCCAGAAGATCAGGCTCCACCCGACCGGGGAACGATTCCCCGGCCCCCGACCGCGGCGGGAGGGCGATCGTGCTGCCTGATCGCGCCACCGCCTGGAGCGGGGAACTGCGGCAGGTCCACGGCAAACTGCGCAACGCGCTGGCTTTGGCGCGGGCAAGACTGGACGGCGGCGACCCGGCCGACGCCGCCACGGACCTGCTGTTGTTCTGCCACGGGTTCTGCACGGCCCTCTCCGGCCACCACCGGGCCGAGGACGGTTCCCTGTTCCCGGAATTGCTGCGGGCACGACCCGAACTCGCGCCGGTGGTCGCGAAACTGACGCAGGACCACAACGTGATCGAGCACCTCATCGGCGCACTGCGGAAGGCGGTGGCCGACTCCACCGACCCGGAGGTGGCACACCTCCACCTCGACGGCATCGAGGCGGTCATGGAGACCCACTTCAAGTACGAGGAGAAGCAACTCGGGCCGGTGCTGGACGGCATGAACGCCGACTTCGACCGCACCGAGGTCTTCGGACCGATCGGCTGAGCCGCGCCCCCGGTACCACCGCCGCCGCCTGCGGCGGCGTCGACGCGTACCCGGTGTCCTGTGGGCGGTCGGTGGGATCAGGAGTGCGGTGGTGCGGTGGTGCGATGGTTGCGTGCTGCGGTGGCGTTCAGGGGCAGGTGCGTACGCCGTCCAGCCAGGCGGGGCCCTTGATGTAGATGTTGGTGATCCACGCCCCGTACTCGGGCAGGTAGGACCAGGCGTCGTTCGTGTAGCCCTCCGCCGTCACGGACTCGGCGTGCTTCTGGCAATCGATGCGCACCGTGGTCGGGCCGGGGAACCTGTGCACCCTCGGGCTCCCGGTGGACGGTTCCGTGTGGGTCCACACATCGGTACCCCACGTGCTGAACGTACCGGAGGCCGGTGCCGCGGCGATGCGGACCGCTCCCGCGTAGTCCCCGCCCAACCGCACGTCGCTGACCATGATCCGGGTGCCCGATTCCCGGGCCTCGACCATCTTCCCCGCGCCCAGGTAGATCGCGATGTGGTGGATCGAACCCCCCGAACCCCAGGCCAGGAGGTCCCCCGGCAGCAGCGGCGCGGTTCCCTCGGCGGCCGCGAACCGCTGCTGCACCTGCGGCGAGTTGAACTGGTGGTACGCGTTGCCGGCCAGCGGGTCGCCGCCGGCGGCGCGGGCATAGGCGTACCGGACCAGCCCCGAGCAGTCGAAGCCGAGCCTCTCCGGGTCGTGCGCGCTGTCCGGGTCGCTCGGGTCGACCTGACCGTACGTCGGCCCCGGCTGCGGCCCGTGACCGCCGCCCCAGGTGTACCAGACGCCGATCTGTTCGCACGCGGCCCGTACCGCCCGCTCCGCCACCGCGGAAGCGCCGGGGGCGAGCACGTCGCACGACCCCGCCGCCTTCGGTGCGGGTGCCGCGGAGGCCGGGGTGAGGCACGTTCCCGCCCCCACGGCCAGAAGGGCCACCGCCGTCACTGCCGCCCCCGCCGTTCTCCGCATCGCCATGTCCGTTCCCCCGTTTCCGTCGCGGTCTCCCGCGGGTCGTCGCGTTCGCAGCGTTCGTCGTGTTCGCACCGGCCGACCGCCGGGCACTCCGAGACTGCGCCCCGTCACCCCTCCACGTCGAGGAGGCGCGAGTCGCCCAAACCGACGGGAAACGGGAAACCCCCGGGAAACCCCTTCTCACCAGGTGTTTTGAAAGCCCGTCACCACACCGCTCAGTGGCCCGGGACGGCGGCGCCGCGCCCCTCGTCGGCAAGGGCCCGTTCCAGTCGCCCCGGCATCGGGTACACCCGCTCCGCGGGCAACAGCCGCTGGGCCTTGGCCGCATGCCCTGCCTTGATCAGCGCCGCCGCCTTGCGGACCCGGGGTGTGAGGTCGGTGAGGCCGACGGTCCAGTCCTCGGCGAATGTCCGGATCAGGCCGCGGCCGATGCCGACCTGGATGCTGTAGTGGTTCAGTGCCGCTCCGCGCAGCGAGCGTTCCGGGTCCCACTGGACGTGCACGGCGGCTCGCGCCACGGCAGCGGGGTCGCCGGTCGTGAGCACCGCCTGCGACAGGGCTTCCTCCCAACCCCGACGGGTCATCCGCACGGCCAGAACACGCTCTTGACCGGCTTTGCGGGCCCAGTTGCTGCGGTGCATCAGCCACAGGAACGAGGGCTTGATCCACGTCATCCTGTGGAACGAGAACGGCGCGACGAAGCGACCCTCGCGCAGGGCGGCGTCGGCGATGGCGGGTGGGTACGCCTGGTAGAGCACGACCGTGTGGGCGTCGTAGTCGGCGCGGATCTCGTACTGGGGAGCCATGCGCCGCACCCTGCCACCCGCTCCGCTCGCATCGCGAACCGATTTCCCCGGTGCGGAGGAAGCCGTACGACTCGGTCGACTCCCGGTCAGGCCGCGCGCACCGCCATCAGCAGTCCGCTCGCCCATGCCATGCGGACGCATCGGAAGTCCTCGCGCTCGTCCAACTCGGCCAGGAGGCGTCTGACGGAGGCGTCGTGGCCCTCCGGCCGGCCGGGCTGGGGGAAGAGGTCGTCGATCAGGTAGGTCCCGCCGGGAGCGACGAGTTCCAGGGCACGTTCGAGGTGGGTGAACTTGCCCGGCCAGGTGTCCGCGAAGACGAGGTCGAAGGGAGCGCCGTCGAACTCCTCCAGCCATGCGCCGCCGTCCCCGGACACGAAGGTCACCCGCGGGTCGTCACCCAGCTCCTCCTCGGCGATGGCTTGGACGTCGGGGTCGAGCTCGACCGTGGTCAGGCGGGAAGCGGAGTCCATGCCACTGAGGAGCCAGGCGGTGCCCTCTCCGGCACCGGTGCCGAGTTCGAGGAACCGGCCCCCGGGCCGAGCGGCGGCGAGTGCTGCGAGAAGACTTCCCGTGCGGTCTTCGCTGGACATGACGAAGCCCGCGTCGCGTGCCTTGGAACGCAACGTGGGCAGGGCGGTCGGGATGCGGCTCGGTGTGTCGTCCATCCGCAGAGGATGTGAGGACCGCGCCATTGCAGGCAAGGGCATTTCGCGATGCGTGAGGCTTCCTGACAGCTCGACGGTCTCCTTCGGTCATCGGGGTGCAGGGGTGCCGGAAGGCCGGGCCCGGGTAGGGACAGTGCGGTGGCAGGTAGCGGGTGGCGGGGGCCGCCCCTCCGCACATGGACGCCGAGGCACGCTTGCCGACGGCAGCTGCCCTGCTCAGGGGCGGTCGGTCAACGCGCAGCGGGGCCGAAGTCCCAGTGCAGCATCCGCTCCTCGTTCACCCCGGGCGTGTGGCCGTTGAGGGGACGACCTGTTTCGAGCGATCCGGCGATCGCCTCCATGAGCGCCGGCAGGGAGCTCCACTTCTCGTGAGGAACGCGCAGGAGACCCTCCACGGGTTCAACGACGTGGACACGTCCCCGGTCGGGCTCGGGCCGGTGGTCCAGCACAAGATGACCTCCCGTGCCGTCCCGCGCGATGGGGATCAACCGCGGGTGTCCGTACAGGGCGGAGCTGAAGCCGGTCTTCATGAAGTCGTCCGCCGCATCGTCCTCTTCCTCCGTACTCACGTCGTAGAAGCCTTGGAGGCGCCGCCATTCGTCTGCGATCCCCCGTGCACCCATCGGCGCGTAGAACCCTGGTATCAGGGTGAACCCGTGGCCTCGAAGACCGTCGTGCCTCCGCAGCGAGGCCACCAACGCCCGCGGGAGCGGCCCGCCGATGACACGTTCCACCGCGGCGATGTCCGCCGAATCCGCCGGCGGCGCCAGCGCGGCATGAGCCGCCGGCGCGTGATCGGCCAACCACTTCTCGATCCTCGTCCACGACTCACTCACCGATGGGGTCATGGGACGACATCCTGACACTGGCCACTGACGCCCCCGGAACGGCCCTCGAATCCGCATGGTGCTCGGGGCACGTCTCCAGCTGGCATTCTTCATCGAAAAGTGCTGGTGAGCAGGCACGTCACTCGCTAGCGTCGATCTCTTGTCCACACGAGTCCCGGGAGATCCATGCAAGCCCGTACGCGATGGCTGCTGCCGACAGCTGCCGTCACAGCCCTGTTCACAGCATCGGGTTGCAGCACTGCGCCCTCCTCGGCGTCTTCGCATGGGAATGGGACACCGTCTGCCGTCCCTTCGAGCAAGACCGCGGTGGCGCCTCTGACGCCGGCCCAGTTGAAGGCTGTCGCCTTCAAGGACGGCGAAGTTCCGCAGGTACGCGACGGCTCCATCGAAGCGCGCGAACCCATGCCGGAAGGCAGCGGGTCTTCGTTCCCCCCGGTCTCGGTCCCCGCCTGCCAAACCCTCCGTGACGTCCACGATGGCAAGGGTTCACACGCTCACGTCTTCCAGACCTTCGACTGGAAGGACGACATCTGGCCCGGCAGCTCGACCCTCGCCTCCTATGAGGACGGCAGGGCCAAGCAGCGCTTCGCGGACCTCAGGCAGTCTCTCGCCTCCTGCCGGACCTACGACGGCGAGGGCTGGGTCGGAAAGTTCACCACCACGGTCGCACCGGCGCCGCCTCCATCCTTCGGGGACGAGGCAGTCAGCTACACGGAGACCATCGCCATGGGTGCCGAGCGCGGCGGAGACCGAAACGAGACGTTCGTCGTCGTACGGTCCGGCAACACCATCGCCACCTTCTCGGCGCTCAATGTGGGCGGAACCGCCTCTTTCCCGACCGACCTCATCACCAAGCAGGTCGAACGCCTCCGCGCGGTCCAGTAACTCGCCGTCGGCCCAGCCTCCGAAGCCAGACGTTCATCGGCACGTCCAGGGCCTGCTCCAACAAGGCGAGCAGAGAGCGCATAGTCTCTCGTCGCGTGAGCCGGAGCAGCCGGCGTGGTTTCGGAGGCGGCATGACAGTCCGGAGAGGGGCTCGGGAATTCGACGGAGCACCGCCGAGCGGAGCTTCGCCGGAGGAACTGGTTCGCGCGCTGGCCGCGCCGGTGGTCGACGGCACAACAGCCGCCGCTGAACAGGTCTGGGGGCTTTCCGAGCATGAGATCGGCAGGGTTGAGTGCGACCAGTCCGCGCCTCTCGCGGATGCCTATCGTTGCTTTCTGGCGCTGATGGGCGGAGGTGCCGGGCACTTCATGCAGGGCACGGATGTCTTCTACCCGGCGGTCATCGGCTTGGGGCAGGCGGCACGAGAACTGCTGGAGGAGAACAACGTCCCCTTCGTCCTGACCGATTCGGACCGGGTCATCCTCATGCACCAGGGCTACCAGTTCGACTTCCTGCGCGGCGCCGGGTCCGATCCCGAGGTGTGGTCGTACTGCGAGGGCGGTGGTCCCGACGACGTACCGAAGCCGAGCTTCGCCCGGTTCACCGACTGGCTGCAGACCCACGTCACCCAGCAGACCGAGGCGTGGGCTCGCCTCGTCCCGTGGTACGAGGCCGAGAAGCAGGAGGAACCGGGAGAGCGGCGCTTGTACTTCAGCCGTCGCCATCCGGACGGCAGCGCCACTGACGAGCTCTGACGCGACCCGGGCTCCACCTCTCGCGCAGCGGGACAGTCCTACGATCTGGTTCATGACGACTCCCGATTGCTACGCGTGCGGCCAGGAAGCCGGGTTCGACGACCTTCCGCCACGCGAGTGCGTGGCACATGACGAGCACTGGCGGGTGGCGCACGCCTTCAACACCGCCGTGCCCGGCTGGCTGGTGCTGCTCCCTCGGCGCCACGTTGCCGCAGTGCATGAACTCACCGATGCCGAGGCATCCGCCCTCGGGATGTGGCAGGTCACGCTCTCCCGGGCTCTCCGAAGCGTGACCGGTTGCACCAAGACCTACGTCGTCCAGTTCGCCGAGGCAGAAGGCTTCGCGCACGTGCACTTCCACATCGTTCCGCGCATGGCAGATCTGCAACCGGAGCATCGTGGGCCGGGAGTTTTCGAGCTGCTTCGGCGGCCCGAGCAGGAGCGGGTCTCGGCTGACGGAGCAGACCAAGTAGCCCGGTCTCTCCGAGCTCAGCTGCGGGGGCGTCCGAACGCGCAGTAGGCGGAACACGGATCGGAATGTGTGCCGGAAGCCGAGAAATGGTCGGGCGGTCGGGCCTGCGAATCGAGGGAGTCGTCCCGGTCACGTCAATACGACGCACCCTCGCCGCTCCAGCCGGCTGAGGAGCGGTAGGGATCGATCGATCTCGTTCCATCGGAGGTCCAGTTTCTCCAGCGATGGCATCTCGCCGAGCCAGTCGGGCAGGTGGCTGATGCGGTTGCTCCGCAGGTCGATCTGACGAAGTCGCGGGAGACCGGCCAGCGGCTCCGGCACGTCGGTCAGGGAGTTCTCGCGTAGGTCCAGGTGGCGCAGTTCCAGCAGCTCGCCCGTCGACGACGGAAGGCGCTCGATCGCGTTCCCTCGGAGCCACAGCTCACGCAGGCTGCGGAGTCCGCCGATGGCATCGGGCACGGTGGTGAGCCGGTTGTGTTGTGCCCTGAGCTCGATGAGGCCGGTCATGGCGCCGATGGCCTCAGGCAGGACGGTGAGTGAGTTCTCGCCGATGTTGAGGTAGCGCAAAAGGGTCAGGCTTCCCAGGGAGTCGGGAATCGACGACAGCTGGTTGTCGTGCAGGTAGAGGCAGTCCCTGAGCTCCGTCAGGTTGCCGAGTTCGTCCGGCAGCGACGTCAGCGCGTTGTGGCCCAGGTCCAGCGTGGTCAGCCGGTGGAGCTGCCCGATGTCCGACGGGAGGACCTTGAGCCCGTTGTCCGCGAGGATCAACACACGAAGTGCGGTCTGCTGCCAGACGGAGTCGGGCACTTCTCCGAGCTGTTGACGCCATAGGTTCAGTGCGTGCCTCACGGCGTTCTCCCTTTCGTCAGTCATGCGCCCATCTCCACCCACTGCGGCGGAGTCGCCGGGTCCCTCCTTCCGAGGAAGGCCGGACCATTTCACCGGCTCACCGGCTCACCGACGCCGTCCCGCGTCCTCGAGTCTCGCGAGGACTCCGAGGAGCGCCATGGCCCGGTCGGTGTCCGACGGAATGCGTGCGAGGCCCGTGCGCAGCGAACGGACCGTTCCCAGCGATACGTTGTCCGCGCCGAGTTCGTCGACGACGGTGCCGACGGCCCGGAACGCCCAGTACTGGTTGAAGGGAAGCCCCTCCTCGACGGCCGCCGCCACCAGCTCCCCAAGGCGGCCGGGTTCAGGTCGGGCGTGCAAGCGCGCGTAGGCGGTCAGCCGTGTGCCTCCGTCGCCCGAGGAGAGCGCCGCGCTGACGTCGAAGTCGTCCACGTACGGAGTGACCCTGACGAGTTCGGCGAAGATCCGTTCCTGGAGGAGGGTCCGTGCACTGCCGGAGGGCTGAATGCGGCGCAGCTCCGTGTACTGGTGCACGAGCTCGCGCACCTCGGCATCCGCCGAGCTCCCGGCTTCGCGTATCCCGCCTGACGTCACCAGGGCCACCCTGGCCTGGCGGGCGGCGTCCCCCACCGCCTGGCGGACCTCGTCGGTACGTTGTTCGGCCGCCTCGACGCGCTCCTCCAGTTGGCGGTACTGGAGTTTGGTCCCGCCGGGGAGCTCGATGCTCTCGAAGAGATCGCCGAGCCACGGCACCACCGCGATCGCGGCGAGTGCCAGCGTGACGCCGTCGATCTTCAGCTCCGGCTTGACGACATGGACGACTGCGGCCGCCACCGCGGCTAACGAGATGATGACGGCTATGAGCCGCTTGGCCCGTCGTGCGGGCGAGTTCGACCGGACATCCGGCCCCGATTCCGACATGGGGGCCAGCATCGCAAAACCCCGACCGCGCCGGGTCGGATTCAGTTGCAAACCCGTCGCTGTTCAGGATGGTCGGGAGCACGATCGTCATCGCGGGACGACCACGATCGCGTTGCCGACCTCGTGTTCGACCGGAGTGGGGCTCTGCCAGGTGTCCATGGGGCGGTTGTAGAGGGAACCCTTGATCAGCAGGGTGGTGTCACCCCCTGACCCGAGGCTCAGGGCGTCCGCCGCACCGAGCCACTTCATCACGGCCGCCGCTTCGTGGACGGCGCCGAGCGGCGGCACCGGCGGCGTTCGGCAATCACTGTCGACGGTCGTGCGCTTCGGGACCGCTGTTCCCCTCGAAGTCGCCCAGGTTGATGAAGCTCACCCGGTCTTCCCAGACGTCCCACGTCACATGCTTCTGAGCGCCCCAGTAGTAGGTCTCGTAGCTCATGAGGTCGCCGTACGTCTCGTTTTCGCGCATTCGGTCAGGGCGGCCGAACACGGCCAGGAATTCCTCGTACGACTTCAGGTCCGGCTGTCGTGCCCCCCATCCCGACTGGCAACCCGGCCGGCTTCAAGCCGGTGGGACGAGGGTGAACCAGTGCTTGAGGAGTGCGCTGTCACCGGTGACGTCCAACCCGGTGGCGGGGAGCCGTTGCCAGAGGAACAGCGTCAGGTCTGAAGCGGTACCCGCGGCCTCGACGCTCACCGGACCGGCGCCGTCTGGCTCCAGCCGTACCCCGGCGCCGTCGAACTCCAGCGTCCAGGATTCGGGGCCGTCCGTGCGGCGGAAGCGGTAGCGCTCCCCCGTCCCCGCCGGCGCGGGCTTCCAGCCGCGCCGGGCCGGGACCATGACCTCGAAGGTCTGGGCGACCGCGTCCGTGGCGAAGGCGGGGTCGAAGGGGGCCGGGTCGCCGGCGGCGGATTCCGCGTCCCAGCGGTGGACTGCCTGTTCGATGGTCTGCATGCGCAGCCAGAAACCACTGGTCCGCTCCGCCGACCAAGTCCACACCGGTACGTCCGGTCCGAGCTCGCTCAGCACCTGCGCCAGTTGCCGAGCGGCGGCGGTCGACCAGTCGAGGAGTTCCTCGGGCACGGGGCCCCGGTGCGGTGTCTGGTCGTGCCGGGGCCAGGCAGCCCGTACCGCCGGGTCCTCGGGCAGTGCGTAGAGAGCGAGGTCCGTGGGGTCCGGTGGCTCCGTGTGCCGCTCGCGGAGGATGTGCGTGAGGTAGCGCTGGACGCTGCCGAGGTGACCGACGAGGTCGGCGACCGACCAGCCGGGGCAGGAAGGCACCGGCGGGGCTTCGCGGCCGCCGTCGGCCGCCCGCCGTACGGCCTTGTCGAAGGCCTCCGCCTCAGTCCGGAAAACGCCGAGCCTGGTGAGGTGATCCATACGGTCCACCCTGCCCGGTACGGGGCGGTGCGTACCGGCTTGCGCCACGGGCGAACGCCATCACCCCGTGACAGCAGCCGGCCGGGCGGGCGCCGCCCGTCTCCTTCACCACCCCCGCCGCACGGACCGGAACGCGGGCCGCGGGCCGTTGGTGGGCCGCCGCGCATCGTGTGTGGACGCGCGACGGACCCGTGGATCGACACGGCTGGAAGGAACTAGGACAAGATCTGACCTGGTTCGGTCGTAATGTCGTCACGTCACCCGGAGTCGGCAGTGAGGACATGGCCATGAAGCACACCGCGCCCGAGGGCTACACCAGCGTCGCACCGTGGGTCGTCACCGACGACACCGGCGCGCTGCTCGACTTCATCACGGCCGCGTTCGAGGGCGAGGAGCTCGCCCGGGTGCCCGTGGCGGACGGCACCATCGGGCACGGCGAGATCCGCGTCGGCGACACGGTCGTCCTGGCCTTCGACCGCCGGCCCGACTGGCCCGCAATGCCCGCGCTGCTGCGCGTGTACGTCCCCGACGCCGACACCGCCATGGCCGCCGCCGTCGCACACGGGGCAACCGTCGTCACCGGGATCACCGACAGCGCGTGGGGCGACCGTGGAGGCCGGGTACGGGACCCGTTCGGCAACATCTGGTGGGTCATGAGCCGAGCCGAGGACGTCGCACCCGACCAGGCCTGGCAACGACTCTCCCAGCCGAAGTACGCGGACGCGATGCGCATCGCCCAGGAAACCCTCGACGCCGAACTCAGCGGACGGGAAACGGGAGTGGCCAGCACCCCACAACACCCGACCCGCTGACCACCCCGGCCAGGACGGTGCACGGGCGTCAGGAACCGGTCTAGGCTCGGTCGGACTCGCTGCGAAGCACACAGAATTCGTTGCCTTCAGGGTCTGCGAGCACTGCCCAGCCCGTGCCATCAGAATTCCGGTGATCGGTGACGAAGGTGGCACCGAGGCCGAGCAGCCGTTCCACCTCCTGCTCACGCGATGTCTCAGGGCGCAAACACAGGTGGATCCGGTTCTTGGTCGTCTTGGGCTCGGGCACCTGGTTGAAGTACAGCACTGGTCCTTCCGCCAGCAGCACCTGAGTCTCCCGGGCGCCAGGCTTGTCCTCCGGATGCAACGGACGACCGGTCACCTTGCTCCAGAAATGTGCCAGTTCATAAGCATCCGTACAGTCAATCGCAACGTTCTGCACTATCGAAACCATGCACGCGAGCCTGCCTCACTTCCACTCCGGACGCCACCGAGTGGCCGTCCCCCTTGGCACACACAGCTCAGGTGCACAGCAGCGCGTTCGATCGCCGGCCCTGCGACTTCGATCGCCGGCTGCCGGGGTCCACGGGACCCACATTCTGGCCCTGACCAGTGAGACGGGCGGGGGGGGGGGGGGGGGACGGAATGGCCGTGGAGGGTGTGGGACAGGCGTGGCAGCGTGTGGTCGACCGGCTGGAGGTGAATGCCCTGGTCACCGCGGCAGCGTTGTTCGGTCCGGCTCGCCCGGAAGAACGCGGCCGAGGCCGGCCTTGGTCGCCGCTGCCCGAAGACCGGGGGCTTCTGGTCGCCGTGTACCGGCGGACCAACTTGACCCTGCGCCGACTTGCCTCGCTGTTCGGCATCCCCAAGTCAGCCGACCGGTGGTTGCTCATGTATCCGGGCCGCAGACGGTGCCTCCGTGCTGATGACGGGAGTAGTCGACGATGGCGGCCTCCGAGGTCGAGGGCTCGCCACCGTTGGCGGGGGTGAGGGTGTACCAAACGAGGATGGAGCCCTCGGTGACCGCGTCCAGGACACCGGCCCAGGGGATCGTGTAGTCGACCGAGGCAGTGTCAGTGTTGATGCTCACGACTCCCTGGATCTCCGCGACCGGAGTCTGACCGCCGGCGTCGCTGCAGACCACGACGTCGAAGGTGACCTTGTCACCGGCCTTGAACGACTGCTGGTCCACCCTGACGAGAACGCCGTTCCAGGGCTTCTGTCGGCACGTGATCCAGCCAGGGGGATCCTCGTAGGGAAATTCCGGGAAGTCGAGTTCGATCGACATGCTTGCTCCTGGTGTGCACCGAAGGGTGGGGCGGCAGGTGAGCCTCTCCCCCGCGATCAGCGCGTGCCGCAGGTGCGAGAGGCTACAACTGGGCGGTCAGGGAGCCTGGTAGAAGGGGACGGGGATGTCGTGCGCCTTCAAAGCTTCTGTGTAGCGGGCCGGCAACTCGTCCAGATTGGACAGGAGGATGGCCGCCGCTTCGCGGGCTTCACCTAGGTCGCCCTGGTCGCAGGCTTCCACGATTTCGGCGACGTCCGCGCGGAGGATCGACAGGGAGTCTCCCTGGATCAGTACACCCGGAAAGTTACGCGGGGGCAGGCGGACCACCGCGTCGCTACCCGGGTCTGTGAGCAGCTCGACCTCGATGTGTTCCATCCGATCATCCAACCTCAGTCCTGCCGCCAACTCCAGGCGTAGCCATCTCGGGAGAACGGTCAGAACCCGGTAGCGCGCCGAGTCGGGGGCTCGACGGAGGTCCGTGGACGGGGTGCAGGGCTGTCTCGCCGAACAGTGATGATGGGTGGGAGCGCTGATGGGGTGTCGGCGGGTTGTGAGAGGTGAGGCGTTGATCAAGGTCGGGCTGGAAGGTGCTTTCAGCGTGAACAGTGTCGGCGTGGAGCGTCGGCCGTTCCCGTTGAGTTTCAGCGTCCAGCAGGCGCAGGGGGTGTGGACGGTGACCGCCAGCGCGGCTCGGGCGTGCGAGTTGGCCGACCTGCTCATGGCTGCGGCTTCCGGCCCCGTCGCGGTGGTGTCGCTGGAGACCAACTCCTACTTGGACGAGAACTGGCATTCGCTGCGACCTTCGCTGATCGCGGGTGAGCTCGGTGTGCCGTGTACGGTCCACCCACTCGGGCCCTGGGCATCGGGCACTCACGGGCTCGCCGAGGAGATCCTGGTGATGGACGGCGATCAGCTGCCCCGTTTTCTTGACGACACGTGGTCTCCGTACGAGTTGACGCTGATCGACCTGCCCATCGACGTGGCCCCGGAAGAGCTGGACGCACTTGCCCTCGCGCTCGGTACGGCGGGTGCCGACGAGGTGATTCTGGGGCGCCTGGGAGACTCCTCCCGGCTCTGGTTCTCCGGACACGATGACTGCTACGTGCTGTTGGAAACCCGGGATTCCGGCCTGCCGGCCGCCGTCCTGGCCCGTCTGCTGGCGCTGATGGCGGGCTCTGCCGTCGCAGCCCTCACCGGTGAGCCCGCCTCATGCGTGCCCGAGCCCGGGCGATGGCTGCCCGAGCGGCTGATGGCCACGGCACCTCACTGGATCGGAGCCCTGGACACGCTCACCGAGGACCTGGTGACGATCAGGCTGGCGGCCCTGCCGCGACCATGGCGGTTGAACGTGCCGTTTCCGCAGCGGGCCGACCTGACGGTGGCGCTCGACGTACGGGACGGCACCTGGCGGCAGTCTTCATGCCTCCTGCCCTGACTCCCCCACCGGCCCCTCGCCCACGAAGGCGGCCGGGCCGAACCAACGGGTGAGTGTCTCGGTGAGACCGGTGCCTCCGGCCCAGCAGACGTATCCGTCCGGGCGGACGAGTACGGCCTCGGCGGCGGACGTACCGGATTCCGCTCGGGCCCGGACTTGGATGACGCGGTCGCTCCACGGGGCCGCGGCGGCGAGAGGGGCGTCGGAGAGGGTGAGCAGGACGCCGCGTCCGGTGCGCATCAGGTCGCCGAACGTGACCCGTTCGCCCCCGTCGACGACCAGGTCGAGGTCCGGCATCCGCAGACCCAGCAGGGGATGGGCCTCGGCGTCGGGAGACGGGAGGCGGAGGTCGAGCCCGGACATCACTCCGGCCATGTACCGGTTGGCGTCGGGCAGGCGGAGCAGGTCGGTCAGCACGTCGCGCAGCTCGGCCAGACCTCCGTCGCGTTCCGGCCCCATGACCACACCCTGGGCCCGGGTGAGTGCGAGCACCCGTGCGGCGACGGGGTGCCGCTCGGTCTGATAGGTGTCCAACAACTCCTCGCCCGCCTCGCCCCGCAGGACGGCGGCGAGCTTCCAGCCGAGGTTGAACGCGTCCTGCACACCGAGGTTGAGCCCCTGGCCGCCGGCCGGGGAGTGGATGTGGGCGGAGTCCCCGGCGAAGAACACATGGCCGTGGCGGTAGTGCTCCAGCTGCCTGCTGGCGTTGCTGAACCGGGAGGAGTAGCGGATCTCCGCGACGTCGAGCGCCCCGCCGTGGGTGGCACGCAGCACCTCGCGGACCTCCTCCGGGGTCACGGGGGCATCGCGCTCGGCCGTCATGGTTCGCGGGCCACTGAAGATGAGCTTGTGCAGGCCCTCCGCCAGGGGGGTGATCATGGCGAAGTGGCCCTCGGGCGAGGTGCGGATCCGCGAGCTGATGTGTCCGCCGGGGCCGTCGTCGATGTCGCCGGTGAGCAGCAGGTCGGCGGTGCCCATGCGGATGGTGGCGGCCTGGCCGGGGAAAGCGGCTCCGATGAGCTTGCGCACGCTGCTGTGGGCACCGTCGCACGCGACGAGATGGCGGCCCCGCAGCGACCGGTCGCCGTCCGGTGTGGTCACGGTGATCGTGACGCCGTCGGCGTCCTGGTCGAGACCGGTCAGCCGGTGCTCCCTGAGCACCTCGCCGCCGAGCTTGGTCAGCCGGTCCTCGAGCACGGCCTCCAGCTGGTCCTGCGGGAGCAGGACGGGGTGCGGGTAGCGGGTGTCCCACGCCGTGTAGTCCAGCGGGACCGGCAGTCCCGCGAAGTGGCCGCCGACGAGCTGGTAGTCGATCGACCGTCCGAGGGCGTCGTCCAGCAGGCCGCGCAGCGCGAGCATCTCGGCGGTTCGAGGCTGGATCGCCCCGGCGCGGGACTGGAGGTTGCGGCCGGGCAGTCGGTCCAGCACGACGGCGGGGACGCCGGCGAGGGCGAGCTCGGTGGCGAGCGTGAGTCCGGCGCCGCCCGCCCCTACGACGATGACACCGGTGACCTGCGTGTTCATGGAGCCTCCCAGGAAGATTCCTTCACCTGGGAGAAAACTATACCAGGTGCAAGTTTCTCCTGGGTGTCGGATTGCTATCGTGGGCGCATGGCTGAGCAACTTGGACTGCGGGAACGCAAGAAGCAGCGCACCCGGCAGACGATCTTCGAGGCGGCGTTGCGCCTGTTCCTGAGCCGCGGCTTCGACGACGTGTCGATCGTGGAGATCGCGGAGGAGGCCGAGGTCTCGAAGCGCACGCTGTTCACGTACTTCCCGACCAAGGAAGACCTGGTCCTGCACGTGTTCGCGGACCACGAGGACGAATCCGCCCGCGTGGTCCGCGCCCGCCCGGCCGGTACGAGTCCCCTGGCCGCCCTGCACGCTCACGAGCTCGACGCCCTGGCCCGGCGCGACCCCGTCACCGGACTCACCTCCGACCCCGACGCCGTCGCCTTCGCCCGGCTGCTCAGCACGACGGCGAGCCTCAGCGAGCGGCTGCTCGGGTACGCGGGGCGCAGTATCGCGCGCCTCGCCGAGGCGCTGGAGGAGGCCGGCGCCGACGAGCTCACCGCGCGGCTCGCCGCAGTGCAGATCGTCACGGTGCTGCGCGTCCTCGCCGACCGCAACAGCGCCCAGATGCAGGCGGGCCGCCCGGCCGACGACGTGTACCCCGAGGCCGTCGCCGCCGCCGACCGGGCCTTCCGGTTGCTGGGCGTCGGCTTGGCCGACGCCTTGCCCGCCTAGCAGCCGCAGGCGTCGCAAAGAGGGACGTCAGAGCGGTCGATGGGGCCGCGCGGCGGCGGTGGCGGGGTGCGTCACGACTGTGCGCGGTCCGACGCGGGCATCAGGCGACGGCAGGGCGCTGGGCGGCCAGACGGGCCACGTGGGCCTCGCGAAGCTCCTCCCACGGCACGCAGTCCTCAACCGCGGGCAGGCCGTTGGTGGCGATGTCTTCCAGGACCGCGGCGAATTGGTCCGCGTCGGCCCGGGTCTTGGCCGCGAACGCGCGCAGGCCGTCGACAGCCGCGGCCTCCAGCGGCAGTCGGCGGGCGGCGGAGGGGGCCGGCTGTTCGCTCATCGAGGCCTCCAGGGTGCGGAACTGAACGTGTGTCACCACGGTATCGCCACTGCCGAGGCCCGGGGACCAGTCCCGGAAAGCCACCGCGCCCGGCTGGTCCGCGCATGCTCGGGCGGTTCGGTTCGGCCGTGTGCTTCGGCGGTCCGCTTCGGCGGCCCGTTTCGGGTGACGGTGCTCGGGCCGACCGTCGGCCGCCGGCACGCGCACCGGGCGATAACGCCCGCTATTTGCCGGCTCGGGCCACGAGCAGCGGTTGGAAGAAGCCCGTCTCCTGCGGCATCCGCCACTCGGGGTCGACGAACCCGGCCTCGGCCGCGAGGCCGGACAGTCGGTCCCGGCCGAGTGCCCAGTAGGTGGCCCGGCGGACCTGGACGCGCCAATCTCCGGCATCCGGAAGGAGTTGGAAGTGCTCCAAGTCGTAGCGCTCGCCGTCGTCGTGCCAGTGCCAGAGTTGGAAGGTGACGGTCCGCTCTCCCCCGCCGCCTTCGTCGGCCGCGTGGACTTGTGGAGGCGTCGAAGCCGGGCGATCGCGCAGCAACTCGTCGTAGGGCCGCGTACTGACCAGCAGCTGCCCGCCTGGGCGCAGGACGCGGAGCATCTCGGCCAGGGCGGCTCTCACGTCCTGCTCCGTCAGCAGGTGGGGCAGCGAGTTGTCGGCGCAGACGACGACGTCGAACCGGCCATCGGCGAACGGGAGGCGCCGCATGTCGGCGGCGGCCGTGCGCAGGCCGAGGCTCCGGTGGGCGGCCTCCCGCGCTGCGCGGGCGGCGGCGCGGGGGCTGATGTCGGTCCCGGTGACACGGTGCCCGTGCCGCGCCAGGCCGATGGCCTGGGTGCCGATGCCGCAGGAGCAGTCGAGCACCGCGGCGCGATCCTGGCCGATCAGTGCGTCCAGGGCGTCCCCCTGCCGACGGATGCTCGCTTCCCAGTCTGAGTAGATCAGGTGGTAGTCGTCGGCCAGATCGTCATAGAAGTCCGCCAGTGATGTCTCAGGCATGGCGTGAGGCTACCGTGCCGGATTCTTCTCTACGTGGGTCCACCGTTTCACTGTGCGAGGGCGCCAACACGGTGAAGTGTGATGCCCCGCATCGCCCTTACGACTCCCCGCCGGTGACGTCTAATGTGAGCCGATGAGTGAGGAACTGAATCCGCAGGTGTACTCGAACCGTTGGGCTGACGCCGTGGGGTCCGGCGACCAGGCTTCACCTCGCGATTTCTGCAGGTGCATCGAACAGGGCAGCAGCAGGACACAGCTGCCGACCGGCTTCCACCCGGAGCGTCAGGACACCACCGCACCGGGGTGGATCCGCCTTCTCGAACTGGTCGAGGAGGCGGCGGCCGACGGCCGGGAAGTCTTCAAGCCGCTGGTGGAGCTCACAGCGGAAGAACGGCGCCAGGTCATCACCCTCCCGCCGACGATCGCCAAACTCATATCGGTGAAACACCTCGTGCTGTACGCCTCCAACCTCGTGCGCATCCCGCCTGAGATCGGCGCGATGAAGAGCCTCGAGGAGTTCACCCCGTACACCTCCTACCGCTTGCACTGGTTCCCGTACGAGATCACCCGGTGCCCCAACCTGCGGGACAGCACGGTGAGCACCCGTGCCCTCTACGGCAACTACAAGCGGCGGCCGCCGTTTCCGCCGCTGTCGGCCGCGGCGACCGGGAGGCAAGGGATCGACTTCGAGGACCTCGACCCCGGCGTGTGGGGTGCCACGGCGATCCGCACGTGCAGCGTCTGCGACCGGCACATCCACGGTGCGGACCTCCACCAGGTCTGGATCTCCCTGAAGACGTCGGGCGCCGACGTGCTGCCCTTGCTGGTCAACGCCTGTTCGACAGCCTGCATCGATGCCCTGCCCACGCCGCCCGAAGGCTACGTGCAGGTACCTCACACCGGCGGGGAGGGTGTCAGCCGGCCGCCTGCCGGCAGGTGGCCTCGCCAATAGAGAGGAGGTTCGGAAGAACCCCGTGAGTCTGGCGTGGCCAACCTGGGCGACCGTGATCTCGCGAGGCGAGGTACGGGCCCCTGACCGGCCCGCCGGCGCTGCCGCTGGGCCCGGGCGGCCTGGCCGAGACCGGCCCGCCGGTGACGTGGCGCCACCGGTTCACCCGGGGCGACGTCCTGCTGCTGGTCACGGACGGACTGGTGGAGGCCCGCAGCCCCGACGGTGTCGTCTACCCCCCTCGTGAGCCGACTGCGCCACCACTTCGCGGACCATCCCGGTCCGGGACCCGCCGACGTCATCGACTTCCTCAACACCGACCTCCCCGCCACACCCGCAATCTCCACGACGATGTCGCGATGCTCGCGATCGCTCCCCAGGGGAGCCGTCTGACACATCACCGGCACATCCGACGGGGCCTGCCGTCGCCGACTGCCTCCCTGACTCACCAGCGGACTGCCGACGAAAAGCGGAGCCTCTCGTCGTGATGTCAGGGCGTGTCGTTAGGCTCCGGCCTCATGACCAGCGAAAACGGCTTCACCTGTCGGTGCTGCGGCACCCACCACTCCGAGCTCCCTATGAACTACACCGCCGAGGCACCGGCCGTGTGGGATCCGGCCTTCGCCGACGCCGACGACTGCGTGCTCTCTTCGGAGCAGTGCGTGGTGCGAGGGGAGCACTACTTCGTCAAGGGCCTGATCGAGATACCGGTCATCGGCAGCGACGAGGTGTTCTCCTGGGGTGTCTGGGTCTCGCTCAGTCGCGAGAACTTTTCCCGGGCCGCAGACCTTTGGGACCGGCCCGGTCGTGAGGCCGAGAACCCCTACTTCGGCTGGCTCACCACCGACCTGACGGTGTACCCGACCACGACGCTCAACCTGAAGACGCACGTCCACACGCGCCCGGTCGGTGAGCGTCCCTACGTCGAGCTGGAGCCCACCGACCACCCTCTCGCCGTCGAACAGCGCACGGGGATCACCTTGGAGCGCGTACGGGAGATCGCCGCGGCCGTACTGCACGCCGGCGACGGCGAGCAGCGCTGAGGCCGGCCACGGCGGGGCGGCGGCCACGTATCCGGCTGAGGTCAGTTGCCTCCGACGAGCAGGACGTGGCCGTCACGCCCACCAGGCCGGTCGCGGCGGTACGGATACGGCTCATACGGGCATCCCCTCCTGCAGGTACACGGCGCGGCCGGCCAGGGCGGCGGCATGAAGCGCGGTGAGCGTCCTTCGGTGCGCGGCGAGACGATCCGGAAGGTCGTCTGGGGCGTGGAAGGCATGCCGGTCGTGTTCGGCGCTGAGCCGGATCTGCCGGCCGGCGGGCCGCCGTGCGGCGAAGAAGTAGTCCACGACGGGGCCGGTGCCGAGGACGTCGACCCTGTGGTCGATGCCGATGAGGCAGGGCTCCGAGCCCAGCCGGATGCCCGTCTCCTCGTGCATCTCCCGGCGGGCCGCCGGCCACGGGTTCTCTCCGTCATCGACCATGCCGCCCGGCAGCCACCACGTCCGGCTGGCCGCCTCCTGGCCGGGGCCGTACCGGAGTAGAAGCATCCGGTCCTGGTCGTCCAGCAGCATGACGCACGATGCCACGAGCGCCTGGGGCTGCGTCTTCACCCACTCCTCGCGGGGAATCCAGTCACCCACTCGCGCCTCCTCTTCAGTGGTCGGCGGGCCGCAGGCCCGCCTTGGTGAGGAACAGTTCGGGCGGTCGTCCAACGATCGCAGAACAGAGACGGCACGGAAG
Organism: Streptomyces sp. NPDC002467; assembly: GCF_042889825.1. NCBI lineage: Bacteria > Bacillati > Actinomycetota > Actinomycetes > Kitasatosporales > Streptomycetaceae > Streptomyces > Streptomyces sp. NPDC002467. The sequence continues at coordinate 272,975 of NZ_JBIARJ010000003.1, read as the reverse complement.
GAGACCCCGCCGACCCGCTTCGGACCCAAGGACTTGGTTCACGGGTCACGGGTTCACGGGTTCACGGGTTCACGGGTTCACTCGATAGTTCATGAACCAGTGGGTGTCGAAGTAGCGGGCCATCGTGAACGGGTGGTCCGGTTCGAGGAGGATGTGGCAGACGAACTCCGCGGTCGGGCAGTCGAAGGGGACGATCCCGCCGTCGAACGTCTGCACCGTGACGGACCAACGGTCGGGGTCCCCGTCGTCGATCTGCCAGCAGTACAGGTCCTCGTGCTCGGTGCCCGCCCAGATGAGCAGGCCGTCGTCCTTGAGGTCGGTCCAGGGCTCCTGGTTCAGGTCGAGGTACGCGTCGAAGGCACCTTTCCCGAACGTCTCCACCATGCGTTTGTAGTCGCCCGGAAGACGCGTCCCCACCCGTTCCTCGATCGGCCCCCAGTCGATGTCCGGCCGCTGCGGGGGCAGGGTCCAGCCGGTGATGTCGATGAGCCGCTCGACCCAGTCTTCGGCCCGGCCGGTCACCCCTGGAGGCGGGATCCGTACCCGTCGCGGCGCGGTCGCCAGCACCGGGAGGACGTCCCCTTGCGCGTCCTCAGCGGTCCCTGCCCCGATCCACCGCTCCCCATGGGCCCACGCCAGTATCGTCTCGCCGCGTCCCCCGAGAAGGCCGAGGAGAGCCCCGCCACCTGCCTCGTCCACGCTCGGATCGGTGACGCCGTCCAGCACCAGGGTGCGCGGCGCCCCGTGACGGTCGGCCAACTTCTCGACGAGGGAATGCGGGTCGACGTCGAGGGACAGGTACAGGATCCCGCTTGGTTCGGCGAGCCGGGCCAGCAGGTCGTTGAGCGTCGAGTGCGTGATCTCCATGAAGGACAGAAAAGCGCACTCCGCTGACAACGCCCCGGGGGTGCCTTGTTCCGGACCGATACGGATGGTCTCCGGCTGAGGCGTCCGGGGAGGAGGAACGATGCGGTTACGCCGAGAAGCGCGGCAGCGTGCCGACCACGCGGTCCCACACGGAGCGGGTGGCGCCGAATCCGCTCTCGTGGACCCAGACGTGGGTGCACGCGGGGCACTGGAGGTGGAGCAGGCTCCCCGTGTTGGTGAGCAGGTAGCGCCAGTGCGTGGAGCAGGTCCGCCGCTGCCCGCAGGGCTCGCACCCCTGGGCGTCGTCGCACTTCGGGCAGGCCACCCAGGCGCGGCGCCCGGGGTCGGCCTGAGGATCAAGCGGCAGCACGGCCGTCTCCCCTCGCGGGCAGTACACCGGCCGCGACCAGGTCGTCGTAGAGGCGCTGCTGCTCCGCGTCGAGTCCGGAGTACAGCAGGTCGTACGCGGCCTCCTCGCCGAGCAGCACCTCGACCGGGTTCCAGTCCGGGCCGAGGGCTTCCATGACCTGGGCGCGCCGGAGCACTTCCTGCGCGGTGAGGTCCACCTCGAAGTCGACCAGCGCGGACGCGTCGGAGGCGTCGGGCTCGTCCGGGGAAGGGATGGGGTCGTGGGGGGCCATGCAGTCGAAGTTAGGTAACCCTTGTTTCTCTGGTCAAGGGAGGGTGTGCGGAGTCACAGATCAGGGCCTGGTGTGTCGTCCCGGGACATTGGGGACGCACGGGCCCGGTCCCTGAATTGCGAGGGGGCCTCCGGCCCGGTGGGCACTTCGAAATCCGCACCGGTCCGAGGAGGCCCTCGTGCCCCACCGTAATCACTCGGTGACGGAGGCGGGACGTTGGGCGGTCGGCCCTCTGCGTCACGGACCACGGATGGCTCCATCGCCCCGCGGCCAGGCCCCGCCCCCACCGTTCGGAGCACGCGTGCGGCCGGCGTACCGCGAGGAGCCGAACCGTAACGGCCCGACGACGACCGGAGAACCTCAGTAGGCTCGGGGCATGCGGATCTGCGTTTCCTCGGACATGGACGAACCGGTGGCGCGCGCCCTCCTCCGGCAACTGCGCGACCGCGGACACCATGTGGTGGCGTACGGGGCGCTGCGCCCCGGCGACGACCCACAGTGGGCCGCCTGCTCGCAGGCGGCGGCCCGCGAGGTGGCCGCCGGTAACGCCGACCAGGCCGTCGTGTGCTGCTGGACCGGCACGGGCGCGTCGATCGCCGCGAACAAGGTGCCCGGCGTACGCGCGGCCCTGTGTACGGACGCCTACACGGCCGACGGTGCGCGCCGCTGGAACGACGCCAACGTGCTCGCGCTCAGCCTGCGCCTGACATCGGAACCTCTGCTGGAGGAGATCCTCGACGCCTGGTTCGCCGCCGGGGCGAGCACGGACCCCGAGGACCGGCAGAACGTGGCGCGCCTCGAACAGCTCGGCGACCCCACGACCACGGCCTGAAACAGGGCGGTCATGCCGGCTGGTGGGGAACGGATCGGGTGGCCGGAGCTGGCGTACGGCCCGGAGTCACGAGGCCTTCGGGCGTCCGGCAGGATCGGGCCGCCAGGCATCGAGGTCCAGGGCGACCGTCAGGAAGTCGTCCTTCACACGGACGACGAGGTCGGGATCCTCGATCCGGGCGGCGAACTCCTCGGCACGGACCTTGTCGAGCAGGAAGACGAAGTGCTCGATCACCACGGGCTCGTCCCTGAGGTTGCCGTCCGGATCCACCTCGGTGTTCGCACGGTCCGCCGCCAGGCAGAGTGTCGTCATGAACACCTTGAGGTGTTCCGCCCCGAGGAGCACATCGGCCCCGTGGACGACCATGACGAGCCCCACACCGCCCGTGATGGCCTCGTGGGTGTCATCGAGGCGGTCGACCAGCGCATCCCAGTTCCAGCCGAAGTAGCCGGGAACTCCGACCACCCTGGCGAAGGCCTCGCACACACCCACCTCGCCCGTCAGATCGCGGGCGTCCAGCTCGTACACCCGGCCACCCGCAGCGCTCAGGGCTGCCGTCTGTTCTGTGAACTCGACGGCCTCGCGAGGCCCGAAGACGACCCAGGGCGTCTCCGGCTTGGCCAGATTGAACGTGGTCACGCCCGTCCCTTCTCGGCGACATCGCCGCCCCTCGGCACTGTGCGACCTGGCAGCGTCTCGCCTTGTTCGCGTCAGGACTGTACGTAACGACGAAGCTCCTGGTAAACGGGGTTTTGACCAAGATCGCCGCCGATCGGGTCCGATCCGGTCCGGCGCCGGACGGCAGCACCCCTGGGGACCGCGAGGCAGATCCCCCAGGGCCGGGGCGCACGGTCGCTCCGCACGGAATGTCGAAGGACTGTGCACGCATCGTGCGGCGCCGCCACACCGCGGTGAGGTCCAATCGGGCTGGGGAGGGATCAGGTCCGCCACCGGACCCGGCACTCCGCACCAACTCTGCACTGAGGAAAGGCCACTTGTGAACACACGTGACGATTCGCCGGCGGCGCCGACCCCGCAGCCTGATGACCTGGGGCGGCTGCTGCTGACGACAGCGGATCTCACCGACGCGGGCCTCGACGACTTCACCGAGTTGGCATCGCCCTCGTCTGACGAAGACCCTCCGCCGATGACCGGTCCGACGCCGGAGCTGACGGCCCTGCTGAACAAGGCGTTCAACGACAAGGCCACGAGGGAGGTCAGGACGTCCTTCATGAACGCCGACTCCTCGATCGTCGTCGACGAGGGGGTCTCGGAGCGGGCAACCGGGGCGGCCGTGGCCTGGATGGCCGACATGAGGCAGGTGTACGCCCAGTGCGCCGCATGGACGATGAACATCGGCGATCAGGAGTTCACCGTCCACGTGGTCGACCCTGTCGCCGATCCGAGCGAGCCTCTCAAGGTGGAGCAGAGGTTCGGTGACGAGTCCGTGATGCGCACGATGCTCGCCGGGCCGCTCGGGGAGCAGGCCCGGATCACCACCCTTCTGGTGCGCCACGGCGACCGGGCGCTGGAACTGACGTTCCGCAGCCTGGCGAGCGAGCCCGGTGGGCCCGAGGCGGCCCACCTCGCCACCGCCATGTCGAAGTTCCTCGCGCTGGCTCCGGCAAGGTTCCTGGACCTGCCGCTCGGCTGAAGTCCCACGGCTGAAGCACGCGTCAGGGGCATCCTTGGGCCGGTCCATCGGCTGGGGGCCGGGTCCGGCCTCCGGACTCTCTGGCTCTGGGCTGTGGACCCTCCCACCGTGGGAGGGTCCACCATGATGGCGTGCACGACGAACTTCTCACCATCGGGCGCTTCGCCCGCCTGTGCCGCCTCAGCGTGAAGCAGCTCCGGCACTACGACGACACGGGGCTTCTGGCTCCCACCCACGTGGCCGCCGGCTCCGGCTACCGCTATTACGCGCCCGAACAAGCGCGTGATGCCCTGACCATCGCCCTCCTGCGGGAGATGGACCTTCCCCTGGCCGTCATCGCCCGGACCCTGGCTGCCGGACCCGAGCGCAGGGCGGAGATCCTGCGCGCCGAGCGGGATCGGCTGGCCGAGCGGATCCGCAGGGACCAGGTCCGGCTGGGGATGCTGGAGCGGCTGGCAGAAGGCGGTCTGCCCGGGTACGAGGTGTCGCTGGGCCGGGAGCCGGATCGGCGGTTGATCGTGGTGCGAGCGGTCTGTACCCCCGCGGAGATCGGGAACGCGGTCGGGGAGTGCGTGAGCCGGCTGCTGCCCGCCCTCGGCGGAGTGGAGATCGCATGGGAGCCGCCGTTGTGGGGGCTGTACCCGCTGGACCTGGACGAGCGCATGGAGATCGCCGTCGGAGCGCAGACCCCGCACGGGGAAGGCGTGCCCGGCCTGGAGTGCGAGGTGCTGTCCGGTGGACTCGTTGCCGAGACCACGCACATCGGGCCCTACGCGCAACTGCCCCTGGCCTACAACGCGCTCTTCTCCGCCATCCACGAGCGCGGCCTGCGCCCGGCGAGCGCACCCGTGCGCGAGGCGTATCTCGTCGGCCCGGAGGAAGCGCCACAAGAAGAACTGATGACCCGGCTGATCATCCCCGTTCAGGAGGACACGCCATGAGCATGGTCATGGACATCGATGCCCGCGGCACGCGGCACTGCGAGACGTCAACCCTCGGGGTGCTGCTGCGGCACCACGGAGTCGACCTGTCCGAGCCCATGCTGTTCGGTCTCGGCGCCGGTTTGTCCTTCGTCTACTGGGACGGCAAGAACATGGGCTTCCCCTTCCTCGGGGGACGGGTCAAGCCGTTCGACCTCACGAGGAACCTCGCCGGCAGGCTCGGGCTGGAGCTCCTGGTACAGGAGACCACCTCCCCGCGCAAGGCATGGAACAGCGTGGCGGCCTCGGTCGACGCCGGCCGCCCCGTCGGACTCCAGCTCGACAGCCACTACCTTGACTACTTCGGCTCGAAGGTCCACTTCGGCGGCCACGTCGTCGCCCTGTACGGCTACGACGACCACGACGCCTACCTGGTGGACACCGAGCAGCAAGGCGGAGCGGTCTCCACCAGCCTGAGCGGCCTCGCCCGGGCCCGGGCCGCGCGCGGACCGATGACCGCCAGGCACCGCTCCTTCACCCTCGCCGCTCCGGAGGGCCTGCACGCCCCGCACGAACGGATCGTCCCGGCCATCACCGCCTGCGCCGACGCCTTCCTCAACCCGCCCATCGCCAACCTCGGTCACCGCGGCATCGAGAAGGCGGGCAAGCTGGTGCGCACGTGGCTCCGGCGCACCGACACCCCACAGCGGGACCTGCCACAGGCCGCCCTCCTGATGGAGAACGCCGGCACCGGCGGCGCCCTGTTCCGCAACCTCTACCGCGACTTCCTCGCCGAATGCACCGAGCTGCTCGACTGCGGCCACCTGCGCACCGGCCACGCCCTGTACACCGAGGCCGCCGCGCTGTGGACGGAAGTGGCCGGGCTGATCGGGAAAGCCGGCGAATCGGGTGACGCCTCGTACCTCGACCAGGCCGGCTCGATCCTCGAAGGTCTCTCACGCATCGAGCACGAGGCCATGCAGGCGCTGAGCCGCCTGGGGAGTGTGGGGCCCCGAGTATGAACCACCCTTGAACCGGCCTTGTGCCCCGGGCGGCCCGAAGCCCGGCCCGAGGCCTTCGGGGGGGATTGTCAGTGGCGTCTGCAAGGCTGCTGTGAGATACGGCCGATCAGGATCCGAGGAGTGCGCGATGAGCACGAAGACCAGCGGAACGTTCGATCTCACGTCCTTCGAACCGGAAGTACTGGACGAGGGCCCCGGTGCCGCCCTGGGCCGCGCGCGGATCACCAAGACCTTCGAGGGGGGCCTGACCGGCACCAGCACCGTGAACATGCTGACGGTGACCGAGATCGAGGGCGGTCCGGCGGCCTATGTCGCCGTGGAGCGGTTCACGGGCGAACTCGACGGCCTCAAGGGCTCCTTCGTCCTCCAGCACAGCGCGCCGGGCAGCCACGGTGAGCAGATCGCGATCCGCGTGGTCCCGGGCACCGGCTCCGGTGACCTCGCGGGGATCACGGGTTCCTTCGAGATCATCACGTCCGAGGACGGCAGCCACTCCTACGTATTGGAGTACGCACTGGGGTGACGCAAGCCCCGCGCGGCCGTGCCGACGTACGCGGGCCCCAGCCTCCGGGAGTTGGACGCGAGCCGGGATTTCAGTGGCTTCGCGCCCACCCCGGCTCCAAGATGTACGCAACCGTCGGCGGAGGCCGCGGACCGGTGATCACCGTCGTCGCCAGGGGGAGCCCGCAGCATGACCGGCATCACGGAGGCCCTCGGCGGGTCGGCGGCAGTCGACGATGCGGCACGTGGCGTCACGCGCCCGTTCTACGTGTACGCCGTGCTCGCCAACGCGCTGTTCCAGCGGGGCGTGTTCGTCCTCTTCCTTCAGCAGCGGGGCTTCTCCGCAGGTCAAGTGGCCCTGCTCCAGACACTGCTGTACCTGGTCAGCGGAGTTGCCGACCTGCCGACGGGAGTCATCGCCGACCGAATCGGCAGGCGTGCGAGCATCGTGATCGGCCAGGTGCTGATTGCCGGCTGTCTGCTCGGCCAGACGGCCTTCTCCGACTACTGGTTGTTCCTGACGCTGTTCATCGCGCAGGGCGTGGGCATGGCATGTGTGTCCGGTTCGGACACCGCCCTGCTGTACGACCTGCTCGTGCGTCGTGGTGCGACGGCCGGCTACGTCAAGATCAAATCGCGGTTCACCATGCTGGGGACGGTCACCTCGGGAGCCGCCATCGTCCTCGGCGGCCAACTGCAACGGGTTTCCTGGGGAATCGTCTACGCCGGTTCGGCGGCGTGCCTCGTCCTGGCCGTGGTGGTGCTCCTGTCACGGGTGCCCGAGATCCGCGGCGCGGACGCGGTGGACGAGCGGAACGGGGCCGAGGAGCAGCACGGCGACGCCACGCCATGGCGGGCGATGCTCCGGGTCGCGACGCCGGCGCTCGTGACGCTCGTCGTGGTCTCGGGCCTGATGCACGCGACTTTGACGCCGTACATCATCTTCACGCAGAAGACCCTTTCCGATCAGGGAGCGGGCACCGCATCGGTCAGCGTGGTCATATCGGCGGGATTCCTCGTCGGCGGACTCACTCCCTTGCTGTCGGACCGCGCGGACCGGCGCATCGGGTACCGGATCGTCGTCCCGTTGTCCCTGCTGACGCTCGCCGTGGCGCTCGGCCTGAGCGGCTTCGGCCTGGTCTGGGTCACGATCGCCGCGTTCCTGATCCTGGTCGGGATTCCCGAGATCACCGCCGTGATCGTGGACAACGTGTTCAACGAGGCAGTGCCGTCGCGCCACCGGGCGAGCCTGCTGTCGGTGATCGCGTTCGTGGAGTCGGCGCTCATCGGCATCGGCTACCTCGTCCTCGGCGCGCTCATGGACGGGTTCGGGTCCGGTGTGGGCATGGCCGCCTACGCCGTGGTGCCCCTGTCGGCATGCCTCCTGTGGCTCCCGGTGCTCTTCCGACGGGCACGGGTGACTACCGCGATCGAGAAGCCCGCAGACCAGAAGGCCTCCTGAAACGGGCCGGCTCGAACGGGGCAATTTCCGGTCGTGCCGGTGACGAAGCACCCTCCCGTCCGCCGGCCCGTCCGCTACGAAGGACTCTCGACCCACCGGCGGACTCCGCCGGCCGGACCGCCCGTGAACGGTGGTCCGGCGCCCGAGCGATCAGGACGAAGGACCGGCATCCGATGGAAGCCCCGCCCCCCGACGGCCGATTCCGGCCACCTGGTGGGCCGCCCCGGCACCCCGACTACTTCGGGGACAGCCTCGTCTGGTGGGGCCTGTACCTGCTCGCCTGCACCGCCTGGCAGCCCGCGCTCGCCGTCCTGGTCTCCCCCGTCCTCATGACGCTGCCGCTCACCGTCGGCAGCGACAAGCGCCTCCTGGAGAAGCACGTGGCGGACCGTCCCGGCTACCCCGCTTACGCGGCGCGCACCAGCGGCTTCCTGCCGCTGCCGCCGCGCCGGGACGGTCCTCGGGACGGAAGTCAGACCGTGGACAGGTCCTGAGGCGATCGGCCGGGGTCGGCCGGAGTACGGGCCAGCCTGCTGGGCCACCAGGCGCGCGGGCCGATGTCGATGACCAGTGCGGGCACCAGCAGGGACCGTACGACGAGGGTGTCCAGCAGGACGCCGAAGGCGACGATGAAGGCGATCTGGACGAGGAACGCCAACGGAATCACCATCAGCGCGGCGAAGGTCGCCGCGAGCACCACACCCGCGGAGGTGATCACTCCGCCCGTGGTGATCAGGCCGCGGAGCACGCCCCTGCGGGTGCCGAGGGCCAGGCTTTCCTCACGTACGCGTGACATGAGGAAGATGTTGTAGTCGACGCCGAGGGCGACCAGGAACACGAACCCGTACAGGGGGACGGAGGCGTCCGTGCCGCTGAAGCCCAGCAGGTGCTCGAAGACCAGCGCGGACACGCCCAGTGTCGCCAGGAAGTTGAGGGCGACGGTCGCCACCAGGAGGACCGGTACGACCACGGAACGCAGCAGTGCGACGAGGATCAGCAGGATGATGCCGAGGACGACCGGGACGATCACGGTGCGGTCGCGGGCGGCGGTCTCCTGGGTGTCGAACCGCTGGGCCGTGTACCCGCCGACCAGTGCCTCGGCGCCGGGAACCGCGTGGACCCGCTCGCGCAGCCGCCGGAGCGTCTCCTTCGCCGGGTCGCTGTCGGCGGCCGCGTCGAGCGTGGCGTCCAGCCGCACCCTGCCGTCCACCACCAGCGGCGTCCCCTCGCCGGGCCGGCCGCCCGCGGTGACGGGGACCACCGCGGCGACGCCGTCCGTGGCCTCGGCGGCGGCGCGCACCTCCGTTGCCCGCCCGGCGTCCGCGATGATGACGGCCGGATTGCCGGAACCGCCGGGGAAGTGCCGTGCGAGGGTCTGCTGCGCGCCGACCGAAGGGGCTTCGTTGACGAAGATCTCGTCGAGCGGCACGCCCTTCGAGGACAGGCCGGGCGCGAAGGCGGCCAGGACCAGGAGCAGCAGGGCCGAGGAGGCCCATACGCGCCGCGGTGACCGGTCGATGAGCCCGGCGACGCGGCGCCACACCGTGTGGCCCTCGACGGTGGCGTCGGCGGGCTTGGGGGTGGCGGGCCAGTAGGCCACCCGTCCGAGCAGGGCGAGCACGGCGGGCAGGAAGGTCAGGGCGCTGAGCGCGGCGCAGACGATGCCGATCGCGCCGACCGGCCCGAGGGCCCGGTTGTTGGTCAGGTCGCTCGCGAGCAGTGCCAGCAGGCCGAGGGCCACGGTCGCCGCGCTGGCGGTGACGGCGCCCGCCGAACGGCGTACGGCGGCCAGTGCCGCCGCCGCGCGGTCGCCGCGTACGGCGAGCTCCTCGCGGAAGCGTGCCGCGATGAGCAGGGCGTAGTCGGTCGCGGCGCCGATGACCAGGATCGACAGGATCCCCTGCACCTGGCCGTCCACGCGGACCGCTCCCCTGGCGGCGAGCGCGTAGACCACCGCGCAGGCGAGACCGAGGGCGAGCACCGCGCTGAAGATGATCACCAGGGGAAGCAGCACGCTGCGGTACACCAGCAGCAGGATCAGCAGCACCGCGCCGAGCGCGACCCCCAGCAGCAGTCCGTCGATGCCGGAGAACGCATCGAGGAGGTCCGCCTGGGCGGCGGCGGGACCGGCGATCTGCACGGTGGTGCCGGGCACCTGCCGCGCCGCACTCCGTACCTCGTCCAGGACCACCGGGAGCCCCTTGCCGAGATCGGGAGCGAGGGGCACCACGGCCTGCATCGACCGGCCGTCGACCGAGACGAAGGCGGGCGAGGGCGCGCCGGCGATTCCGGTCCGGCCGGCGAGGCTCCCGACCGCCCGGGTGGCGGCTTCCTGCTGCACGCCGGTCACCGGGCCGCCGTCCGCGGTCCACACGAGGACGGCCGGAACGGACGCCGAGGTCTCGAACGCCTTCTGCGCGTCGACGACCTTCGTCGACTCTGCGCTGCGCGGCAGGAAGGCGGCCTGGTCGTTGGTGGCGACCTCGCCCAGCCGGCCCGCGTAGGGGCCGAGGGTTCCGCCGATCCCGAGCCAGACGAGCAGGAGTACGAGCGGCACGGTCCAGAAGGCCCAGCGCGGTGTCTTCTTCAAGGTGGTTCCTCAGGCAGGACGGGAGATTAACTCAACGACAAAGAATGTCACTCATCGAGAGATCTTATGCTGATGTCATGCATGCGACCGAGCGCTCCGCACCCTCCGCACCCGTACTTCCGTCCGACGACCCGATCGGGTTGCAGTCGTTCGCCGTGCTCCTGCGCCGGATGAACGCGGAGTTCAATCGGATCTCTCAGGAGTTCGCCCACGAACAGGGACTCCATCTCACCGACGTCCAGGCACTGATCGCGGTCCTGGACGCGGACAGCGACGAAGTGGGCGGCCCCATGACGCCCGGGCGACTGCGCAAGCGGATGAACCTCACCTCGGGCGCGATGACGGCGTGCCTGGACCGGCTGGAGCGGACCGGCCACATCCGCCGCGTCCGGGCGGCCGACGACCGCCGCGTGGTCCACCTGCACTACGAGGAGCGGGCGAGGGAGGTGGCGCGCGCCTATTTCCGTCCGCTGGCCCACGGCACGGACGCCGCCCGCGCCCGGTTCACCGAGGACGAGCTACGCGTCGTGGTCCGCTTCCTCGCCGAAATGAATCACGAACTGGCCCTCCTCGGCCGCTGAGGAAGCCGCCCGACTCGACCGCGGACAGACGACGGCCCCGACGCTCGCACGCCGGGGCCGGACTCGGCCGGCCCCTTTCAGATGTGGGACGTGAGGCCGGTGACGGGGTCGTGGGAGATCAGCGTGGGCATCCCCGGGTCGTACTGGACGACCTCGCCGGTCAGCAGGGCCCGTCGTCGACCGACCGTCGCGATCTCGACCAGGAACCGCAGCACATCGGCCACCGCCGCGCCGTCGAGGACGTCCTCGGGCCAGAGGGAGAACTCGATCTCCTCCTCGAAGGCGGGCCAGGCCGTGAACCACACGGCGCCGAAGCGAGCACGGAAGCAGAAACCGCTCTCCTGCCCCTCCGGCTCGTCCGCCCAGACGCGGAAGAGTTCGGCGACGGGGGGACGCACGGGATCGAGCCGGGGGTAGGGGTGCACCACCTCGGTCTCGTCGGCCACGACACGCAGGCGCTCGAGGACCGCGATCCACTCGACGCGGGTCGTGTCGAGGATCCGAATGTCCCTCAGGCTGCCGTCGAGGTGGAAGACCCGGCACATCCACGGCTCGGGCAGACAATTCGCCCGGGCACCGTGCTCACCGGCGTGGACGTCCTCGTGCACCGACTCGACACCCCTCGCGTTCGCCTCTCCCATGACACCAAGTCGACATCCTCTCCACCCTGAAGGACGGAGATTCCCGCCTGTCTGCCGGTGCTCACCGGCCGGGGCTTCGGGTGGGTTCCCGTTTCTCCGCGATGCGCCGGAACGTGTCCCGGTCTTACCCGCGCTCCGCGGGCTGATACAGCCAGTCCGGCCGCCTTGGCGCGCCGGGTGCGGGCGGGAGGACTCCGCACGCCGGGCCGGCCGGTCAGGCGACCTCGTGGCGCTCGGGCGCCTTCCGTGTCCTGACCCCGCCGAGGACGAGCGCCAGTCCCACGGCGACGATGCCGAGGTAGGCGGTGGACGGCAGGTCGACGACCTTGTGCAACCAGCCCCACTCCGTGCCGAAGAAGGTCTGCGAAACGAAGCCGACGACCCCCTGCGCTCCCACGACGTAGCCGATGCTTTCGATGGTGTATCCGATGGTTGTTCGCACGGATCAACCCTCTCGCGGCGAGAGCCACAAGATCGTCCTCCACAGGGCGGAAATCACGGTAGGCCGAACGATGCAGTCGCCCGCGCAGAGCAGCCCGGGTTTGCCGGGGCGCGGGCGGCGGCTCACTGCGCCGCCCGGCGGCCGGCCGGCCGCGGCGGCGGGATTCGGCCGATGCCGGCCGAGGGGCGGCGCGTTGTCGCGGGGCGCGCTACCCTCCCGCCCATGATTGACATGAACACGACTTTCAGGGGCTCGGCCGGCGGGCGTTCCAGCAGCTCACCAGGGAGAAGAACCGGCCTCCGCCTCCTGGTGTGCCTCTTCCTACTGGCCCTGCTCGGCGCACCGGCCGCCGTCGCGGCCACGCCGCCTCCCCCCTCCCCCGCCGCAGCGCGGGCGGCCGAGGCCTCCGCCCGCTGGGGTGACCGCCGCCTCGACGAGGTCTCCTTCCTCGCCACCCACAACGCCTTCACCAACTACGAGGACTCGCGCTGGAGCTCGGTGAACCAGTCCGAGTCGGTGCGCGCCCAGCTCGACAACGGGGTCCGCGGCCTGAGCCTGGACACGCACTGGTACGAGCACAGCACCTGGCTGTGCGTCATCAGCTTCGGCAGCGACTGCTACCCGAGCGACGTGTACCTGTGCCACGGCGACTGCAAGACCTTCGCCGGAGCCACGTACGCGCTGCCGAGGCAGTCCTTCCACGGCACCATGCAGACCGTGGTGGACTTCCTGGCCTCCCACCCGCAGGAGGTGGTGACCGTCTTCCTCGAGGACTACGTCAGCGCCGATCAGCTCCGCCAGTCCCTCGGCAGGGTGCGCGGGATCGACGACGTGCTGTTCCGGCCGGACGAGTGGGGCGTCCGCCAGAAGGGATGGCCGAAGGTGGCCGACCTCGTCACCGCCGGCAAGCGTCTGCTGGTCTTCTCGGACAGGTCCGACCGCGAGCAGCTGGGCGTCATGTACGACAGGTCGTGGACGGTGAGCAACTACTGGAGCCTCGGCGACATGGGCAACGACCTCGCGTGCGTCACCCGCTGGCCGGATGTGCCCCTGGACCGACAGGAGCCCGGATTCCGGAGGCTGTTCACGATGAGCCACCACCGCAACGTGCCCACGGTCCTCACGGCGTCCCTGGACAACGGCGCCAAGCTCCGGAACCGCATCGCGGACCAGTGCCGGACCGCGACCGGGGGCCGCAGTCCCAACTTCGTCTCCGTCGACTTCCACCGCCTGTCCGACGGCAGCGGCCACACCCCGGCCTCGATCGTCGCGGAGCTCAACGCCAGGCCCTGAGCCGGCGCCACCACCGGCACCGAACCCCCTTCTTTTCGTCCCCTTGACGATATGACGGTCGGCGATTATCGTCATGATGACGAAATCAAGGGGGTTCACCATGGCCGACATCACCCGACGCTTCGGCTGGCGTCATCTTCGTTCCGCGCCCACCACCCACATCCGCCACCACAAGCGCGGCCGGCTCGTCCACGACGGCCGGGGCCTCAGCTTCTGGTACCGGTCGCTGTCGGCGGCGCTGTCCGAAGTGCCGGTCGACGACCGGGAGTTGGCCATGGCGTTCCACGCCCGTACGGCCGACTTCCAGGACGTCACCGTGCAGGCCACCGTCACGTACCGGATCAGCGACCCGGCCGCGGCGGCGGACCGGCTCGACTTCTCCGTGGACCCGGACAGCGGCAGCTGGCGCGGCGCGCCCTTGGAGCAGATATCCACCCTCCTCACGGAGACCGCGCAGCAGCACACGCTGGACGTGCTGGCCCGGACCACGCTGGCGGTCACCCTGGTGGACGGCGTCGCCTCCGTGCGGCAGAGCGTCACCGCAGGTCTCGCCGCCGAGCCCCGACTCCCGGACACCGGCATCGACGTGGTCGCCGTACGCGTCGTCGCGATCCGGCCCGAGGCCGAGGTGGAGCGCGCCCTGCGCACGCCGGCCCGTGAGCAGATCCAGCAGGAGGCGGACCGGGCCACGTACGAACGGCGGGCCGTCGCCGTCGAGCGCGAGCGCGCGATCGCCGAGAACGAGCTGGCCAGTCAGATCGAACTGGCCCGCCGCGAGGAGCAGTTGGTCGAGCAGCGGGGCATCAACTCCCGCCGTGAGGCGGAGGAGAAGGCCGCGGCCGACAGCGTACGGACCGAGGCCGAGGCGGCCCGCAAGGTCCGGCTGGCCCGCGCGGACGCCGCGGCGGAGCGCGAGACCGGCTCGGCCCGCGCCGAGGCCCAGGCCGCGTGGCTGCAGGTGCACGGCGAGGCGGGCCCCGGCACGCTGTACGCCCTGGCGGCGACCCGGATGGCGGAGAACCTGCCGCGGGTCGAGAGCATCACGCTCACCCCGGACGTCCTCACCGGCCTCCTCAGCCGGCTCGGCCGTCCGGACCCCGGGGCGGACGCGTGAGCCTGGCCCCCCGGGCGGTGCTCGTGCACCGCAGGACCGAGTACGAGGAACTGATCGCCCGTCACGGGACGCACGGGCAGGCCGCGTTCTTCCTGTCCAGTCGGGGCCGCTCGATCGACGAGGTGGTCACCCGGCACGACCGGACCCGGCAGGCGCTGCGCGAGGTGGCGGCGGCGGTGCCGCTCACCTGGCGCAGCTCCCAGGTGGAACGGGCGGACCTGGACCGCTTCCTGTTCGCGCCGGAGGACGTGGTGGTCGTGGTGGGGCAGGACGGCCTGGTCGCCAACACCGCGAAGTACCTCGCCGGGCAGCCGGTGGTCGGCATCGACACCGATCCGGGACGCAACCCCGGAGTCCTGGTCCGTCACCGCAGCACCGACACGGCCGCCCTCCTGCGTGCCGCGACCTCCGGGGGGCGGACGGAAGACCTGACCATGGTCGAGGCCGTCGCCGACGACACCCAGCGCCTCCTCGCGCTGAACGAGATCTACCTGGGCCCGCCGAGCCACCAGACGGCCCGCTACCGCCTCGGCACCGACGGCGAGGAGGGCCCGGGCGAGGCCCAGGCGTCCTCCGGCGTACTCGTCGGCACCGGCACCGGCGCCACGGGTTGGCTGCGCTCCCTGTGGCTGGAACGCGGCAGCACCGCACAGCTGCCCGCACCGTGCGACCGCCGGCTCCTGTGGTTCGTCCGCGAGGCCTGGCCGTCGCCGTCGACCGGAACCTCAAGGGTCTCGGGCCATCTGGAACAGCGGCAGGGACTACGACTGACCGTGGAGTCGGACCGGATCGTGGTCTTCGGCGACGGCATGGAGACCGACGCCCTCCAGCTGACCTGGGGCCAGAGCGTACGACTGGGCATCGCGGCGACATCACTGCGCCTGCTGACGTGAGGACCCCGCCCACCTGTGGTGCCCCGAACGGCCTTGCGGGCTCGGGGACCCACGGTTGGGCGGCTGCACCGGGGCGTGATCAGCGAACGTCGAGCCAGTCACCCGGGATCAGATCACGCACACGCTCTACAGGTCACCCACCCAGTGGGCAGCGAAGCCCTGGATGAACTCCATGCACCGCTCCGACCTGCGACGCTTGCGGCAAGAGCGGCATCGAGTTCGAACTCTTGTGTCATGTCGGGACGTTATCCGTCCCGGCGCCGGCCTACGGAAATCAGTGCTCCCTCGCGACCCCCCGGTCAGGAGCGACCTTCACCTTCGAAGAGTGTGCGTGGCGCACCTCGGGAGCAAGGGGCGGTTTTCCGTGCTTCGCCGGTGGGGAGTGAGCGGGTGCCGAGAGCGGCCGGCCGAGGGAAGGCTGCGGCTGCCCGGCGGTCCGTCTAGGAGTTGAGCATGGACTACACGCAGATTTTCGCCGACCCGGAACTGAAGGACGAGTTCCTCGACCGCTTCGAGGAGATCAGGGACGCCTCGGCGGGCGCAGGCGGCCTGGAGAGCGTGGGCGCACTCGAAGCGGTCCTGGACATCGACCACGCCGCCGACGCCGTGAAGCAGATGTCCGAGGGGACCTGGCAGGGCGACGACAGCGGCGTCGAGGCGATCATCCTGCGGTTCGGCCGCCCGGTACACCTGATCCGCGGCGGCACCTTCGACACCTCCGCCGACGCGCCCGACGGTTATCCGGAGAGCGAGGTCGTCGCCGCGCGGCTGAGGGCGGCACGGCCGCGCCTGGAGCGCGTCATTCCCAGTGTGGGTCGGGTCGACCTGCGCAACCACCGTGAACCCTGGGCGGGTACGGGCTGGATGGTGGCCGAGGAGATCGCCGTCACCAACCGCCACGTGGCGCGGGCCTTCGCCGAGCGGAAGGGGGGCCGCTTCCCGTTCCGCACGATCTCCGGACGGAACGTGCGCGCGGACATCGACTGGCGCCGCGAGTACCGGCGGCCGCAGGAGTCCCGCTTCCGGGTGACGGAGGTGATCTGGATCGCCCCGGACGCGGCGCACGAGGACGTCGCCCTGCTCAGGGTCGCCCCGACGGGCGAGGACGGCGAGCCCCTGCCGGCGCCCATCCCGCTGGCAACCGGCGAACGTGACGGCCTGAGCGTGGGCCGCTGGGTCGGCGTGATCGGCTACCCCGGTCAGGGCAAGGCCGACCCGGATGACCGCCAGCGCATCTTCGACGGCATCTACGACCACAAACGACTGGCCGCCGGCCGCCTGACCGCCATCGAGCGCGACCGCTGGGTGTTCCACGACGCGACGACCATCGCCGGCAACTCGGGTTCCGCGGTCATCGACCTGACCACCGGCCGGGCGCTGGCCCTGCACTTCGCGGGCTGGCCCGGGGAACGCAACCATGCCGTGCGGGCCTCGGACGTCGCCCGCATCGTCCGCGAGCACGCTTCGTGAGACCTGGGCCGGCCGCCCCGGACGAGGGACTCGAAACCGTCACCGCGCCCACCGAGGGCAAGCCGACGCTCGCGGAATCCCGCGCCGTCCTCGCCGCCGCCGAGCGCCGCGTGGCCCGGCTGGAGCGCTCCGGGGTGCCCGTGGCCACCGGTTTCCTCGTCCGCCCGGGGCTGCTGCTCACCGCGGGGCACGCCGTGCGGCTGGACCTCGGGGTGACCGGGACCGCGCCGGTCGCCGGGATGGTGGCCGTCTTCGACCACCGGGGCGGTCCGCACGTGCCCCCGGCGGAGGGCGGCGTCCGCGTCCCCCTGGCCGAACTGCTCGAATCCAGCCCGCCGGCCACCGACGACCCGCCGGCGCCCGGCCTGCCCAGGGCCCCGGACGGGCTGGACTTCGCGCTGGTCCGGCTCGCGCACCACCCCCCGGACGTGTGGACCGAGCAGGGTGGGCCCGTACCCCGGGACCACTACGAACTCCGGCCCCAGGAGTACGCGTTCACCGCCAAGCACCTGCACGTCTTCCACCACTCCCTGACCTGGGCACTGGGACACGGGCAGACGACGGCCGTCCAGGTCGCCGGGCAGCGTGTGCGGTACAGGGGCGTCAACACCGACGTCGGCGCGTCGGGCGGCCCCGTCGTCACCCGGGACGGTCTCCTCGTGGCCCTGCACCACGGTCACCGGAAGGGCATGAACGAGGCCGTCCCGACCAGCCTCATCCGTGCCCGGATCGACGCCGGTCCGCACGCACGGCTGTTCACCGCACCGGTCGAGGCACCCCGCCGTCACCCCGGCGGGGCGCGGGTCGGGGAGGCGGGCGAGGCGCGGGGCCCCTGGCTCGGGCCCCGGCGCTCGTACCCCGCGCCCACCGGCCCGACGGGTGAGGACCCGCGCGCCGTGACCGCCCGGGAGGTGGCCGCGCACTTCCGCCCCGACGATCCGGTCGCGTACGCAACGGGCGCCGCCCTGGTGGTCGAGGCGGCCCGTGCGATGGACGAGGCCGCCGGCGACGGGGCCGTCACCGCCGCGGTACTGGCCGCGGCCCTGATCCGTGAGGCGGCCCGTCGGCGCGCGGCGGGCGAGGCCGCCCACCTGCTCGCCCGGGGTGCCGTCGCGGCGGTGGACCGGGTACGGCAGGAGCTGGCCCGGTGCGCGGAGCCCTGCGCCGACCCGCTGCCCGTCGCCCGCGCGGCGACCGCGGACCTGCCCCTGGCGGAGGCCGTGTCGGCCGCCGCGCTCCTGGCGGGCGGCCACGGCATCCTGCTGTGCGAGCCCGGTGACACGCGTGGCGTCGAAGCACCCGTGCGGCAGCAGGGCCTGCGGCTGCCGGCCGGTCACGCCCTGCCGTACGACGCCGACGCCCACGGCACGGACCGCTGGACGCGCCGGACCCGGCTCGTGCAGCCGTACGTCCTGCTGCTCGGCCCCACCACCGGGGACGGCGAGACGTTCCGGCGGCTGCGCGGACAGATCGCCTCCGAGGGGCGGCAGTTGCTGATCGTGGCCATGGCGGAGGGCGCCGATCCGCGGGCGGGTCTGCTGCGGTCCCTGGCGGATCCGGCGGACGGTCCGGTCCCCGCGCTCGTCCGGCTCGACGCCGGCCCCGGGAGCCACCGGCTGCGGGCACTGGCGGTGCTGACCGGGGGGACGCCCCTCACCGAGGAGTCCGGGCTGCTGCCGGGCAACGCGTGGTTCGACGTCCTGGGACGGGCCGACCTGGCGGTGGTGTCACCGTCGCGCACCCTCCTCCTGGGCGGGCACCACGCCCCTCGGACCCTGGAGTGGTGGACCGCCTCGACGCGTACGAAACGCGCCATGGCCGGGTCGGACGCCGAGCGGTCGGCGCTGGACGAACTCCTCGGGTGGCTGACCTCGCGGTCGGTGACCCTGCGGGTCGGCGCGCACACGAGGGACGGGATCGCCCCGCGGGCGGCCGCCGCCCAGCGGGCCGCCGAAGCGGCCCGGGCGGCGCTGCGCTCGGGCACCCTGCCGGGTGGCGGGCTGGCGCTGCTCCGGGCCCGCGCCGTACTGCCCGCGGAGTCCGCGGAGCCGGGCGCGGACGTCGTGCGGGCCGCGCTCGCGGCCCCCTTCAGGCTGCTGGCGGCCGCGGCCGGGCTCGGCGAGGCCGAGATCGAGCGGTACTGCGCCGGGCCGCCCGCACCGGAACCGATCGAAGCGCCCGAGCCGTTCGTGGCACCGGACGGGAAGGAACCGAGGGACGCCGCGGAGCTCGTCCTGCCGGCCCTCGATACGGCGGCGGCCGCTCTGACGGCCTTCCTGGGTACCGCCTGACATGGGCCCGCGGCCTCAACGCGGCGCGCCCGTCACCCTCCCCCTCCGCGCCCCCGTCCCTGTCCCCGTCCCCGTCCCGCCGTCGGCCTGCACCCGGCTCAGGTGGTCCTGCACGTCCTTGTGGCGGAACTGGTAGACCCCGCCCACCTGACGCAGCGCCGAAACGCGGTGGGCGTCCTCCAGGAATCCCATGGGATCGCGTGGGAGGAGCCCGCGCAGCCTCAGCCAGTAGCAGGCGACCACGTACCGGGGCCAGGTACGGACGGCGAGGGGCACCCACAGGGTCATCGCCATGAAGAAGACGAAGCCCTCGACGACGTGCGTACCCCCCTCGTACGGGTAGGCCGCCATGACCGGGACGACGGCCGCGCCGAACAGCAGGGCCACGACCAGGCCCCATCCGGCCACCAGCTGGCGGTCCCCCCGCAGCAGGACCTGCGGCGAAGTGGAGTCGTCGGCGGGCGCCGGGGCCTGGAGCCAGCGCAGGACACCCGACAGCAGCCCCAGGAACGCGCCGAACAAGGCGAACGTGAGCGAGGCCACCACGGCGTATCCGGGCCGGCTCTGCTGCTCCCACTGCGCGGAGCCCGGGGAGGCGGCGGCCCGGTACGAAGCCCAGAACAGCAGTCCGAGGACGGCACCGGCCCCGGCACCGCCCCGCATCCCGGCCCACAACCGCCGCAGCAGCCCGGTGCCGGCCCGGAAGCGGGGGCCTCGTACCGGTCCGCCCGCGCCGAGCAGCCCGGCGGCGACGCCGAAGACGAGACCGAAGACCAGTCCGCCGAGCGCCCCGCCCGCAGGGCCCGCCGACAGGGCCGCCAGGACCGCGATCACCCCGCCCATCGGCACGCCGATCGCGAGCGCCGTCGACATCCGCCCGAAGCGGGGGTCCGCGGGCGCCCGGTCGGGGGCCTGGGAGCGCCGACCGCCGCGGCCGCCGCGGCCGGCACGCGCCCGGTCGCCCACCGCGCGGACCGAGCGGTCCAGCCAGGACGAGACCGGCTCGGGTCCCCACCACGACACGAGCATCCCCGTGACCAGCCCGGCCGTGCCGAGCTGCAACCCGGCGACGGCGCCGTCGTGCGCCCCGACCGCGGAGGTGGTGGTGACCCCTCCGGCGACGGCCGCGAGCGCTCCCAGGAGGACGCCGTAGACGGCGTGCGGCACCGCCTTGCTCAACTCCCACCACGCCAGGTCGGTCCGGTCGATGCGTTCCAGGTGCCGGGCGAGGAAGGAGAGGTGGCGCCGGGCGCCGGGCCAGTGGTCCGGGGTCAGCCGGTGGTCGAAGAGGACCCGGACCGTGTTGTCCAGGATCTCCGCCCGGACGTGGGCCGGGTCGGCCAGCACCAGGCGCCGGAACGGGTCCTCCTCGTCGGTGTCCGCATGCCCGTACAGGTCGGTGAACAGGGTGGCCGTGAGCGGGGACGTCAGCGCCGTCCCCAGCGCGGCCAGCAGCTCGGGGCCGACGGTTCCCGCCGCACCGTCGTCGGGCGCCACGGCCCGGACCTGGGCCGTCCACCGCTCCTTCAGCACGGCGGCCCCGACCTGCCCCGCGTTCGGCGCGAGCAGCGACCAGGACGGGGTCGCCACCGGCAGTCCGCGGGCCCGCCCGGCGCGCACCTCGTCCTCCAGTACCCCCCAGCCGTGCTCCAGCAGACCGAACAGGTCGGCCCACTCCGCGTGTCCGGGACCGCCCCGCCCCAGGCTGTCCCGCAGGTACGACAGGACGTGGGGGAAGGCCAGTTCGCGTGCCTCGGTGACGGCGGCCCCGTAGAGCACCGGGCCCTGCCGCAACGCCCGCGCGTACTCCTCGGTGCGGCAGGCCAGGATCACCGACAGGCTGGGGTGGAACGCCCTGCGGATGCGGACCAGCACCCGCGCGAGGTGCTGCTCCGGAATCTCGTCCAGGCCGTCGAGGCAGGGCAGTACGTGGCCCTCGCGCAGCAGTTGACCGGCCTGCGCCTGCGAGCCCACCTCGGGGTGGTCGACGACGAGGCGTCCGGCCAGCCAGTCCAGCAGCTCGTGGCGGCGCGGGTCGTAGGAGCTGAGCGAGAAGAGCACCGGAACGGGCGCCACCCCTTGCCCCGCCCCCGCACCGCCGGGAAGCCGGGCCCCGGCCCGGCACAGTTCGAGCAGCATCAGGATGAGCAGGGTGGACTTGCCGGAACCGGCGGGGCCGACGACCACCAGCCGGCGGGGGGTGAGCGCGCCGAAGGATTCCACGAGGCCCGCCATGTCGGCCGTGCTGCCGCCGATGCCGGGTACCCGGCCGTCCGCGAGCGTCGCCGGGGCGGGCGCCCACTGGGTGTGCAGGAGCCGGGGCCGCTCCGGGTCGGGGGTGAGTCCTCGCTTGTCGGCCTCCGCGGCCCAATCGCGCCGCACGGAGACCCGGAGCGACCGCAGCACCTCTTCGCGCTCGCCGTCGGTGAGCCGCGGGGCCCGGGCCCGACGGCGTTTCGCGAGGAGGGCGAGCGAGGCGCCGAGGACCATCAGCCCGAACAGCACGTACAGGTCCACCGGGCCCCCGTCCCGTCCCCCGAGCCGGTGCGCGGGAGACGCCCCGCAGACTAGTGAATCCGGCCGGACGCTGTCCGGTCTTTCACCCGACGCCTTCGGGCCCTCATCGCTTCGATCTGCGGCCGAACGGGTCGTCGACGTGGCCCGACGTCGTTGCGGTCCGGTCGTCGCGGGTGCGCGACGTAGGGTGGCCGTCGCTCGTCGGTGCCGGAAGAACGGGACGTCCATGGTGCAAGAACAATGGGGGCGCACGATGTTCGCCACCGCGCCGGCCCCCGGCACCACCGCGACCCATGACGTCGGCCTGCTCGTGCTGCGGCTCGTCGTCGGCCTCGCCATGGTCGGCCACGGCACGCAGAAGCTCTTCGGCTGGTTCGGCGGTCCGGGGCTCTCCGCGACCGGCAAGGGCTTCACGCAGGCCGGCTACCCCGCCGGCGACGCCATGGCCGTCATCGCCGGGCTCTCCGAGACCCTCGGCGGCCTCGGCCTCGCGCTCGGCCTGCTCACCCCGCTCGCCGGCGCGGCCCTGATCGGCGTCTTCGTCAACGTCCTCGACGTGCGGGGGCTGAGCGCCTTCTTCCCCCCGAAGGGCGTCGAACTCGAAGTGCTGCTGCTCGCCGGGGCGCTCACCCTCACGCTCACCGGGCCGGGCCGCTTCTCCGTCGACCACTTCCTTCCCGTACTGCGCGAGTCGCGACCCCGGTACTCCGTGCTCGCGGTGGTGTTGGGCGTCGTCCTGGGATTCGTCGTCCTGCTCATCCGGGACTGACGACGACCGGGTAGAGCGCCGATCAGCGGTCGCCCCGCTGGTCGGCGGCCCCTCGCTATCCGGCCTTCAGGCGGCGGCTGATCTCCTCGCTCATTCGGCGCTGGAGTTCGGCCAGTTGCTCGTTGGTGTACCCCTTCAGGTCGCCCGGATCCCCCGGGTTCTTCGCGCCCTGCTCCTGCTGTTTCTGCTGCTCCCGGCGTTTGAGTTCCTGCTCCTCGGGCGAGCCGGGAGCCGCGTACGCGCACCGGATGAGCGCTCCGTCGGCGGCCTTCAGGCAGGTCGCCTCGCGGCCTCCCACCTGGCCCTTGCCCTCCACCCGGTACCGGATGTTCTGCTCGCTGCCGACGGTGGCCGTCCACGTGCTGCCACCGGTGGGGACGACCTCGAACACCTGGTCGTCGTTGTAGCAGCAGACGTCCCGGTATTCGGCCTTGATGAGGGCGACGAGTGCCTTCGGGGACGACCACGCGGGATCGAGGCGGTGGATGGTCATCGGCGCGAGGCCGTTGCCCTGGTGGCGGGTGGGCACCGTCGACACGGCCACGATCGAGCTGGCCTCCCCCTGCGGAGTGAGCGGGGTCACGTACGCGCTGCGCCCGCCGCCCTCCTGGTAGCGCAGGGTGAACTCGGACTCGTTGCCCTCGTTGGCGCCGTCCTCCGAGGCGTCCCAGCCGCTGCGCTCGAACCACCAGTCACCGAATCCGCCCACGGCCGCGGTGCCCTCCCGCTGCCGGGCCGCGAGGCTGAGGGGATAGGACGGACCGGGAACGGCGGAGGTGTCGGAGGTGATGGTGAGCTTGCCGGTGCGCCCGTTGTAGAGCGCGACGCCGGCGGGACGCTCGGTGACGACGAGGAACCCGGTCTGGCGCTTGAGCGGTACGACCACGGTCGGCTCGCCGCCCGAGCAGGTCACGTAGGCGTCGTCGGCCTCGAAGCGGACCCAGCGCCGCTCGGCCGAGATCTTCCGGCCGAGGTTGTGGGAGAACCAGCCGCTGATCCGGGCGTCGGCAGCGGACACGTCGAACTGGCAGCGCTCCTGGCTGCGGCTCTCGCCGCCGAGCGGGATGTCCTGCACGAGCCCGACCTCGTACCCGGCCAGCCAGCCGCGCCGCTCCACCAGGGTGGCGAACCTGTCCGAGTCGGGCAGGTAGGTGATGTCGGAGATCTCGCCGGTGACGTCGCCCAGGTGCGGGGCGGCCTGCGCCTTGCCGACGACGTACGGCGCCCGGGCCGTGAGCCCGGGTACGGGTTCGGTCACCACCTGCGCGGTCGCCATGTACGCGCGGTCCTGGAGGTACGAGCCGTACACCAGCCAACCGACCGCGAGGGCCAGCCCGACGAGCGCCCCCAGACACCCGAGGGTGGCGGCCGCGCTTTCCGACGAGCCCACGGTGTGCCCAGCGCGCCGCCGCAGCCACCGCACCACGAGCCACACCACCGCGGCGCCCGCCGCGGCGAGCAGTGGCAGGGCGAACCAGGCGAAGAGCTTGCGCAACTCCCAGACCATGATCGTCGTGTAGTACGAGGCGTACCAGAGCACGAACCCCACCGGCAGTACGACGATCCCCACACGCAATGCCCGACCCACAGCGCCCCCCGCTCCTCGGCCCCACCCCGCCTCGCCCGATTCTGTACCCCGGGACCCCGCGGTGTCACCGGGTTACGGGAGCGGCCGGCAATCCCCGGTGCGGAGGACGGTCGACCCGGGAGCCCCGAGCCCCCTTCCGGCCCCTACCGGGTGGTGAGGGCGGGGAAGGTCATCGTGTAGCCCCGGGCGGTGAGCCAGGGCAGGTACTCCTTGAGCGCCGCGACGGTCTCGCTGCGGTCGCCACCCCCGTCGTGGAAGAGGACGGTCGGCTGCTGCGGCAGCGCCCCCTCCACGACGGAGACGATGGCCGGCAGTCCCGGCCTGCTCCAGTCCTTGGGGTCCACGCTCCAGCCCAGGGGCCGCATCCCGTTCGCGGCGGCTATCGCGCGGCTTTCGGGGGTGAAGGCGCCGCCCGGCGCGCGGTAGTAGTTCACGGCGACGCCCGGCACGGCCTTCTCGATCATGGCCTTGCCGTCGAGTATCTGCTGCTCCTGGTACGCGACCGGCTTGTGGTCCATGGTCACGTCGTGGTCGACGGAGTGGTCGCACAGCCGGTGTCCGTCGGCGGCGACCGCGCGCACCAGGTCCGGGTACTCCTGCGCGCGGGTCCCGATCATGCAGAAGGTGGCCTTGACGTGGTTCTCCCTGAGCACCTGGAGGACCTGGGGGGTCCAGCGGGGGTCCGGACCGTCGTCGATGGTGATGGCGATGTCGTGGCCCGGTCCCTGCGCCAGCCGGGATATGCCCAGGGGCATCCGGGTGGCTCCCTCGGCGGATCCCGCGGGGTTCGAGGCCGTGGAGCGGCCGGACGACCCGTCCGTGGCGGCGAGGGCGGGTGCGGCAACCGCCGCCACGAGGCCGAGGACGACCGCCGCGACGGTGGAGACCCTCGACCGACGGCGTGCGGAGCTGCTGGTGACGACCATGGGGGCGCTGTTCCTTTGCGCTCGACCCCCCGGCGTGCGTTACCGGTACAGGCTAGGTCAAGGGCTTACGAATCCCCATCATCCTTTCGGCCCCGGATTCAGGGTCTTCGTCACACACCGCGTGCGCGTCCCGCGTGGGCGGGAGGTGTCCACGACCGGTCGAGTCTCGCCGCTCCGGGCTCCAGTGCAATTCGTACACGGCGTCCGCCGCCTCCCGGCGCACCTCGGGGTGGGGGTGGCGGAGGTACCGCTCGACGACCGGCAGCGCCGCTCGGTCGTGGGTCGCGCCGAGGATGCCGAGGACGTACTCCAGGAGCAGGGGTTCGAAGGCATCCGCGCCGACGGCGAGGGGCTCGACCACCCGGTAGGGGAGCTCATGGTGCACGGAGGCGGTGCAGATCGCGTGCAGCGCGGACTCCCGCGCTCCGTGGCCCACGTCGGCCAGTGCGACCGCGACGAGGCGCTCGACGGTCCGCTCGGCGTCGTGCGGCGTCAGGAGACCCGTCTCCAAGACGTCGCCGATCGCGTCGAGGGAGAGGTCCCCGTTGCCCGCGTTCGCGCCGTTCCACTCCTCCCAGGCCGATTCGATCAATGTCGTCAGGCGCTCGTATCCGTCCACGGGCAGAGGATAGGAGACGGTCGGCGCCCGCCCCGAAGTGATGGATGACGGGGGCAGGTCAACGGAGATCGGCGGCCACCGCCGGACACCCGAGGAAGAAGGAGCGACCGGTATGGCGATTCAGCGGATGGACAACGTCGGCGTCGTCGTCGAGGACATGGATGCCGCCATCGCGTTCTTCGTGGAGCTCGGCATGGAGCTGGAGGGCAGGGGGGAGGTCGAGGGCCTCTTCGCCGACCAGTGCACCGGGCTCGACGGCGTCCGCTGTGACATCGCGATGCTCCGGACCCCGGACGGCCACAGCCGGCTCGAACTGGCGGAGTACCGCAGCCCGGCGATGATCAGTGCCGGGCCGCGGAACCGGCCGCACAACGTTCCGGGCACGCACCGCGTCATGTTCGCCGTCGACGACATCGAGGACACCGTTTCCCGGTTGCGTCCGCACGGCGCGGAACTCGTCGGCGAGATCGCCCGGTTCGAGGACAGCTACCTGCTCTGCTACCTGCGCGGCCCGGCGGGCATCATCGTCGGACTGGCCGAGCGGCTGCGCTGAGCAGGCGCCCGGGAGTCCACCGGCGCTCGGGCCGGGCCGATTCCCTCGGTGTGGAACGCCGGCGGGGGGAGGCGACAAGACCGGTCGGCGAAGCGCGTCAGAACGCGTAGAGCGCGTTGCCGCCCAGGGTCGCGTTCATCTGGCACGTGTTGGAGAAGGTGTGCTTCCACGCGATGCGGCTGCCGCGCCAGGCGCCGTCCGCCGTGACGGTGACGGGGTCGTAGTGCATGGGGCACGCCCGGCCCGGGTCCGACGCGGACAGCAGGCGGTTGAACTCCCCGCCGGTGGCGTTGAGGGCGTCGCACGCGGCCCTGGGGGCGGGGTGCGTTCCCTCGGCGGTGTAGGCGCAGCTGAGGACGGCCGCACGCAGGACGGTGCCCGTGTCCGCGTCGTCCCCCTGGGTGATGGTGAAGACCAGGGCGGACGGGGCGTACAGGCTCGCGGGCTGGGCCTCCGCGACGCCCGTTGCGCCGGCGAGGCAGAGGACGGCGGCGGCGGAGACTGCGGCCAAGCGGTGACGCATGACAACACTCGCTTTCGATTCGAAGGTTTTGACGGGGAGTCGAGCTTTCGTATGACGCTCAACTGATGTCGATGCTGACAGGTACGAAGGCCGACGGCACATCGGCGGTCGACTTACGGACAGGGAGTACGGATTCCGGATGGCGTACGGGAGTTCGTACAGGTCCCACGGCGTTGCCGGGCTCGGTGCGCTGCACGGCGTGGCGCGCCCTCCCGGGTTCCCGGCCTGGTGACGGGCGTACAAGGTTCGGCGGAGGGCCGTCCAGGGTGACCGGATCGATGCGGTTCCGGGCCGGGGCCGGTCCGGGGCCGGCCCCGGACCGGCGGTCGGCGCCGGCGGTCGGCGCGGCCGCTTCGGGCGTCAAGTGACCCGTGCGTACTGCACGTCGGGCCGGTGACAAACACGACTGTCGCGGGGTCTGCTCAGCGTGACACTTTTGATCGCGTCACCGACCGAGGGAGCAGGTGTGAACAAGGGCTACGCGGCCTTCTGCGACGCCGACCGATGGTTCTACGACGCGGCGTACCGGCGGACCGGCGAGAGCTTCCGGCCGGCCCTGGCCCCCGTGCCCGAAGGGTGGACCACGCACCGGAGCGGCGACTGGCTCGCCCTGCGGCCCCTCGACCTCCGACTGCCCTCCCAAGGCTGGAAGATCCACGTCTCGGCCGGTCTCGACAACGCCGAGGCGGTCCTCGACAAGGTCCACGCCTACTGCGTGGAGCGCCGGATCGCCTTCAAGTTCGTGCCCAGCCGCTACCTGTTGCACCTGCGCAACGCCAAGTACGCGGACCGCGCGGCGAGCGGGAAGTTCCTCACCGTCTACCCCGCCGGCGCGGACGAGTGCCGTCGCATCGCCGAGGGCCTGGACGCGCTGCTGGCCGGCGAGCCCGGCCCGTACATCCTCAGCGACCTCCGCTGGAACGACGGCCCGGTGCACCTGCGCTACGGCAGCTTCACCCTGCGGCACTGCCACGACGAGGACGGCGAGCTGGTCCCGGCGATCGAGGCACCCGACGGACGTCTGGTGCCGGACGCGCGGGGCCCGGTGTTCCAGCCGCCCGCCTGGGTCGAGCTGCCCGACTTCCTCCGGCCCCACCTGGACAGGCGCGCGGCCGTCACCTTCGAAGGCGTCCCGTACACCGTGGAGCGGGCCCTGCACTTCTCCAACGGCGGCGGGGTCTACGCGGGACGCGACACCCGTACGGGAGAGCCGGTCGTCCTCAAGGAAGGCCGCCCGTTCGCCGGGCTGGCCGCCGACGGAGCGGACGCGGTGACCCGGCTGCACCGCGAACGCAGGGCCCTGGAGCAGCTGGACGGGCTGGACTGCGTCCCCTCCGTCCATGGCGGCTTCACCGTCGGGGACCACCACTTCCTGGCGCTCCAGTACCTCGACGGCAAGCCCCTCAACACCTACTTCGCCCGCCGTCATCCCCTGATCGAGGCCGACCCCGACCCGGCCGAGCTGGCCGCCTACACGGACTGGGCCCTGAAGATCCACGCGCGGGTGACGGACGCCGTCGACGCCGTCCACTCCCGCGGCATCGTCTTCAACGACCTCCACCTCTTCAACATCATGGTCGCGGAGGACCCGGACACGGGCGAACCCTCCGTGGCCCTGGTCGACTTCGAGGCCGCCGCGCACGTCGACGAGGGCCTGCGCCAGACGGTCGCCAACCCGGCGTACGTGGCCCCGCCCGACCGACGCGGGTTCGCCGTCGACCGGTACGCCCTGGCCTGTCTGCGGCTCGCCCTGTTCCTGCCGCTGACCAGCCTGCTCGTCATGGACCGGGCCAAGGCGGCACACCTCGCGGACGTCGCCGCCGAGCAGTTCCCCGTACCCCGGTCGTTCCTCGACGAAGCGGTACGGGAGATCCTCTCCGAAGACGGGGACGGAGGCGGAGGCGGGACCGGAACCGCTGCCGCCGGCGCGCGGGCCCCCGTTCCGACCGGGCCCCTCCTGCCCTACCTGCCCGTCGAACCGGGAGACTGGCCGGCCGCCCGGGCCTCCATGGAGGCCGCCCTCCGCGCCAGTGCCACCCCCGACCGCGAGGACCGGCTCTTCCCCGGGGACCCGGCCCAGTTCGCCACCGCCGGTGGCGGAGCCGCCTTCGGCAACGGAGCCGCCGGCGTCCTGTACGCGCTCGCCGAAACGGGCTCCGCGCCCTGGCCCGAGGCCGAGGAATGGCTGCTCGCCCGTACGAAGGCCCCGGGCTCCGGCACTCCGCCGGGTTTCTACGACGGCCTCGCCGGACTGGCCTGGACCCACGCCCGGCTCGGTCACCGCGATCGCGCGATGGCACTCGTCGACCGTCTCCTGGATCAGCCGTGGCAGTCCGCCGGCCCCGACCTCCACAGCGGTCTGGCGGGCATCGGACTCGCCCTCGACGAACTCGGTACGGCCACCGGTGAGAGCGCCCTGCACACCGCGGCCCTGCACTGCGCGGACCTGGCCGCCGAGGCGGCCCCCGGGCTGAAGCGCACGGGGCTGCTCCACGGGCACAGCGGGATCGCGCTGCTCCACCTGCGTCTGTACGCGCGCACCGGCGACCCGGAACTGCTCCGGCGAGCCGCGCGCCTCCTGCACCGAGACCTGGACCACTGCGTGACCAGCGCCTTCGGCACCCTCCAGGTGGACGAAGGTTGGCGCACCATGCCCTACCTCGGCGCGGGCAGTGTCGGGATCGGCATGGTGCTCGACGACTGGCCGGCCCATGCGCCGGACGACCGGTTCGAGAAGTCGCGGACCCGGATCGTCCAGGCGGCCCAGGCCACCTTCTACGCGCAGCCCGGTCTCTTCCGCGGTGCCGCCGGCATGATCCTTTACCTGTCCCGGACCACCACGCCCGGCCCCGGCACCCGCTCCGAGGACATCGCCCGGCAGATCGAGGCGCTGGCCCGCCACGCGCTCCCGTACCAGGGGCGACTCGCCTTCCCCGGCGAGCAGATGATGCGCCTGTCCATGGACCTTTCCACCGGCACCGCCGGCGTGCTCCTCGCCCTCGGCAGTGCAGCGACCGGCGGGCGGATCTGCCTGCCGTTCCTCCCGCCGCCGCGCACCGCGGCGGCCCTCTGATCCGGTCCCCCATCGGGGAGCCGTAACCCATCGCGACACCCGGCGAATGAGAGGAAACAGCCATGACCCTTCTCGACCTGCAGTCGATGGAAACCCCCAAGGACGAGACCACCGAGGCCGCGAGCCTGCACGGTGGCGGCAGCCGCGCCAGCCTGCTCCTGTGCGGCGACAGCAGCCTCAGCATCACGACCTGTAACTGATCAGGTCCCTCGCGGGCCCGGGCGGAATCCGCCCGGGCCCGCACCTCATCCCGGGCGCACGCGTCCCGGGCAGACACGTCCCGGGCGCACGCGTCCAGTGCGAGTGCGCCCCATGTGCGCGCCCCGGAACTCCGGGCACGAGAGGAGCCGCCGCCGATGACCCCGACCGATGGCCCCGGTGAGGCGGCAGCCGGCAGTGGCGCCGACCGGGCGGTGAAGGCGTCCGCGCGGCACAGCGCCGGCCGCACCGCCGCCGTGTTCGGCTGCTCCCTGGCCGCCGCCTGCGCGGCACTCGCCGAACCCGCCGTCCTCGGTCACTGCCTGGACCTGCTCCTGCGCCGCGACCCCTCGGGCACCCGATGGGCCCTGTACTGCGCGGCGTTGACCGCCGCCGAGGTGCTCTTCGACGCCGCCACCACGCGGCTGACCGGCAGCGTCGACGCCCGCTCCGCCGCCTGGATGCGCCGGCGCGCACTCGGCGGCCTGCTGCGCACGGCACCACACCACGCGGCCCGCCACTCCCCCGGCGAGGTCGCGGCCCGTCTCACGGCCCACGCCACCGGCGCCGGCACCGTTCCGGCGGCCGTGGCCACGACCGCGACCGCGCTGCTGCCCCCGCTCGGCGGACTCGTGGCCCTGTTCCTCGTCGACGTCTGGACCGCCCTGGCCTTCCTGGCCGGACTTCCCGTGCTGGCAATGCTGTTGAAGACGTTCGCGCGCGCCTCGGGAGCCAGCGTCGGCCGGTACCAGCAGGTACAGCTCGCCATGGCCGGACGTCTCGCCGAGGCCCTGGCCGGCGCCCTCACCATCGCCGCCGCCGGCACCGCCGAGCGGGAGGCCTCGCGGATCCTCGCGCCGCTGCCCGAACTGGGCCGTGAGGGCCGGCGGATGTGGCGGATCTACGGCGCGACCGTCGCCCGCACCGGCACCCTGATGCCGCTCCTGCTCTACGTGGTCCTCGCCGTGGGCGGCATCCGCCTGGCAGCCGGGGCGCTCGGCGTCGGCGGCCTGCTCGCCGCCGTCCGGTACGCGGGCCTCGCGGCCGGCGCCGGCGCCGTCACGGGCCGACTGTCCGCGGTGGTGCGCGGCAGGGCCGCCGCCCGCCGCACGGCGGTCCTCCTCGACCTGCCGGAACTCCTCCAGGGGGCCCGGGAAATCGCTCCCGGCGGTCCCGGCGCGCTGGAGCTCCGCGGGGTCCGCGTCGAGCGTGCGGGCAAAGTCGTCCTGCACGACGTCGATCTGCGGATCCCCGGCGGCACAACCACCGCGGTCGTGGGACGCTCGGGCTCCGGCAAGACGGTGCTGGCCGCCGTCGCCGGACGCCTCACCGCCTGCGACGAGGGCCAGGTGCTGCTGGACGGCGTCCCGCTCGAAGAGCTCACCGCCGGCGCGCTGCGCCGGGAGGTGGGCCATGCGTTCGCCCGGCCGGCGCTGTTCGGGGAGAGCGTCGGGGCGGCCGTCTCCTTCGGGACGCGGCCGGAGCCCGGACGGGACGCCGTGCGCGCCGCGGCCCGGGCCGCCGGGGCCGACGGGTTCGTACGCCGCCTGCCCGAGGGCTACCGGACGCCGCTCGCCGAGGCCCCGATGTCGGGCGGTGAGCTCCAACGCCTGGGACTGGCCCGGGCGTTCTGTCACGGTGGGCGTCTGCTCGTGCTCGACGACGCCACCTCCAGCCTGGACACCGTGACCGCCCGCGAGGTGGAGCACGCCCTGGTCCACGAGGTGCCGGCCGGGACCCGACTCGTCGTCACGCACCGCGTCGCGACGGCCGCCCGTGCGGACCTCGTCGTATGGCTGGAGGAGGGCCGGGTACGGGCGACCGGGACCCACGCGGAACTGTGGCGGGACCCGGCCTACCGCTCGGTGTTCGCCACCGGCGGGGAATCCGTCACCGCCGGGCCGCCCGGGCCGGGCGGCGGACCGGCCGACCGGGAAGCGGTGCGGTGAGCGAGTACGACGCCTGGAGGCGGGTCGGCGCCGAGGGACGGCGGTTCCTGCGCGGCCGCGCCCGGACGCTGGGCACCCTCGCCCTGTGGTCCCTGCTGGAATCGGCCCACACCTTCCTCGGCGGGTACGCGGTGGCGCGAGCCCTCGACGACGGCTTCCTCGCCGCCCGGCCCGGCACCGGCGTCGGCTGGCTCGCCGTGGCGGCGGCCGGCGCCCTGTTGGGCGGACTGGCGCTGCGGGGGGTCTTCGCTGGTCTCGCGGACCTCGTCGAACCGCTGCGGGACGGTCTGGTCCGCCGCGCCGTGCGGCAGGCGCTGGAGCACGCCCAAGCCGACCCGGCGCGGGCCGCCCGCTCGGGGGCCGTCTCCCGGCTCACCCAGCAGACCGAGATGGCCCGGGACTCCTTCGCGGGGCTGGTCCTCGTCGCCCGGTCCTTCGTGTTCACGGCGGCCGGCGCCCTGGCCGGCATGGCCGCGCTGGCGCCGGTGCTGCTGCTGTTCGTCCTGCCGCCCCTGGTGCTGGGGACGGCGGGCTTCCTCCTGACCCTGCGCCCCATGGCCCGGGTGCAGCGGCGGGTACTGGACACCGACGAGGCCCTGGCGGCGCGGGCCGGAGAGCTCGCGGCGGGACTGCGGGACGTGGTCGCCTGCGGAGGCGGGGCCGAGGCCGGGGGGCGCCTGGAAGGGCTGATCGCCGGTCAGGAACGGCTGACCCGACAGCTCGCCCGGTGGGCCGCCCTGCGGACCCTGACGCTGGGAGTGGCCGGCCGACTGCCCGTTGTCGTCCTGCTGTTGGGGGCGCCCTGGCTGATCGGGCACGGACTGAGCGCGGGCGCCCTGGCCGCCGCGCTCACCTACCTGGTCCAGTCTCTGCTGCCCGCGCTCGACGCCCTCATGAGCGCCATGGGGAGCGCGGGCACCCGGCTCCTGGTGGTCCTGGACCGCTTCTGCCTCCCGCGCCCGGCCCAGGGCGCGGAGCCCGCTCCACACGCGCCTGCGGGGCGCCCTTCACTGCCGTCGGTCGAGGAACCGCCCGGGGCTCGACGGGTTCTCGTGACCCGAGGTCCCGTTCTCGCCGCCGAGTTGCGCGCGGTGTGCTTCGCCTACGGTCCCCATGCCCGGCCGGTGATCGACGACCTCGACCTCGACCTGCGCGAGGGGGAACACCTCGCCGTCGTGGGACCGAGCGGTATCGGCAAGTCCACGCTCACCGCGCTCTTGGCCGGGCTGCTCCCGCCCGACCGGGGCACCGTGCTGTTGGGCGGCGCCCCGGCCCGCGGCGGCCCCGCCCGCGGCCCCGATCCCCGGCGGACCCTGCTGCCGCAGCAGGCGTACGTGTTCACGGGCTCCGTCCGCGAGAACCTCGGCCACCTGTCGCCGGGGCCGGTGTCGGACGAACGGCTCCGACACGCCGTGGCCGCCCTCGGCATCGACGGCCTGGTGGACCGACTGGGGGGCCCGGACGCACCGATCGACCCGGCGGCGCTGTCCCAGGGAGAGCGCCAGCAACTGGCCCTCGCCGCCGCCTACCTCTCCCCGGCGCCGCTGCTGCTGCTCGACGAGGCCACCTGCCATCTCGATCCGCAGACCGAGGAGCGCGCGGAACGGGCGCTCGCCCGGCGCCCGGGCACCCTCGTGGTCGTGGCCCACCGCATCTCCTCCGCGGTCCGGGCCGATCGGGTCCTCGTACTCGACGGGACGCGCGCGGTCCACGGCACCCACGGCGACCTCCCGGCCCGGTCACCGCTCTACCGTGAACTCGTGGGCATGTGGACCGCCGAGGGCTGACCGGCCGGAGTCCGTCCGGTCGGCGACGTGTCAGACCCAGCCGGCCTTCCGCGAAATCCGTATGGCGTCTATCCGGTTGCGGGCACCGGTCTTGCGCGTGACGGCGGCCATGTAGTTGCGGACGGTACCGCTGGCGAGGTGCAGGGCGTGCGCGATCTCCGCGATGGAGTCGCCCTCCGCCGCCCGGGCCAGCACGCTCAGCTCGCGCGGGCTCAGCGGCATTGCGCGCGCGTCGAGGAGGGCCGGGGCCAAGGAGGCGTCGACGAACCGCTCGCCGGCCGCGACCTTGCGGACCGCCCGGACCAGCCCGCCCGGCGAGCCGTCCTTGTCCACGTAGCCGCGGGCCTCGGCCTGGACGCCTCGCCGCAGCGAGCCGGGCGCGCCCGGCCTGGCGAGCACCAGCAGCGGGGGTGAGGACTCGGGCAACCGGCGGGCGGAGCCGTCGCCCGCGCCGAGGGTGGCCGACGCGCCCGGACAGTCGAGGTCGACGACGGTCACGTCCGGTCGTAAGCGCTCGGCCTGGCGGGCGGCGGTCCGCCAGCCCGCGGAGGTGACGTCGAAGCCGCCTTCGCATCTCAGCAGAGCGGCGAGGGCCGACCTCAAGAGGCTGACGCTGTGCAGGACGAGGACCTTGGTCATCGGGGCTCTCCTCACGTGATGGTGGCCGGGCATCCAAGCGGGTGCCCAGCCACCATCCGGGAGGAACGTCTTTTCCGAGGGCGTACGGGAGCGCGTGGCCGAACGCCGTGCTCCCGGCGCTCGGCCCTTCCGGCCACCGCACCTGCGCCACGCTCTGCGGGTACCGCCTCCGCGGCCCGGCGCATGCGCCGTCCAGGCGTAGCGGCAGGGCCGATTCCGGGCGCATGGCGAGCGGACGGACCCCGTACCGAACGGACGTCCTAGCGTGGCGCCGCCCCGGTGATGTGGTCCCGCACCTCCCGGTAGACCCCCGCGTTCTCGGTGAAGGCCGTGTGCAGCAGGCACGGGGCCTGTGTGTTGACCGCACCGGTGAGGGCGACGCTGCCGGCGGGGTTGATGATCGCGTCGCAAGCGGACCACCAGGTGGCGTACCGGGTGGGTCCGGGCGTTTCGTCGCCCGTGTTGAGCGCGCGCAGGAAGGCGGAACCCGGACGCATCTCGACGCATGAGGCTCCGCCGCACCAACGGGCCGCCTCCGTACCGTGGTTGGGGCCCGCGAGGGAGACCCACGCGTCCACCTTCGAGTCGCCTCCCAGGTTCTTGAGGTAGTAGCGCGACGACAGGCCGCCCATCGAATGGGTGACGACGTCCACCTTGGCAGCACCGGTCGAGGCCAGGACACGGTCGATGACGGAGGCGAGCTGCGAGGCGGTGGTGGCGTTGGACTGCGAGGTCGGGTAGCTCCACTGGTGGAGGCGGTCGGCCGGCCAACCGTCCGCGCGGAACCGGCCCGCCATGGTGTTCCAGGCCGCCCCGTCGCTGTTCCAGCCGTGTACGAAGACGACCGGGTCGGGCGGGGCGGGGGCCGCGGGGACGGCCGCGGCCGGTGCGGCGCAGACGGCCAGAGCGATCAGGACGGCGGGGAGCGAGCGGAGCATCGGCGCGTTCACGGCCCGTTTGTAGCGGGCCCGCCCACCCCGCCCGGGCCCTGATCCGCGCTCCGTCACCCGTCCGGCCGCCACCGTTCACCCCAGGAACGTTTCGGCGGAGCCGTTCGACTCCGCCGACGGTCGTATCGGGGCGGCCGGGCCCGGCCGCGGGTCATGCGGCGACCGACTCCCCGTTCCGGTCGAGGGCCTTGCCCAGGCGGACGGCCTGCGTGACCAGCCGGGACCGGCCACCGCGGGCCGCCGCGGCGGCGAGGCCGTCCGGGTGCGGGGAGGTCACCAGGGACTGTTCCACGCAGTCGGCGGCGATCTCGAGGAGCTCGCCGGTGCCGCGCGGCTCGGCGGTGCCGGTGAGCAGCGCGGGCAGGGCGGCCGCCAGGACGGCCCACGTGGTCGTGCAGGCGCCGGTCGCGGCGGCGGTGCGCAGCGAGTCGGCGAGCCGGTTGGGCTTGACCGCGCCCAGGGCCAGTTGCTCCCCCAGGTCGGTGCCGAGGCGCACGGCGTCCAATTCGCCGCGGGCGGCGAGGGCCAGGAGCGCGTCGACGGCCCTGAGCCGGTCCTCGGCGTGCCGGGCGCCGAGCCCGGTGGCGACGGCGAGGTGGAGGGCGGGGCCGGCCGGGCCGCCGGCGGCCGCGAGCAGGGGCAGCACGGCGGTGCCGCCGCGGCCGTCGTGCAGTGCGCAGGAAGTGATGGCGGTGAGCGACCAGGCGGCCAGGGTCTCCCGGTCCTCGGGGAGGGCGGCGACCAGGGCGGCGTCGCCGACGCCGTCACCGTCCCAGCAGCGCCCGGTCGCCGTGCGACGCGCCTGTCCCAGCGCCCGGAAGGGCTCGGGGAAGCCGCGCAGGACCGTGGGGCGTTCCCCGGTGTCCAGGGTGAGGTGCTCCGGCCACACGTCGAAGTGGCGGGCCCTGGCCGGCGCGTTGCGACGGGTCACGGCCGCGGGCAGGCCGTCCTCGCCGAGCCACGCCGCGAGCCGGTCCCCTTCGGGTGTGCCCAGGGCCGAAGCCGCCGGGATGGCGGTGGGATCGCGGCGGGTCCGCAGCAGGGCCTGCGCGAAGTCCGCCGGGCCCGGGGTCGCGCCGAGCCGTGCGTACGCGGTGAGGCGCTCGATCAGCGTCCGCGGGTCCAGGGAACCGCTCGTGTGGGTCGGGAACGCGAGCAGGAAGGGCAGCGGCCCGTCCGCGACGTACCGTGCCGCTTCGGCCAGACGGGCGTGGGCGGCCACGTGGAACGCGGGGTGGTGGCACTCGCTGTGCCAGGACGCGAGCGCGCCGGACGGGCGGGCCTGCCTCCCCGGGCGTGCGTCCAGGACGGCGGCGGCGACGTGTTCGAGACCGGGCAGCTCACTGGTGTAGTGGCGGGACTGTACGGGGTCGAGCCACCAGCGACCGGCCAGCGCGGGGCGCAGTGCCGCCGCGAGGGCCGCCCGGTCCCGGTGGGCGTGCCGTACGAGGCCGTCGAGGGCGCGTTCGTACTCCTCGACGCTCGCGGAGCGGGAGTTGATCACGGCGGCGACCAGCTCCACGGTCTCCTCGACGCTCTCCGGGGCGGGTGCGAGCGGGACCTGGGCCGGGGGCGGCGGAAGGATCTCCCGGTAGGGGGTGGTGTCGGCGGCGGGGGCGGCGTCCGGGCCGAGGAGCTCCACGGCCCGCGACCGGTGCAGGGGACTCAGCAGGTGGGCCTGGAAGGCGAGTTCGGCGTGCACCTCCGGGTCGGGGACGAGGTGCGCGGCGGCGAGCTTGAGCGCCCGCTCCTGAATGTCGGTGTCGGGGTGCCCGAACGCCTCGCCGACGACGGGCAGCAGCTCGCGGGCGGCGGCCGGATCGCGGACCAGTTCCCGCCCCAGCAGGACCAGTTGGGCGCGGACCAGCTTCTTCTCGGGGCGGAAGAGGACGGTCGAGGACATCTCGGCGAGCAGGCCGGGGGTGAGGCCGCCGGCCGCGGCGAGCCGGGCCAGGACCTGCTGGGCGTGCCCGGCGACGGCGGAGGGGGCGTCGGCGGCCAGCGCGATCCAGTCCGCCGCCCGCTCCCGCTCCTCCTGCGCGGTCGGGTTCAGGGCCTGGAGGATCGTGAGGTACGGCTTGAGGTGGGGGGCCGTGCCGCCGCGCAGCAGACGGGCCGTGCACCCGTCGAGGAGGGCGGTGCGGTCGAGGAGGCCCTCCTCCGTGAGGGTGGAGAGCGCGGTCGGCCAGTGGTACGGGCCGGTGGGTTCGCCCAGCCAATTGAGCGCGGCGATCGGCTCGGCGGTCTCGAAGAGGCAGGGGACGAGTTGGGCGGTGTACGGGTCCTTGCGCAGGGCGTCGACGAGGGGGATGCGCTGGGAGGGCAGGGAGGAGGCCCAGCCCTCCAGGCAGCCGTCGGTGGTGGGCATCGCGCACCCGGCGAGCCCGACGAGCTCGCGGATCAGCCGGTAGTCCTGCTCGGCGGTCGCGGCACGCGCGGCGAGCCGGTGGGCGAGGTCGCCGAGCAGGCGGGGCTCTCTGTCGGACAGGACGTCGAGCAGGACTCCGGTCGGGAGCGCCTGCCAGCGGCGCAGGTCGCGGGCGGCCATCCAGGAGGCGGTGGCCGCCGCGCCGGTCGAGCACGCGGCGCCGGCCACGACCAGGCCCCGGCTCGCCAGGTCCCGTTCCCGCCAGTTGTCCCAGCCCTGGGAGCGCAGATCGGCGCGCAGCGTCTTCAACTCGGCGAGCAGTTCGCGGCGCTGCTGCCGGTCCAGGGGCTTCAGCAGCCCCGGCAGGGCGTTGACGCGTCCGGCCCGGACGGCGGCGAGGATCTCCGGAGCGGGAGCGTCCGGCTGCGGAGCGGGAGCGGGGGTCTGGTGGGCGGTGGCGTTCATCGTGCGGCTCCGGCGGGGGTGGCGGTCGTGGTGGCGGCGGTCTCGGTGGTCGGGTGCGTGGCGGCTCGGCGGGCCATGCGGGTGGCGAGGGCGTGCTTGCAGGGGCCCCGGCGGCCCCGGTAGTCGGCCCACCACTGGCAGGTGCAGCTGAGGGCGCCACCGGTTGCGCGGACCTGGTAGCGGCGTTCCCCGGAGGCGACGACCGCGGTGCCCGCGGCGGTGTCCAGGGTGACCGCGCCCGCCGCCAACAGGGCCCGGGCGGCGACCAGGCGCGGGTTGTGGCGTTCCGCGCGGCGGGCGTCGTAGGGCAGTTCGCGGTGGAAGTAGGCGGCTTCGGCGAGGTCGTAGCCGACGCGGCCGGCCGTACCCAGGTGCGTGAGGGCGGCCCGTACGCGCTCCACGGGAAGCCCGGACTGCTCGGCGAGGTCGGCCGGGTCGATGCGCGGTTCCCAGGCCAGCAGCACGGAGATCAGGTCGGCGTCCTCGGCCGCCGTGTCGGTGGCGAGGGCTTCGAGCACGCCGCCCTCGCCGGAGAACCCGCGGTCGGGCTCCGGGGAGAGGGTGAGGGTGAGCCGCATGCCGGGCAGCCCGACTTCCCAGGCGGAGGCGGTGGGCGCCGCCCCGTCGGGCACGGGGCCGTACACGCGCAGGCCGGTGGCGTTGCGCAGGACCCGCTGGAGGGCGGCGAGCCGGTCCGGGCCGGGCAGGCAGACCGCACCGGGCACGGGG
Source organism: Streptomyces sp. NPDC002467 (assembly GCF_042889825.1). Taxonomy (NCBI): domain Bacteria; kingdom Bacillati; phylum Actinomycetota; class Actinomycetes; order Kitasatosporales; family Streptomycetaceae; genus Streptomyces; species Streptomyces sp. NPDC002467. Next base: position 234,108 of record NZ_JBIARJ010000003.1, on the reverse strand, counting down.
CGGGTGGTGGGGCGCAGCGCACGGCCCGCGGGCACCACCCAGAGGGCGGCGCCGGCGGCGCTCCCGCCCGAAGGGGTGCGCGGGAGCGAGCGCAGGAAGCGTACGGCCTCGGCGGCGGTGAGTTCGGCGCGCAGGTCGAAGCCGGTGGTGATGGCCTGGGACTCGGCGAAGCCGCGCAGCCAGCGGTCGGGCAGCGGCACCTTCTTCTCGACGACCGGGCCTTCCAGGGTGGTGACGGTCAGCTCGTCGGGGCCGACGCGCAGGTGCAGCGGGTCGTCGCCGGTCAGCCGGGACAGCGCTTCGCGCAGCGGGTTGTTGACGTCGACGTTGGTGGTGCCGTGACCGGTGTCGGCGCCGCCCAGGCCTTCGGGGAGCACGTCGAGGCGGGCGTACACCCCGCAGCAGCCGGAGAAGGACTCGAACCGCAGCCGGTCGCCGTTGCCCGTGACGACCGGGTCGAGGGAGGCCCGCAGGGTCCGCCGGTAGTAGCGGGCGGCGGCCACGTCGGCGACCGCGAGCAGGGCGCGGGCGGCGGCCTGAGGGCTGTTCAGGAACCCGGTGAAGAACTGGGGGTGGGCCTCGGCACCGGCCGGCGTCAGGCCGCCCGCGGTCTCCAGGCCGAGGATCCGTCCCGTCCCGGCGGTGGTCAGCGAGGATGAGCCCGCGTAGGCGAAGGTGTGTGCGGTTCGCGTCATGTTCGGAACGCTAAGCGGGACCACTGACAACGACGTTCGGCCCGCCACGACCCTCAGCGGTACCGGGCGGCGCGCGTCGCGTGGTTGCCTGAGAACACGTCAGACAGTGGGTGCGCGCGGGCCGATGACCCGGGTGGCGGCGAACTCCGCGAAGTGGACCCCGGGCGGGTTTCCTACCCGTACACGGCTGCCGGCAGCGGCTCACGGGCCGCGTGCCAGGCCGGCGGGAGAGCGGCGACGCCCGTTCGGGCGGCGATCACCCCGCCCGCGATGGCGCACGTGGTGTCGATGTCCCCGCGCCCGGCGACGGTGGACCAGAGGCCCTCGTGCAGGTCGTCGAGGTGGGTCGCCGCGCACCAGAGCGCGTAGGGCACGGTGTCGGGCCCGGACATCCGGTAGCCGGATCCCAGGACTTCCGCCGCGTGCCGCACCGAGGTGTGGTCGGGCATCCGGGCCGCGATCCGCAGCCCGGACCGGACGTCGCCGACGGGGAGCCGGTCGGCGACGGCCAGGAGGAACTCCGGCCTCGCCGGGACGGCCCCGCCCCGGCTGCGGGTGGCCAGCGCCGCGGCCACGGCGACCGCCACCGCCCCGGCGACGGCTTCGGGGTGGTGGTGCGAGACCTCGCTCTGTCCGGCGGCCTGCTCGGCGACCGCGTCGAGGTCCTCGGCGAGCCAGGCGCCGAGGGGGGCCACTCGCATGGCGGCGCCGTTGCCCCAGGAGCCCTGGCCGCCGAACTGTCCGGCGACCACCTCGCGCCAGTCCTCGCCCGCGCCGATCCGGCGGAGCACGTCGTGCATCGAGGCTCCGTAGCCGCGGTGGGTGTCGTCGGCGTAGGCCTCGGCGAGGCGCCGGGCGAGGCGGTCCTGGTCGACGGTCCCGCCGCCCTCGGTGAGTTCCCGGACGAGCACGAGCGCCTGGGCGGTGTCGTCGCTCCACTGCCACAGCGGCTCCGGGGGCAGGATCCGCGCCTCCAGCGCTGCCGGACCCTCGCGGCGGAGTATGCCGAACCAGCGGTCGCCGAAGGCATCACCGAAGGCGAGTCCGGCCAACGAGTCCAACGCGGCGGGGGGTGTCTTGATCATCGCGCCAGTATCACAAGGCACCGGCGCACCCGGCACTGCGATTTACCGTGCCGGTCTCCTGAAGATGGGTGCCGCCCCCGATGTAGCGGGCGCGGTCGCCGGGTAATGGTGGAGTCAGGAGCACCCTGCGTTCGGGGCCCGCAGGGGGCGCGACCACTCACGGCAGCACCCGTGAGCGGAACCGCACCGCTGACGCCCCCGAGCGCGCCGGACCGGCATCTTCGTCCTCGCCCGACCGATGAACGGAGGCAAGGCCATGACGGAATCCGACGACGAGCGGCTCACCGACCTCGGGGCCGCGACGAGACCCGACGATCCCCGCTTGACCCGCGGGCAACGACAAGCCCTGGCCTGGACGGGCCTGTTGCCGGCGCTCGCCGCCATCGTCACCGGGGCGATGGTGCCCAACGGGATGCTGCTGGCGGCCGGCCTGATCATGGCCGCGCTGGCCGTGAACCTCTTCGACCCCGCCCGACCGCGCCGTTGGCCGACGCGGTCGGAACGCAACCGGAGACTCACGCGCGGCCGGCCGGATCCTGGGCCGGGTCCGTGAGCTCTTCCGGGGATCCCGGCTGGGACGGCACGGCGGTCAGGGCACGGGCCGGCGGAGTGCGGCGCCCCGCGACCCAGGCGGCCGCGGGTTCTGTGAAACGTGCGGTGAGCGGGCCGATCACCACGAGGATCAGGACGTACGCGGTGGCGAGCGGACCCATCGCGGGCTCGATGCCGGCGGTGACCGCGAGGCCCGCGATGACGATGGAGAACTCTCCGCGCGCGACCAGCGTGCCGCCCGCCCGCCAGCGCCCCTTGACCCCGATCCCGGCGCGCTTCGCGGCCCAGTACCCGGTCGCGATCTTCGTACCGGCGGTGACCACGGCCAGGGCGAACGCGGGCAGCAGGACCGGCGGGATGCTCGCGGGATCGGTGTGCAGGCCGAAGAAGACGAAGAACACGGCCGCGAACAGGTCCCGCAGCGGGCTGAGCAGGGTGTGGGTGCCCTCGGCGACCTCGCCGGAGAGCGCGATCCCGACGAGGAACGCGCCGACGGCGGCGGAGACTTGCAGCTGCTGGGCGATGCCCGCCACGAGCAGGGTCAGACCGAGGACCACGAGGAGGAGCTTCTCCGGGTCGTCGCTGGAGACGAAGCGGGAGATGTGGCGCCCGAAGCGGACCGCGACGAACAGGACGGCGCCGGCCACGCCGAGGGCGATGGCCAGTGTCGCGCTGCCCGCGGCCAGGCTCACGCCGGCGAGGAGGGCGGTGATGATCGGCAGGTAGACGGCCATCGCGAGGTCTTCGAGGACCAGGATGCTGAGGATGACGGGGGTCTCGCGGTTGCCGACCCGACCCAGGTCGCCCATGACCTTGGCGATGACTCCCGAGGAGGAGATCCAGGTGACTCCGGCCAGCACGACGGCGGCGACCGGGCTCCAGCCCATGAGCAGGGCTGCGACGGCGCCGGGGACCGCGTTGAGGCCGAAGTCGACCAATCCGGCCGGGTACTGGGTCTTGAGGTTGGAGACCAGATCCGACGCCGTGTACTCCAGGCCCAGCATGAGCAGCAGCAGGATGACGCCGATCTCCGCGCCGATCGCGACGAACTCCTCGCTCGCGCCCATGGGCAGCAGTCCGCCGGTGCCGAAGGCCAGGCCGGCCAGGAGGTAGAGCGGGATCGGGGAGAACTTCAGGCGTCCGGCGACCCGGCCGAGCAGGCCCAGGCCGAGGATGATCGCGCCGAACTCGATGAGGAAGACAGCGGAATGCACGGGCGTCACTCCCGTCCGAGTATGGAAGCGGCGGCGTCGACGCCCTCGCGGGTGCCGATCACGATGAGGGTGTCGCCGCCCGCGAGGCGGAAGTCCGGCGCGGGCGAGGGCCGGGCCTCCGCGCGGCGCAGTACGGCCACGATCGACACGCCGGTCTCCGTCCGCATCCGGGTCTCCCCCAGCAGCCGGCCGTTCCAGTACGAGTGGGCGGAGAGCTCGATCCGCTCGGCGACCAGCCCGAGGTCGGTGGTGTGCAGGACGTTCGGGCTGTGGTGGGCCGGCATCAGCGCGTCGATGAGCGAGGCCGTCTCGGCGCCCGTCAGGTGCAGCGACTGGGCGCAGGCGTCGGGGTCGTCGGCCCGGTAGAGGTTCACGGTCCGGGTGCCGTCGCGGTGCGCGACCACCGACAGGTGGCGGTGTTCGCGGGTGGTGAGGTCGTACTGGACCCCGATGCCGGGCAGTGGTGTGGTGCTCATCCGTGGAGCAGGCACAGCTGTCCCCCCTCGTGTTCGCTGTCGTACGTGATGCCGGTGTGGCGGCGCTCGATCCCGGGCAGGAGAAGCCACTCGGCGGGGCCATCGTGCCACTTTCCGCGTGCCGGAAATATGGGTGTCGGCACGGATGGACGGCAGCCTTCCGGCAGCATGAGGATGGGAGCGGAGAAGTGGGCTCCGTCGCAGTTCAGAGGGGGTGGGGACGAGGTGGCGGCAGGGCCGTGGCGGATGCCGGGAGACCGGTCGGAAAGGCGTGTGGCCGTGTCGTTGTACTGGCGGATCTTCCTCCTGAACGCCGGGGTCATCGCGATCGCGGTGGCCTTGCTGCTGGGCCCGGTCACGGTCTCCACGCCGGTCCGGTTCGGCGAGGCGATCGTCCTGCTGGCGGGGTTGGCCGCGATGCTGGTCATCAACGCGGTCCTCCTCCGGGTGGGTCTGGCCCCGCTCGCCCGGCTGAACCGGGCCATGGCCACGGCCGACCTCCTCAAACCCGGCACGCGTCCGGCCGTCACGGGGGGCGGTGAGATCGCCGCGCTCACCCGGTCCTTCAACGCCATGCTCGACCGGCTCGAAGCCGAGCGGGCCACCAGCAGCGGCCGGGTACTGACCGCCCTGGAGGCCGAGCGCAAACGCATCGCCCAGGAACTGCACGACGAGGTCGGCCAGACCCTCACCGCCGTCCTCCTGCAGATCAAGCACGCCGCCGACCGCGCCCCGGAACCCGTACGCACCGACCTCCACCAGGCGCAGGAGACCACCCGCGCCAGCCTGGACGAGATCCGCCGCATCGCCCGCCGTCTGCGTCCCGGGGTCCTGGAGGAACTCGGCCTGCACAGCGCCCTGCGTTCCCTGGCGGCCGAGTTCACCACGGCGCGCCTGGGCGTCACCGCCCACATCACCCCCGGGCTCCCCCACTTGGACCCCGCCGCCGAACTCGTCCTCTACCGGGTCGCCCAGGAGGGCCTGACCAACGCCGCCCGCCATTCGGGCGCCACCCGCGTCGAAGTCCACCTGCGTCCCCTCCCGGGCGGCGGCGTCGGCCTGCTCGTCCACGACAACGGACACGGCCTCGGGGACGCACCCGAGGGCGCCGGCATCCAGGGGATGCGCGAACGCGCCCTGCTCATCGGCGCCGACCTCTCCATCGGGCCCGGCCCGCACGGCGGCACCGAGGTCCGCCTCGAAATCCACGACACCGACATCCCTGGGGCAACACCATGAGTCAGCCGGACGCCGGACCCGCGCGCATCCTGCTCGCCGACGACCACACGCTCGTACGCCGCGGTGTACGGCTCATCCTCGACGCCGAACCGGACCTGACGGTGGTCGCCGAGGCCGCCGACGGGGCCGAGGCCGTCGCCCAGGCCCGCAGCCTCGACCTCGACCTCGCCGTCCTCGACATCGCCATGCCCCGCCAGACCGGCCTCCAGGCCGCCCGCGAACTCGCCCGCATCCGGCCGGGCCTGCGGATCCTGATGCTGACCATGTACGACAACGAGCAGTACTTCTTCGAAGCCCTGCGCGCCGGTGCCTCCGGCTACGTCCTGAAGTCCGTCGCCGACCGCGATCTCGTCGAAGCCTGCCGCGCCGCGCTGCGCGACGAGCCCTTCATCTACCCCGGCGCGGAGACCACCCTGATCCGCAGCTACCTCGATCGCGCGCGGAGCGGCGGCCCGCTGCCGGAGCGGGCCATCACCGAGCGCGAGGAGGAGATCCTCAAGCTGGTCGCCGAGGGCCACAGCTCGAAGGAGATCGGCGATCTCCTCGTCATCAGCCCCAAGACGGTGGAGCGCCACCGCGCGAACCTGCTGCAGAAACTGGGCCTGCGCGACCGCCTCGAACTCACTCGCTACGCCATCCGGGCCGGCCTGATCGAGCCGTAACCGAGGACACCCCGGATCCACGCCGCTGCCCGCTCGTCCCGTGCAGAAGAGGTCCCCGACCCAGAACCCGGTTCGGGTGGCGGTACTCGGATCGGTTCCCCAGGCGTCCCGTGCGTACGCCTCGGCCCGGCTCATGGACCGGTTGGAACCGCGGAGCGCCGTGACACCGCCCGCGACGAACTGATCGCGCTGTTGCCTCGCGGGTCTCCGGCTCCTGGGGATGGAGGGCGGGCCGCGCGTGAGCGAAAGCTTCGGCCTGTACGGGCTGATGGGGTGCAACCTGCTGGTCCTCTCCGCCGCCATCGTCCTGCGTACCGTCTTCGTCACCAGTCGGCCCATGGAATGACCGGTCTGCGCGGCTGAGCGGCTCAGAGACTCACCGGCGTTCGGACTTTCGGGGATTCGAGTGTTCGGACGTTCGGGTGTTCGGGCTGACGCACGTCAGAGTGGAGGGCGGGGCTCGGCTGGGACGGGCAGCGGGCGGGGGCGTTGTACGGGGTGTCGGTGTCCCTGTGAGAAAAGGAAGCTCCTGTGACCTCTGTGGCCTTACCCGCTGTCGAGACCCTGCTGCGGCGGACCCTCGGCGAGCGGCGCATGGGGCTCGTGGCATGGCGGTTGCTCGTGATGCAGATCGCCCATCCCGTCGTCGCCGCCGGCATGGACCGGTACTCCACCTACCGCGCCCACCCCTGGCGGCGGATCGAGCACACCATGGAGAGCGGCAGCCGGCTGTTCTTCGCGGGGCCCGAGGAGCGGCGCCTGGAAGTGGCCCGCCTCCAGCGGACGCACCGGCGCATCAGCGGGACCGACGCGGCCGGGCGGGCGTTCAGCGCCGAGGATCCCGAGGTCCGCGGCTGGGTGATGGTGACGCTGTACGAATCCATGACCGCCATGCGCGAGCTGTCCGGTGATCCGCTGTCGAACGCCGAACGCGACGTGCTGTACGCCGAGTTCCTGGACGTGTGCGCCGCCCTCGGCATTCCGGGCGAGGTGCTCCCGGCGAGCGCGGCCGAGGTCCCGGCGTACGTCGACCGGATGGTCCGGGAGGTCCTGGAATACGGGCCCGAGGTCCGCGACATGCTGTACGGGATGCTCCGCCAGGCCCCCGTCCCGCGTCGGTTGGGGCGGCTGGCACCCGCGTGGCCGCTGATGCGGGTGGTGATCGCCCGTGCGCTGGCCGCCCTCACCGTCAGTGATCTGCCGCCGGCCTGGCACGAGAGGTTCGGGACGTCGCGCGGGCCCGGCGGCGCCGCGCTGTCGTGGACGCTGCACCACGGGCTCCGCCATGCCATGAGCCTCGCTCCCGATCGGGTGCGCTACCGGCACAGGTCGGAGAGCGGTGCGCCCGCGCGGGTGGCGGTGCCCAAGGCCCGGAGCGGCGGCGATTCCCGGCCGGCGCGGCTGCGGGCGTTCTTCCGCCAGGTGCTGGACCAGACCGGCAACGGGCGCGTCGACTCCTCGGACCTCCAGGCCATGGTGCACGCCATGTGCTGGCGGCTCGAACTGCCGGCCGAGCGGGAGGACGAGATCTACTCCGCGTTCGAGGGCTGGTGGCGCCAGCTCCGGGAGGCGGCCGACTCCGACGGCGACGGGGGCGTGGACTGCGGCGAGTTCGTGTCCGCGATGCTGGCCGGGGTGGACCGTGACCCGGCGTACCTGGAGAAGGGCCTCGTACCGGCGGTGCGGGCACTGTTCCGTGCCGCCGATGCCGACGGCAGCGGCTGCCTGGGGGCCGACGAGTACCGGAAGCTGTTCGGGGGACCCCGGGTGCATCCTGCCGAACTGAACGACGGGTTCCGGCAGTTGGACTCGGACGGTGACGGACGGGTAGAGGAGGCGGAGTTCGTCGCCGCGTTCTGCGAGTTCTTCACCGCCCGCGCCGACAGCACCGCCGCGGCGGGTCTGCTCGGCCGGGCCTGAACCGCCGCCACCCGGCCCGGTCCACAGGTGGATCACCACCGGCGCGTCGTACGCATGTCCGGTATTCACTCGGCGGCCGGTCCGGGCCGAGCGGGGTGTGCCGGGCCGCTCGGCTCGCCGGTGTGCCACGGGTCCCGGATGGGGCGGGTGCCGCGTACGGTCGGGTGGTGGGTCGTGGCGTGCTGTCACGGATGTCCGCCTCACCCGGTTGGAGACCGGTCCCGCCCTTCGATGCCGCCGGAACAGGAGCACCCCGATGCGCCTCTACGCCCAGACCCGCGCACGTCGTTGCCGGCAGATCCTCGCCGACCTCATCGCGGTGCTCCTGATCGCGGCTGCCGTGCGGTTCGCGCTGGCCGTCCGCGACGGGATCATGCTGCTGGCCGAGCCGGGGCGGAAGGTGGAGGACGCGGGTGGCAGCCTGGCCTCCGGCCTCGACCATGCCGGGGAAGCGGCCTCGAACGTCCCGCTGGTCGGGGGCATCCTCAAGAAGCCCCTCCAGTCCGCCGCCGAGGCCGGCAACGGGCTCTCCGATGCCGGGCAGTCCATGCAGGACGTGGTGGGCCGTGTCGCCGACCTCACCGCGTTCGCACTGATCGTCACCTCGGTGCTGTTCGTGCTGGCGCTGTGGCTTCCCCCACGGGTGCGTTGGATCCGGCGCAGCGCTCTGGTCCAAGGCCTCCTCGACGCCCCCGGCGGTGCCGACCTGCTCGCCCTGCGCGCCCTGACCGGGCCGGTGAAGGCCCTCGCGGCGGTCTCCGTTCCGCCGGGGGGACTCGCCGATGCCTGGCGCCGAGGGGACGCGCACGTCATCGACGACCTGTCCCGGGTGGCGCTCGGGCAAGCCGGCCTGCGCCCCTGACCACCGCCCACGCCCGGGCCCTGCTCGACCGCCCTCCGGCGGAGGTTGGTACGCCTGCGCGGCCGGCGTCAGCAGGTCGAGTGGAACAGGCCGCCGACCCGTCGGCCCGCGCCGACCAGTTCGTTGTAACGCTCCACGGCGGCGGTCGTGCCCTCGACGTGCACCTCGACCCCGGCCTCTCGGAGCAGCAGCAGGGTCTCAGGGTCCGTGCCCAGCCGCAGCTCCATGCCTCGGCTGAGAACGATCACCTCGGCGCCGCGCTCCAGCAGCTCGCGCACGTCCCCCGGCTGGATCCCGGGCTGGTGCCGGGTGCCGTGCTCGGACCAGTCCCACGGGTGGCCCCCACCCGGGTACAGCACGAAGTCCTTGGCCGGGGCGAGTCCCTCGACCTCCATCCGCGCCCATTCCAACGCGGTGACCCGGGGAGAAGGCGGCACGGGAGGGACGGAGGAGCCGTGTTCTGTCATGCACCCAGCATCTCACCAGGCCGGCGCCTCGCCTTCGGCCGCCGTGGAGCGCCATCTTTCGGCGGCGTCGAGGAGCGCGGCATCCGCGTGGTGGCGGGCGATCAGGTGGAGGCCGACCGGCTCGCCGTTCGGTGTCCTCCCGGCGGGCAGGGAGATCGCGGGGTGGCCCGAGAGGTTGAAGGCCCAGGTGAGTGCCACGCTCATGCGCGGTCCCGGGCCGTCGTGGCCGTGCGGCGGGTGCGGAGTGGTGGGGGTGGCGATGAGGTCGGCTTCTTCGAAGGCCTCGGACAGGGCCCGCGCGTTGGCCCGGATCAGCGCATCGGTGTCCCGGTCGGAGGTGCCGGCGCGCAGGGCGGTCCAGGCCGGCGCCGGGTCGCACAGTCGGACCGTAGGTCGGACGAGGCCGCACAGTCCGGCGGATGCGATTCGGTCGAGCGTGCGGCGGGCGGTGTCGGCGATGTCCGGATCGGTGTCGGCGTACCCCAGGGTGGGTGTCCAGACGACCCGGGGCGTCCCGGTCGCCGGGGACGTGGCGAGGCCGCCGGGGATGACGGCGCGGAGGTAGGCGGCGGCGTCCACCGGGGTGCGGGTGAGCACGCCGGGGCTGTTGAGGCCGGCTCGATCGCGGGCGGGCAGGACGCCGTTGGTGGGCTTGAAGCCGACGACGCCGCACCAGGCGGCGGGGATGCGTACGGACCCGGCCCCGTCGGATCCGGTGGCGAGCGGCACGATACCGGCGGCGACCGCGACCGCGGACCCGGCCGACGATCCGCCCGGGGACCAGGCGGGGTCGAGGGGGTTGAGGGTCGGGCCGCGGTCGGTGGAGCCGTAGGTCTGGTGGGTGGTGCCGGCGCGCGGTACGGAGGTCGCTCCGATCGGCACGCAACCGGCGGCGACCAGCCGCCGGTTCTGTACGGAACGGGCGCCCTCGCTCGCCTTGACCGCGATCGGCACCCCGGCCAGGGGCAGGAGCGCCCCGCGGGCCACCGAGGCGTCGACCTCGGCGGCCAGCGCCCTGGCCGAGTCGGCCCACATCGCGGTGAAGGCGCGCAGGGCGCCGTCGCGTTCGGCGCACACGGCCAGCGCGGCGTCGACGACTTCGCCCGCCGTGACCTCGCCGCCGTTGACCAGGTCGGCGATGTCGGTGGCGGAGAGGCGTGCGTACGCGTGCGTGTCGAGCATGCGGACCCTTCCGGTCTCGGGGGGTCGGGGCGTGGGCGGCCGGGCGTGGGTGTCGGGGGTTCGGTGGTGGCGCGCATGCGTACCGGCCGGGCCGTGCGCCTCGCCGGTCCCCGTCACGGGCTGTTCCACCGGGCCTCGCCTCAGCCTCCCCCCGGCACCGCCAGCCCCAGCAGGCTCCCGGCGTCCTGCGCGAGCCGTGTCCTGGCGTGCTCGTCCCCGGCCAGGTGGTGGAGCAACTGCTGCTGGAAGAGGCCGTCCAGCATGGCGTACGTCGCGGCCGGTGACGGGGCGATCTCCGTCCCCGACAGCTCCGCGTAGCGGGTGACGATCCGCCAGATCATGTCCTGGAGCGTCCCGTCGATCTCCAGGACGTCCGCGCGGAACGACTCCTCGAACAGTGCCTGCGAGCGCAGGTCGTACCAGAGCCGGTGCATGGCGGCGTCCTCCACCAGCGTCTCGGCGAGGCCCGCGGCGAACCCCGCGCGCAGCTCTCCCGCCGTGTCGCTGTCGGTGACGATCCGGTCGTAGCGGCGCACGCAGTCGGCCTTGTACTGCCGCACGCAGTAGGTGATCAGGTCGACCTTGTCGCGGAAGTAGTAGTGCAGCACGCCGTGCGAGAACGACGAGTTCTGGGCGATCTCGCGCAGGCTCGTGCGGGCGTACCCCAGCTCGGAGAGCGTCTGGAGCGCGGCACCGGCGAGTTCGCGGCGGCGTTCCTCGTACTTGTCGACCTGGCGGCGCGCGATGCGCTCGCCCTGCCGATCGACCGTGGCCATCCGGCTGCTTCCCCCCTCGGAACGAGCTCTGTGCGATGGCAGTTTAACGAACCCCGTTTCCTTGACAAGCGTCCAAGAAACTTTGGGCAGTTGTCCAAGAATATCTTGACGACTGTCCAAACCCGGTCCTACGTTGTGCCGCGCATCACTTCCGAAGTGAAGGGACAGGCTCCATGGGGCAGTTGGATCTGGCGGGCAAGCGCGTACTCGTCACCGGAGGGGCACGAGGACTGGGCGCCGCAATGGCGCGGGCGATGGCGACGGCCGGGGCGAGCGTGATGCTCGGCGACGTGCTCAAGGACACCGTCGAGCAGACCGCCGTGGACATCGCCGCGGCCACCGGAGCACAGGTGGCCTCCACACCGATGGACGTGACCGACGACGGCGACTGGGCCATGGCCGTCGCCCACACGGTCTCCGAGTTCGGCGGCCTGGACGTGGTCGTCAACAACGCGGGCATCGAGGTGACCCAGCTCCTCGTCGACACCGACCCGGACGAGATCCGCCGGATGCTCGACGTGAACGTCATCGGCACCATGCTCGGCATCAAACACGGGCTCCGCGCCATGCGCCGGGGCGGCTCGGCCGGTGGCGACGGCGGGGCGATCGTCAACGTGGCGTCCGTCGCCGCCACCATCGCCTTCCCCGGCATCGCCGGGTACTCCGCCACGAAGTCCGGCGTCGACCGGCTCACCCGCGTCGCGGCCGCCGAGTCCGGCCGCCTCGGCTACGGCGTACGCGTCAACTGCGTGTATCCGGGCCTGGTCGCCACCGAGATGGGCACCAAGCTCGCCGTCGAAACCGCCCGGCTCGGCCTCTTCGACGGACCCGAGGCCGCCGTCGAGGCGGTCGTGGCACTCACCCCCTCGGGGCGCCTCGGAGAGGTCGCGGACATGGCCGACGCCGTGGTCTTCCTGGCCTCGGACGCCTCCCGGTTCGTGAACGGCGCCGGCCTGTCGGTCGACGGCGGCATGGGCATGTGACGACACCGATGACGCGAACCACCACCAGGCACACCCGAGGGGACGAGAACACCGACGTGACCGAGAACCGGCAGACCGACACCACCGCCACCGACGCCCAGGCCCCCAAGAAGCCCGTCGTCGTATACGGCGCCTCCGGCTACACCGGCCGCCTGATCTGCGAGTACCTGCGCGAGTACCGCGTCCCCTTCATCGCCGCCGGCCGCGACGCCAAGAGGGTCCAGGACGTGATGGACAAGATCCCCGGCATCGAGGCGGCCGACTACGAGGTCGTCGAGGTGTCCCACGACGTCGACGCGCTCACCGAACTGTTCGGCGGAGCGAAGGTCGTGTGCTCCACGGTCGGCCCGTTCGTCAAGTACGGCCCCGACACGGTCGAGGCCGCGCTGCGCGCCGGCTGCCACTTCCTGGACACGACCGGCGAGCAGGACTGGACGCTGCTGGCGCAGAAGGAGTACGGCCGCCGCTTCGCCGAAGCCGGACTGCTGCTCTCGCCCGGCATCGCGCAGATGTACACCACCGGCGAGATCGCCGCGAACATCGCCCTGGAGGCCGGCCCCGGCCTGGACACCCTCGACATGCTGGTGCTGTGGAAGGGCTTCCCCACCTACGCCTCCACCCAGACCATCTTCACCATCCTCAAGGCCGACTGGTACCACCTGGTCGACAACGAGTACGTCGCCTGGGACCACCGGGCCACCCGCGAGTGCGTGGTCCCCGGGCAGCACGGGACCGCGCTGACCGTGCCGTGGGGCGGCACCCTGCACCCCGTCTGGTTCAAGGACGACCCGCGCGTGGCGACCTGCACCGTCACCGGCGGCGTCATGGACCGCACGGTGATGGACGGCGTGATCGCCACCACCGCGATGTTCGAGGAGCGGATCCGGCCGCTGGACCCCGAAGCCCAGGAGGCTGCCCTCTCCGAGATCGCGTCCGGGTTGCAGGCCGACATGCCGCCTCGCGAGAACCCCCGTGTCAACACGTCCATCGACTCCGTGTACGCGTCCGGTCCGCTGGGCCGCGTGCACGTCGTACTGCACGGAAACTCCAACTACAAGCAGACGGGCCTGCTCCAGGCCTACAGCGCCTACTCGCTGCTCCAGCAGCCGCCACGGCGCGCCGGGTTCGCGTCGGCCTGCCAGGCGTTCGGGCACCGCGAACTGCTCGGCGTACTGAAGAACTTCGGCCTCGTGATGGACCCGATCGTGACGGCGCACACGTGATGCCGCCGATGTCGCCGGTGCCCGCGATGTCACCCGTCGACTACCTGGACAAGGGGGCTTCGCTGGGCCCCGACGAGGTGTGCCTCAGCGGACCCGACCGCACCATGACGTACGCGGAGGTCCAGGCCCACGCACACGCCGTCGCCGCGGCGCTCGCCCGTTCCGGCATCGAGCCGGGCGAGTCGGTCGCGGTCCTCTCCCACAACGACCTCTCCGCCTTCGCGACGGTGTTCGGCATCGCCCGGCGCGGCGCGGTGTGGTGTCCGGTCAACCCCCGCAACACGGCTCGCGAGATGCGGCAGTTGCTCGAACTCTTCGACTGCCGCGCCCTGGTCTTCCATCCGGCGTACGCCGCGCAGGTCGCCGAGATGGCCCCGCACCTGCCGGAGGTGACCACGTACGTCTGCCTGGACGACAGCGTCGAGGGGCACGTGTCGTTGGAGGCCTGGACGGCGGCCGAGACGGACCCGGCCCCGGACGCGGGCTCGGAAGCCGCGCAGCCGCTGCCCGACGGCCTGGCGATGCTCGTCGGCACGGGCGGGACGACCGGAGCGCCCAAGGGGGTGATGCTGACGGCGGGGAACCTGGAGGCGATGACCGCGCTCACCCTGATGGGATACCCCTTCGAGGGCCGCCCGACGTACCTCGCGCTCACGCCGCTCACCCACGCCGCCGGGGTGCTGTGCTTCCCGATCCTCGCCCTCGGCGGGCGGATCGTCGTCATGAGCGCTCCCGACGTGGGGGACTTCCTGCGGCTGATCGAGAGCGAGCGGGTCACCCACACGTTCCTGCCGCCCACCGTCATCTACGGGATGCTCGACCACGAGCGGGCCGCCACGACGGACTACTCGTCGCTCCAGTGCTTCTGGTACGGGGCGGCGCCCATGTCCCCCACCCGACTCGAAGAGGCCATCGAGCTGCTGGGGCCCGTGATGGGGCAGCTCTTCGGGCAGACCGAGGCCCCGATGATGGTCGCGTCGATGCACCCGCGCGACCACGTGGACGGGGACGGCAAGGTCGTGGCCCGCCGACTCTCGGCGGCGGGCCGGCCGGGCCCGCTGGTCACCGTGGCCGTCATGGACGACGAGGGACGGACGGTTCCCACCGGGGAGCGGGGCGAGATCGTGGTGCGCGGCTCGCTGGTCATGGCCGGGTACTACAAGAACCCGGAGGCCACGGCCGAGGCGTCCCGCTTCGGCTGGCACCACACCGGTGACATCGGTTTCCTGGACGAGGAGGGGTTCCTGCACGTGGTCGACCGGGCCAAGGACATGATCATCACGGGTGGTTTCAACGTGTACTCGGCCGAGGTCGAACAGGCCCTGATGCAGCATCCCGCCGTCGCCGACTGCGCGGTGGTGGGCCTGCCGGACGACAAGTGGGGCGAGCGCGTGACGGCGGTCCTCCGGTTACGGCCGGGCGCCGCGCTGGAGGCGGCCGAGGTGATCGGCTTCGCCAAGGAGCGCATCGGCTCGGTCAAGGCGCCGAAGCAGGTGGAGATCTGGCCGGACCTGCCGCGCTCGAAGGTCGGCAAGGTCCTCAAGAGCGAGGTCAAGCGGCGCCTCGTGTGAACGGACGCGATGGCAGACGTGGGGCCGCGTTCCCTCCCGCCCGCCCCTCCCCGTACGCCGTCAGTCCGCGCGGTCCAGGTCGGGCAGAGTCTCGGAGTCGGTCGGGGCGCGCCCCTCTTCCAGCCAGAAGAGATAGCCGCGGAGGTGGGCTTCCAGGTCACCGTCGAGGTACGACAGCAGGTCGACCAGCCCGTGCCGGAAGTGGTGGGAGCCGGACGGGGCGGTGGCGAAGTGCACGGCCCACTCCCGAAGTCGTGCGCGTTCCCGCCACCAGGCCCGAACGGACTGTGTGGTCCAGTGCCGGTCGCCGTCCATGCCGTACTGACGGAAAGGATCGTTCCAGGCCGCGAAGAGCACCCTGTCGACCTCGGCGGGCTCCCGGGGCTGACGAAAGACGAACTCCTGACCGTTCTCGTCGCACAAGACGTGCCGAGGTGCGACCTCGGGGCCCGTCTCGCAGGTGTCCGTCTCGCCGCCGTAGAACGGTCCGGGCACATTGCGCCAGTTCCGCTCGGCCCAGCGACCCATCAGGTAGGTCTCCGCCGGAGGAAGGACGGTGACCGCCTCCTTCCAGAGCAGTCTCGCTCCGGCTGACGCCCGCACGGCCGCGAGCGGATCCCAGTACCCCGCACGATCGTTCACACCCGCCTCCTTCGCGACCGAACCCTACGTCAGGGGCGACGACGAGATCGGGAGCGCCCTCAGCCCCGGTCGGCCCCGTTGCCGGGCGATTCCGAGCGCGTGTGCGCCACGGCCCCCGGTTACCGGCGCACACTTCCGGACACGGGGACCGTCGCGTGATGGACGTTTTGGGCTCGCGCGGGTTTTCTTTGCGCGCTCTGGCAGCGCGTCCCAGGACTTTTCGGGCGCCGGCCGAGGCGCTGATGGGGCAGCGCCCACGCGGCCCAGGGCGGACGGGGCGCGGACAGGCGGAACTGTCCGCGGACGACAGGGGGACGAGCTCATGGCCAAAGCAGGACGTCCGCAGGGAGCGCCGAGAGGCAGATCGCGCGCTGCGAACGAGCTGGCGGCGCTGCTGCGCGAGGTGACCGCCGGCTTGACGGTGCGGGAACTGGCCCAGCGGTTCGGAGGTGGCAAGACCGCCTGGAGCGAGTACCGGTCCGGGGCCCGGGTCATCCCGCTCGGGCGCCTCGGCCTCGTGATCAAGGAGTGCGTGCGCGATCCGCGGGGCCGTCAGGAGTCATTGGCCAGGGCCCGCCGGTTGCACGACCAGGCGCTGACCGCGAAAGCGGAGGCCGAGGCAAGTCCCGAGCCCGGCCTGGACGATGCGCTGCGCCGGGCCCAGGAGGACCTCGCCGCTTCCGGCCGGTTGGTGGAGGGGCTGCTGGCGCTGATGACGATGCTCCAGGAACAGGCCAAAGTCGAACGGCCGGGGACGACGGAACCCTCGGGGCCCGGTACCGGGACGGGGACGGGGAGCGGGACGGGAACGGGGACGGGAACGGGGACGGGGACGGGGACGGGGACGCCGGCGGTCGCCGATCCCGGGGACGCACCGTCGGCGGGACCGCGCATCCGGCTGGACGAGCTGCTCGACCAGCTCGTCGCCGCCCGGGCCGTCGAGGAGTCCGCGCGGCAGGCGGTCGCCGACGTCCGGGCCCAGTGCGACGGCGCCCACCGGCCGCCGCGGCTGCCGGTGCCGGCAACGGGCACCGGAGCGGGGACGGGAGACCGGGTGCTCCGCGCCGGGGACGACATGCCGGCGGCCACGGCGGTCGACCCGGCCCTGTCCACCGAACTCGCCCGCGTCCACCACCTCGTGGCGCAGCAGCGGGAGGACGCGCACTGGCTGTGGCAGCGGGCCCGGGGCGGCTGGGATCACTCCGACGTCGTCGAGGGCGTCGTACTCGAACGGCTCGACACCCTCCCCGCCGTGTACTCGTCGGTCCCGCCCGGGACCCACGGGGCACGGCCCGCCGGCCGGTTCTCCCCCGGCCGGGCCTCGCTCGCCGCCCTGGCGATCTCCCTCGTCCTGGCACTCGGCGCGGGCGCGGCTCTCCTCGGGGTCGTCCTCGGACGGCGGGACACCGTGGTCGGCGTCGAGGGCGGCCCGACACCGGCGCCGCTGCCGTCCGGGCCCGGCACACCGGGCGCGAAGCCCACGCCGCCCCCGACGCCGACCCCTTCTCCCTCGCCGTCGATCACGCCCGCGCCCTCGCCCACCGTGCCGCGCACCGCCCCCTCGCGCACACCGCGCGATCCGGATCCGGTCCGCCCCACCACCCCCGTGCGTCCGCCCTCAGCGCCGGCCCCGGATGGGCCCGGCACGGCCTACGCCGTCTCGCCGGACCGTCACAGCGTCCTCCGGTGGACGGGACGGGAAGGTGCGTGGAAGGTGATCGGTCCGGCGGCCGAGCGGGTGTACGCCGGGGCGGCGGGACTGTTCACCACCAATCCGGGCGACGGCCGCATCTTCAAGTACGACGAGCCGTCCAGCTCGTGGTCCCAGATCGGCTTCCCCGGGGAGCAGTTCGTGACCGCGGGCGACGGCCTGTACGCGATCACGGAGCACCGGAACGCCGTGATGCGGTGGACGGGTCAGGGCGCGGAGTGGGTCCCCATCGGCGGCGGCGCCGCCCGCCTGTACGCGGGCGGCGCGGGCCTCTTCGCGACCAGCCCGGCTTCGGGCGCCCTGTTCCGGTACGCGGGGTACGGCGATTCCTGGGTGGACGCCGGGGGCCCCGGCGCCGACTTCGCCGTGGGACCGGACTACGTGGCCCGCCTCTCACCGGACGGCAAGGAGATCTGGCAGGCCAACGCAAAGGGCAGCAACTGGCACCTCATAGGCGGCCCGGCGCGCAAGCTGTTCGCCGGCGGCGCCGGGCTCTTCGCCGTGGACGCCACCACCGGCCAGATCCTCAAGTACGACGGCGCGCCGGGATCCTGGACGCCGATCGGCGCGTCGGGGATCGACCTCGCCGTCGGCGAGCACTCCGTGTACCGCATCGCCGACGGCCTGGCCGTGTCCCGCTGGACGGGCAACGGAGCGCAGTGGACGCCGCTGGGCATCTCCGCCAGTTCCATCGCCACGGTCGGCTGAGGCAGGACACATCGAGCCGGGCGAGCGGCGGTGCGGAGAACCGGCTCCGCCCCGCCGCCCGCCCCAACCGTCGGTTACAGCCGTCGGTTACAGCCGTCGGTTACAGCCGTCAGTTCCAGACGGTGCAGGCGATGTTCCAGCCCCACTGGGGGTTGCCGTACGGGTCGCCGAAGTTCGGGTTGGCGCCGCAGGCACGGATCCGGTAGCCGGGCCCGTCGTAGTAGGCGGTACTGGTACTGGTGTGGACGCCGGACGGCACCTGATAGTCCTGCCAGGGGTCCCAGCTCGCCTGGCCGGGGCGCCAGACGTCGAGGTACAGGGCCTCCCCGTCACCGTAGAGCCAGGCCTCGCCCCAGGCCCAGTCGTGCCCGTCGTTGCCCGTGAAGACGTTCATCTGGACCTTGCTCGTGTGCCCGTTGATCGTGAACGAGGCACGGTAGGTCCCGGCGTTGGCGATGCCGGCGTGCGCCGTGCCGTCCGGCACCCGTTGCCGGCGGATGGCGACGTGGCGCGACCCGTCCGGCGTCCGCTCACCGGTGGCGGCTGCCGGTACGCGGATGCCGGTGGACGCCGCCGCGTCCGCCTCGGTGCCCACCGACGTGTGGTGGGCTCCCTGGGAACCGGCCGGACCGGTCTCGGTACCTGAAGCGTGCGCCGGGCCCGCCAGGGCGAACGCGCCGAGCAGCGCGGCCGCCCCGGCCAGCATGCGAATGCGTATGTGGGACACAAGTCCTCCTCGGACCGTGGTCTGCGGTCTGTGGTCTGTGGTCTGTGGTCTGCCGTCCGGCCGGACGCGGGCCCCTGTGTCCTCCCCCGTGGGTGTGCCGATGCGGCACGGACACAAGGGCCCCGACCGGACGACTGCCGTGATCGGGCAGTCGTCGCTGCCCCCGTCGGCACCGACCCTGACAGCCACGGGAATTGGCCGTGCGGGTCCGCTCCGTACCGCCCAGCTCACCGGGGGTGACGGCGTCGGACAACGCCGGGTTGTCCGCGGACAACCCCCGCGGCCCCGCGCGTGCGCCGCGTCCTTCGGCGCGGTCAGCCGCTCGCGCGGAGCGATTCCTTCGGGGGGCGCTCGCGCAGGGCCCCGTAGGCGAGGAAGTAGGCCGGCAGCCGGTTCAGCCAACGCGACTCGGTGACGAGCCCGGTGAGCCGCGCGGCCCGCCGGGGGTTGCCGAACGCGACCCGGCCGGCCAGCAGCGGTTCGATGACCTGGGCGTGGGCGACGCGCTGGAGGCCCTGGGTCGCCACCGTCGTGGGGAGTCGGCGGTACTGCACGCGGCGTACGTCGTGGAGTCCGACGGTGCCCTCGCGCAGCGGGCGCACCAGGTGGCGGGCCGCGGCGACGGCGTCCTGGACGGCGAGGTTGATGCCGATGCCGAACACCGGCGACATGGCGTGGGCGGCGTCACCGATGCAGAGCAGCCCGGGGCGGTGCCAGCGGCGCAGCCGGTCGAGTCGTACGTCGAGCAGTTTGACCTCGTCCCAGGAGGCGAGGGAGTGGGCCCGGTCGGCGAGCCAGGGGGCCGCCTCCGCGAACCGGGCGTTGAAGCGCTCCAGCCCCTCGGCGCGGCGTTGGACGTCGGTGCCCTTGGGGATGAGCGCCGCGCACTGCCAGTAGTCACCGCGGTCGATGAGCGCGGTGAAGAAGCGGTCTCCGAGGCCGCCCACGAGGCCGCTCGGGTCGTCCTCCCGGCGTGGCAGCCGGAACCACCACGCGTCCATGGGGCAGGGGAAGCCCTCCAGTCCGAGTTCGGGCAGGTCGCGTGCCAGTGAGCCCCGTCCGTCGCAGGCCACGGTCAGCGATGCGCGGAGCTCGCCGAGGGACCCGTCGGCCGTGCGGTAGCGCACGCCCGTGACCCGCCCGCCCTCGGTGAGGAAGGAGGTCGCCTCGGTGTTCATGCGCAGGGTGAAGGAGGGCTCGCGGCCGGCCTCGTCGGCGAGCAGGTCGAGCAGGTCCCACTGCGGCACCATCGCGATGTAGTTGTACTTCCCGTGGAGCGCCCCGATGTTCCCGACCGTGACGAGGGACCGGTCCGGGCCGATGGGCAGCTGCACCGAGGTCACCCGTCGCTGCGGCAGCGCGGCGAACCTGTCCGCGAGGCCGATGGCGTCCAGCAGGGACAGGGTGGAGGGGTGCACGGTGTCGCCGCGGAAGTCGCGGAGGAAGTCGCCGTGTTTCTCCAGTACGGTCACCTCGACGCCGGCGCGGGCCAGCAGCAGGGCCAGCACCATCCCGGCGGGCCCGCCGCCCACCACACAGCAGCCCGTACGCTCCACGGGAACCACTCCCTCTCACCGGCATCGGGTAGGCCTCACAGGACGTATACCGCACCTGCGGTGGTGGGGCGGGTAGCGCGACACCGCGCCGCGGCCGAGCGCGGGGGCTCGGCGGGTCAGCGGAGCTCGGGGCTCTCCAGGTCGAGCGGGAGCAGGTTTCCCCAGTCGTTGGTGAAGACGGCGCTCGTGCCTTCGTAGCGCACCCCGACGAACGGGTTGGAGTGGAACATCACGGCGATCCAGCGCAAGGAGCCGTCGGCGCCGAGGCGGGCGAGGTAACCGATGTTGCCCATGCCGCCGCCCCCGCCGGACATCCGCCCGGAGCCGTCCGGCAGCGGACTCTCGAAGTTGGTGTCCACCACCTCGACGCCGTCTTCCTCGATGGCACCGACCACGTCCAGAGGCCCGCCGACACGGAAGGGAATCGGCTGCCCGGCATCGGGGTGGTAGGCCCCCGGTCCGTCCACGTGCAGTTCCGAGCCGGTGTCGTCCCGGCGGTACAGCCCGTCGCGCAGCGGCATCTCTCCGGCCCGCCAGAGTTCCTCGACCGTTCCCACGACCCCTCCCGTCCTCGGCTGCCGTACGCGTCGGATCCGTGGTCCGGCCGCGCGCGGAAAGGCAGAGAGTACCTTCCGTGTACCGGCATTCGGGGGCGGGGTCCGCCGCCGCCGGACAGTTGGCATACTTCGCTCCCGTGGACCAGTTGATCGCAGCAGACCCGACCCGCATCGGCCCGTACCGTTTGATCGCCCGGTTGGGCGAGGGCGGCATGGGGCTGGTCTATCTGGGCCGTTCCGAGGGCGGGCGCACCGTCGCCGTGAAGGTCGTACAGGCCGAGCACGCCGGGCACCCCGAGTTCCGCAGGCGCTTCGCCCGCGAGGTGGCCGCGGCCCGGCGCGTGGGCGGGGACTGGACGGCGGCCGTGCTCGACGCCGATCCGGAGGCCGCCGTGCCGTGGGTGGCGACGCAGTACATCCCGGGGCCGGACCTGCGGACCGTGGTCGCCGAGGACTTCGGGCCGCTGCCCGAGTACTCGGTCCACACGCTCGCCAACCGGCTCGCCGTCGCCCTCCAGGCCGTGCACGGGGCGGGCCTGATCCACCGTGACCTGAAGCCGTCCAACGTGCTCGTCACCGTCGACGGCCCCCGTGTCATCGACTTCGGCATCGCGCGCGCGATGGACAGCCTCACCGGGGACAGCCTGCACACGCGCACCGGCATGCTCATCGGTTCCCCCGGCTTCATGTCCCCGGAACAGGTCCGCGGCCGCGAACTCACCCCGGCCAGCGACGTCTTCTGCCTCGGCGCCGTCCTCGTGTACGCCTCCACCGGAAGGCTCCTGTTCGGCGCCGCCGACTCCGGGCTGAACGCCCACCTCTTCCGGGTCGCGGAGGAGGAACCGGACCTCACCGGAGTCCCGCAGCCGCTGACCGGGCTCGTACGCGCCTGCCTGGAGAAGGACCCGGCCGCGCGGCCCACCCCTCAGGAGGTCGCCGACCGCACGGCGGTGGACCAGGCCGAGGAGTGGCTGCCGGGCACGGTACTGGCACAACTCGGCCGCCGCGCCGCCCGGTTGCTGGACTGGGCCCCCGAGACGCCCGCCGCGGAGCCGATTACGGAGCCCGCCGGCCGGCCCGACCCCCGCATCCCGTCCGTCCCGCGCCAGCACCAGCCGGTGCCGACGCCGCCCCCGTACGCGCCCACGCCCCCTGCCCAGGCGCCCCTCGTCCCCGCGCAGGGCTTCGGGCCTCCTCCGGCCGACCTGGCGG
The DNA here is from genome assembly GCF_042889825.1 of Streptomyces sp. NPDC002467. Classification (NCBI taxonomy): domain Bacteria; kingdom Bacillati; phylum Actinomycetota; class Actinomycetes; order Kitasatosporales; family Streptomycetaceae; genus Streptomyces; species Streptomyces sp. NPDC002467. The sequence continues at coordinate 212,088 of NZ_JBIARJ010000003.1, read as the reverse complement.
AACCCACGGCCCCGCACCCCAGGCGCTGGTGGGGCCTGGGGGTGGTCGCGCTGACGCAGCTCATCGTCCTGCTCGACGTGATGGGTTTCAACACTGTCCTGCCGAACGTCCAGTCCGATCTCGGGTTCGCGGGCGACGGCGTGAACCCGGTCACCGCCTACGTGCTCGCCTTCAGCGGGCTGCTGCTGCTCGGCGGGCAGCTCTCCGACCTCCTGGGGGCCAAGCGGGCCCTGATCATCGGACTGAGCGGCTTCGCGCTGGCCTCCGTACTGTGCGGCTCGGCCGGCGACCCCGTCCTGCTGATCACCGCGCGCGCCCTGCAGGGTGCCTTCACCGCGCTGCTGGCTCCGTCCGCGCTGTCCCTGGTGTCCACCGGATTCACCGACCCGAGGGAACGCGCCCGGGCCTTCGGGATCTACGGGGCGGTCTCGACGGGCGGCGGGGCGATCGGCCTGCTCGCGGGTGGCTGGCTCGCGGAGGTGGCGTCCTGGCGCGTGTCCCAGTACATCAGCGTCCCGCTCGCGGTCATCGCGCTGATCGGGGCGGCCACCCTGCTGCCGGGCCGCCCTCCCCGTGCCGGTGCCCGCTCCGACTGGCTCGGCGTGCTGCTCGGTTCCGTCGGACTCACCGCCCTGGTCTACGGCAAGGACGAGGCCGGACAGCTCGGCTGGGCGGCTCCCCTGGCCCTGGGTCCGTTCGCGGTGGGCGTCCTCCTGCTCGTGGCCTTCATGTGGCGGCAGACCGCGGCCTCCGGTGCCCTGTCGGCCGGGCCTCTCGGCGGGGACCGCGACCGCCTCGGCTCCATCCTGGTGTTGGCCCTGACCGGCGTGGGGTTCCTGTCCCTGCTCCCCGCGCTCTCCTCCTACATGCAGTACGTCTTCGGCTACGCCCCGGGCATGGTGGGCGTGATGGTCCTGCCGCTGCCCGCCGCGGCCGTGATCGCCGCCACGCAGGTCTCGGCCCGTCTTCAGCACCGCACCGCGCCCCGCGTGCTGATCGTGTCGGGCCTGGTGACCGCCGCGGTCGGACTGGTGATCCTCGGCTTCGTCGACTCCGGCAGCGCGTACGCCGCCCATCTGGTGCCCGGCATGCTGCTCGCCGGTTTCGGCAGCGGCCTGGCCTTCGGTCCGCTCTTCGCCACCGCCACGGCGGGCGTCTCCCCGCAGCGCGCCGGCGCGGCTTCGGCGATCGTCGGCGTGGCGCAGCAGGCGGGCGAGGCGATCGGTGTGGGGCTGCTCGTCGCCGTCATCCGTGCCAGTCTGAGCGCCTCCTCGGAGGACAGCCGGGCCGAGGATCTGATGCGCGGCTACACCGACACCCTCTGGTGGGCGGCCGGCGCCCTGCTGCTGGCGGCGCTGGCCGCCGGACTGCTGGTCAGGGCCCGGGCGCCGAGGGCGGCCGACGTCAACGTGTAGTGGGCGGCGCCGGTTCGAGCGGGTGGACCCGGTCGAACCGGTCGACCGTGAGGGTGCGGGGTGCCTCCGCGGGCGGGCCGGGGAGGCGGAGGGGCGCCCTGCCCGGGGTGATGCTGCCGAGGACCCGGGAGCCCGTGGCGCCCGTGCACTGCGGCAGGGTGCCCGGCAGGCCGTGCAGGGTGAGCCAGCCCAGCACCGCGAAGGCGTACGCCTCCTTGGCGGCGCCGGGCAGCCCGAGCGCGTCCGAGGTGCGCAGTCGTACCCCGGCTCCGAGTTCCTGCCCGAGCGCGGCCATCAGGGCGGGGTTGCGGGTGCCGCCCCCGGAGGCCAGTACCTCCGTGACGCCGAACGGGCGCAGCGCGTCGGCGATCGTACGGGCGGTGAGCCGGGTGAGGGTGGCCAGTACGTCGGGGGCGGGGAGCGGGCCGACCTCGTCCAGGGCCGTCCGTAGATAGCCGGAGTGGAACAGTTCCCGGCCGGTGGTCTTGGGCGCGGGCAGCCCGTAGTACGGCTCGGCGAGCAGCCGGTCGAGCAGCGGCCGGTGGACGGTGCCGCGGGCCGCGAGTCGGCCGTCGGTGTCGTGGTCGAGCCGCCCCTCGGTGAAGTGGCGGGCGGCGGCGTCGAGAAGGGCGTTGCCGGGCCCCGAGTCGAAGGCGGCCGGGGTGCCGTCGGGGGTGAGGACGGTGGCGTTGGCGATGCCGCCCACGTTCAACGCGGCCGGGACGCCCGGGCGTCCGCGCAGCAGCATGCGGTCGATCAGTGCGACGAGGGGTGCGCCCTGCCCGCCGGCGGCGACGTCCCTGGTCCGGAAGCCGGAGACGACGGGCAGGCCGGTCGCCTCCGCGATCCACGCGGGTTCGCCGATCTGGAGCGTGCCGTGCACGCGGCCCGCGTCCGCCCAGTGGAAGACGGTCTGGCCGTGGGAGGCGACCAGTTCGGCCCGCCCCGCGCAGAGCTCGCGATCGGCCCGGACGGCGAGCCGGGCGAAGGCCTGCCCGATGCGGGTGTCGAGGCGGCAGACGTCGGCGAGGGTGGTGCGGCCGGGTGGCAGCGCCGCGGCGAGCGCGGCGCGCGACTCGTCGTCGTACGGTTCGCTGACCATGCCGAGCGGGGTCAGGCGCAGTGCGGTGCCGTCGTGGGTGATGCGGGCGGCCGCGGCGTCGACGGCGTCGCAGGAGGTGCCGGACATCAGGCCGATGACGGTGGTCGGCGTGCCCTCCGGGGCGGGCGGCTCGGGCGGCGGGGTCATCTCAGGGGCCTCAGGTGGTCGTCGGGGCGCAGGGTGAGCAGGGCGGGTACGGCCAGGGCGCAGGCGCCCGCCGCGTAGAGGGCGGGGACGTCCGGGTTGCCGGTGTGCCGTACGAGCGCGGTGACGATGAGGCCCGCGCAGCCGGCGAAGACGGCGTTGGAGAGTGCGTAGGCCAGTCCGAGTCCGGTGCTGCGCACCCGGGTGGGGAACATCTCCGCGAGCAGGGCGGGACCGGGCCCGGCCAGCAGTCCGATCATCGCGCCGGCCGCCGCCAGCAGGAGTGCTTTGGCGGCGACGGGGGTGCCGGGGTCGCGCAGCAGGTGCAGCAGGGGCAGTGCGGTCAGGACGACGAGGAGGCTGCCGGTGAGCATCACGGCCCGGCGGCCCACGCGGTCGCTGAGCGCACCGGCGGGCAGGATCGTGGCGGCGAAGCCGAGGTTGGCGACGAAGCCGGCGGCCAGGGCCTGGCGGAAGCTCGTGCCGAGGGTGGCCTGGAGGTACGAGGGCAGGACGACGAGGAAGGTGTACCCGGCCGCGGACCAGCCCATGATCCGCCCGATGCCGAGCAGGACGGCGCCCGGCATCCCCTTAGGAGCCGGGCCCTCCACTCGGGTCGAGCGTTCCGTGGGCGGAGGCGGAGGCGGAGGCAGTGACGGTGGGGCGGTTTCCGGGAGGCGGAGTCGCAGCCAGAGGGCCACGGCGCCCAGGGGCAGGGCCAGCAGGAAGGGCACGCGCCAGCCCCACGCGTACAAGGCGCTCTCGGGGAGCAGGGTCGCCAGTCCGGCGGCGAGGCCCGCGCCCGTCAGGAGTCCGAGGGCGACGGTGAACGACTGCCAGGCGCCGTGCCGGCCCCGCCGGCCGGGTGGTGCGGTCTCGGTCAGCAGGCTCACGGCGCCGCCGAACTCGCCTCCGGCGGAGAGGCCTTGCAGGCAGCGCAGCAGGGTGAGCGACCAGGGGGCGAGGACGCCGATGGCGGAGTACGCGGGCAGTACGCCGATCAGGGTGGTCGCACCCGTCATGAGGGAGACGGCGAGGACGAGCGCCGGGCGGCGGCCCGCCCGGTCCGCGAGCCGGCCGAAGAGCAGGGCGCCCAGGGGGCGGAAGAAGAAGGCGATGGCGAAGGCGGCGTAGGCCGCGATGAGCGCCTGACCCCCGTCGCCGCCTTCCGGGGTGAAGAAGCGGGAGGCGATGACGGTGGCGAAGGAGCCGTAGACGCCGAACTCGTACCACTCCACGAAATTGCCGACGGATCCGGCGACGAGGGCGTGCCGGACGTTCGACGGTCGGACGTTCGACGGCCGGACGGGCACGGGGGCCGCCGCGGCGGACACCGCGGGCCGGCTGTTCGGGCGGGAAGCGGGACGGGCCACGGTGGCTGGCTGCCCGGGTCGGGCACCGGAGATGCCCGGCGCGGGCGGATTTCAGCGGATCGGCCGCACGGCCGCGCCCCGGGGCGCGCTCGCACCAGGGCGCGGCCGTGCGGCAGTCAGCGCGGGACGGAGCCGGTGATCGCGCGCAGTGCGGTGCGAGCGGCGGCGCACAGCTCGTCGTCCTCCGGTACGGAACGCCATGTCCCGTGCCGGACCGGCCGCTCGTCGGCGTCGAGGAACGCCTTGAGGAAGGGCTCGGCGGGGGCCGCGGGCGGGCCGATCTCGCCCAGGAGCCTCACCGTTTCGATGACCGCCCGGTAGGCGCCGCCGCTCTCGGTGAACGGGGCGACGGCCCGGACGAGCACGGGCACGATCTCGTCGGCCCGTCCGGTGATCCTCCACAGCGCTTCGGAGACGCAGAGCGGCAGCCATCCCTCCCGGTGCGCCGGGAGGAGTTCGCGCAGCCGGTCGACGTACGGGGCGCCCGCCGGCCCCAGTTCCCCCAGCAGGATGGCGGGGTTGTACTGGCCGTACGGCTCACCGAGGCGCGGGAGCAGCAGGGTGAGCGCGGGATCCCGGTCGCCGGTCAGCCGTCCGTACGCGAGCGCGAGGGCACGCGGTGCGAACGACTGGCCCTCGGGCGGGGCGTCCAGCAGTGCGCGCAGCCGTTGCATGGGCGCGGCCCGCGCGGCGGCGGGCCCGATCGCGGCGAGGGCGTCCAGCGCCCACACCGCGCTGTCGGTGTCCAGGAGAGCGATCAGTTCCGGAATGGCGGGGGCGGCGGCCTCACCCCACGACTGCAGGATCCGGCAGAGCGCTCGACGCTCGTCGAGGGTGGAGGCGGTGGCGAGCCGGGCCCGCAGCGCGGGCAGCAGCAGTTCGGCGTGGGCGCCGAGGCCTTCGGCGGTCTCGGTCAGGCTGAGGTCGTACGTCCACCAGCCGTCGGAGTGGGACGAGTTGTACGCGAACCCGAGCCGCTCCCCCGACAGGCGCCGCACCAACGGCGGCACGCACCGCGCGTCACCGAGCCGGGACAGAGCCCATATGGCATGGGTCTGAGCGGGCAGGAACGGCTCGCCCTCGTCCGTCACCATGTCCGCCAGCGAGTCCGCCCAGGGGCGGGCGGCGTGCCCGCACATACCGAGGACGCGGGCGGCGAAGAGCCGGTTGTCGGGCTCGGGGTCGCGGTCGGCGTCGGACAGGAGGCGGGCCACGGCCGGCAGCAGCAGCGGTACGGCGGAACGCCGGCGGCCGAGCATCTCGGCGGCGGCCTGGAGTGCGCCCGCGCGCACGGAGGGGTCCGGGTGCGCGAGCAGTCTCCCGGTCGCCTCCACCCGTCCCGCGTGGTCGTCCCCGAGCAGGCCGAGGGCCCAGACGGCCGTGGTTCTGATCGAGCGGCCACCCGGTGACCACGTGGCCGGATCGCTGCCGAACAGCACCTCGGACACCGTCCGCGCATACGTGTCCTCGCCGTCGTCCTGGCCCGGCAGCGCGCGCCGCAGGGCCTGAACGGTGGCGAGACGGATCGCCGGATCGGCATCGTGGACGAGCTGCCGCAGCCAGTCGAGGGAGCCGTCCCGCCGAGCGTCGGCGTGGGGGACCAACGAACCGACCGCGGCGATGAGTCGGATGCGGGCTTCCCGTTCGCGCTCCACGGTCCACCGTGCCCGCAGCGCCGCGATCACCTCGTCGGCGCGGTGGTGGGCTTCGGCGAGGGTGTCCGCGACGGCGATCCGGGGCGCCGTCGCCGGGTCGTCGAGCAGCGGCAGCAGGTCCGTCACCGCCCGGTCCCAGGCGAGGGGCCAGGTCCGGGTGACGAAGCGGGACGGCGAGGTGTTCGCCGCGTAGGCCAAGGCCCCCACGAACTCCAGGAGTTCACGGCGGACGACCGGCTCGACGGCCGGATCCGCCGCGGCCCGGAGCACGTACGGGAGGGCGGGCGGTGCCGCGGAGTAGACCCCGCCGCCTTGGTGGTGCACGTTGGAGAACAGTTCGTCGACCGCGTCGACGGCCTTTTCCGGCCGGTACAGGTCCCGCAGCAGTCCGGGTACGTCCGTGGCCGTCCCGTAGGCGTGCTCCAGCGCCGCCCAGTGGATGGCGTCGAGCCCCGCGAGAGCGTCGCTCATCAGTGTCCCTCCCCGACCTGCTGTGCACGGTGGCCGCGGCCGCTCCGCCCGGCCTCCGTCACGCCCGGGGGTTCCTCGGAGGAACACGGGGGTGCCCCGAAGCGCGCGAGGCAGTGCCACACCTTCTTGATCGCCTGCGGGTCGTGGGTGCCGGTGCGTGCCGCGTCTCCGACGACACGGGGATCGAGGACGCCGTCGACGGCGATCGTCCGGCCCAACTCGACGTATTCCGGGCCGCGGTAGTCGGGGTGGAGGCCGAGTTCCTCGGTGGTGAGTCGGAAGCCGGAGTGCCATTCCAGGGGGCAGGCCAGAGCCCGGGCGGCCGCTTCCACCTCCGTGCCCCGGTAGCAGGGGTCCAGGACCAGCGCCTCCACATCGTGCTCCAGCCGGACGCGCCCGTGGACCTGCGCCTCGATGTAGTCGTCGAGGGCGTCCTGGGTGTCGGCCCGCGCGAGCTCGACCAACCGCATGCGAGCGGCGACGCCGAAATCCGACGGTTCGAAGACGCTGTCCGGGTAGCAGAACGTCGTCCGCGCCAGGGTCCGCGCGGTCAGCCGGAAGTGCGCGGAGCCGAACCGCGGCGCCGCGCCGACGGGCTTGCGGCGGAAGTTCAGCGCACCGTACACGGGCCGCTCACGATCCGCCGCGTCGTCGTAGGCCCCGTCGAAGATCCGGCTCTCCCAACGCCACCGGTCGCCGCCCGGATACGCAGTCAGTCCTCCGTTGCTCGTCCCCGTCACGAACTGCGAGCGGTAGCCGCCGTCCTCGCCCAGGACCTCCAGGAGCGGCCTGCCGTGTGTCGCCAGGCGGTCCGGATGGAAGTTGAGGGTCACCCGCAACCCGGGGTCCATGGCAGGACCCGACGACAGCTCCGTGACATGACGAAGGGCCCGTTCCTGCGGTGTCCGGAAGACTTCGGCGTTCATCCGCGCAGTCTCCCCCAAGCCGATCACGCGGTGCACATGGATTCTCGCTTCACCGCGCCGGCAGGGGGACCTGAGGACCGCGCCCGCGTCAACGGCCGGACGTTCCACGGGCCTCGGCGGCCGTCATGAACCGGTGCCGCGTCGGTTTCGGTTCCTCGTACAGGGAGCCGAAGTACTCCGTCTGGGCCGTGCCCGTGAGCACGGCCAAGAGGAAGGCCGAGCACCCCGTCTCGTGGTGCTCCCACAGTGGACCGCGCCCCTCGTTGTAGAGCACGGTCCACTCGTGGGGCTGTCGGTCGGGCCTCACCCCCCAGTAGAGGAAGGCGCCCGTGCCCTCCTCGAACGCCCACGGCACGACGCGGGCCCCCGACTCCAGCAACACGGCGGGCTTCTCCTCGAACTCCCACAGTTCGGCGAGGATCTCGTCCCGTTCCGCCCACTGCGCGAGCAGGTCGCAGTCGCCGTCCGCGGAGTCGGGGACCAGCAGCCAGATCGTGTCGCCGAAGATCCCGTCACCGTAGGCCTCGACGAGCTGCTTGTAGTCGGCGGGCAGGGCGGTGCCGAGGGCGCGTTCGGTCTTCGCCCAGTCCACGGCGGGTGGCGGATCGGCGGGTGGCGGGCAGAGCCGGACGAGGGCGTCGACGGCATTGCGGGCGATCATGGAGCAGACACTACTGTCAGCTGCCGGGGATCGCTGTTCGAAGGGGTGCGGCATGGGGGACGACGGGACGGGCGCCGCCGCGGCGGAGCGGATCGAGGAGTTCCGGCGGGAGCTGATCGGCTACTGCTACCGGATGTTGGGGTCGTACGTCGAGGCCGAGGACGCCGTGCAGGAGACGATGGTCCGGGCGTGGCGGAGCATCGACCGTTTCGAAGGCCGGTCGGCTCTGCGGTCGTGGGTGTACCGGATCGCCGGCAACGTCTGCCTGGACGCTCTCGCCTCCGGTAGGCGGCGGGCGCTGCCGATGGATCTGTCGGGGCCGAGCGAGGGCGGCACGCCGCCCGCGCCCGTGGAGGAGTCCGCCCTGTGGGTGGAGCCCTGCCCCGGCGGCGATCCGGAGACGGCCGCGGCGACCGGCGAGTCCGTGCGGCTGGCGTTCGTCGCCGCGTTGCAGCACCTGCCGCCGCGGCAGCGGGCCACGCTGATCCTGCGGGACGTCCTGGGGTTCTCGGCCCAGGAGGTCGCCGACCTGCACGGCTCCACCGTCGCCTCCGCGAACAGCGCCCTGCAGCGGGCCCGCGCCACACTGGCCGTACGTCGCGGGGCGACGGACGCGCAGGCAGGCCGGCCGTACGACGACAGGGTCCGCCGGGTGCTCGCCGAGCGGTACGCGGCGGCCTTCTCCCGGCACGACATGGAGGAGCTGAACATGCTCCTCCACGTCGACGCCACCCTGTGCCTGCCCCCGTACGCGAAGTGGATGCGCGGCGTCCCCGACATCCGGGCCTGGCTGACCGGCCCCGCGATCGGCTGCCGCGGCTCGCGTCTCGTGCCGACGACGGCGAACGGCTCCCCCGCCTTCGGCCAGTACCGCCCCCAGCCGGACGGCGGCACCGGGTACGTGCCCTGGGCCCTTCAAGTCGTCGAGTTCTCGGGCGACCGGATCTCCGGCATCACGGCCTTCCGCGACACCGACCGGCTGTTCCCCCTGTTCGGCCTGCCGGACCGGCTGGGCGAGGACGTCAGGCTCGGCGTTCCCCGCTGAGCGGGAAGGGCTTCAAGCCTGCCCGTCAGGTGTGGACGCGGCTGTTGGCACCGTCGTGGGCGTCGGCGTGCTCGTCGTCGAACCAGTAGTCACCGGCCGCCAGGTAGCGGAACGAGTGCCCGCCGTGGTTGGGCAGCGCGACGGTGGCGGCCCGGGTGCCGTCGCCCCGGGAGGTGAGGGGGTGCGCGGCGGGGTTCCAGTGGTTGAAGTCCCCCACGACGCTGACCGGGCCGTCCGGGGTGTGCTCGGGGAGGACGAAGGTGACCTGGGTGCGACCCTTGAGCGATTTGCGTTCGAGCATCGAAAACTCCCGGCGGTGCAGCGGGACAGAGGAACCCGAACCCTCGCACAGGCATGACCGCCGCCTCCCCGTACACACCGCCGACAGCCCGGCCGTCACCCGCCTGGCCGCCGGATCTCCGCCACGTCCTCCGACTCCGACTCCGCCTCGGACTCGGACTCGGACTCGGAATCGAACCCCGACTCGGACTCCCAGCGCAGCAGATCGCCCGGCTGGCATTCGAGCACCTCGCACAGTGCCGCGAGCGTCGTGAAGCGGACCGCTTTGGCGCGGCCGTTCTTGAGTACCGCCAGGTTGGCGGGAGTGATCCCCACGCGCTCCGCGAGCTCGCCCACGGACATCTTCCGCCGGGCCAGCATCACGTCGATGTCGACGGCGATCGGCATCAGATCACCTCGTCCAGTTCGGCCTGCATCTGCGTCGCCTCGACATCGCGCGCGACGGCCTGGGCGAGCAGCATCCGCAGCACGAGCACGATGAGTGCCACCCCCAGGATGGCGACGCCGACCCCGCCCATGATGACGGTGACACCCGGGTCCTCCCGCTGGCCCGGCGCGTTGACGGCCGTGACGGCGAACCAGAGCAGGGCGGCCGCCACGATCGCGCCGATCACGCCGTCCACGTAGCGGAACGCGGCGTGGGAGAACACGGTTCCGCGTCGCACCATCGACACCAGCCGCCAGACGCAGACCCCGGTGACCTGGGCCGACAGCATGCCCAGGATCGTGATCACGCGCAGAGGTGTCAGCGGGACCGTCCCGTCCTCGGGGTCGTTCCCGCTGATCAACGTCCAGACCATCATCGCCTGTACGAACACGGTGCCGGTGAGCACCACCACCAGCACGGCGCGCAGTGCACCCACCGTCAGCTTGCCCATTGACCCAACCTTCCATCGAGTTACGATGGGAATCTATCGAATTTCGATAGGGGGAGCAAGGGATCCGTCACGTGACAGTGCCGTCCAGGCCGCGGTCAGCCGGGTGACACGGATCCACAGCGCGGAACCACCCTGCGGGGGCTCCCAATGCCAGTCCGGGAGGCGCTCGTCCAGCAGTCGGGTGAACGAGCCGTAGCCGCCGCCCCGCTCACGGGCGCCAGTCGGCCTCCAGGTCGTGGGAGGGGGTCTTGGTGAGCTGGGTCAGGGCCGTGCCGTCCGCACGTACCAGGAAGAGGTGTTCGGGGTCCGCGTCGTCGGCGCCGCCCCTGGTGAAGACCAAGCGGCGTCCGTCCGGAGACCAGGAGGGGTTCTTGTCGTTGAAGCCGTCCGAGGTGATGCCGTGGAGTCCGGTTCCGTCGGGGCGGACGAGGTAGAGGTGGGCGAAACCGGAGGCGTCCACGCGGCTGAAGGCGATCCGGTTGCCGTGTGACCAGTCGGGGGTCCCGTCATGGGAGTCGGGCCCCGTGACCGCCGTCTGCACCAGGGTGGACAGCCGGATCTTCATCACCCTGCTGTGCCCGGCCGCGTCCGCGCGGCTGAACGCCAGGTAGGTGCCGTCCGGGGACCAGGTCGGGTGGAGGTCGTCCGCGGCGTTGTGGGTGAGGCGGGTGGCGGGAGTGCCGTCGACGTCCGCCACGTAGATCTCGCGCTGGGCACCGACCGGCTTGGCGTAGGCGATCCGCTTGCCGTCCGGGGACCACGCCGGGTCGGAGGCGCCCTTCGTGCCGGGGACGGGCTTCGGATCGCCGCCCGTGGCGGTCATCGTCCAGATCCCGTCGACGGCGCCACCGGATCCGTAGCGGACGAACGCCACCCTCTTGCCGTCCGGGGACCAGCTGGGCATCACGTCGCTGACGGAGGGGGTGTGGGTGAGCTTCCCCGGCGTGCCGCCACTGGGGGAGATCGCGTAGAGGTCTTCCGTGGGCGCCGCCATCGTGTAGCGGGCGAAGACGATCGTGCGGTCCCCCGTCACCCCCGCCTCACCGGCGGCGCCGAGCGTCAGTGGAACGGTCAGGGAGACCGCCATGGCGCAGAGCGCCGCCCGGCGGTGGCGCGCGGTGCGGTTCACGCCGGTTCCGCGCGGCATTCCGGTGGCTCTGCCCTCGTCGGCGGCACCGTGCTGATGACGTGTCAGGTTGCCCATCCCGATCCCCCCTGCGGCCTGCGGCAGGCCGCTTCGACCCGCAAACATCCCACCGATGGGCCGTGGGGGGAAGCAAGCGCGTGCGCGCGGGGCGGATGGGGTTCGAATCCGATCGAGGCGGCTCCGCGGCCGCGTCGACCGTCATTGTTCGCACCGGACGAGTAGAAGGGATGACGAACCGCCAACCCCCGGCGTTCCGAGACGAGGAGCACCATGTCGCACGCCCGGCCCGCTCTGCGCCGCCCGGAGGGCGGGCTCGCTCTCGTCCTGGCATTGGTGGCTGCCGCCGCCGTCTTCGTCGCCGTGTTCCTGTTCGGCCGGACGAACACGCCGGACTACACCGCGACGCTGTTCGGCCGGGCGGACGCCGATGCCCTGCGCCTCAAGGCACGGCTCGCCACCGGCGTCCTGGTCCTGGCCGCCCTGCAACTGCTGCTGGCGCTGTGGATGTACGGGCGGCTGCCCGGGGCGCGTCGGGTGCCGGGCCCGGTGCCGATCACCCACCGGATCGTGGGTGTGCTGCTGTTCGCCCTGACCGTCCCGATCGCGGTGCACTGCGTCCGGGCGTACGGCGTACAGCTGACCGGCTCGCGCGCGGCGGTGCACTCGATCGCGGGGTGCTTCTTCTACGGGGCGTTCGCCGCGAAGGTCCTGCTGGTGCACAGCCGCCGCCTGCCGGGCTGGGCGCTGCCCCTGGCCGGGGGCGCGCTGGTGGTCGCCGTGGTGGTCCTCTGGTACTCGAGCGCACTGTGGCACTTCAACGGCGACAGCGTGCCGGTGCTGTCGGTCGGGTGACGGCACCGGCACGGCGGTGGCAGGGGGTCAGCTGCCGCCCGGTTGGAGGGAACCGTTGACGGTGAGCCGGTAGGGGGCCGGGGCCTTGATCGTCTCGGTGGGTTCGTAGTGGTCGACGATGGCGAAGACCGTTTCGGCCCTGGTGCCCAGCAGGCGGTGCAGTCGGCGTTCGTCGAGGGCCGCGTGGCGGTCGGCGTCGAGGGGGACGTCGGCGGTCCAGGCGCGCTTGTGGTCACCGGTGTAGGCGACGAGGCGCAGACCGATGCCGGGGATCTTGTGGATCTGGTGGTTGCTGATCGTCTGCCAGCCGTTGAGGCTCGTGCCGTCGGACACGAGGGTGGAGCCGGACCTGATGTTGTCGATCCACAGGCCGGCCTCGGCGAAGGAGGCGTCGGTGAGGTAGCGGAAGGCGACGAGCACGGTCTGGCCGGCGAGGTCGGAGAGGTCGATGCTCTGGTGGGTCCAGCCGCCGGAGTCGCCGTTGAAACCGGGCAGCAGGGCTGCGATCCCGGCTTCGGCGTCGCCGCTCAGGGTGGTCGTCATGCCGGCGCTGCGGCGCGAGGCGAAGGTGGCTCCCCCGTCGGTGGAGACCTGGACCGCGCCGAGGTCGTAGCCCTGTTCGATATCCCAGCGGGCGTCGAAGGAGAGGGTGGGGTCGGCCGGGTCGACGGTGATCGCGCGGACGATGCTGCGGTCGAGGCTGTTTTGCGCGGGGCCGGAGTAGAGGGCGGGGTCGCCGGACGCGTGACCGTCCGGGTCGACGGTCCACTCCACCGGGTTCGCCGGGTAGTCGGCGGGCGAGTCGAAGCTCAGCGATCGGAGCGCGGCCGCGGTCAGGGGACCGCCGGAGGCATCACGCAGGCGGACGAAATCGGCGCCGTTGGAGGGGGCTCCGGGGCGGTCGTAGGCGAAGGGGCTGTCGAGGTTGACCGTGGAGTGCAGGGGCTTCGCCCGGAAGCGGCGCGGGTCGGCGCCGGTGAGTTCGGCGCCGTCGTCGAGGATCCCGTCGAGGGCCACGGTGGTGGACCAGTCGCGCAGGAGGGCGAAGGGGTCCTCGTGGGCGCCGTGCCGAGCGAGGGTCTTGGCGAGGCGGTCGGAGCCGGAGCCGCCGCCTTCGAAGAGCAGGTCCCTGATGAAGGCGTGTCCGTAGCGTTCGGCGAGGGTGTGGATCATTGTCTCGGAGGCGCCGTAGTCGCACAGGAAGCTCTGGCCCGGGTCGCCCCAGACGCTGAGGGAGTTCTCGGGGCCTCCGTTGCGGTCGCTGTAGGCGTCGGTGTAGCCCGCCGGGAACATGGCCCGCTGGCGACCCTGGAAGCAGCCGATCTTGAGGTTCTTGAGGGCGTCCTGCCTCCGGTCGTCGTAGCCGACCAGCCATCTGGCCCATTCGGCCACGCCCTCGATGGTCCAGGCGGCACCCTGGGCGTCCTTCGCCCCGCTGTACCAGAGCACGTGGTTGTACTCGTGGGCCAGGAGGCCCTCGATGTAGTTCGGCATCGGGAAGCCCTCCCAGATGCGGCACGGGGCCGGACCCAGGTTGGCCGGCTCGGCGCCGAGCATGGTCTTCCAGCCCGCGGCCTCGATGATGAGGATGTTGCGGTCCACCGCCTCCACGTCGTCGCTGAGGAACTCCCCACCGGCCGAGATGTTGTCGACGAGTACGACGACCCGGTCGCCCTTGCCGCGCCAGGCGTCCGCCGGGATGGCCGGGTCGAGCAGTTCCGGTTTGGCGTGGCTCCCGTCGCGCGGCTTCGGGACCCCGAACACCTTGGCCTCGCGCGGGCGGATCACGCGCTCGAACTGTTCGCCCAGATGGCGCAGCTGCCGGTCGGTGACCACGAGGTCGTCGGCGTTGGAGGTACTGCAGTCGTCGGTGTCCACCCGCAGGTCACCGGTGGGTACCCAGAACTCGGCGTGCGGGCTGAGGGAGCGCAGCCGGAACTCCCGCAGCACGGTCTGACCCGAGAAGTCGATGGTGGGCCAGGAGCGGAGCGTACCGACGACCGCCTCACCGCCCCCGTACCGGCCGGCCTTCGCCTGCTCGGACAGCCGGGGGGAATGGCGCCGCTTGTGGTGCGCCGAGTGACCGTCGTGGCCCCCGCGCTCGCGCGCATCCGGGGCCGACCGGGACAGGGATTGGGGCTGGGGCTGATGTTGGGCCTGGGCCGGATCGGGTGGTGGCAACCACGCCACCAGGAGTGCGATCAGAACCAGGGACCACCATGCGGCTCGCGTGTTCGCCGTGGTCGGGGGAGGCCGGCGCATCTGTCTTCTTCCGGAGAAGTGGATGATGCGGAAAGCTAGCGAAACCCGATATTTCTCCCGGGCATGTCGCGCGGGGCGTGTCATGCGGGACATGTCGTGCGGGGCGTGCCATGCGGGCACTGGAGGAGGCGGGATCCGCAAGCGAGGCGCCGGCCGCGGCCCGACGGTTGACGTGCGGTCAGTCGCCGCGCGGCGCCTCGCCCTGTGCGATCTCGACCTTCTGGTGCAGGCTCACGAGCCCGGCCGTGGTTCCCGCGAGGGTCGCGGCCGAGACCGCGAGGAGAAGAAAGGCCGCGGCGACCGCCTGCCCACGTCGAGGAGCCGTCGGCTGGAGGAGGGCGCGCACGCGCTGCGGTACGGGGCCGCCCGCGGCTCCCGCGGCGAAGGAGGGGCGGGTCGCCCCGCCGGTGCTCCCGGCGAGGGCCGCGCGGCCGATGGCCCGGGCCGTCAGGGTGCGGTCGCCGACCGCGCTCGCCGCGGATTCGTCGGCGACGCGTTCGACCGCCAGCCCGATGGCGTCACGCAGTCCGCGCAGGGCGGGATGGCAGCGGGCGGCGAGATCGGCGGCGGCGAGGAAGTAGTGGTGACGGCCCGCCAGGTGGGCCCGTTCGTGGGCGAGGAGCGCCTCCCGCTCCGGTCCGTCCAGCGTGCGCAGCATGCCGGAGGTCACGACGACGCGCCCCGGGTTCCCCGGGAGGGCGTATGCGTCCGCATCGGGGCGGTCCAGGATGCTGAGGTCCCCGGCGGAGGACGCGTGCCGCAGTTGCGCGTGCGCGGCGCGGTACTGGCGGAGCTGGCGCGATGCCGACCGGGTGACGGCGCAGGCGCATACGGACAGCGCCCCGACGGCGAGGGCGGTGACCGGATAGGCGACCGCGGCCGGTTCGACGTTCCAGGGGTGGACCAGGTGGCCGAGACGGGCCACGGCGGGCACGGTGAGCGCGCCCGCGAGGAGCAGGCCTCCCAGGGCCGCGAGCCATCCGGCCGCCAGCACGCACGCCGTCGCGGTCAGCGCCCACATCGCGGCCACGGGCCCCATGCGGGGAGGGGCCTCGCGCACGAGCCCGGGCGCGGCGAACGGCATCAGCACCGGCACGAGGAGCGCGGCGATCACCGCCCGCTACCCCCCTCCAGGAGGTCGCGCAGTATGCGCTCGTCCTCGGGACCGAGGTCCGAGACGAACCGGGCCAGCACGGTCCGTCGGTCGCTGTCCTTGTCGAGCTCGTGGTGCATGCGACGGGCGGTCAGGCCGTGGGCGTCCCGCACGGGGAAGTACGCGAATCCGCGGCCGGAGCGCTCCCGGCCCACCGTCCCCTTCTCGTAGAGGCGGGAGAGGATCGTGGTCACCGTCGTACGGGCCAGCACGACGTCCAGGCCGCGCTGCACCTGTCCGGCGGTGCGGGGGCCGTCGGCCGCCCACAGCGCCGCGAGCACGCTCGCCTCCAGCTCCCCCGCCCCCCTGCGCTCGGCAGCACCCTCCACCACGGCGTCCCCCTCGTCTCCTGATCGTCTACAGTTCAGTAGACCGTCTACACGATTGTAGTCGATCCATGCATCGCCGCTGCCGCAGGCAGCCGGACCGATCCGCTCCCGGCGGGCCGCCACGCACCGGAATGAGGCCCCTCCATGAATCTCGCATACGACGGCTCGACCATCGACGGCCCCGCCTACCTGGAGGTCGTCGGCCTCGCCCACCGGACGCCCGGCTGGGTCGACGCGCTGATCACCGGCTGGTCCGCCTACGGGCTGGGGGTGTTCGCGCTGCTGATGCTCGTCGCGTGGTGGCGGGCCCGCCGTGCGGGGGCCCCGGCCGCGGTCACCGCCCTGGCGGTCCCGCTGGTCACCGTCCTCGCCTTCGGCGTCGACTCGCTGCTGAAACTGGCCGTCCGCGAGGACCGTCCCTGCGAGCGGTTGCACGCGCTCACCCTGGAGGCGTGCCCCGCACCCGGCGACTGGTCCTTCCCCAGCAACCACGCGGCCCTCGCTTCGGCGGCGGCCTTCGCGCTGCTGCTCGTATCGCGCCGGCTGGGCCTCGTCGCCATGGTCGCAGCGGTGCTGATGGCCGCCTCCCGGGTGTGGGTGGGCGTGCACTACC
The DNA here is from genome assembly GCF_042889825.1 of Streptomyces sp. NPDC002467. Classification (NCBI taxonomy): domain Bacteria; kingdom Bacillati; phylum Actinomycetota; class Actinomycetes; order Kitasatosporales; family Streptomycetaceae; genus Streptomyces; species Streptomyces sp. NPDC002467. The sequence goes on along the minus strand of NZ_JBIARJ010000003.1, from coordinate 195,762 downwards.
CGCACGACGTCCTCATCGGCTTCGCCGTCGGCGCCCTCGTCGCGCTCGTCGCCACCTGGGCCGTGTGGCGCCGGCAGACCGCACTCGCCGCCCGGTTGAAGGACGGCCCGCTGCGTCGGCTGGTGGCCGCGGCGTGACCCGCCGCCCTCCTCACCCGCCCCGCCGTCACGGGGTGCCGCTCAGCTCGCGGACGACTTCGGCAGCCGGCGCAGTTCGAGCATGACCATCGCGATCTTCACCGCGGTGGAGATCGTCAGGGCCTGGAGGAACGGCATTCCCATGAGCCACAGGGCCACCATCATGACCGTGAGGACCAGGAACGCGGGAAGGAGATTGGTGCGCGTGATCGCGGTCTTCAGGTTCCCCGCCCTGCTCCGGGGGTGATCCACGGCAGCGACCGGACCCACGGTGAGTCCGTCTTCCTCGGCTCGCGACATCGGCTCTTGCCCTTCCGTCGTGGCGGTCCCCGGCACCGAGCCTCGGGGGCGCCCCGGAGCACCGCCACCGCTTCCACCGGTCCGGCCGCCATCCGGCGTACAGGTTCACCTCACCGGGCCAGGCCGGGCCGTTTCGTCGCCGTGCCGCGTCGTGGCCCTGCGCAGCCACCGGGTGGGGCTTAGCGTGGCAGGTGGAGGGGTAACCGCCATGCGCACGGCGGACGCAATCACGGCAGGAGGGTCAGCCATGAGAACGCCGCACGAACCCGAGGGCCCCGCGTCTCCCGCCGGGGACACCGGCCCGGTGGACGCCTTCGAAGTGGTCTTCGCGGCCGTGGACGGCCTCGGGGAGGACGTCGTCCGCATGACCCGCATCAGCGGGACAGGGCCTGGCGGCCACCCCGTCTACGAGGACTCCACCGGCATCGTCAGGGCGGAGATCAGCGACAAGGCCGAGGTGCGCGTGCTGGCGACCGGGGGCGGACAGCAGCCCGCCCGCGTCCTGCGGGCCAGGGCCGTCGCCTGACGGCTGACGGCTGACGGCTGACGGCTGCCCGCGCGAATGCGCCCGCCCGGCGGGGAGCCGGACGGGCGCACCCGCGCGGGGATCCTCAGCCCGCCGAGTCCTCCAGGGCGCTGTCGGGGACCCAGGAGCCGTGGACCCCGGCCGGCACCCGGTGGGGCAGGTGGACGGTGGCGATCCGGTCGAGGCCCGAGGCGTCGAGGACCAGCAACTGGGAGGCGTTCTGCTTGAGGTCGGAGACGACGGTGAGCAGGTAGCCGTCGTCCTCGCGGGAGGCCTTCGCCGCCGGGACGAAGACCGCCTCGCTCGGCAGTCGGGCGTCGCCGACCTGGTGGATGCGGCGGGCGCCGGTGGTGCGGTCGTACTTGACGACGCCGTAGCCCCCGAATCCCTTCTCGTCGGGGAACGAGATGGCGTAGTGGTAGCGGTTCTCCGTGCCCATGTAGTCCTCATTGAGGGTCGGGAACTCCACCGGCAGGTCGTCGATGATCTGCTCGGCGACCGTGCCGTCGGCCGGGTCGAGGACCCAGCGCCGCGTGTACGAGCGGGAGGCGGGCTCGCTGCCGCGCCCGGGTGCGCCCGTCCACCAGTTCCAGGAGAGCTCGAAGCCCTCGCGGTCCACGGTCGGGCCCTCCAGGACGATGCGTCCCCGGCCGTCCTCGAACGCGTTGGCGACGTGCAGCATGCTGCCCGGCTCGATGGAGAACCAACGGACCTCCCGGGCCCCGTCGCCGCCGCGCGGCATGATCCCGATGCGGGCAGGCTGCCGCTCGCTCCACGCGTACGGGATGCCGGAGTGTTCGGTGGGATCGAAGGTGACGTTGCCCTCGACGAAGACCACGTAGCGGCGGGTGACGGCGAAGTCGTGCTTGAGCGCCGCCGTGGCCCCCGCGACCTCGCCGCTGTGGGTGACCTCGCCCTTGGCGTCGACGACGTAGTAGGTCAGGAAGGGCGGGAACGGCGACGAACCGAAGAAGTGGAGCTCCCCGGTCACCGGGTCCGCCTTGGGGTGCGCGGTCATCGCGCTGGTCAGCTTCCCGGAGAAGTCGTACGCGCCGACCGTGTCGAGGTCCCGGGTGAGCTCGAAGGGGAAGTTCGACTCGCACAGGGCCAGGAGCCGCCCGCCGTGTTCGATGACGTGCGTACCGGCGGTGCTGGCGGTCAGGTCGGGGCCTCGCTCGGTCATGTACGGGGCACCATCGAGGGCGGGGGTGCGCACCCAGCGGTTGCGGTACCACTCGGCGCGGCCGTCGCGCAGCCGGATGCCGTGGACCATGCCGCTGCCCTTGAACCAGTGGGTGGGGGTGACGCCGGGCTTCGGGTTGTGCCCGTTGCGGAGCAGCCTGCCGGTCAGCTCGGGGGGCAGGGAACCCTCCACGGTGAGCGCGGTGGCGGTGACCTCCTCGACGAGGGGGGTGTAGTGGCCGGTCAGGTACGGCTTGGAGACGGTCATGGCGAAACCTTTTCCTCGTGATGTGTTGGATGCTCAGGCGACGTGTTCGGCACGGGACTTGAGGTGCGCGAGCCAGGCCTCCAGGGAGGCGTGGAGGGCCTTGCCGAGTTCCTCGGCCGCGGCCTCGACCGGGGCTCCGCTCCACGACTCCTCGGTGCGGACGACGACCTGGTCGCCGTCCTGCTCGAACGTCCAGACGTGGATGCCGGTGATGCCCGCGGAGGGCCCGCCCCATACGATCCGCCGCTCGGGGGTCACTTCGTACACGGTGGAGGTGATCTCCATGCCGTGCGTGCGCCAGGCGAAGGTGCTGCCGGGTGCCGTGGGGCCGTCGGGCCGGGCCGCGTCGATGTCCGGGTTCCAGGTGGGCCAGGCGGCGATGTCGGTGTGCAGCTCCCACACCGTGGCGAGCGGGGCGTGGATGCGGGTGCTCAGGCGGGCGATGGCGGGAGCGGTCTCGTCGATGGTGACCATGGCTGTTCTTCCTTTCGAAGGGGCGTGCGTCGGCGGCGGGGCTGATCCGTGGCTCAGCCCGTGCCGGAGGGACCGGTGGCGGTCGGGGTCGGCTTTGCGGTGCCGGAAGGGGTTCCGGCGCGTCGGGTGAGCAGCACCGCGAGCGCCGCGGCCACGGCCGGCACCGCGGCCGAGACGGCGAAGGCGGTGCGGTAGCCGGCGGTGAGGGCCTCCGCAGCGTTTGCGGAGAGCGGGGCGTGGGCGGTGACCGAACCGGCCAGCGTCGTCAGGGCGGCCAGGCCGATCGCCCCGCCGACCTGCCGGGTGGTGTTCACCAGCCCGCCCGCCAGTCCGGCGTCCTGCGGGCGGACGCCCTCCACGGCGAACGCGGTGATCTGGACGAAGGCCGCGCCGAGGCCCAGACCGACCAGCGCGCTCGGGCCGAGCACGTCGGCCGCGTAACTCCCGTCCGCGCTCAGCCGGGACAGCCAGAGCAGTCCGGCCGCCTCCGTCAGCAGGGCCGCGGTCACGGCCGCCCGGGCGCCGATGCGCCGGGCGAGGAGCGGAGCGAGAACGGAGCCGAGCATGTTGGCCGCTGCGAAGGGCAGTTGCCCCGCTCCGATGGTCAACGGGCCTGATCCGAGGACCTGTTGCTGGTAGAGCGGCAGAAAGAAGAACAGCGCGATCCATACGGAGCCCAACAGGGCCATCAGCAGGTTGCCCGCGGCGACCCGACCGGCGCGCAACAACCGTGGCGGCACCAGCGCGTCCGGCGAGCGGACCTCGATCGCGGCGAAGGCCGCGAGCAGCACGGCGGAGGCGCCGAGGGCCCCCATCACCCGGGCATCGCTCCAGCCGGTGCCCCGTACGGTGGTCAGCCCCCAGACCAGGCAGGTCAGGGCGAGGGTCACGGTGGCCGTGCCCAGCACGTCGAACCGCCCGGACGGCCCGCCGGAACCCCGCCCGGACCCCGGCGGCACGAGCACCGTCACGGCAACGAGGACCAACGCCGTCCCGAGCACGACCGAGTGGAAGATCCACGGCCAGCCCCATGCCTGGGTGACCGCACCGCCCAGCAGGACCCCGGCCGCTCCTCCCGCCCCGGAAACCGCTCCCCACACGCCCAGGGCCCTGCCGCGCCCCGGGCCGGCCGGGAACAGCTCCATCGCCAGGGCGAGCGAGGCGGGAGCGATGGCGGCGGCGCCCAGGCCCTGCACGGCTCGTGCCGTGATCAGCACGCCGGAGGACGCGGCCAGTCCCGCCGCCGCCGAGGCGGCCGCGAAGAGCACGAGCCCCGCGATCAACACCCGGCGGCGGCCGAGGAGGTCGACGAGCCGCCCGCCCGCCAGGAGCAGCGCCCCGAACGCCAGGCCGTAGGCGTTGACCACCCAGGTGGTCCCGGCGTCCGACAGCCCCGCCCCGGAACGGATCTGCGGGAGGGCCACGTTGACGATCGAGGTGGCGAGCATGACGGTGAACTGGGCCGCGGCGAGCGCCGCGAGCACCGCGCCCGGCCGCGGAGCCCGGGAGGCCGTCCGGGCCATCCGGGCCGTCCGGGCCCTCTGTGTGCGTACTGCGTTCATGGCACGAAGACTCGCGCCGGACGCCGTCCACTCTCCAGGCCCCGGGACGCCGGGCCCTGTCCACTGCTGTCCACACCTGTCCACCCGGTCGAGCCGGGTCCCGCCGGGCCCCTCCCCCGTTCCGCTACCGGGGGTCGTGCAACTCCCGCTCCCACAGGGCGTCGCACAGCAGGTCCAGGCCCTGCCGCAGGTGGCGCCGGTAGGTGCCGTACGGGAGTCCGAGGCGGCGCGCGGCGGCCTCCTGGGTGGGCGCTCCGGAGAAGTGGCCCGCCGTGAGCGCCTCGCGGGCGCGGACCCCGCGCGGGTCACCGGCGAGGTCGTCGACGGCTCGGCGCAGCAGTGCCCGCAATTCGGTGACGGGCTCGGGGAGATCGGCCGCGAGTCGGGTGCGCAGCAGGGCGCAGGCGGCGAAGGCCCCCGGGGCGCGCCAGTGCGCCAGCGCCTCACGTACGGCTTGGTCGAACGCGGCGCGCGAGAGGGGCGAGGGCCCTTCCGGCACGGGCACGGCGGCGGCGTCGGCGGCCTCCGTGAACCGCAGGAGCCAGCTTTCCACGGGTAGTTGACGCCAGTCCACGCCGAACAACCCGTAGTCGTACGCACCCACGCGCGGACGCGCCCCGGTGTCCACGAGGGTCCCCCGTACCCGCTCGCCCCAGGTCTCGGCGTCCCGGAAGACGGCGAATCCGTAGGCGCGCCCCCGCGCCCGGGCGCTCTCGGCATGGGCCCGGGAACTGCTCAGGTCGATGACGCGCGACGGGACCTGGTAGCGCTCCGGATAGACCGAGAAGCGGCTGACGCCTATGTGTTCGCCGGGCCGCACCGGCGCGGTGGCATCGGCGTAAGCCCATGCGGCGGCCACGACCGGGTCGGTGGCCAGATCCCGGGGGTCGGGAGGGGCCGGCAGGGCCAGCCGGGCCGTGAACGCCACGATCCGGCCCGTGCTCACGAGGCGGTAGACGCTGAAGGCCTGCGGCTGGCGGTGCGCCCAGTAGCGGACCAGTTCCGCGGAGGCCGGCCCTTCCGTCTCCTCGGCCATGCGCAGGACGACATCGAGGTCGTCCGGGTGCAGGGGGCGGTCGTGCACCTCGTCCTCGCGGGACCAGGTGCGCAGCCGGGCCAGTTTCTCGCCCTCCCGGAAAAGATGGAAGAGCTCGTCGGTGACCGTCCACACCCGGTCCTCGGGCGCCTCGCGCAGCAGGCGCAGGTACTCGTCCGCCAGCCGCCGGCGCATCGCCCCGAACGCGTTGGGCGCCCGCCAGCGCAGATCGGCGGCGAGCGTCTCGCGGGCCGCGTCGTGCGGGTACAGGCCTCGGAGCGCGGACTCCATGAACGGCAGGTCCCGCAGCCATGAGAAGAGCAGATGGGCGTCCTCCTCGGGCAGCACCGCGGCGAGCAGTTCCTCGGACGTGGAGTGCGCCTGCGCCGCCACCTCCAGGGCGCGGCGGTGGGCCGCCGTGGGCACCTCTCCGATCAGCCCCGCCAGGAGGGTGCGCAGCACCCCCGCCGAGGGGGCCCAGATCTCCTCCCTGCCGCAGCCCTCCGATCCGGCCGCGGCCGCGAGCGACAGGGCCAGCGGGTTGCCCCCGGCGAAGCGGAGGACCCGGTCGCGCAGCTCGGGCCGGATCTCCGCCGCGATCAGCAGGCGCCGCGCCTGCTCCTCGGAGAACGGTTTCAGCTCGGTCACGTGCAGCAGCCCGGCCCAGGCGGGATCGGCGGCCCACTGCGGCTGCGGTGCGCGCCGCCCGGCCAGGACGACCAGGGTGTCGTCGGCGGCGCGGGGCAGGAAGTGCTGCCACAGCCAGTCCTCCAGCCACTGGCAGTGCTCGAAGGAGTCCACGAACAGGACCGCGCCCGGAACGTCCAGGAAGGGGCCGGCGGCACGCTCGAAGTCGGCCGGGTCCCTGCTGACGAACCGGCCGTCGAGTTCGACGAGCAGCCGGCCCGCGACGCGGGCGTGGTCCGCCATCCGCCGCAGCAGCGTCGACTTGCCGATGCCGCCCGGCCCGTACGCGTAGAACGCGAACGGGGCTTGCGGGTCGCCGGCCAATGCCGACTCGAAGTAACCGAGTTGCTCCTCCCGGCCGACGAAGGCCCGCACGCGCGCCCGGCTCAGCCTGTCACCGACGGATACCACGATCGCTCCCCGCCTCTCGTTCCCGCTGGCCCCGTTCTCCGGATCTCATCTGACGGAGCCGAGGTTGGCGTCCTCGGGGTGGCCGTCGACCAGCAGGGTGGTCTCGTCGACGCGCCGGAACCGGCCGTCGGGGGCCATCAGGGCGAAGAGGTGTACCTCGATGCGGGAGACCCGCCCGTTGTCCCGTTCGACGGTGACGGTGTGCCGGTCGGCGTAGCGCGGTCCGTCGCGGAGTTCCTCGTGGACCTCGATGTGTCCGCCGCGGACCAGTTCACGCAGACGCGCCATGTGTCGGACGAAGTCGGCCCGATCGCTCCACACTCCGTTGGTGCGCTGGCGGTAGTCGGGGGTGAAGTGCCGTTCTACGGCCTCTTCGAGGTCGAGGCCGGGGGTGAAGAGCAGGTCGTTGACGGCACGGGAGATGTCGGTGGCGCTCATGGATGCCTTCGCGGGGAGTGGGGGGTGGTGGACACGGCAGCAGGAGGTAGAGGAAGTACGGTCGTCAGCCGCGGACGGGCGTGAAGTCCAGCGGCAGGGCCACGGGACCCCGGGTGTACAGCCCGGCTTCCCGGTAGCGGGAGCCGGGGCTGTGCCGGACCTGGTCGAGCAGGGGCAGGAGCATCCCGGCGACGGTCTCGATCTCGGCGCGCGCGAAGGCCGCGCCGACGCACTGGTGCAGTCCGGCGCCGAAGGCCAGGTGCTGGGCGGCCGCGGTGAAGGAGCGGGCGGTGCCCAGGTCCGGGCGGTGGATGTCGAAGGTGTCCGGGGCGGTGAAGGCCATGGGATCGCGGTTGGCCGCGCCGATCATGCAGAAGACCGTGGCACCCGCCGGAACGGTGGCGCCGCCGAAGACGCTGTCCGCCTCGGCCTGACGCGGTACGAGCTGCACCGGCGGGGTGAAGCGCAGCGTCTCGGCGATCGCGGCGGGGAGCAGTTCGGGGTTCCGGCGTACCTCGGCCAGCTGCTCGGGGTGGTCGATCAGGTGCTTGAACAGCAGGGCGAGCGTCTTGTCCGCGGGCTCGGTGGCGGCGGCCAGAACGTTGACGACCAGTGCGGTGACGTCGCGGTCGCTCATCGCGAGGCCGTCGAACTCGGCGGCGCACAGCTGCGATATCAGGTCCTCGCCGGGTTCGCGGCGCCGCCGCTCGATGACGGGGCGCAGGTAGGCCTCCAGCTGTTCGGCGCAGTCCAGGCAGTGGCGGCGGCGTTCGGGGGAAAGGTCCAGGCCGGTGATGAACTCGACGACCCCGGAGTTCCAGGCGGCGACCCGCTCGCGGTCCTCCGGGTCCAGGCCGAGGACGGAGAGGGTCACCCGGACGGCGAGCGGCTTGCCGAAGTCGCCCACGAGGTCGATCCGTCCCTCGGGGAGGAAGGGTGCGATGAGTTCCGCCGCGTTGGCGCGGACGGCGTGGACGTGGTTCTGGAGCGCGCGGCCGGTGAGGGCCCGTACGACGATCTTCCGTTTGGCGGTGTGCTCGGCCCCGGTCATCTGCGCGAGGACCCGGCCGCGCATGACCGGTTCGGCACGCACCTGGAGCGTCTCGGTCGTGAAGGCCTCGTGGTCGGTCAGCACCCGCCTCACGTCCTCGTGGCGGGAGAGGAAGTAGCTGTCGATCCCCGGCTCGTAGTGCACCGGAGCCTGCTCCCTGAGCCGGGCGAACCAGCGGGAGGGGTCGGCGGCGAAGTCCTCTGACAGGACGCTGACATCGGGATCGGCCAAGGGCATGGGGGGAGACCTCTCGACGTGCACGGTGCGGAGGGGCCGGTCCGTCGATCGGACCCGCCCGGTGGGCAGGACGAGCGAACGAACCTCCAGGTTGCCTCCGTTGCGCGCTGCATTGTCAGGGGCACGACCACAACCGTGCCGTGAGCGGGTCGCTCCGATCGGTTGGACGGTTCCGGCGAGGGCGACCGTGTCGGAGCCCGGTGACAGACTCGGTGCCATGGATCCGACAAGCCACGATTCCGGCGACCGAGCAGCACTCGAAGAGGTCATCCGCACCGAGTTGGGCGCGGATGCCACCGAACGGTTCCTTGACCTGATCAGACCGTCCGTGGGCTTTTCCCCGTGCGCCGATTCCCCGGGGGCGGGCAGCACGATCGGGGGCCCGCCGCGCACCCCCGCGTCCTTCGAATGGCCCCGCTACGGAGGGCAGCCGATGGTGCTGCTGGCCCAGGTGGACTGCGGTCAGATGGCACGTCTACTGGGCGAGGAGTGGACGTTTCCCGACGACGGCCACCTGCTCTTCTTCCACGACGACGAGTTCACCGCCGAGTTGGACTTCGCTCTCGGTGATGACGGTTGCCGTGTCGTCCATGTTCCGGCTCGACCCGACGGGAGCCCGCATGAGGGCGACGGCCCCGCGCTGCCGGCCCTGCCACTGGAGGCCCGCGCACTGCTCTCGCTCCCGTACTGGGGATCCGCGGAGGCCGATCGGGCGGCGGACGGGGACACCCTCGCCCTGAGCAACCTGGGCATGGCCCTGTACGACGTCCTGCCGGCTCCGCGGCACCGCCTGCTCGGCTGGTGCGACAGCAGCGACACCCCTGCGCCGAAGGGGCACCGGCCGCTGCTGCAATTGGAGGCGGAGGACGGGACCGACTGGTTCGAAGTCGTCAACGTCTCCTTCTGGATCCGTGACGAGGATCTACGGGCCGGGGAGCTCGGTCACGTCCGCCGGTCCTACGAAGTCGCCTGATCCGCCGGCCCCCTGGCCACACCTGGCAGCCGGGGCGACCCCGGGAAATGCCCGGGGTCGGGGCCGGGGGTGGCCTCGGCCGTGCCGGTGAAGCCGAGCGCCAAGGCTCCGGCAGTGGCGACGGTGGCCAAAGCGGCTGCTGCGCCGCAGTAGGACTAGGATCCGCCCATGTCCGACATCCGGCACCGCCGGCGCGGCGACGCCCGCCACTCTTCCCCACCGCCGATTACGGGCCGGGGTCGACTTCCGGACAGCCCCGGCCGCGAGACCTTGTGCGCGGCGTCCGGGCCTGCCTACCCTCCCGGAGTTGCTGTTCTGTCATCCGGGACAACCGAAGGCCCTCCGCCCGAAACCCGCTCACCGGGAATCGGAGCCGACGTGCCCACTGGCGACACCCCCGCACCCCCGGCCCGCCCACTGGCCGCTCTCCGCCTCCGACGGCTGCGGTGGCTCCGGTGAGCGGGCCTTCCCCCTCGCCGGACGAGGTCGTCGGGCCGTTGCGATCCGCGCTCGGATCGAGCGTCCGCGCGCCCGGAAGCGCGGAGTACGAGAACGCCCTGGCACGCGTCTTCTTCCCCGAGGCCGCCCGCCGTCGACCCGCTTGCGTCGTGGCGCCCCGTACGGCCGAGGACGTCGCGACCGTCATGAAGGTCGCGGCGGAGGCCGGAGTCCGGGTGACGGTGCGCGGCGGCGGGCTGAGTTCCAACTGCGTCGCCGACGGGGCCGTCCTGTTGGACCTCTCGGAGCACCGGAACACCGCACGCCCCGACGGGGACCGGGTCGTCGTCGGCGGCGGGGCGACCATGGCCACCCTGCACGAGGTCCTCGCCCCGGCAGCCCGTGCGGTTCCGGTCGGCGTCGTCGGCCACACCGGCCTCGGGATGGCCACCCGAGGGGGCATCGGCTTCCTGACGAGGTCCCTGGGCCTCACCGTCGATCACCTCGTGGGGGTCGAACTGGTACTACCGTCAGGTGACATCGTGCGTGTCTCGGAGCGGAGCTCGGGCGAGGAAGCCGATCTGTGGTGGGCGGTCCGGGGCGGCGCGCCGTACGTCGGAGTGGTCGACTCCGCCGTGTTCCGGACCCACCGGATCGCCCCGGTCTGGGTCGACCGGGCCGTGGTGAGCCTGGACGCCCTCGCCACGTACTTCCGGGTCGCTCCCGAGCTGCCGCGACACACGTGCATGAGCGCGGTCCTCGGCCACACCGCCCTCTCGCCGGACGAGCCGGTCCTGTTCCTCTACACAGCTTGCGCGAGCCGGCAGGACAGTGCCATCGGGCAGGCCAGGGCCGCGGCCTCGGCGGTCGTCGCCGGCGCGGGCTCGTCACCCCTCCATCGCTCGGAGACCACCCACCTCCATCCGGCCGACCTGCCCGAGTTCGCCATCCCGGGCGCCGGCGGCGCAGAGCCCGAACCGCTCGGGCTGCCCGAGCCGGGCCGGCGTCAGCCCGGTTCGTTCTTCGGCAAGGCGACCTTCACCGGCCCCACGCTCGACGCCGCCGTCGCCGACGCACTCGCGGACCGGATCCGCGCCGCACCCACGAAGGCGTGCCGCATCGACTTCCAGCACACCGGCGGGGCACTGGCCGACGTCGCCGACACCGACACCGCGTTCTGGGGCAGAGAGGCCGAATGGAGCGTCCCGCTGAACGCGATCTGGGACGACGACGCCGACACGGGATCCTGCCTGACGTGGGCTCGCGACACGCAGCGGGCCTTGGCCGGGCACACCGTCGGGATCTACAACGTCGAACTGCGACCGGGTCTCCCCGAAACGGAGACCGAGACACGGGCGGCGTACGGCGGAAACCTGGCCCGGCTCCGGGCACTTCAGCACCGCCACGACAGCACGGGACTGCTCGGGCCGCTGCTCCCCTGACCCGACCCGGAACCCGCGCTGTCGGTGGGCCGTGGCACAGTGCACCGCATGAACGAGGACATGCACGGCGCCGCGCTGATCGACCGGGTGATCGAACGGGTCCGGGAGCAGGGCTGGCCCAGCTGCGACGCCCCGGACCTCGACGAACCGGTGCCGCTCGCGCCCGAGGTGCTGGACCGGCTGAGGCTGCCGGGCGGCCGTCCGCTGCCGCCCGGCCTGCGCCGCTGGTTGGCCTTCGACGGCTCCTGGCTCGCCGACGTCGGCTGGTACGAGGACCCGGCCGAGCCCGTCCTCGGCGACCGCGGGCTGGGGGCGACGGCGGAGTGGATGTACGGCTCCAGCGGCGGCATGGCCTCGATGTTCGGCGACTTCGAGGAACTCCTGCCCGCCGTGTGCCTGCCGCTCGTCGGCGGCTGCGACTCGCGCCGCCTGCTCTACCTGGGCTCGCCGGACTCCACGGGCGAGTACCCGGTGCTGGTGACCGACATCGACGACCTGCCGTACGTGGGCGTGATGTACCCCGGCCTCGACGTGTACCTCGCGGACCTCGCCGGGGTCCTGGACCTGGACTTCGACACCTACACCTCCCTCGCCGCGCACCCCGAGTACGCCGCACGGATGGCCGAACACGCGGAGAACACCGGACTCGGCCCGGACGGGTTGGAGTTCCACGAACTCGACCTCTTCGACTAGACCATGTCCGATGAGTCGGGAACAGGGGCGGCCACACCGGCTGCCGTGAGGCGCTTCGATGCCCAGGTGGTGAACTGGACGCGGATGCACGACTGCTACGGGGATGTCGATCGTGTCCCCGCGCTTCTGGAGCGGGTGGAGTGCGAGGACGACGCCCAAGCATGGGAGGAGCTGGAATACCGGCTGGTCCTCGAACACGACCTCGTCTTCCCGGCCGGGTTTGCCGCCCTGCCGCGCCTGATGCGTCTTGCTTCCAGGAGTGCACCGGCACGCAGCCTGGCGGGAACGATCCTGCGACGCGCGGCCGGACAGCACGGCTGCGATGATCTACTGGCGAGCTGCGCCGGCGAGATCTCCGAGTTCCGCAAGCTGCTCGACCGGCACCTGCAATCGCGGCCGGTCGATTACCTCGCGACCTTCCTCACTTCGCTCGCGGCCATGGAGGAGTACCACTGGGGTGCCGTCCTGGGGGACTTCACGGACGACTTCTACCACCTGGCGTGCCCCGACTGCGCCGTGGAAGTGACGATCGCCATCGGGGGCCACGGGCGCTATTCGGCGATCCGGGACTGGGACCTGGGCGACGTGGACCGCCGTGGCCTACGACCGACGCCCTCCGAGGCACTTTCCGGTACCGGTCGGTGGATGTACGAGACTGCCGTCCGAGACGGGCACGGGGCACTCGCCGTCGGAATCACCCACCTCTTCGGCAAGGCCGAATGCCCACACTGTGCCGCCGTGTTCGACATCGCGGACGAGTACACATCCGCCAACCGCCCCGTCGTACGGTAGGCCCGACCGGGGACGCGCGGAGGCTGCTCGCGTACACCGGCCGCGTAACGCCTGCGATGCCGGTCCGTTGCCGGAAGAGAATGGCATCGATCACCACCCGGTGGCTCTTCCACGGCCCCCCTGCTCAGTCGTCGAACCACACGACGAGGCGCACGTTCTCGTCACCGTGCTGTTCGGCGAGTTCCTTCATGGCTTTCCAAACGGGCTGCCACTCGCCGGTTTCGGTGATGGCGTTTCTGCGGCGGATGGTGACGGATCTGTAGAGCGTGTCCCCGACGAGCCACTCACTTCCTTCGGGCCACTCTCGAACCTCGCCGGCTGCGAGACCGACGGCCTCGGCGAATGCATCGCCGCTCCAGGCGGCCTTGCCCGTCAGCCTGAGCCCACTCGAGGTCTGGCGGAATTGGTGAAGCCGGCTGTCGGGCTTCTCCGCGGGCTCGTCCCAGTCGACGGCCTTCACCTCGGCCCACGTGATCCACGTGGTGCCGTGAAAGCCGTCTTCGCCGTACCACTCGGTCAGCTGGGCGAACCGCTCGGTCACGGTGGCCGAGGCATCGGCGGGAAGTCCCCTGCCTGCGGCCAAGGGACGGAAGTTCGCGTAGTTGCGGACCCCGAAGAGACAACCGAACGCGTCGTAGTCACGAACCTCCCCGAGGGAGCTGAGGCCGTGTGCGGCGTACCAGATCGAGTCCTGATCGTCTTGCGGCACCCGATACTCGAGGAAGCCGCTTATGTCCGTACCCATGCCGGACATTCTCCCGGCGCCGTCAAACGGTGCCCGGGTAGCCGCCGTCGGCGATCGTGGTCGTTCCGCTGACGGCGACCTTGGCACCGGACTCCTCGCGGGCCGTGTCCGCACCTGCGCGACGCAGCACCGTCACCAGCTTCCCGAAGGCGCGCGGGCTCAGCCCGGAGAACGGGGCTGTCCAAGACGGCTCCGACGCCGTGATCACACCAGCCATCGAGATCATCTCGCCCGTGCGACCACTTCGGCCCAGGCCCATGGTCGAGAATCCTGCCATGAGCGAAGGTGACCGCCGCGAGGCATCCACACGTACATTCCTTGCATGCGCAGCCGAAGTGGCTCGCCTGCTGGACCTTGACGCTGCGACCGACGTGCCCGAAGACCGACGTGCGCGGCACCTGGCCGGAGCCGCACGAAGGCCACTGATGGAACGCGCCACCCTGTCCGAGGAGTTCTTCGAACCGCTGATGGCTGCTGCTGTCTACGACCCGGACCCAAGCTTCTGCCGCTGGTTCGTCGAGCCCGCGCTCTACGTATTCGGGCGCCGCAGGGTCATGACAGCATTGCTCGGCTATCTCCGCACGGGCACAACCGCAGAGATGGCCGGTGCCCGGCGGGCCGAGTACTGCGCACATCTGTCACTACGCGCTGACCGGTCACCGGCCTACGCGCCGGGCGGAAGTCGCGATCCGGCACTGGACGAAGTGGACGACGTGGTGGACCAGTGGCTGCGGTCGTCCAGCACCCAGCAGTGTGATCGCAATGCCTCAGGGAGCCACGACCGAGCCTGAGACCCTCGTGGCCAGAGGCCCATGGCTCAACTCCTCGGGGTTACGGGACGACCCTTGGGAGTGCTGCGCAAAGGGCCGGTCGGCGATCTCCATGGCCCAGGCGCGGAAGGCGGCCCGGTCCTGCGGACGGATGCGCGGTTCGGGCGGTACGAGATCGGAGGCTGCCGCGTCGAGGAGGTCTGCGAGGCCGAGGTGGCACCAGTCCTCGTGTACGCCGTTGTAAGCCGCCACGAGGGGGCCGACGCGCTCGCGGATCCCGACCGCTTCGGCATGCCCGACCCCGTTGCGCGCGAGGCGGTCCAGGGTCTCCGCCTGATGTCGGGCGTCGAACCAGGTGTCGAGGAAGGGTTCGAGCAAGTCGCCCCAGACGTCCGGGCGATGGCGGATCGGGATGCGGTTCTCGGCGCAGAACCGTTCGAGCTCGGCGGTGTTCAGGGCGGACACGAAGACCGTGTCACCCGAGACGGTGCGCAGCTCAGGCGGGCTCGCGGCCGGGTCCGCGTCCCTGACGGCCGCCGCGGGCAGGGAGCACGGGAAATCAACCCAGTCGGCTCGGACATGGCTGCTCACCTGCCCATCCTGCCCTACGGCAGGCCGGGTTGGGCGGGGTGGTCGGCGGAGTTCCGGGGCCGGCGGTCGACAACGTTTCCGTTGCGGTGGCCGAGCAATCCGGCCAGAAGACTTCCGGCGCGATGCGACATGTGAAATTTTACATGTCACACATCAACGGCTCGTGTCCCCAACACGTGGCCACAACGGCCCCGGAGGCCCCCACAGATGCTTCCCTTCCGCATACCGAAGGCCGGCGCGCGCAGACTTCCTGCGCTCGGCGCAGCCGTCTTCATCGCGCTCGGTCTGCTCACGCCGCAGAGCCAGGCCGCCTCCGTCGGCGCCGCGGCCCCGACCCCGGCCCGCGCGAGCGGAACCTCGGCCTCGGCGCCGCGGTCGATCCCGGTCCCCAAGTCCCCCGACGCGACGGACAACGGCTCGCGCTTCCGGATCTCCTCACAGGACAGCGCCCGGGCGTCCGCCCCGGCCCTCGCCCCCACGCCCAAGCGCACTCCCACCGCCAAGGCCGACAAGCAGTCCTCGGCCGCCGCCGCGGACGACTGCAGCGACCTTTCCGGCGTGATCAACGCGACGGGCGGCGCGCTGGTCCAGCAACTCAAGGCCCTCCCCCGCATCGACTGCACCTACCCGCTGTTCGGCCTCACCGGGGACAACGCCCGCAAGGCCTTCCGTGAAGCCCAGATGGTGACCGTCGCGAACGCTCTGCGCGACGCCTCGGCCGGCTACGCGGGCAACAACAGCGCCTCCGTGGGCCAGTTGGTGCTGTTCCTGCGCGCCGGCTACTACGTGCAGGACAACCACGCGGACGTCGTCGGCGACTACGGCACGGCGCTGGACACCGCGGCGCGCGGCGCGCTGGACGCCTTCTTCGCCTCCCCGCACAGCAAGGACGTCACCGACGCCAACGGCGAGATCTTCAACGAGGTCGTCACGCTCATCGACAGCACCCACACGGCCGGCCGCTACGCCGGTGTGATCAAGTGGATGCTCGGCAGCTACGACGCCACGTGGCCCGGTCAGATGAGCCTCGCCATGCAGCACGTCGAATGGGTCGTCGAGAACGGCTTCAAGGCCAAGGACGACGCCCGTGGCTGGCGGGCCGCCCTCAAGGCCGACCCCGCCGTCCTCGACACCTGGGCCGGCTTCATCACGCGCAACGGCGCGCAGCTGAACCGCCTGGACGTCGTCAGCAACGTGGGCCGCTACCTGGGCTACGCCCTCGACGTCCCCGAACTCAAGGACAGGCTCCGGCCACTTCTGAAGGACCTCATCAACCGGTACCCGAACGTCGGCCCCACCGCCCCGATCACCATGAACCTGGGCTGGTACACGCGCCAGTACGACCGGGGCAACTGTGCGGCCTACGGCATCTGCGACCTCGGCGAGCGCGTCCTTCCGGCGATCCTGCCGATTCAGCACACCTGCAACCCGGGCCTGAAGATCCGCGCGCAGGACATGTCCCCCGGCCAGCTGGGAAGCACCTGCACCAGCCTGGTCAACCAGGACGCGTACTTCCACCGGGTCATCGGCGACAAGGGCGCGATCCCCGGTGACGTGAACACGAACCTCGAAGTCGTCGTCTTCGACGACTACACCCAGTACTCGCTGTACGCCTGGGCGATCTACAACATCGACGTCGACAACGGCGGGATGTACGAGGAGGGCAACCCGTCCGCGCCCGGAAACCAGGCCCGGTTCATCGCCCACGAGGCGAGCTGGCTGCGCCCGGACTTCCAGATCTGGAACCTCAACCACGAGTACACCCACTACCTCGACGGCCGCTTCAACATGGCCGGCGACTTCGAGGCGGGCATCACCACGCCGACCATCTGGTGGGTCGAGGGCATCGCCGAGAACATCTCGTTCGGCTACCGGGGCGAGCGGAACGCCGACGCCATCGCCGAGGCCCGCAAGAACACGTACAAGCTCAGCGACCTGTTCGACACCGTCTACGGCCAGGACGAGAACCCCGACGTCAACTCGAACCGGGTCTACCGCTGGGGCTGGCTCGCGGTCCGCTACATGCTCCAGGCGCACCCGGCCGACGTCCAGACGGTGCTGGGCAAGTACCGTGCCGGTGACTGGAACGGTGCCCGCACCTTCCTGAAGCAGACCATCGGCACCGGCTACGACGCCGGCTTCGCCACCTGGCTGTCGACGGCCTGCGCGACGAACGACTGCGGCCCGCTGCAGGAGGCCGCCCCGTCCATCCCGCAGTGCACCCTGGCCGACCCGCGCCAGTTCGACCAGAACTGCCGCCGGGACAACCTCGCGGCCGCCGCCGGCAACTACAGCTATCACTTCGTGTACCTGCCCGCCGGCGTCAAGCAGCTGACCATCACCAGCAGCGGCGGCACCGGCAACGCCGACCTGTACTACGGCGGCAGCAGCTGGGCCACCACCGGCAGCCACCAGGCGAAGTCCGCCAACGCCGGCAACGGCGAGACCCTGACGATCGACAACCCGCCGTCCGGCTGGGTGTACTTCAGCCTCGCCGCCGCGCAGGACTTCAGCGGCGTGAGCCTCTCCACCCAGTCCAAGTGACCCGGCCCCCCGGGTCGGGGGGCGGGCGGTCGCGCACGCGGAAGACGCTCGGCAGGGATTCCTGCCGAGCGTCTTCGTGCGTCTACTGCTGCCGGTGTCGCCGGTTTAGTACCAGTGGTTGGCGGACCAGAAGTTCCAGGCCCCGACCGGGCTGCCGTAGCGGGAGTTCATGTAGTCCAGGCCCCACTTGATCTGGGTGGCCGGGTTGGTCTTCCAGTCCGCGCCCGCGGAGGCCATCTTCGACGCCGGGAGGGCCTGGGCCAGGCCGTACGCGCCGGAGGAGGCGTTGGTCGCCGTGTAGTCCCAGCCGCTCTCGTGCGAGATGATCTTGTCGAAGGCGGCGAACTGGGCCGGGTCCTTGATCATCTGCTGCGCGATCGCCTTGGCGCTCATCGGGGCGGCCTGCGCCGGGACGGTGGCCAGCATGGAGCCGGCGACGCCCAGGGCGAGGACGGTACCCGCGAGGGTCTTCTTCGAAGCGGCGATGCGGCGGATGACGGCGTTGGACACGGAGCAACCTTCCGAAGGGAACAAGGGCGGTCGCGGCACGCCACAGGCATGCGTGAGCCACTCACGCGAAGGAGAGGGGATCGGTGGGCGGCGGGTGAAGCACCCGTGCCGCCCGGCGACTCATCCAGTTCTACCGACGGCTCCGGGCCCTGGCAACGACCCCGATTACTAACCGACCTCGCAGCACGGGCGCAACGACCCGGCAGCCGACCGGCCGGGACGGAGGCGTGCGGGGCGCTCCGGCACCACTAGCCCGGTTCGTATGTGACCTGGGTCCTGTGGGGCGCCTCACCGCCAGGGGCCCCGAATGTCACTGCATGCGACTGTTCGCACACCCTTGAGAGACCGATTACCTGGGGTCTTCGGTGTTCCAGGGATAGGAGAACCGGCGCGGACCGAGTTGCCACGCGATCAGCATGGCCATCAGCTCGTCTTCATCGGCTACCTCCGCGGAGGTGACGAGGACTGCCCCGATGTCGTAGTCGAAGCCGTCGATGAGCTCGCCGTCGTACTCCCAGTGCTCAAGCCGGAAAGCGCGGTCCGCATCGCTGTGGGCCCACCCTTGCTCGCGGGCCTCGGAATCGCGCACGGTCTGCCGTGGAGTGATGTCCACGAATGCCCGGCGGCCCGTCCGCGTCGCCGGGACTTCCGCCACCAATCTCCTCCCGAGGCGGAGCGCGGTCAGCTTGTCCGTGGGCCATTCCGATACGTCGTTCACGAGGCCCCATTCTGGCGTCGCCGGTCTGCGCCACCGCACCGGTCGCCTGACGGGTCCGATTCCGGCCCGGCTGTCACGCCGAGCGCGGTCACTTCTCGGTGGGGTCCTCCACGTGGTCGCCGAGGGTGAGGAGGACGCGGCGCAGCAGGCCGGTGAGCTGGTCGCGTTCGGCGGTGGTGAGCCCGGCGAGCTGGCGTTCCTCGCCGATGAGGTGGTGCTCGGCGAGGCGGTTGGTCAGTTCCCGGCCGGTGTCGGTGAGGGAGATCAGCACCCGGCGGCGGTGGGCGGGGTCAACGGCCCGGTCGACCAGGCCCTTCTGTACGAGGTGGTCGATGCGGTTCGTGAGCGCCGCGGAGCTGACCATCGCGGCCGAGCTGAGTTCGCCGGCGCTGAGGACGTGGGGCGGCCCGGAGCGCAGCAGGGTGGCCAGGACGTCGAACTCCCAGGGTTCGACGCCGTGCACGGCCAGGTTCTCCTTGATCCCGCGCTCCAGCAGGCGCGAGGCGCGGGAGAGACGACCGATCAGGGCCATCGGGGACGTGTCCAGGTCGGGCCGGACGGCGCGCCACTGGGCGGTGATGAAGTCGACGCCGTCGCGCTGCGGCTGCTGTTCGGTCATGCCCCGAGCTTAACATCTCGACGTCGAAATATTTGACATCGCTGATCATGGCTGCCTATAGTTTCGACATCGAAATTTTCGTCGTAGGGGGAATGTCATGAAGGTCCTGCTCACCGGCGCGACCGGATACATCGGCTCCGCCGTCACCGACCACCTCGTCGCGGCCGGTCACCAGGTCGTCGCGCTCACCCGCGGCGCAGAACCGCGGCCCGGTCGAGGCTGGCACGCCCAGTCGGTCGGGGACACGGCCGACCCCGCCTCGCTGGCCGGTGCGGTGACCCCGGACATCGAGGCCGTGATCCACCTCGCTCCCCCGAGCGGCGACGCCGACACCGACACCGCCGTCATCGAGGCGCTCACCACTCCGCTGCGCGGCACCGGCCGCCCCTTCGTCTACACCAGCGGCGTCTGGGTGCTCGGCGCCACCGGCGAGGCCCAGGAGGTCGACGAGGAGGCCCCGACCAACCCGATCGGCATCGTCGGCTACCGCCCGCGGATCGAGCGGCAGGTGCTGGCCGAGGCCGCCGAGGGCGTGCGCGCCGTCGTCGTCCGTCCCGGCATCGTGTACGGCCGCGGCGGCGGCATCCCGGCCATCCTGGTCGACCGGGCCCGCCGGCAGGAGGTGCCCGAGTACTACGGCGCGGAGGGCGTGCGGTGGCCGATGGTCCACGTGGACGACCTGGCCGAGCTGTTCGTGGCCGCCGCCGAGCGGGCCGAGGCCGGCACCGTCTGGCACGGCGTGGGCGAGTCGGCCGTCGCCGTACGCGACCTCGCCCGGGCCGCCGGCCGGGCCGCCGGAGTGCTCGCCGCCCCGCGGGCGGTTGCGGTGGAAGCCGCGGCCGAGGTCTTCGGGCCGCTCTTCGCGGACGCGCTCGCCCTCGACCAGAGCGTCGGCGGCGCCGCCGCCCGAACCGCCCTCGGGTGGCGCCCGGACCGGCCGGGCGCGGTGGCCGAGCTGGTCTCCGGCTCGTACCGGCCGGTCGAGGTGTTCGGCGCCCCCGACGGCCCGGAGACCGACGCCGAGGTGGCCGCCATCCGGCGCCTCGTCGCCGAGGTCGAGTACGCCCAGCAGCACGAGTTCGTCGACCGCTTCCTGAGCGTCTTCCGCCGCGAGGACCCAGTGTGGACCACGGGCCACGGCAAGCGGCTGTCGGGCTTCGAGGAGATCGAGGCCTTCACCCGGAAGGTGCTGCCCGGCGCCATGGCCGAGTCCACCGCCGTCTACGACGTCGAGCGCGTGCTGTTCCTGCGGCCCGACGTCGCCGCGGTGAACGTCCGTCAGCAGCCGGTCCATCACGACGGAACCCGGATCGCGGACCGGCCCGAGGGCCGCCCGTTCTACGTCCTGGTCAAGGAGGACGGAGCCTGGCGCGTCGGCGCCGCCCAGAACACCGTCGTGGTCGACTGACGCCCCTCCCCTCCCCCTTCCCCTCCCACACGGCCGCCCCGGGGCACACCCTCCCCGGGTCGGCGCGCCGGTGCGGGCCCGCACGCGGGGACGGGCCCGCACCGGCGGTTCCGGCGCGCTACGGCCGTTCGAAGGCCTGGAGCACGCCTCCGATCGAGAAGCACAGCGCGCCGGCCAGGGTCCCCCAGTTGGCGATGTCCGCGTTGACGAGGCTCCCGGTCGCCGGCCGGGTGAACGCGGCCAGTGCCGAGACCATGAAGAGCACCGAGCCGAGCTGGTTCACGGCCACGACCCACCAGCCGAGGCTGCGCGAGCGCAGGCAGGGCCGGGCCCGGTGACAGATCTCGGCGAACGCGAGGTGCCCCGAGATCAGGAACAGGACGCACCCGATCACGTCGGGGGTCCAGATCAGCCGGTTGGTCTGCTGGACGCTGAGCCCATGGAGGAAGGAGTCCAGCAGATTGACGCCGAACACGAGCGTCCCGACGAACAGGACGAACGCGCTCAGCCAGTCCAGCCGCATCGGCTCGTACCCCCACCACCTCCAGCGGGACGTGACCAGTCGGCCGCCCCCCGGGGTGTGGCGGGGTGCGTTCAGCACCTGGAGGAGCGAGGTGTAGCCGCCGGTGTTGAAGAACAATCCTCCCGCGAAGTAGACGCACGCGCTCTCGAACGCGTCGCCCGAGCCGAACTGGGCGATGGCCGCGCCGAGTGCGAAGAGCGCGCCGCCGATGACGAACGCGCCCGAGGCGACGGCGTTGAGCCTCCGGAGCCGGCCGAGGCCCTCGGTGTCGGCCGCGGCCGTGGCCGACACCGACCCCGAATCGACCGCGCCCGCGGGATCGCGTACGGCCAGTACCCCACGCCTGCGCGCGAGCCGTGACTCCCAGACCACCGTTCCCCCTTCGGGGCGGTGCCACGTGACTCGGGTGGTGAACGGTCCCGCACCTTCGGCGCGCTGCTCAGGCTGGCCCACGGCCCGAGCCTAAACGCGCGTGCGGTGTCCGGCGGACATTGAAACCTCCCCATTCCGTCTCGCGGGCGGCCGGCGCCCCCCTCCCGCCACAAAGCCCTGTCAAAAGTCCTGCCAAAAGTCCTGTCACAAGCAGGGCACAGCCCGTGCCCATGCCCTTGCCGGGGCGGTGGAACTCGTCGACGATGCTCCACGACCCCGGCCGCCGGCACCCCATCTGCCGGGTCGGGTCATGGGAGAACAGGAGAGACAGTGACGAAGAACAACAGGCCGAGAAGGCGCCCCGCGGCGGCACTCATACCGCTGCTCGTGCTCGCCGGGCTTCTGCTGGGCCCCGCGGCGACCAACGCGACGGCCGCGCCGGTGGTGCGGCAGGCCCCCGCCGCGGCGGCGGCGCTGCCGCACAACGCCCTCGCGCTCGGTGCGGACGCCGCGACCGGCCTGCGCGCGCCGATGTCGTCCAAGGAGCAGGCCGCCACCGGCGTCAAGAAGGGCAAGAAGAGCAAGAAGAAGAAGGGCGGGTTCCTCGGGAAACTCGTGATCATCCTGATCGTCGTCCTCGTGCTGCTCGTGGTCGTGTACGGGATCCGCATGGCCATGCGCCGCAGGTCCGACTGACGTTCGGGCCGGCCGGTCGCCACCGTCGTCCTGGCCCGTCCTCCTGCCCCGTCGCCCTGGCCCGTCAGCCGGTCCGGCGCCGGGCAGGTTGGAGGGCAGGACGGAGGGACGCTCCGCAGAACCACCGGTGCCGGCCTACTCTTTTGGCCGTGACATGGCACGAATGGAGCGAAGCGGAGTACCTCGACTGCCTGGAGGCCGAACGGCGCGGCTACGCGTGGGTCATGCGGCACCACGGCGGGATGTCTCCGGAGGAAGCCGTGGAGGCCGCCGCGGAGTGCTATCCGTACGAGCCGCCCGATGCCCCGTACCGCGGGCTGGTCTTCCACGACGACTCGTGGCACTGGGCGATGCGGGCGATCCACGGCGATCAGTACGCGGCGGACCACCCCCAACTGGCGCATCCGTCAGCCGGCTACCTGGCCCTCGAACAACCGATCAGCCTGTAACCTTCCCCTCGCCGGTAACGAGGGCGCGACGAGCCGGCCTTCCGTTCCCGCTCGTTCCCCAAGAGGACGCAACGCACATGTTCAAGGTCAACGAATACTTCGACGGTTCGGTCAAGTCGATCGCCTTCGCCCAGGAGCAGGGCCCGGCGACCATCGGCGTCATGGCTCCCGGCGAATACGATTTCGGCACCGACGCCCCGGAAACCATGCACGTGGTCAGCGGCGCCCTGACCGTCAGGCTCCCCGACGCGGCCGAGTGGGAGACCTTCTCCACCGGCAGCCGTTTCGACGTCCCGGGCAACAGCAAGTTCCAGCTGAAGGTCACGACCGACACCGCGTACCTCTGCGAATACCGCTAGAGCGCCCCATCACCACTGACAAGGGTCCCCGCCCGACGGCGGGGGCCCTTCGGCGTACGAGAGAAGGGCATGCCATGGGCACCTACGTGTCGGTCCGGGGATGGCTGGAGTGCGACGAACTACAACTGGCCGCCGCCCGGCAGATCATCTCGTCCCGGCAGGACGACCGCTACTCCGACGGATGGGGCACGCCTCGGCGGCACGTCAACTGGACGCACTACCTCTTCTACGGCGCCGACATCCGGGAGTCGGCCGTGGACTGGCTCGTCGACCAGATCGGGGAGATGGCGCGGATCCCGGCTTCCGATGCCGACGGAGACCGCGTGCGGGGGTTGTTCCTCGCCACCCACGAGACCGGCGGCACCGTTGAATGGCAGGTCCGCGAGGGCGGTCTCTTCATCTCGCAGGCCGGCTCCGGACACCGCTACCTGGACGAGTAGTCGGTCGTCAGGTGGGGCGGGGTCCAGTCGTGGTGTCGGAGGATCATGCGTACGGCGGCGCGGGAGGGGGTCAGGCGCATCGCCGTGTTGCGCAGGGCCACGGGCAGGGGGTGGGCGAGCTGATGGCCCATCCGTCCGGCCTGCCGGGCGGCGCGGGCCACGGCTTGGCTGCGCGGACGGCGCTCGGCGTCGTAGCGGGCGAGCGCGGCCTCCACCGTGGGCTCGGTCGTGAGCGCGGCGGCCAGCGTGACCGCGTCCTCCAGCGCCTGGCAGGCGCCCTGTCCCAGGTTCGGGGTCATCGCGTGCGCCGCGTCACCGAGCAACGCGATGCGGCCCACCGCGTACGAGGGCAGCGGCGTGCGCAGTTCGTGGACGTCGTGGTGGAGGACGGCGTCGGGCCGGGTCGCGTCGAGCAGGGCGGGGATCGGGTCGTGCCACGTGCGGAAACGTCGGCGCACTTCGGCCAGCGGGTCGGCGAACCGCGTTCCCGGGGGAAGGGCGAGGACCGCGTGCCACTCGGCGCGCCCGTCGGGGAAGGCGATGTGCCCGAACTCCGCCCCGCGACCCCAGGTCAGCTCGAAGTCCGTGCGCAGGTCGACGGGCTTCTCGGTGATGGCGCGCAGTACGGTCGAGCCGCTGTGCACCGGTCCGGGGTGGGACGGAAAGAGACGGCCGCGCACCCTGCTGCCGATGCCGTCGGCCGCCACGACCAGGTCGGCGCGCAGGTCCGTGTCGCCGCAGGCGACTCGAAGCGCGGTCGACCCGGTCCCCTCCACCGGCCCGGTCCCTTCCACCGGATCGGTCTCTTCCACCGGGCCGGCCTCCGCGCCGGTCCGCAGCGTCCCGGCGGGCAGGGCCTCGCGCAGCAGTCGGTGCAAGGTGGCTCGGGGGATCCCCATGATGGGCGTGCCGACCGCCTCCTCCAGGGCCGCGCCGTCCATGCGGGCCAGCCAGCCGCCCGCCGGCGTGCGGGTGCCGCCGCTGTACTGGCCGCGTGATGCTTCCCGCACCGCCTTGCCCACGCCGAGTTCGTCCAGGGCCCGAAGGCCGTTGGCGGCCAGCGAGATGCCCGCTCCCGCGTCGTCGAGCACCGGCGCGCGTTCGACGACCCTGACCTCCCAGCCGATGCGGCGCAGGCCGATCGCGGCGGCCAGTCCGCCGATGCCCCCTCCGATGATCACCGCTGTGCCGCCCATGGCGAAGCCCCCACTTCTTCTACACCTGTAGAAGAACGACCTTACCCGGACTTCTACAGGTGTAGAAAGGGAACATGGCTACGGATCGACGCACCCTGCTCGCGGACGCGGCTCTCGACGTACTCGCCGACGAAGGGATCCGCGGCCTGACGCACCGTGCGGTGGACCGGCGGGCGGGTCTGCCACCGGGCACCACCTCGGCGTACTTCCGCACCCGGGCCGCACTGCTCACAGGACTCGTCACGCGCCTGGTCCGGCTCGACCAGGCGGAACTGGAGACGACGGCCCTGCGGCTGCCGCCCCTGCGCACGGCGGAGGAAATGGTGGACGGCATGGCGTTGCTCGTCCGGCAGCGGCTCACCGGAGAAGGTCGGCGCCGCTCACTGGCCCGCTACGCCTGCGCCGTCGAGAGCGTCCGCGACCCGGAACTGCGGGAGATCCTCGTACCCCGCGAGAACGCCGGCCGGGAAGCCGTGCGGTCGTTCCTCGCCGGCCACGGCGTGACGGACGTCGAGGGCCGCACGTACACGCTGCTGACCTGCGTCGACGGGCTGGTCTTCGACCGTCTGGTGTCCGGGGGCGAAGTGCCGCGCGAGGCGCTCCGGGGCCTCGTGGCCGCCGCCCTGCGCTGATCGCCGGGCGGGCCGGCCGTTCACAGCCGCCAGCGCTGGCCGGTGTGGTTCCCGCAGGGGTTGAGCGTCAGGTCGAGGTTGAGGGTCGGTGCTCCGTTCGTGTCCAGGCACAGTCCGCTCGTCGGGTTGGTGAACCGGCCGCTGCCGGCGTCGTACTTCCATTGCTGGCCGCTGTAGTAGCCGCAGGTGTTGAGTACGACCGTGACGCCGGTGGCCGGGCTCCCGTTCGTGTCGAGACACAGGCCGCTGGGGGTGTTCGTGAGGTGCAGGTCCGTCGGGTCGTGGCGCCAGATCTGGCCGCTCCAGTTCCCGCAGGCGCGGAGCACCACGTCGAGCCCGGGTCTCTGCGGGCCGTTGGTGTCGATGCACAGTCCGCTGTGGGCGTTGGTGAGCGCGCCCGTGGACGCGGCGGGCGAGGCCGGGGGCGCCTGGGCCACCGCCGGAGTGGACGGCGCCGCCGCTTCGGGGGTGGGCGACCGAGGTGCCGCTTCAGGGGTGGTGGGCCGCACCGAGGGCGTCGGCGACGACAACGACGGCGGCGGCGTGCTCGCCGGACGGCTCGCGGGCCTGTTCCCGCCGGACTCCGTCGAATACCCCCGGCCCGGCAAGACCGTCCAGAGGATCCCGGCCGCCGAGAGCAGGAGCACCACCCCTGCCGCGGCGGCCGCCCGCACGCTTCGCCGCTTCGGCGCGGAATCCGGCGGCGCGGGGGTCGCGGGCATCCGCCACGCGCGCGCGAGCATCGTGGTGACCGCGTCGGCGTCGACCGTGGTCGCGGGGTCCTCGGCGCCGGTCAGTTCGGCGAGGACCCGGCCCGGTGTGGGGCGTTGCTCGGGCGACCGGTTCAGGGCCGAGGTCAGCAGCGCCTTGAGCGGGTCGGGAACACCGTCGAGATCGGGTTCGTCGCGCAGGACCCGGTAGAGCACCTCCTCGATCTGTCCGGTGCCGAACGGCGGCCGCCCGGTGGTGGCGTAGGCGACGGTCAGCGCCCACGCGTACACGTCGGACGGAGGTCCGGCCTGTCCGCGCAACTGCTCCGGCGCCATGTAGCCGACGGTTCCGACCGCGACGCCGGTACGGGTCACGGCGGTCGCGTCGCCGGCCCGTGCGATGCCGAAGTCGATGACCTTCGGGCCCTGGTCGGACAGCAGTACGTTGCCCGGCTTGAGGTCGCGGTGGACCAGGTCGGCCCGGTGGATCGCCACGAGCGCCTCCGCGAGCCCGACGGCGAAGCCGTGCGCCATCTCCCCGCGCAGCGGTCCGTGTTCGGCGACGTGCTCCGCCAGCGTCGGACCCGGTACGTACTCCATGACGACGTACGGACTGCTCGCTTCGACCTCGACCGTCAACACCCGTGCCGTGCAGGCGCCTTGGACGCGCGTCAGCGCCGCTGCCTCGCGGCGGAACCGTGCCCGGAACTCGGAGTCCGAGGCCAGTTCCTCGCGTAACCGCTTGAGGGCGACGAGTCGGCCGTCGGAACCCTGGGCGAGGTAGACGACGCCCATGCCGCCGGCGCCCAGCCGACCGACCAGCGTCAACTCGCCGATCCGCTGCGGGTCCCCCGCACGCAGCCCACTCAAACCCACCTGGCTCCTCCTGAGACGTACGTACGGTGATCGCTCGTCGCGGGTCCGGGGCACCGCTCCGGAGGCACGGTCCGCCCGCCGTGATCGCCCCCTCGATCCCCAGGCCCAGAATGCAGCACGCCGACACCGCCGGGCACGGGTTCCTCGATGCCGAGACCGAGCCGCGGCACAAGACACTTCTCGGCCCGTGCGCGCGGGCTCGCCTCGTGCGCCCATACGTGCGCCCGCGCGCCCCGTCCCGGGGGGTGGCCGCGGGGCGGGCTTCACCTGAACATGAACTGCCGCCGCCCTGATGGACGCGACGGCCCGTCGCGGACGTCGCGATCATTCGCAGCACTTCGGGAATGGCGGGGGGCCATGGGACGACGCTGGCTGATCACGGGATGCTCCTCCGGACTCGGGCACGCCCTCGCCACCGCCGCGGCACGGGCCGGCGACGAACTGGCGGTCACCGCCCGCAAGACCACAGATCTGGAGCAGTTGGCGGCCGCCTGGCCCGGCCGCGTGACCGCGGTCCCGCTCGAACTGCGGGACGCCTCCTCCTGCGAGGAGGCCGTGCGCACCGTGGTCGACCGCCTCGGGGGCGTCGACGTCCTCGTCAACAACGCGGGCGTCGGACTGTTCGGCGCGGTCGAGGAGGTCTCGGACGCCGAGCTGCGCGACCAGTTGGAGACCCTGGTCGTGGGGCCCTGGCGGCTCACGCGCCTCGTCCTGCCGTTGATGCGGGCCCAGGGACACGGCCACGTCGTCAACATCTCGTCAGTGGCGGGCCGGATGGCGTTTCCCGGTCTGGCGGCGTACGTCGCCGGGAAGCACGCCCTCGAAGGCATGAGCCAGGCCCTGGCCGCTGAGGCCGCCCCGCACAACATCCGCGTCACCGTGATCGAACCGGGCATGTTCGCCACGCGCTACGGCACGTCGTTGACCGAGGCCCGCCACCGGGTCCCGGCCTACGACGCGACCAACCGCGAGATGCTGGAGGGCACCCGCGGCATCGCGGACAATCCCGAGACCGGGCGCCCCGAGGACTTCGCGGAGCGGGTCCTCGACATCGTCTCCGCGGACGCCCCCGTACCCGTACGGATACCGGTCGGTGACGACGCGTACGGCTTCCTGGACCTGGCGGAGCAGGCGGCCCGCGCCGAACTCGCCGCTGCCCGGCTCCTCGTGCGGGGGCCGCACGCGGCCATGTGAAGCGGCACGCGGCATGGGCCTCGCCGACGGGGGAGGCGGCGAGGCCCATGCCGGAAGGGTACTTCCAAGGCCGTGCGAAGGTCCCACGATCCGCGAATTGCGAAAATCCGCCGCGTCACCCGTCCGCGGATCGCGGAACTGCCGCAGGTCGCCGCCCCGCACCTGCGAGCGGTGTCGTCGGCGGCGGATGGCAGCATGTGGCCATGACTCGCGACGATCTCGACATGCTGTTCGCCTCCCCCGCGGCCCTGCTCGACGCCGGGCCCGAAGTCTTCGAGGAGTTGCCTCCCGAGGGTGGCGGTGCGGGGCGTGAGGCCTGGGCCCAGGCCGTCGCGATACTCGACGGGGCCGAGGTGCCGCGGGCCGAGTTCGCCTCGTGGCTGCACTTCGGCGCGAAGGTGCTCGGGCACGACGCGTACGCCGATCTCGTCGCCGAAGCCGAGCCGGGCATGCCGTGGCGGACCGTCTGGGCCTGGTGGCGGCCGGTCGGCTCGTACCGGGCCAAGCCGAACCTGAGCGGGGACGCCAACGTCGAGGTGTACGAGGCCCCGGACGGCCGTCTCCTGCTCAAGGTGTGGTCGCAGTGGACCCAGGAGCGGTGGCTCGATCCGGCCACCGGCGAGCGGTTCCCCGCGCCCGCCGACGGCGAGTTCGCCGAGCGGCCGTACGACGCCCCCGTCGAGGGGCCCGTCCTCTTCGACCCGGACGACGACCACGGCCTCCACCAGCCCGCCGGCTGGGAGGAGCCCGCTCCGCTCGGAGGTGGCCGCGTCATGTTCTCCGAGCCGCGCGGCGTCGTGGTCCTGGAGCGGAACGGCGCGGCGGCCGACCGGTCGACGGACGCCGAGGCGGTCTCCCGGGGCGGCGGCGGGCCGTGGTTCGCGGGGCCGACGGCGGCCGAGGCCCCCCTGGACGCGGCCCGCATGGAGGAGGCGTTCGACGCCGACGGGATGGTGCTGCTGACGCGGGACCAGCTGCCCGCCGCGCTGATCCACGAGCCGACTCGGGAGCTCGCCGTGACGGCCGGGCTGCCGACGTGGTTCGCCGCCGGGGTCGCCACCTTCACCCTGGCCTGGTCCGAGGGGAAGGCGCACGCGCTGGAGCCCGGCGAGCACGGCCTGCTGCACCTGGGCACCTTCGACATGGCGTACGGCGACACGGGCCTGGTGCTCGTCCACCCCGAGACGGGCGCGGTGTCGATGATCCGCGAGGACGAGGGGCCGTTCCCCTTCGCCAGGGACACCGAGACCTTCGTGCGGCTGCTGGAGGCCCAGTACCGGTTCATGAGCGCCTGCTGGGACTCCTACCCGGGCGAGGACGGCGCGGGGGACTTCCTGCGCGAGGTCGCCGCCCTCGAACCCCTCGCGTTGGACGAGGATTCGCCCGCGGGGGACGCGTGGGGACACCTGTTCGCGGCCGTCGTCGAACTCAGCCCGTGGGGCTTCTGACGCCGGAGGGCGACGGACGGGGCTCCGGCCCCGTATTCGGGGCCGGAGCGGCGGGCAGCGGGTGTCAGATCTCCAGGGCGCCGGGGAACGGTCCGTGCCCGACTCCGGGTGCGGTGACGGCCAGCCAGCCGTGGCCGCTCATCGGGGTGTCCTCGTCGATCTCCTCCGGGTCGATGCTCAGCTTTTCCGCCGCGCAGTTGGAGCTCGTCTCGCACGAGGCGTTGGGCTCGTACAGGCCGGGCTCCCAGTGCTCGTCCTCCGTCTGCGGCGTCTCCCAGGCCATCGGCTCGCCCGTCCACGCCGGCTCGCGGTAGGTCTGGTACGAGCGGATCACCCGGCCCTGCTCGGCGATCGCCCAGCAGTGCTCGTCGTCGTAGGCGTCGCGGAAGTAGAAGTGGGCCTCTCCGCAGTACGCGCTGACCCGGGCCGCCGTCTCCTCCGCGGTCTTGAACACCATGACGCCGAACACCATCCGCCAGCCCGCGAACTCGGGCGTGACGAAGGCCCGGTGGACGGTCAGTTCCTCGCCGTCGGGGCCGGTCGTCACCGCCGTGTCGTGCAGCACGCCGGACATGCCCATCGCCATGGTCGCGGGGATGCGGTCGTGCAGCCCCAGGGCCTCGAAGACGCCCTCGTAGGTGGCGGCCGGCACCGCGATCCACATGAACGGGCAGTAGTCGTCCAGCAGTCGGTCGTCCAGCAGCTTGATCCGTACGAGGCGTTCCAGGGCCCGCCGGTCACGGTCGTCCAGTTCGTCGCCCGCACCGATCATCGCCAGGGCGTGCAGTGCGTGGCGGCGCAGGGCGCCCGGCCCGTCGCGGCGTATCTCCAGCAGGCCGGCGACCCCTTCGGATCCGAGCGCCTTCAGGTCCTTCTCGACCTGCCACAAGCCCTCTTGACGGGCGATCTGCGACAGAAGTGACTCAAGGGTCTGGTTCTGCGTGCTCATAACCCCGACCCTAGAACATGCGCACCACCCCGCGGCCGGTGGCGGGCCGCGGGAGGTGCGTGCGGTCCGTGCCGGTCAGCCGGCGAAGCGGCGGTTGCCGGTGAGCGACCACACGGCGGAGATCCTGCCGTCCGTGACCGCGAACATGTCGATGCCGCTCTTGACGACGACGTCTCCACCGTCGTCGGCGTTGCTCTCGCTCCACCGGCAGGCGATCTCGCCGCGCTCGGAGTCGACCAGCGGCGGGGCGTCGGCGGAGAACGTCACGCCCGTGAGGGCATGGCTGTTGACCGCGATGAATGCCGTTAGTTCCTCCTGGCCGAAGGTGGCGGCGGAGCCGGAGCCGCCGAAGTCGTCCGCGAAGTAGAGCCGGAAGCCGGGGGCGAGGATCTGCTCGGCGAGGTCGACGTCTCCGTTCCAGAGCGCCGCCCAGCCATCCACCAGCCGGGTGCCGGCCTCCCGGGTCAGCGGTGCGGAGTCGGTGGCGGGGGTCGTCGTAACAGACATGGGTGCCTTCCGTGGTCGGTTCCTGGTCACCCAGCCTCTGGGCCGTGAGCGACAACCCCCTGTCGGTGTTTAGGCCGCGGGGCGGTGGCTCAAGCGAAACCCCAGAGCTCGTCGAGCGATACGAAATCCCGCCCGGGGGTGTCGAATTGGGAAAGGTCCACCGGGCGCGGGTCTGCCGTCTCCTCCAGGGCCCGCGCCTCCCGGATGCGATCGAGGCGGAAGCCGTGCACGGCGGAGCGCGGCCGGCACCAGCCGATGAGGTACCAGTGCTCGCCGCCGAGGAAGCCGAGGGGTTCGACGACTCCGTCGGAGACCTCGCCCCGGGCGTCGGCGTAGTGCAGGTGCACCAGCCGTCCCGACGAGAGCGCCTCGCGCAGGGCGTGCGGGAGCGCGGACGGCCGGGCGGGCTCCACGGGGACCCGTACGCGGCCGGCGAGTTCGCGCGCGGCCTGGCGGTCCCGCTGCGGCATGACGGCGAGCACCTTGCGCAGCGCCGAGCGGGCGTCCTCGGCGAAGGGTGATCCGGACAGCCGGTGCAGGGCGACGGCCAGTGCCGCGGCCTCGGGCGCGGTGATCGTCAGGGGCGGCAGGGTGTGGTCCTTGTCCACGACGTACCCGCCGCTGCGGCCGGGCTCGGCGTAGAGCGGCACACCGGACTGTTGCAGCGCGCCCAGGTCCCGCTCGATGGTGCGGGTACTGACGCCGAAGCGCTCGGCGAGCCACCGGGCGCTGCGCGGCCGGGGCGAGACCGCGCGTAACTCCTCCACCAGGGCGTACAGACGCTCGGTACGGTTCACAGCCAAGGACCGTAGCCGATGCCCCGGGACTCGCGACAGCGGCTTCGTCACCGGTGACGGCCGCGATCGGTCCCCGGCGCCCGGTCGGACGCGAGGTGAATCGTCATTTAAGATTCAGGGCGGCCGCGGAGCTGCGGATTGTCGCCTTGAGCGGCGACCGCGCGACGGTCGGGCCGGCCGGTCGGGGAGAGCGGCCAGGACCACGGTCAGGGCTTGGGCCGGGACCTGGATCGGGCCCCGGTCCGGATGGGGACCACATCAAGCTGATCATGAAGATCCGGGGAGTCACGTGACCACCGGCGTGCGTCTCAGGGGTGTGGGGCGCCGGGCACACCCGCCCACGAACAGAAGACTCCCAGGGAGAAGTGAGGTATGCCAGTGATCTGCGTCGGAGGCATGATCGGAATCGGCAAGACGAGCGTGGCCGAACTCCTCGCCAAGGAGCTGGGCAGCGACGTCTTCTACGAGAGCGTGGACGACAACCCGATCCTTCCGCTCTTCTACACGTCGAGCCCCGAGGAGATCCAGGCGAGGCGCTACCCCTTCCTGCTCCAGCTCTACTTCCTCCAGACGCGGTTCGCCGCGATCAAGGAGGCTTACAAGCAGGACGACAACGTCCTCGACCGGTCCATCTACGAGGACTGGTACTTCGCCAAGGTCAACCACGACCTGGGGCGGATCAGCACCCTCGAGATGCAGGTGTACGAGGGGCTCCTGGGCGAGATGATGCGCGAGATCGACGGCCTGCCGTACCGCAAGGCGCCCGACCTCATGGTCTACCTCAAGGCGGACTTCGAGACGGTGATGCACCGCATCGGGCTGCGGGGTCGCGATTTCGAGCAGGACGAGAGCCTCGTCGAGTACTACCGGACGCTGTGGTCCGGCTACGACGAGTGGGTGCACCAGCACTACTCGGCCAGCGAGGTCTTCATCGTCGACATGAACAACACGGACGTCGTGAACAACCCCGAGGACGCGGCCCGCGTGGCCCGGGACGTCAAGGAAGCCCTGGCGGCGGCGGTCGCACGCCGGGGCTGAGGAGCCCACGCGCGGCCACGCGCGGCCACGCACCGCTTCCATGACGCGCACCACACACGCCGTACGGACGGCGGCCCGTACCGGGCGAGTCCGATGATCACGCCCCCGCCGGTTCCGATCCGGCGGGGGCGCTGTCGTTCCCGGGCGCGGGTGGAGAACCCCTCCCGGCGCTCACGGAGCAGTGGCCCCATCGTCCCCGTAAGACCCTCAAGTCCCATCCGTCCCCTAAAACCTCAGCAACCCCATCCGTCACTGTGGCATTCGGGTTATTCTCGTCAATCCACGATGTTTCCAGTGCCTATGATCCACCTTCATGACAGCAAGTCAGAAGGCCCTGAGAGCGCAGGACTCGGCCGATGTCGTCATCCTCGGAGCCGGGCCCGCGGGGCTGGTCCTCGGAAACCTCTTACTCTCGGCCGGCATCGACTGCGTGATCCTGGAACGCGCCGCCCGCGAGCACGTGCAGACCCGGGCGCGGGCCGGCTATCTCGCCGAGCACACCGTGCGGATCCTGGAGCGGCACGGCCTGGCCGAGGGGCTGCGCCGGCAGGGGCAGGAGCACCGTGTCTGCGAGTTCCGCACCGTGCACGAGAGCTTCCGACTGGACTACGGGCTCCTCGGCAGGGGCGAGCAGCACACCGTCTACCCACAGCACGAGCTGGTCACGGACCTGCTGGCGCGGTACCTGACCGGCGGCGGCCGGATCCTGTTCGAGGCCGAGGCACTGGCCGTGCTCGACGCCGACGGGCCGCGGCCGTCGGTCGACGTGCGCGACGCGGACGGCCGCCCGGGGCGGTGGCGGGCCCGGTACGTCGCCGGGTGCGACGGCCGACACGGCGCCGCCCGGCGCTCGCTCCCGGAGGGAACGATCCGCCACCACCGCGACCACGGGGTCACCTGGCTCGGACTCCTCGCCGAGGCACCGCCGAGCCTCGATGCCGTGGGCTACGCGATCCACCCGCGCGGCTTCGCCGGGCACATGGCCCGCTCCCCCGAGGTCACCCGCTACTACCTCCAGGTCGCCCGCGGGACCGCGGCAGACGACTGGTCCGAGGACCGGATCTGGGAGGAACTCGCGCTGCGCCTGCGGGCGGCCGACCACGGCCCGCTCACACGTGGCCCGATCTCCCAACGCGCCGTCGTGGACCTGGAGTCCGACGTACTGGAGCCGCTGCGGCACGGCTCGCTCTTCCTCGTGGGTGACGCCGCGAGCCTGATCAGCCCGTCCGCCGCGAAGGGGGCGAACCTCGCGGTGCTGGAGGCGGAGATCCTCGCCCACGCCCTCACCGCCGCCCTCCGGCACTCCGACCCCGCCCCGCTCGACCGCTACTCGGAGCGGTGCCTGGCGTACATCTGGCGTGCGCAGGAGTTCTCGCACTGGATGATCCGGCTGCTGCACGCGGACCCGGAGGGCGCGGGCGGCGATTCGATGTTCGCGGACCGGCTGCGCCACAGCCGCATCGAAACGCTGCGCACCTCGCGCACCCAGCAGGACTGGTTCGCGGAGAACTACGTCGGACTCTGAGGCGCCCCCCTCAACCCCTCACCACTTCCCCGGCTTCCCAGGCGCTTCGTGCCGCCCGGATGCCGGCCGCCCCCACCCCCGAGCACCGAAACGGACCGGAACCAAGGATGTCCTCCCCATGACGACACCGACCGCAGCACCCTCGGCACCCTCGACACCGACAGGACCCGCAGCACCCACAGGACCCGCGGGGGGCTCCTCGGGAATCCCCGCCACCCCGCACACCCCCGACGACACCGACCGGCTGAGCGCCGCGGTCGACTTCGTCCGGAACCAGGACACCGCCACCCTGCTCCGCCTCCTGCTGCCCGGGCTCGACGGCCTGGAGTTGCGGGCGCTGGCCGACCGCTGCCGCTTCGCGCACGCCGCGCTGCTCGTCTTCCCCGCCGACGGAACGTCCCTGCGGCGACAGTTCGCCGCCTGCGGACTCGACCCCGACGCGGTGGCGCAGCCGAGCGTCGTCGTACGGGAGCGGCTGGCCCTGCGGCATCGGCGCGATGCGGCGGCGCTGGACGTAAGGATTCTGCGGCCCGAGGTGCACTGCGCCGACGGCGAGCGCCGGGTGGTCGAGGTGTTCACGCTGACCCTCCCGCCCGGATCGGAACTCGGGGACGTCGCCGCGCACGAGCGCGCCCGGGACCACGAGGCGCACATCGCGTTCGAGGTCGAGCGGCCCGACCCGCTGGTGCTGCGCGGCCTGTGCGAGACCTTCGCGCAGCACGGCGCGGTCGCCGACGGCGGCGGCTACAACCCGCACGAGGACGGCACGGTGTTCTACTTCACCGCGCCCGCCGACTCGAAGGCCGGCTACCGGCGCGTCGAGCTCTACGCGAGCGGTGACCACCGCAGCGTGCTCACCCCCCACCTCGCCGACTACCAGGCCCGCCGACCGGCGGAAACGCTCCTGCGGCTGATGACGGGCGCGTGGACGACCCAGGCCCTCGCGACGTGCGCGCAGTTGCGGCTGCCCGAGGCGATGGACGCCCGGAACGACGGCGGCCCCCGTGCGGCCGTCGGCGTGGACGTCCTGGCCAGGGCCGTGGACGCCGACCCGGAGAACCTCGCCACCCTGCTGCGCTACCTCGCCATGCTGGGCGTGGTCGCGGCGGAGCCGGACGGCTTCCGCCTCACGGGGCTCGGGGCGCTGCTGCGTGCGGACTCTCCCGGGTCGATGCGGTCGCTGGCGCTGATGTACGGCGGCGCGTTCTACCAATCGTTCGCGCTGCTGGCGAGTGCCGTGCGCACCGGGCGGACCGGCTTCGAGCAGCTCTTCGGCGAGAACCACTTCGACTACTTCGCCCGCCGGCCCGCGCTCGCCGAGCGCTTCGACCAGTCCATGGCGGCGAGCGCGCGCATGTTCGATCCGCTCCCCTCGCACCCGGTCATCGCCGCGGCCGCCTCCGCACCCGACCGGCGGACGGTCGTCGACGTCGCGGGCGGCACCGGGGAACTGCTCGGCCGGATCCTGACCGCGCGCCCGGCCCTGCACGGTGTGCTGCTCGAACGCCCGCACGTGGTCGAGGCGGCCCGGCGGCACCTCGACACGGCCGGCGTCGGTGCCCGCTGCACCTACCGGGTGGGCGACTTCGCCGACGTGCCCGCGGGCGGGGACGTGTACGTACTGTCCCGGGTGCTGCACGACTGGGACGACGACCGCTGCCTGGAGATCCTGCGCGCCTGTGCCCGGGCGATGCCGGCCCACGCCGACCTGCTCGTCGTGGAGCGGTTGCTGCCGTCGGACGGTTCGCCGTCGCTGGCGACGGCCTGGGACCTCCACATGATGTGCAACGTCGGAGGTCGCGAGCGCCGGGCCGACCACTACGCGGCCCTGCTGGACGGGGCGGGGCTCCGACTGGTCGGCCATTCCCCACTGCCGCTGGGCGCGAGCGTCCTGCACGCCCGCAAGGCGGCCGCGGTGGCCGGCGCGTCGGAGCCTTCACACCGGGGCTGAACGGATCGGCCGTCCGCTCCCCCGGCCCGTCCGCTCCCCCCGGCTCATGGCGCCGTGGGGAGTGGACGGGCGTGCGCGGGGCGCGGGCCCTGACGTCATGTGCCGCGGCAGGGCGGGTCGAAGGCGATCGTCGGGAAGTGCTCCGCCCACTCGGCTCGGGTGATCCGGGGGTACGCGACGGCGCAGACGCGGGCGGCGACCGTGTCCCGGCCGGTGTCCCACAGTCGGACCGTGAAGTCGTTGCCGCCGGTGGCCAGGGTGTCGCCGTCCGGGCCGAAGGCCACGGCCGGAACCGGGTTCGAGTGGCCGGTGAGGACGGTGGGGCCGGTCGCACCGGCCACGTCCCAGAGCAGTGCCCTGCTGTCGGCGGCGCCGGCTGCCAGTCGGCGGCCGGTCGCGTCGAAGGTCAGCGTGTAGATCCAGGAGCCGGACGCCGGCAGCGGGGTCGGCTTCGACGGGCGGACGGTGGCGCCCTTGTTCCCTACCTCTCCGATGTCTCCGACGTCGATCAGCCAGACCGTACGGTCCTCGCGGTGGAAGGCGGCCAGTTTCCGGTTGTCCGGGCTGAACACTCCGCCGGTCAGGAGCTCGGACCGGAACGGGGACGCCAGTTCCCGGGGGCTGCGCGGGTCGTCGATGTTCCACAACCGCAGCGAACCGGACTCGCCGGTGCTCGTCACCAGCGTGCGGCCGTCCGGCCGGAACGAGGCCATCGTGACCTCAGGCCCGTCCTCGGCGATCCGACCGAGTGGCCGGGGAGCGGCGGGATCGGTCAGGTCCCAGAGTCCGGCGGTGCGTTGGGCCCAGACGGCCAGCAGGCGGCCGCCCGGGCCGAACGCGGCCCCGCCGACTTCGCCGCCGCCGGGGCGGATGACAGAGGTCTGCCGCGGTTTCCGTGGATCGGTCACGTCCCAGACACGGACGGTGGTGTCCTCACCGACGGTGACGAGGGTGCGTCCGCCCGGGCCGAACGCCACCGACCGGACGAACTTGGTGTGCCCGCGCAGGACCGACAGCGGCCTCAGGGCCCGGCCGCCGGTGACCTGCCAGAGCCGTGCGGTGCCGTCCCAGCCCGCGCTGGCCAGCAGGCGGCCGCCCGGACCGAAGGCCACGGAGGTGACGACGTCGTCGTGGTTCCCGAGTGACAGGTCCCGCAGGTCCAGCAGCCGGTCGGAGTCGGCCAGGACGCGGCCGTCCGAGCTGAACGCGGCCTGGTAGGCACCGCCCTGAACCGTGCCGGTCCGCTTCGGCTCCGCCGGGACGGTCACGTCCCAGAACAAGGTGGAGCCGCCGATCGAGACGAGCGTTTCGCCGTCCGGGCTGAACACCACCGACCAGACGATCGCCGGATGGCCGAGCAGGGCGACCGGGGGCCGTGTCCGCGGGCCGCCGCCCACGTCCCAGACCCGTACGGAGTGGTCCCAGCTCCCGGTCGCCACGGTCCGGCCGTCGGGGCTGAACGCGGCCGAGGTCACCGTGTCGGTGTGGCCCCGCAGGACGTCGAGGACGAGCGGGTTCGCGGGGTCGTCGACGTCCCACAGCCTGGCGGTGGTGTCGCCAGTGGTCGCGAGCGTGCGGCCGTCCGCGCTGAACGTCACCGAGGTGACCGCGTCGGTGTGACCCGGCAGGGTGGCGAGTAGCCCCGGGTGGCGGGGATCGCTCACGTTCCACAGCCGAACCACGCCGTCGGCGTGCCCGGTGGCGATGGTTCCGCCGTGCCCGTACGCCACCCACGTCGGCGCGGACGACCGGTCCGGCAGGGTGCCCGACTCGACGGGCGCGCGCCGGTCCGCCGCGTCCCACAACCGCACCGATCGGTCGCTCGCCGTGGCCAGATGGCGGCCGCCCTCGTCGAACGCCACCGCCCGCATCCGCCCCGGGTCGTTCAGGACGGCCAGCTGTACCGGGTGGTGGGCGTCGGCCGCGTCCCACAAGCGGACCGTACGGTCCCAGCTCGCGGTGGCCAGGACGGCGCTCTTCGGGGCGAAGGAGATCGCGACCACGTCCGAGGTGTGGCCGGTGAGCCGGCTCGTGTACGGCGTCGCGAAGGCGCTCATGAGCTGGTCGCGGACGTCGCCGGTGGGGGCCAGCCGGTACGCGGCCAGGTTCAGCTGCGCGGCGAGCGAGGGATTCGTCTGCCGTACCTCGGCCGCGTCGGCGGCGGCCTTCCGCGCGATGGCCACGTTGCGCTGCCGGATGGCCGAGTCGCGCGAGTCGACGGCCAGCCCGCCCGCGGTCGCCGCGATGACCACCAGCACCGTCAACAAGGT
The DNA here is from genome assembly GCF_042889825.1 of Streptomyces sp. NPDC002467. Classification (NCBI taxonomy): domain Bacteria; kingdom Bacillati; phylum Actinomycetota; class Actinomycetes; order Kitasatosporales; family Streptomycetaceae; genus Streptomyces; species Streptomyces sp. NPDC002467. Next base: position 157,278 of record NZ_JBIARJ010000003.1, on the reverse strand, counting down.
GACCAGCCGGCGCAGGCGCACCGCCCGCCGCCTGACGGCCGCCGTCTCGCCGGCCTGCGCTTCCCTGCTCTCGTCGAGGAAACGTCGTTCCTTCGAGGTCAACCGGCTGTCTTCCGCGGCGGCCAGGTCCAGCGCCGCGGTCAGGCGGGCACCCCGGTACAGGGCGTGCGGGTCCCGGTCCTGCGCTTCCCAGGCGGTGGTCGCCTCGGTGAGCCGCCGGTGCAGGTGGAGCCGGTCCCGGTCCTCGGTCAGCCAGCCGCGCAGCCTGGGCCAGCACCGGATGATCGCCTCATGGGTGATCTCGACGCACTCCTCGTCCAGCGTCACCAGCCGCTGCCGCGCGAGGGATTCGAGTACGAGGGCCGTGTCGGGGTTCGGGTCCAGCTCGTCCCTGCTGATCCGGCGTTTGGTGTCCTCCGTGCCGTCGCCCAGCGCGGTGAGCCTCAGGAACAGCGACCTCGCGAGGTCCTGCCGGGTCGGCGACAGCGCCCGGTAGGCGGCCTCGGCGGTGTGTGCGAGCGCGTGCTGGATGCCGCCGACCGCGAGGTAGCCGTCCAGGGTCAGGCGGTTGCCGCTGCGGCGCCGCCAGGTCTCGTCCATCGCGTGCGAGACCAGTGGCAAAGCGCCCGGCTGACCGGTCGCGTCCGCGACCACGGCCGCGAGCAGCGGGCCGGTCACCGTGCAGTCGGCGAGCACGGCCGGACGGGTGATGGCCTCGCGCAGCTCCTGGCTGCTCATGGGACCGACCGCGAACTGCGCGTCGCGCATCGCCTCGACGAGCCGGGGGTCCCGGACGCAGTGGCCGTAGAAATCGGCGCGCACGCCGAGCACCACGCGGGTCCGGCTGGTCGCCGCCGTGGTGGCCTCGATCAGCATGGTGACGAAGGCGTCCCGTTCGTTCCGGTCGCCGCCCTTTCCGCAGGTGATGGGAGGTGGTTGTCCAGCTCTTGATGTCCGGAACCCTCCTTCCGGCACCGGACAACGACCGGCGGCTAGAGATGGGGCTGCGCAACCGCGCAAGGTCATGCGAAGGAGAACCCATGAGGTCCGTACGACGACTGATGCTGCTGGCCGCGACCACCGCGGGGCTGATGGCCGGCGCCGCCCTGACGGGCGCGCCCGCGTTCGCCGCCGCGCCGCTGTTGAAGTCCAACCTGAACGGGAGGTGCGTCGACATCTTCATGTTCCATCAGGAGAACGGCGCCTCCACCGTGACGTGGGACTGCACCGGCAACACCAACCAGCAGTGGCGCTGGGACGGTGAGCAGATCCGTTCCGGCATGAACGGGAAGTGCCTGGAGATCTACGGTCCCCACCTGGGCGACCAGGGCTCGGTGGCCATGTGGGACTGCAACGGCGGCGCCCACCAGAAGTGGTTCCGCAACGGCGGCGAGATCCGCAACCGGGTCAACGGGAAGTGCCTGGACATCCTGGCCGGCCGGGCCGAGAACGGGCAGCTGCTGGTGAGCTGGAGCTGCAACGGCGCGCGCAGCCAGAGCTGGGACTTCTGAACACGGGCCCGGCCCGGCACGTCTCGTGCCGGGCCGGGCCCGGGCCCGCTTCCCTTTCCCGGACCGACCGGGTCCGGGCCGGCTTCAGGCGTTGTCGCCGAGGCCGCGATCGGGTGCGCTCATGTCGCCGGTGGCGGGTACGCCGTCGGCGAGGCCGTAGCGCAGGTAGACGGTGCCCTTGGGGCTGGTCGCCGGGGGTGCGAGGAGCGTGAGGTTGGTGGGCACCGCGCCCTCGTCGAAGACCTTCTTCCCGACGCCGAGCACGATCGGGTGCACCCAGAGGTCGAGCCGGTCGAAGAGCTTCTCGCGCAGGAGGGTCTGCACGAGGTCCAGGCTGCCGACGACCTTCACGTTCTCGTGGCGGTCGCGGATCTCACGGACCGCGCCGGCCAGGTCCGGGCCGAGCTGAGCGGATCCGGCCCAGGAGAGGTCGGGCCGGCCGCGGGAGGCCACGTACTTCGGGACGCTGTTGAACAGCTCGGCGATCTCGTTGTCCTCGCCGCCCTTCTGGTGGGGCCAGTAGGCGGCGAAGATGTCGTAGGTGCGCCGGCCGAGCAGGAGGGCGTCCGTGCCCTCGTAAGCGGCTCCGATCTGGGCCCCGGTGACTTCCTCCAGCAGGGGTGCCTGCCAGCCTCCGAACGGGAAGCCCTCCGGGTCCTCGTCCGGGCCGCCGGGCGCCTGCCCGACGAGGTCGAGGGTCGCGAACATCTCGATGTGGATGAGGCCCATGGTTTGCTCCCGCTGAGTCGATTGTCTCCGTCGAGGGATGGACCGGCGGGAGTCCCGAAACTCATCGGTTCGCCGGACATCGGTCACGGGGATTCCGTGTCTCCCGTTCCGTTCAGGCGTACGGCAAGGGCCGCGATGTCGTCGTCGAGGCGTCCTCTGCTGTAGCGCAGGAGGTCGCGGTGGAGGTCGGCGAGCAGTTCCCGGGGCGGTGTGGGCGACTGCCGGCTCATCCAGTCCGTCAGGGGGAAGAACTCGCCGTCGCGGGCGCGGGCCTCGGCGATCCCGTCGGTGTAGAGGAGCAGCAGGTCACCGGGGGCGACCTCGAAGGTGTCCACGCTGTAGTGGTCGCCGATCAGCTCCGCGAGACTGAGCAGCGGTGAGGGGGTGGCGGTCTCCAGGACACGGAGTTTCCCTCCGCCCAGGAGCAGTGGCGGAGGGTGTCCGCAGTTGAGGATGCCGATCCGTCCGCCCTCGTGCGGGATCTCCACCAGGAGTGCGGTGGCGAACCGCTCGGTTGGCCCCTCGGGGGGAAAGGCGGCGTTGTAGCGGGTGCTGCTGACGTCCAGCCTGCGGGCGATGTCGACCAGGTCCGGCTCGTCGTAGGCCGCCTCCCGGAAGGCGTTGACGATGGCCGCGGCCGCCCCCACCGCGGGCAGGCCCTTGCCCCGTACGTCGCCGATGAGCAGCCGGACCCCGTACGGCGTGTCGACGACCTCGTAGAAGTCCCCGCCGATACGGGCCTCCGCCGCGGCCGCCAGGTACAGCGCCTCGATCTCGATGCCGCCGAAGCGGCGCGGCATGGGGCTCAGCACCACCTGCTGCGCCGCGTCGGCGACGAGCCTGACCTGGAAGAGGGTGCGCTCGCGTTGGAGGCGTAGGTGGCTTCCGTACGCTGCGGCCACGGTGACCGCGATGATCCCGGCGGCCGTCCACCAGGTCCCCAGGTCCGGGAAGACGAGGCTGAGCCCGATCATCAGGAAGAGGCAGACCGTGCCGAGCAGGACGGTGGGGAGCACCGGCCACATGGCGGCGGCGAGGGCCGGCGCCGCGGGCAGGAGGCGACTGAAGGCCATGTCCGGCGGAGTGTTGTAAGCCAGGGCGGCGATGACGACGGTCAGGATGACCGGCGACAGCCGCACAAGTCTTCCCGGGCCGGGGCGCCGGCGGAGCCGCGGCCGTCCGGACTCGATCACACTTCACAGAATATCGATATACAGGGGGCATAGCGCCCTGACCCGTCAGAGCCGGGGGTCAGCCGTTCAGCGACTTCATGAGCTCGGGGGCGTAGCGGTCCCCCGCGACCACTCCGTACGGGGCGACCGCGTCGATGGAGGCGAGGTCGGCGTCGGTGAGGGTGACGGCGGTCGCGGCGACGTTCTCCTCCAGGTAGCGGCGGCGCTTGGTCCCGGGGATCGGGACGGCGCCCATGCGCAGGGTCCAGGCCAGTGCGAGCTGCGACGGGGTGACGCCCTTCTCCTCGGCGAGCCGGCGGACGCGGTCGACGACGGCCAGGTTGCGGTCGAAGTTCTCGCCCTGGAAGCGGGGGTCCGTACGCCGGAAGTCGTCGGCGGCGAAGTCGTCCGGGCTGGTCACGGCGCCGGAGAGGAAGCCGCGGCCGAGCGGCGAGTAGGCCACGAGGCCGATCCCGAGCTCGCGGAGCGTGTCCAGGACGCCGTCGTGCTCGATGCCGCGCTCGAAGAGGCTGTATTCGGTCTGTACGGCGGTCAGCGGGTGCACGGCGTGCGCGCGGGCGATCGTGGCCGCGGAGGCCTCGCTGATGCCGATGTGGCCGACCTTGCCCGCGGCGACCAGCTCGGCCATGGCGCCGACGCTCTCCTCGATGGGCACGTTCGGGTCGACCCGGTGGAGGTAGTACAGGTCGATGTGGTCGGTGCCGAGGTGGCGCAGGGAGCGGTCCGCGGCCCGGCGGATGTACTCCGGGGTGCCGTTGAAACCGCGGAGGGTGCCGTCGTCGGTGAACTCGACCCCGGTCTTGGTGGCGACGACCGCCGCGTCGCGGCGTCCGGCGAGGGCCTTGCCGAGGAGCTGCTCGTTGACGAAGGGGCCGTAGGCCTCGGCGGTGTCGAGCAGGGTCACGCCCAGTTCGAGGGCGCGGTCGATGGTGGCGAGGGACTCGGTCTCGTCGGTGGCTCCGTAGTGGGCGCTCATGCCCATCAGGCCGAGGCCTTCGGCTCCGACGTTCAGGCCCTGCGTGCCGAGTGCGCGGATCTCCATGGTGTTCTCCTCAGGGAGCGGGGGAAGTAACTAACTGGATAGTTTTAGTTTGGCGCACCCGGCGCCGAGATGTCAATAACCAGATAGTTACTTGCTAGGCTTCGGTCATGGCACGGGATTCCAGCGCAACGAAGGCACGGCTGCTGGACGCGGCGTTCGCCGAGTTCGCCGCGTACGGCATCGCCGGGGCGCGCGTCGACCGCATTGCGGCCACCGCCCAGGCGAACAAGCGGCTCATTTACGTCTATTACGGTAACAAGGAGCAGCTCTTCGACGCGGTTCTCCAGCGCGCCCTGGAGACCGGCTCGGAGTCGGTGCCCTTCGACGCGGAGGACCTGCCCCGGTACGTGGGCGCCGTCTTCGACCACCTCGTGGCCCGGCCCGACCTCATGCGGCTGGTGCAGTGGAAGCAGCTGGAGCGGCCCGGCAGCGCCGACACCGAGGCGGAGTCCTACCGGGTGAAGATCGCCGCGGTGGAGCGGGCGCAGGGGGCGGGGCTGATCGACCCGGCGCTCGATCCGGCGGACCTCCTCACGCTGGTCATGGGCCTGGCCCAGGCCTGGACCGGAGCCCCGGGCGGCCCGGCCGCCGGCGTCCCGGAGACCGCCTGGCCCGCCGAGCGGCTGGCCGGGCACCGTGAGGCCGTGGTCGAGTCCGTACGACGCCTGATCCGCCCGGCGGGGGCATAGGCCGCCCGGTCAGGCGGTCGGCGGGGGGTCGACGGGGATGCCCAGCCGGTCGGCCACCGCGGTGAGGGCATCGCCGAGAGGGAGTTCCACCCGGGTGAGCGCGTGCCGGTCGCCCCGGGTGGCGTCGCGGTTGACGATCAGCACCGGCTTCCCGGCGTCCGCCGCCAGCCGGACGAACCGCAGGCCGGACATCACCGTCAGCGAGGAGCCCAGGATCAGCAGCGAGGCCGCCGCTCCGACCAGCTCGCGGCACTGGTCGACGCGCGCCCGCGGAACGTTCTCGCCGAAGAACACCACGTCCGGTTTGAGGATGCCGCCGCACCGCGAGCACGGCACGACGCGGAAGTCCCCGACCTGTGCGTCGGTGAGGTCGGCGTCGCCGTCCGGGTTGAGGGCGGCGGCCACCGGTTCGAAGCCCGCGTTGGCCTCTTCCAGCCGCCGGGCGAGGTCGCGGCGCGGGCTGGATGCCCGGCAGGACAGGCAGACGACCCGGTCCAGGCCCCCGTGGAGTTCCACCACGCCCACGCTGCCCGCGGCCTGGTGCAGGCCGTCGACGTTCTGGGTGATCACGCCCGCGAGCAGGCCGTGCCGTTCGAACGCCGCCACGGCCCGGTGTCCGGCATTGGGCCTGGCGCGGCCGAAGGTGCGCCAGCCGAGGTGGCTGCGCGCCCAGTAGCGGCGCCGGGCCTGGGCGCTGCCGGTGAAGTCCTGGTACGTCATCGGAGTGTGGCGGCTCAGGCTCCCGCCCTCCCCGCGATAGTCGGGGATCCCCGACTCGGTGGAGATGCCGGCCCCGCTGAGCACCAGCACACCGCCGCCGTCGAGGGCCTCCACCACCGGCTCCAGGTCCGTGGTGCCGGGCGGCAGGCCCTCCGGCGGGGTCCAGCTCAGAGTGGGACGCACGCGCATGCCGCCCAGGGTACGGAACCCACACCGCGCACGCCCAGGCCCTGCCTAGCCCATGCGCTGCGGACGGGTGGTGGTGCCCCGCGAGCGGTAGACGACGTAGGGGCGGGTCAGGTAGCCGACGGGCGCGGTGAAGGCGTGGACGAGGCGGCTGAAGGGCCACAGGGCGAACAGGGTCAGGGCCAGCAGCGCGTGCACCTGGTAGACGAGGGGCGCCCCGGCCATGGCGGGGACGTCCGGGTCGAGGGCGAGTACGGAGCGGAACCAGACGGAGACGCCCAGGCGGTAGTCGTAGGGGTGCGGGACGAGGGTGGTGGCGGTGGCGGACAGGCCGGCGACCACGACGGCGGTCAGCAGGGGGAAGACGGCGCGGTCGCTGCGGCTGGTCCCGGCCCGCACGGCGGGTACCGTCAGCCGCCGGTGGACCAGCAGCGCCAGGCCGGTCAGGGTGGCCAGCCCGGCGGCTCCTCCGACGAGCAGCGCGTTGGCGTGGTAGAGCGGCTCCTTGATACCCACGCGTTGGGTGAGGGACTCGGGGACGATCAGCCCCACGACGTGTCCGGCGACGACGAACAGCAGCCCGTAGTGGAAGAGCGGGCCGCCGATGCTCAGCAGCCGGTGCTCGTGCATCTGGCTGGAGCGGGTGGTGAAGCCGAAGCGGTCGTAGTGGTAGCGCCAGGCGGTGCCCGCGACGAGTACGACGGCGACGAGGTAGGGCAGCACGCCCCACAGGGCGGTGTGCAGGTGGTTCATCGTCGGCTCTCCTCGGCTTCGGCCGCCCGTGGGCGCACGGTGGGGAAGGGCAGGAGGCCCACGGTCTCGGTGGGCGGGCCGCTGCGCATCAGGTGCAGCGCCGCCGCCCGGTCGGCCGGGGAGGGCCCCGGCAGGGTCAGGCAGACGGCTTCGAGGACGTCGGCGTACGGACTGTGGTGGTCGATCAGGGCCATGCGCAGCAGTTCGAGGGCGGCGCGGTGCTCCTGGAGGGCCGCGCGCCCGGGTCCGGGGCTACGGGCCGCGAATTCCAGGGCCAGCGGCAGGAAGTCGGGCAGCTCGTCGGCGCGTTCCCGCCAGCCGTGCTCGCGGTAGAGCCGGCGCCACCGTACGAGGGCCTCGCCCCGGCGGCGGGTGTCGCCGTCCGTGTAGTACGTGAGGTGCAGGGTGCGGCGGCGGCTGCGGTCGAAGGTGTCGACGTAGCGCGCGGACATCTCCAACTGGGGTACGCCGGCGACGGCCTCGCAGAAGCGGCGCAGCAGCGCGGGCTCCTCCCCCGGCAGGCCGTCGAGGGCGCCCCGGACGAGGTCCAGGCGCTGTTGCCAGTCCTCGTCGGGGTGGGTCAGCAGGAGCGAGGCGGCCTGGTGGAGGGCGGTGGTGCGGCTCACGGCCCCTCCTGACGGGGGAAGAGGCCGGCGGGGGTGCCCTGGCCGTTCCAGTTGAGGAGGTTGACGCGGCCGTGCAGCGGCCCGGGCGGCGCCGCCGCGCCGGCGGATCCGGCTTCGACGAGCGGGGCGTGGAAGGTGTCGGCCGTGTACATGCCGGGACCGCCGTCGCCGTCGAGGCTGCAGCCCCCTCCCCCGTCGACGCGGTCGGGGTCCCGGACGGTGTAGCCGGTGGGGATGACGTAACGGTCTTCGTACTTGGCGATGGCCAGCAGCCGGTACATGGCCTCGATGCCGTCGGCGTCCATGCCGACCGAGCGGGCGATGGCCGGGTCCTGTTCCTCGCCGAGGTTGACGCGGCGCATGTGCGCGCGCATCGCGGCGAGCCGGCACAGCGACGCTTCGACGGGTGCCGGATCGCCGGCCGTGAACAGTTCGGCGAGGTAGCCGACGGGGATCCGCATGGAGTCGATCGCGGCGAAGAGCTTCGCCGGGTCCTCGCCGTCGTGTCCGGTGGTGGTGAGGGACTCCACGATGGGCGACAGCGGGGGGATGTACCAGACCATCGGCATCGTGCGGTACTCCGGGTGCAGCGGCAGCGCCACCTTGTACTCGCTGATGAGGGCGCGCACCGGGGAGCGCTGCGCGGCGGTGATCCAGTCGTGCGGGATGCCGGCCCGTTCGGCGGCCGCCTGCACGGCGGGGTCGTGGGGGTCGAGGAAGCAGCCGAGTTGGGCTTCGTAGAGGTCCTTCTCGTCCGGGGTCGCGGCGGCGGCGCCGACCGCGTCGGCGTCGTAGAGGACCACGCCGAGGTAGCGCAGGCGTCCGACGCAGGTTTCCGAGCAGACGGTGGGCAGGCCCGCCTCGATGCGCGGATAGCAGAGGGTGCACTTCTCGGCCTTGCCGGTGCGGTGGTTGAAGTACACCTTCTTGTACGGGCATCCGGTCACGCACATCCGCCAGCCGCGGCAGCGGTCCTGGTCGACGAGGACGATCCCGTCCTCCATCCGCTTGTACAGGGCTCCCGAGGGGCACACGGCCACGCACGACGGGTTCAGGCAGTGTTCGCAGATCCTCGGCAGGTGGAACATGAACGCCTCCTCGTACTGGAGGCGGACCTGGTCGTTCATCTTCTTCAGGACGGGGTCGCCGGCCAGGTGCTCGGGGCCGCCGCCGAGGTCGTCGTCCCAGTTGGGGCCCCAGGTCACCTGGGTGGGGCGGCCGTCGATGAGGGAGCGGGGCGCGGCGGTGGGCACGTCGTCGCCCAGGGGCGCGCTGATCAGGTTCTCGTAGTCGTACGTCCACGGCTCGTAGTAGTCGGCGAGGGAGGGCAGGCGCGGGTTGGCGAAGAGGGTGGCGAGGCGGCGGGCGCGGCCGCCGCTGCGGGGCACGAGGCGGCCCCGCTTGAGCTGCCAGCCGCCCCGCCACTTCTCCTGGTCCTCGTAGGAGCGGGGGTATCCCTGCCCGGGGCGGGTCTCGACGTTGTTGAACCAGGCGTACTCGCTGCCGGAGCGGTTGGTCCAGGTCTGCTTGCAGGTGACCGAGCAGGTGTGGCAGCCGATGCACTTGTCGAGGTTCATGACCATCGCGACCTGTGCCATCACGCGTCCGATGGTCGCTTCGCTGCGGGACATCAGTAGGTGACCTCCTGGGAGCGACGGCGGATGACGGTGAGTGCGTCGCGCTGGTTGCCGGTGGGGCCGTAGTAGTTGGGGGCGAATGAGAGCTGGGCGTGGCCGCCGATCAGGTGGGTGGGTTTGATCAGCAGGCGGGTGAGGGAGTTGTGGACGCCGCCCCGGCGGCCCGTGGTCTCGGAGACGGGCACGTTCACCACGCGTTCCTGGACGTGGTACATGAACACCGTGCCGGTCGGCATGCGGTGGGAGACGACGGCGCGGGCGACGACGACGCCGTTGGCGTTGACCGCCTCGATCCAGTCGTTGTCCGCGACGCCGATGGCGTCGGCGTCCTCGGTGCCGAGCCAGATGACGGGGCCGCCGCGGGCGAGGGTCTGCATCAGGAGGTTCTCCTGGTACTCGGAGTGGATGGACCACTTCGAGTGCGGGGTGAGGTAGCGGACGGTCACCGACCGGCGGCCGTCGCCCTCCTCGGGGCGGGGCCGGTCGCCGAGGGCGGCGAGGTCCAGCGGGGGCCGGTAGACGGGGAGTTGTTCTCCGTACTCGGCGATCCACTCGTGGTCGAGGTAGAAGTGCTGGCGGCCGGTGAGGGTGTGCCAGGGCTTGAGGTGCTCGGTGTTGATGGTGAAGGGCGCGTAGCGGCGCTCCGGGCCCTCCTTGCCGGACCATTCGAAGCTGGCGCCGACCTGCACGGGGCGGGCCTGGGTGTCGGAGAAGACGATGCGCCGCTCGGCCACCGACGTGGCGAGTTCCTCCAGTCCGGCGGCCGGTCCGCAGCGCAGGCCGAGGAGACGGAACCCCTCCGCGGCGACGCGGCCGTTGGTGGTGCCGGACAGGGCGAGGATCGCCTCGCACAGCTTGACGTCGGAGTCGAGGAGCGGACGTCCCCGGGCGGCTCCCTCGCGGGCGGTGCCGCAGCGTTCGGCGAGCCAGTGCGATTCCTCGGTGGTGTGCACGGTGAGGCCGCGTACCCGCATGCCGTGTTCGTCGGCCATCGGCCCGAAGGCCGCGAGCTGGTCGGCGAGCGCGGTGTAGTCCCGTTTGACCAGGGTGTATTCGGGCCGGGTGGGTCCCTCGGGGGGTGCCTCGCCGGGGGTGTCGTGTTGGAGGGGCGTGGCGACGAGGTCCCAGGCCTCCTCCAGGCGGCCCGCCGCGAGTTCGGAGACCTTCGCGGCGAGGCCCTGGAAGATCTCGAAGTCGGTGCGGGCCTGCCAGGGCGGGTCGATCGCCGGGGAGAAGGCGTGGACGTAGGGGTGCATGTCCGTGCTGGACAGGTCGTGCTTCTCGTACCAGGTCGCCGCCGGCAGGACGAGGTCGGCGAACAGGGTGGTGGAGGTCATGCGGAAGTCGAGTGCGAGCAGCAGGTCGAGCTTGCCGCGGGGGGCCTCGTCGCGCCAGGTCACCTCGCGGGGTCGGTGCTCCTCGGGGGCTTCGGGGGCGGAGGCGTTGTCGTCGGCGCCGAGCAGGTGGCGCAGGAAGTACTCGTTGCCCTTGGCGGAGGAGCCGATGAGGTTGGCCCGCCACACGGTCAGTACGCGGGGCCAGTTCGCGGGGTCGTCGGGGTCCTCGCAGGCGAAGCCGAGCCGGCCGGCGTCGAGCTGCTGCTCCACCCACTGCGCCGGTTCCGCGCCCGATTCGCGTACGCGCCGGCCGAGGTCCAGGGGGTTGGCGGAGAAGGTGGGGGCGGACGGCATCCAGCCGCGGCGCGCCGAGCGGGCCACCAGGTCCGCCGTGTGGGCGCCGGAGAGGGTGCCCCGGGCGGTGGGTGCGGTGAGGGTGTCGGCGGCGAAGCCCTCGTAGCGCCACTGGTCGGTGTGCAGGTACCAGTACGGGGTGCCCGCCATCTGCCGGGAGGGGCGTACCCAGTCGGAGGCGGTGGCGAGTTGCTGCCAGCCGGCGAAGGGGCGGACCTTCTCCTGGCCGACGTAGTGGGCCCAGCCGCCTCCGTTGACGCCCTGGCAGCCGGTGAGCAGCAGGAGGGAGAGGAAGGAGCGGTAGATGGTGTCGGAGTGGAACCAGTGGTTGGTGCCGGCGCCCATGACGATCATGCAGCGGCCCCGCGTCTGCTCGGCGGTCCGCGCGAATTCGCGGGCCGCGCGCAGCACCGCGCTCGCCGACACCGAGGTGACGGCCTCCTGCCAGGCGGGGGTGCAGGGGACGGAGGCGTCCTCGTAGGAGGTCGGCCACTGTCCGTCCAGCCCGGGGCGGGAGACCCCGTACTGGGCGAGCATCAGGTCGAACACCGTCGTCACCAGGCGGTTGCCGATCCGCTGGGTGGGGACCCCGCGCACGAGGGTCGCCCCGGTCTCGTCGAAGCGCGGAAGCACCACCTGCGCGCTGCGGCCGCCCGCGCCTTCGTACAGGCTCAGGCGCGGCTCGACGACGCCGAGGTCGAGGTTCCAGCGGCCCTCGCCGGATTTGGACCAGCGGTCGCCGAGCGTTCCGTTCGGCACCACCGGCGCTCCGGTGAGGTCGTCCAGCAGGACGGGCATCCAGCGGCGTGTCGCCTCGTCCTGCGCGTCATGGGGCAGGCGCAGGTCTGCGGCGGTCACGAAGCCGCCCGGTACGTGTCGTCCGGGCTCGCGCTCCTCCAGCTCGACGAGGAACGGCAGGTCGGTGAAGCGCCGTACGTAGTCGGTGAAGTACGGGACCTGCCGGTCGACGAAGCACTCCTTGAGGATGACGTGGCCCATGGCCATGGCCATGGCCCCGTCGGTGCCGGGATGCGGATGGAGCCACTCGTCGGCGAACTTGGTGGCGTCCGCGTAGTCCGGGGAGACGACCACGACCTTCTGGCCGCGGTAGCGGGCCTCCGTCATCCAGTGGGCGTCGGGGGTGCGGGTGACGGGGACGTTGGAGCCCCACAGCATCAGGTAGGCGGCGTCCCACCAGTCGCCGGATTCGGGGACGTCGGTCTGGTCGCCGAAGACCTGCGGGGAGGCGATGGGCAGGTCGGCGTACCAGTCGTAGAAGGTGATCATCGGCGCGCCGAGGAGGGCGTGGAAGCGGGCGCCGACCGCGTGCGAGGCCATGGACATGGCGGGGATGGGCGAAAAGCCGGCGATGCGGTCGGGGCCGTGCTCCCGCAGGGTGTGCACGTGGGCGGCGGCCGCGATCTCCAGGGCCTCCTGCCAGCCGATGCGGACCAGGCCGCCCTTGCCTCGGGCCTTCTGGTAGCTGCGCCGCTTGTCGGGGTCGGTGGTGATCTCCGCCCAGGCGGCGACCGGGTCCCCGCCCAGGCGCTGCTTCGCCTCGCGGTACATCTCCACGAGCACTCCGCGGGCGTGCGGGTGGCGGACGCGGGTGGGCGAGTAGGTGTACCAGGAGAAGGAGGCCCCGCGCGGACAGCCCCGGGGCTCGTACTCGGGGCGGTCGGGGCCGGTGGAGGGGTAGTCGGTGGCCTGTGTCTCCCAGGTGATCAGGCCGTCCTTCACGTACACCTGCCAGGAGCATGAGCCGGTGCAGTTGACCCCGTGGGTGGAGCGCACCACCTTGTCGTGCGCCCAGCGTTCCCGGTACGGGGTGTCGTTGACGCCCTGGTCGGTGCGGAACACGGCCCGGTCGTCCGCCGTCCGGGGTGCCTTGCCGAGCAGGCGCCCGGCTTGCAGCAGCCGGTCCGTGATCGCGTCGGCCGCGTGTTCCGCGGTTGCCCTGGCCTTGCCGCGCTTCACCTGGTGGCCCCTTCCGGAGGCTGCCCAGCCGGCGCCCGGGAGGGGGCCGGCCGACCCGTGGGTGGGTCGGGGCCCAGGCTGCCGCGCGGGGCCCGCGCAGCTTCCATCACGCTCCGGGGTTGAATGTATCCAGAACGTAACTTGGCCTGCTCTTGAGGCGGGCTCAGCCGTGCAGGCGGGCTGCGAGGAAGGCGAGGATCTCGTCGCGGGCCCGAATCGTGGGGTGGCCCGCCTCGTCGACGAGATGTGCGGTGACGACGCTGTGCGGGGTGCCGACGACGTCGGCGAAGAAGGGCGGCGGGGCCGGGTTGGCGGCGCCGTCGGGCAGGACCCTCCCGTCGAAGGCGTCGCCGAGCAGGGCGCGGTAGGCGGCGAAACGCTGCCCCGTGCACCAGCGGTCGCCCTCGAAGCGGTGGGCGAGGACGGTGAGCCCGTCGCGGTGCAGCCGGTCGCGCACCGCGCGGGCGTCCGCCTCGTCGAGTTCGAGACCGCCCGGGTCGTCGAGCGGCAGCGACGGGTGGTTGACCACCGGCGCGATCACCGCGGGCTCCAGGGCCATGGTGAGGGCGAAGTTCCCGGTGAAGCACAGGCCGATCGCGCCCACTCCCGGCCCCCCGCACTCGGTGTGGGCCAGGCGCGCCAGGCCTCGCAGCCAGAGCGTCACCGGGCTGGTTCCGCCACCGGCGAAGGCGCGGAACTCCGCGCTGACACAGGCCCTGCGGACGACCTCCCGGCCGCCGTCGACCGTGGGGAAGGCGCCGTCGGTGCCGAACAGGGAAGGCACGTGGACGGTGAAGCCCGCGTCGCGCACCCAGCGTGCGAGCCTCAGCACGTCGGGGCTGATGCCCGGCATCTCGGGCAGCACCACGACCGCCGGCCCGTCGCCGGCCACGTACACCGTTTTCTCCACCCCCTCCACGGTCACGCTGCGGGGGCACAAGTCGGTGATCGGATCGTCGTCGCTCATGGGGTCAGCCTGGCCCCGGGACCGGGCGGCGGGTGAGGGGCGGGATCGCCGGAGACGGGGGTAATCTCGCCACGCGCGAGGACGGCGGGCGACACCGGGGGGCTGGGGCGATGGCGGAGGAAGCGGCTCGGCAGGGGGAGGACGCCGGGTGGCCGGGCGAGGACGGACCGGACGGCAGGTGGCCGGGCCACGGGCCGGGCGCCGGGCCCGGCGGACCTGGCGGCAGGCCGGGCGGCGGCTACGGGCCCGGCGGACCGGGCGGCTGCGGGCCGGGCGGGCCGGAGGCGCTGCGGGTCGGGGTCCTGGCGTATCCGGGCTGCTTCGCTTCCGAAGTGTTCGGCGTCCCCGACCTGTTGACGATGGCCGGGCACGTGGCCGGCCCGGACGCGCCCGGCTACCGGGTGTCGGTGCTCTCGCCCCGCCGCCGGGTCACCGCCTCCGGCGGGGCGGCGCTGGACGTGCGTCCCTTGCGCGAGGTCGACGTCCTCGTGGTGCCCGGCTTCGAACCGGACCCCGGCGGGGACCTCGGCGCCCGCCTCTCCCGCCTCTCCCCCGAGATCGCGGCGGTCCGGGCGCAGGCCGCCGCCGGAACCGCCGTCGTCTCCCTCTGCGTCGGCGCGTTCCTGCTCGCCGAGGCGGGGCTCCTCGACGGGCGCCGGGCGACCACCTCCTGGCTGTACGCCGATGAACTGGCCAGGCGTTGCCCGGGGGCCGACGTACGGCCCGAGCACCTGGTCGTCACCGACTCGGGGGTGACGACCACGGCCGCCTTCAGCGCCATGTACGACTTCGCGCTGGACCTGATCCGCCGGCACGACGGGGCGCGGGTGGCCCGGACCACCGCCCGGGTCGCACTGGTCGACGACGCGCGGGCCTCACAGACCCCGTACGTCGATCCGCGCCTGCTCCCGCAGCCCGGCCGGGAGTTCTCCCAGCGGGTCATGCGGCGGCTCGATCAGAACCTCGCCGAGCCCTACGACCTCGCCGCGCTCGCGGAGGCGTTCCGGGTCAGCACCCGCACGCTGCTGCGCCGCTTCGCGGAGGAGACCGGGAGCAGCCCGCTGGCGCATCTGCAGGCCGCCCGGGTCCGCCGGGCCCGCCACCTCCTGGAGACCACCGACCGCACCGTCGCCGCGGTCGCCGCGGCCGTCGGCTACCGCGACCCGGGGACGTTCGCCGCCCTCTTCGCCCGCCACACGGGCCTCCGTCCGAGCGCCCATCGGGCCGCCTTCCGCCGCGCGGACCGGCCCGCTCCGGGGCTCACGGGCGTACGGGCCTGAGGAACGGCGGCGGTGTGCCCGCCGGCGTCGCCACGACGCCGATCGCGGTCAGGGCCGGACGTACCGGCGGATGCGGTAGCGCGGGCCGGCGGTCGAGGACTGCCAGCCCGTGTCCTCGGCGGTCTTCCAGGCCGCGTCCAGTTCCGGGGCGTAGGTGTCGCCGTCGACCGCGGTGTCGACCTCCGTCACCGAAAGCTCCGTGGCGTACGGCAGGGCGGCACGGTAGATCTCGCCGCCCCCCATCACCCAGGCCGTCGCCGCGCCGGCGATGTCGAGGGCCTCGGCGATGGAGCCGGCACGGTCGGCGCCTTCGGCCGCCCACTGCGGATCGCGGGTCACCACGATGTTGCGCCTGCCGGGCAGCGGACGGAAGCGCGGGGGGAGCGAGTCCCAGGTCTTGCGCCCCATGACCACGGGATGGCCGAGGGTGGTCGCCTTGAAGTGCGCCATGTCCTCGGGCAGCCGCCACGGGATCGTGTTGTCCGCGCCGATCACGCCGTCGAGGGTCTGCGCCCAGATCAGTCCGGTGTTCACACGGCCACCGGGGCCTTGATCGCGGGGTGGTGCCGGTAGTCCAGTACCTCGACGTCCTCGTAGGCGTACTCGAACAGCGAGTCGGCCTTGTGCAGCTTCAGCTCGGGGAAGGCGTACGGCTCGCGCGAGAGCTGCTCCGTCACCTGCGCGACGTGGTTGTCGTAGATGTGGCAGTCGCCGCCGGTCCAGATGAAGTCGCCCGGTTCGAGCCCGGCCTGCTGCGCCACCATGTGGGTGAGCAGGGCGTAGCTGGCGATGTTGAAGGGGACGCCGAGGAACAGGTCGGCGCTGCGCTGGTAGAGCTGGCAGGAGAGCTTGCCGTCGGCGACGTAGAACTGGAACAGGGCGTGGCAGGGGGCGAGTGCCATCCGGTCCAGCTCGGCGACGTTCCAGGCGGAGACGATCATCCGGCGGGAGTCGGGGTCGCGGCGCAGGGTGTCCAGGATCTGGCCGATCTGGTCGACGTGGCTGCCGTCGGGGGTGGGCCAGGAGCGCCACTGCACGCCGTAGACCGGACCGAGGTCGCCCTTCTCGTCGGCCCATTCGTCCCAGATGCTGACGCCGTGCTCCTGGAGCCAGCCGACGTTGGAGTCACCGCGCAGGAACCACAGCAGTTCGTACACGACGGACTTGAGGTGCACCTTCTTCGTGGTGACCAACGGGAAGCCCTGGGACAGGTCGTAGCGGAGCTGGTGTCCGAAAACGCTCCGGGTACCGGTGCCGGTCCGGTCGGCCTTCGCCGTCCCGGAGGTGAGCACCATTCTCAACAGGTCTTCGTACTGCGTATCCGCCATGACCAGCGAGTCTACTGCCACCCGCGGAGCGCTTTGACGCGGGAGCGCGGGGCGGAGGGGCGACGAAGATGCGAAGGAGACGCCCCGGAGACGGCGCTCCACCTGCCATGCGATGACGGCCGCGGCGCGGGAATGGAAAGAGTTTTCCGTGAACATCTATCGAATGGTCGTTCGCTGGGCATGCTGCGTGTAATCTCCCGCCCCCGCTCGACGCTCCGTCTCAGCGTTCCGCCCGGGCGGGCCTTCCGTTCTCAGCCTTCGGGAGGTAACACGCCATGCAGGAACTCCCCACTCCGCCGTCGGCACCCCGCCGCCGCGATCTCCTCGCGGGTCTCGGCCTGGCCGCCGCCGCCCCACTCGTCCTCGGTGTCACCCCGGGCGCCGCCCTCCGCGACCGGCCCTTGCCCCGGCCCGCTCCGGGCGGCGGGACGGTCCTGCTCCGCGGGGCCTCCCTGGTGCTCACCATGGACCCCGCCATCGGCACCGGCCCCCTCGGTGCCCTCGCGAACGCCGACGTCCTGATGCGGAACGGCGCCATCGCCGCCGTCGGCACGGCACTGGGCACACCGCCCGGCGCCTGGGTGCTCGACGCCTCGGGCAAGCTCGTCATGCCAGGGTTCGTCGACACCCACAACCACCTCTGGCAGGCCGTGATCCGGGGCGGGTGCACCGACAAGGACCTGTTCGGCTGGTTCCAGCGATGTACCGACCCCCAGCGGGGCCGGCTGACACCCGCGGCCCTGCACAGCTTCGTACGGCTCGCCGCCCTCGACGCCGTCCAGTCGGGGGTTACGACGCTGGTGGACTGGGTGGACATCTTCTCGTACGACCTCATCGAGAGCTACGTACGGGCCCTGGCCGACACCGGGCTGCGGTTCACGTACGCGATGTACCCGCCGGCGCCCGACGGGGTGCTGGTCGGGAGGGTGAAGAAGGAACTCGTCGATCCTGTGCCGCTCGGTTCCTTCCAGGTGGCGACCCATGCGGCGCGGGCGGCACAGGACGACAACCGCGCCCACTGGGAGGTCGCCCAGGAGCTCGGGGTGATGCTCAACTCCCATGTCCTGGAACGCCCCGAGCAGCGCGCCGACGACCCCATCGGGGTCCTGACCGACATCGGGGCGATGGGGCCCCGGCTCATGATCAACCACGCGATCCACCTGACGGACGCCGAGATCGCCGCCATCGCCGAACACGACGTACGCGCGGCCCACTGCCCGCTCAGCAACATGCGGCTGGCCTCCGGCATCATGCGGCTGGGCGAGCTCGGGCGGCGGGGCGTGAAGGTCGGGCTCGGCCTCGACGGAGGCACGAACGACAGCTCCGACTTCCACGCGCTGATGAAGACGGCGATCGGCCTGCAACGGGCCCGTGCGACCGAGGTCGATGTCTTCCCGCAGGTCGACGACGTGTTGCGGATGGCCACGCTGGGGGGCGCCGAGGTCCTCGGCCTCGCCGACCGGGTGGGCTCCCTGACCCCCGGGAAGCGGGCCGACGTGGTGGTCGTCAACCCGGCGGCGTTGAACTTCGCGCCGCGCTTCGACTGGGTCGGCCAGATCGTCTTCAACGGGCGGCCCGAGAACATCGACGCCGTGTTCGTGGACGGGCGGGCGCTGAAGCTCGGCGGCCGCCTGGTCGACGTCGACCCGGACCGCGTCGTACGGGAGGCGGAGGCGGCCGCCACCCGCCTCCGCGCGGCCGGCTAGACGGCCCGGGGCCTCATCGGGTCCGCGAGGGGTCGGCTCAGGTCCGTGGTGCGATCGCTTCGAGGTCGTCGATCGTGCCGGACATGATGACCCGGACGTGCTCGGTGATGTGCTCCACGGGCCAGTCCCACCAGGCGAGGGCGAGCAGACGGGCGATCTCGTCGTCGCCGTAGCGGGTGCGGATGAGTCCGGCCGGGTTGCCGCCGACGATGCCGTAGTCGGGGACGTCGTCCACGACTACGGCGCCGGAGGCGATGATCGCGCCGTGCCCGATGCGGACTCCGGGCATGACCATGGTGTGGTGGCCGAACCAGACGTCGTTGCCGATGACGGTGTCACCCCTGTTGGGCAGGTCACCGAGCAAGTCGAAGTGCTCGGCCCAGGAGCCGCCCATGATGGGGAAGGGGAAGGTGGAGGGGCCGTCCATGCGGTGGTTGGCGCCGTTCATGATGAACCGCACTCCGGTGCCCAGCGCGCAGAACTTCCCGATGACCAGTTGTTCGGGTCCGTAGTGGTGGAGGACGTTGCGGGTCTCGAACGCGGTCGGGTCGTCGGGGTCGTCGTAGTAGGAGTACTCCCCGATCTTGATCAACGGTGAAGTCACCAGCGGCTTGAGCAGGACCACGCGCGGCTGGTCGGGAATCGGGTGAAGCACCGTCGGATCCGCGGGAAGGCGGTTCATGGCAGTCGCTTTCGGTACGGCATCGGTGGCGAACTCCACCATTGTGCTCGGTCAGCAGCCGCCGCAGTTGTAGAAGGTCACGTCCCAGTGGCTGCCCTCGTCGGCGTAGACGTTGCCGGCGCCGGACTTCCACTGGGGAGCTCCGTCGCCGCGCAGCCCGATGTAGGCGAACGTGTTCTTGATGTAGGAGCCGACGCAGGCGTACTTGGCGAGGTCGAGCTTGTAGCCGTTCCAGTGCGAGTACGTGCCGCTCGCGTGCCCGGTCTCGGTGCCCCCGGTGATGTTCAGTGCGCAGCCGCTGGCGCTCTTGAGGGTCTGCGCGCCTTGCGCCGTGGCGAGGTTGAGCTGCTCGAAGGAGGTGCAGCTCGCGTTGTTGCGGTCGGAACAGCCACCCGACGAGGACCAGGTGATGCCGGAGTTCCGGAACATCGAAGTCGCCGTCGCGTGGCTGATCTTGGTGGCGGCGTGGGCGTCCGTGGCCCCGCCGAGGATGCCGATGCCGGGGGTGAAGAGCACACCGGATAAGAGGACCAGTGCGCTGAGGACCGTGCGGATCTTCATCGGGGGTTTCCTCCTGCTGGTGACCGTGAGGGGTGGAGCAGGAAGATGGTGCCCCAGCTATCCGCACGCCCACCAGAGGGCCTCGGCTACTCGGCGGCCAGCGCGGCCAGCCGCTGCGCGAACGGCACCACCTCGAAGCCGTGTGCCGGATGCACCGAGGTGATCGCGCCCGTGAGGGAACGCGGTGCGATGGCGGCGGTGGTGTCGACGTCGGGCACCGCCTGCGGAGCGTCGTCCCGCGCGGCGGGTGCCATGAAGCGCGCCAGCTCCGCGCCCGCCCGGCCCATCCGCTGCGCGAGCCCTTCGTCGCCCCAGTCCTCCGAGGCCGCGTACACGGCGGTCGGCAGGACGAGCGCGCGCAGGTACGTGAACAGCGGTCGCAGGGCGTGCTCGGTGACCAGTGAGTGCCGTGCGGTTCCGCCGGTCGCGCCGACGAGGACCGGCTTGCCGGTGAGGGCGTCCTTGTCGATCAGGTCGAAGAACGACTTGAACAGGCCGCTGTACGAGGCCGCGAAGACCGGCGTCACGGCGATCAGGCCGTCCGCGGCCGCCACCGCGTCGAGCGCGGCGGCGAGCCGGGCGGGCGGGAACCCGGTGGTGAAGTGCTGGGCGATCTCCGTCGCCAGGTCCCGCAGTTCGATCACTTCGGTTCCGGCGTCCACGTGGCGCAGCGTCTCGGCCGCGAGGCGGTCGGCGAGCAGCCGGGTCGAGGAGGGCGAGCTCAATCCGGCCGATACGACGACGAGCTTCATGCGCGCGTCCCCTCCTTCGGGGTCTCCTGGGCGTGGGCCGCCCGCTCGACGCGGGCCGCGTGGGTCGGGGCGTCCGGTACGCCTGCCGGGCGGAGACTGGCGAACTCCTTGCGGAGGACCGGTACGACCTCCTCGCCGAGCAGGTCGAGCTGTTCCAGGACGGTCTTGAGGGGCAGGCCCGCGTGGTCCATCAGGAACAGCTGGCGCTGGTAGTCGCCGGCGTAGTCCCGGAAGGACAGGGTCCGCTCGATGACCTGCTGCGGCGAACCGACGGTCAGCGGGGTCTGGGAGGTGAATTCCTCGAGGGAGGGGCCGTGGCCGTACACGGGTGCGTTGTCGAAGTACGGGCGGAACTCGCGGACGGCGTCCTGGGAGTTCTTCCGCATGAACACCTGGCCGCCGAGGCCGACGATGGCCTGCTCGGGGGTGCCGTGGCCGTAGTGGGCGTAGCGCTCCCGGTACAGGTTCACCATCTGCTCGGTGTGGGAGGCGGGCCAGAAGATGTTGTTGTGGAAGAAGCCGTCGCCGTAGTACGCGGCCTGTTCGGCGATCTCCGGCGAGCGGATGGAGCCGTGCCAGACGAAGGGCGCGACGCCGTCCAGCGGGCGCGGGGTCGAGGTGAAGGACTGCAGCGGGGTGCGGAACTTGCCCTTCCAGGTGACGACGTCCTCGTCCCACAGACGGCGCAGCAGGGCGTAGTTCTCGATGGCGAGGTCTATGCCGTCGCGGATGTCCTTGCCGAACCAGGGGTACACCGGGCCGGTGTTGCCGCGGCCCATCATCACGTCGACACGGCCGTCCGCGACGTGCTGGAGCATCGCGAAGTCCTCGGCGATCTTCACCGGGTCGTTCGTGGTGATCAGCGTCGTCGACGTGGAGAGGACCAGGTTCTCGGTGCGCGCGGCGATGTAGCCGAGCATCGTCGTCGGCGAGGAGGGGACGAACGGCGGGTTGTGGTGCTCACCGGTGGCGAAGACGTCGAGGCCGACCTCCTCGGCCTTCTGCGCGATGGCGAGCATCGCCTTGATCCGCTCGTGCTCGCTCGGCGCGCGTCCCGTCGTCGGATCGGGCGTGACGTCACCGACGGTGAAGATCCCGAACTGCATGGCTCCCCTTCCCGAGGTTGTTGAGGATTCAACTATACCCCGGAACGAAGGGTGCTCCCGAGGTATTCCCGCAGCCCACGTGCGAGTGGGTGACGACGCCGCTCTCCCGCGGCCACCGCTCCGCTCCACCACGAACCGTCCCTCCCGCGGTCCGTCCGCCCTGGACGCGACGGAGCCCCGCCGGAGACTCCGGCGGGGCTCGTCGGGCAAGGGAACGGCGCGCGGCCCGCAGGCCGCACCCCGTCCGGGCGTCCTACCGGCCGCCCACGTCGTTCGCGGCGGCTTCGATCAGGTCGACCACCGGGCCCGGCTGTGAGGCAAGGGACGCGTGGGACGCGTCCAGCTCGATCGTCTTGCGGGGGTTCATCCGCTCGGCCATCCTGCGCTCGTTGTCCGGATGGATCATGCGGTCCCCGGTGGACACCTGATACCAGGAGGGCTTCTTGCGCCAGGCCGGGGCGGTGACGGCGTCGCCGAAGGTCGAGCCGAGCGGCGCCTTCTGCGTCACGGCCATGACCAGGGCCTCATCGGGCGTCAGGTCCTGCGCGAAGCTCTCGCGGAAGAGCTCGGGCTTGATCCACAGGTAGCCGTCCGAATCGGGCGCGATGTTCGGGAACGCCTGCGGGGGCATCTCCTCACTGAGCCCTCCCGGGCTCTCGCCCGCGTCGGGCGCGAACGCCGCGATGTAGACCAGGGCCTCCACGTTCGGCAGGTCGCCCGCCTCGGTGATCACCGCGCCGCCGTACGAGTGCCCTACGAGCACGACGGGGCCGCTGATCTGGCGGATCATCTTGCGGGTTCGTTCGGCGTCGTCCGCCAGGGAGGTCAGCGGATTCTCGACGGCGTGCAGATCGTGGAAGCCGCGGCGGTGGAGTTCGGTGATGACCTTGGACCAGTGGGCGGCGCCGCCCCAGAATCCGTGGACGAGGACGATGGCGGGCTTGTCGGCCATGAGGGGCCTTCCTGCGTGCGGGGGCTTTGTCACACTGCGTCGCCCACGCTAGGCAGGCCCCGTGGAGCCCGCCACCGGACGACTCGCACGCGGTGCGGGGTCACCCCTCCGGCCCGCTCCCCCGCCCCGCGGCATCCCGTCCGGCGGCGGAGCGGGCCGGAGACTCCCTAGGCCACCAGGGCTTCCAAGGCGGGGACCGTCTGCGCCGGGGTCGGCAGGGCCTCGTTCTCCGCGCGGAGGCTCGCGGCGGCCCCGCGCAGTGCCGGATCCGTGACGAGACGGGTGAGGAGGGAGGTGTCGACGTCCTCGGAGGCGGAGCGCAGGGCGGCGCCGGTCGCGGTGAGGGCGTCGGCGTTGGCGAAGTGGTCGGCGCCCTGGGGAAGCAGCAGCTGGGGCAGGCCGGCCTGCAGCGCGGTGAGCATGGTGCCGGAGCCGCCGTGGTGGATCAGCGCGTCGGAGACGGTCAGCAGCTCGGCGAGCGGCACCCAGGGCAGCGGGCGGACGTTGTCGGGCAGCGTGCCGAGCGGGGCGAGGTCGACGTCCCCGACGGCGAGCAGGAACTCGGCGTCCACCGAGGCCGCGGCCTCGGTCAGGCGGGTGATGGCCCGAACGCCGTCCATCTCGGTGAGCACGGTGCCCAGCGTGACGACGACGCGCGGGCGGGAGCCGCGTCCCAGCAGCTCGGCGGGGATGGTGCCGCCGCCGTTGTAGGGGATGTAGCGCATCCGCAGTCCGCTCGGGTCGCCGCCGAGCGAGGTGGGCACGATGTTGAGCGGCAGGGGTTCGGCGGGACCCGCCACGCCGTACGTCTCGTACGCCTCGGTGAAGTTGTCGGCGAACCGGCGGACCATGTCGAGGCCGGGGGTGGGGCCGAAGTTCTGGAGCACGGACGGGATCTTGAGCTTGGCCGCGACCAGCGGGGCCGACGCCTGGAACGAGTCGTAGACGAGCATGTCGGCGCCCCAGCTGCCGGCGATCTCCAGGAGGTGGTCCACGGTGGAGCGGGACACGCGGGCGAAGACGCGGGCGGCCATGTCGAGGATCTGATCCGTCGTCTTGTCGCGGTTCACGTAACTTATTTCGTCACTGGACTGCTCGAACACCTCACGGATGGTGCGGCCGTCGCCGATCTCGACGAGCGGGAATCCGGCCTCGCGGAGCCGGTCCAGCGGCCGGGCGCTCGCGAACAGCACCTCGTGCCCGGCGGCACGCAGGGCTTGCGCGGTCGGGATCATCGGGAAGAGGTGGCCGGCCGCGGCCGGTCCGGTGAAGAGTATGCGCACGGTTTCTCCTTGCGAAAGGCCTGCCGGTCAAGGGGCGGGGCGCCCGGGGGCGCCTCGATCCCTTTGGGTGAACTGACGTGCGGACAGGCTTCGTTCCCGCGAGGAGGGTCGAAAATCGGACGTTCTGTCGCGACGTCCGGTCGCGTAACGCCCCTCCCCCTCCCCCTCCCTCCCCCTCGCATTCGACAGGAAGGTGCGCATTCCATGCCCCCGCCCCAGCCCGCCGGTCCCCGGCCGTCGCTCCTCGGCGTCTTCGCCCACCCTGACGACGAGTCCCTCTTGGCGGGCGGCGTACTAGCGCAGCACGCCGCCTCGGGCGCGGCGACGGCGGTGGTCACCGCCACCTGGTCCGCCGACAGCCACCGGGCCCCCGAACTCGCCGACGCGCTCGCCGCTCTGGGCGCCGGTGAGCCGCGACTGCTCGGCTTCGCCGACGCCCGCGTCCCCGATTCCGCTCCCGGCCGGCCACGGCTGTGCGACGCCCCGATCGAGGAGGTGGTGGGGCTGATCGTCGGGCACATCCGCGCCGTACGACCGCGGATCGTGGTGACCCACGACGCGTATGGGCAGCTCACAGGGCATCCCGATCACGTACGCACCCACCAGGCGACCGTACTGGCCTTCCATGCGGCCGGGCTCGAACTCTTCCGCCCGCAGACCGGCGAGCCGTGGCAGCCCGAGGCCCTGTACGCGGCCACACATCCGCACTCGGGCGTCGGCGAGCTCGCCGCACTGCTCGAACGCGTCGGGAAGACGGTGTTGAGCGTGCCGGACGAGCACGTCACCGCGACGATCGACCTGACCGGCGACCCCCTGGAGCGGAAGTGGGCCGCGATCCTGGCCCACCGCAGCGAAGCCGCCCGGGAGCGCGCCCTTCCCGGCATCCTCGCCCGACTGCCCGCGCGGGCAAGGGAGTCGGTCATCGCCACGGAGCACTTCACCCGCCTGGGCACCGGGCGCGGGCCGGGCGGAAGGCTGCGGGAACTGGCCGTATGACGAGGGCAGTCAGTCCGTGACGATCCGGGGCCGGGGCGGCACGCCAGTCGCCTCGCCCCTCAGCCCGCCTCGTCGGCGGTCAGGCGGCCGTCGAAGGCTCCGCCTGCGTCGACGCGGCGGCGTGGGCGGCTTCCTCGGCCGTGTAGGAGGAGGTGAAGGTGAACGCCCGCGGGGTCGGTCCGTGGGTCTGGAGGTCCGCCAGTCGCTCCAGTGCTTCGCCGACGGTCGGGAGGTGGCCGGCGGGGACCCACCAGAGCACCAGGTGGGCCTCGACGTGTCGTTCGAACCATTCACGGCGTCGCCGCATCGCCTCCAGGTGCCCGCTGCGGTAGGCGAAGTCCCACAGGGCCTCCTGGTTCTCCCACACCGAGAGGTTGACGATCACGTCGTCCCCCGCCGGGCGCAGGCCGGTGGCGTCGGCCTCCCCCTCCTCCACCAGCCGCCACACGAAGCCGGGCGCGCCGTCGGCGGCGGCGTTGACCGGGTCGAGCAGTTCGACGAACGGGGTGATGCGCGGGTCGTCCAGGGGGTGGCGGAGAGCGGCGACGTTGAGCTGGGCGAGGTGGGTGGCGGCATGCGCGGATGGGGTCATGGCCCCATCCCAGCACGACGGCAGTTTCTATGTCAATGATCGTTGTTTTTAGAAGCCTCCACCACCACGCAGCACTCCCCCGGCCTGGCGTCCATGCGGGCACTGACGGGACCGTCGACGCCGAGCAGCCCCTCCAGCAGGGCGAGGTTCATGCCGCAGACGAGCGGCGGGAAGCGTTCGGCGACGACATGGAAGGGGCAGTTGCGCATCCGGACGGCGGGGCCGGCCGGCCCGGTCGGCCCTTCCGCGCCCGGAGCGCCACCCGAGCCCTCGGCGCCTTCCAGGTACGGTTCGTAGCCCCGCGCGGCCAGTACCTCCATGGCCTCCGCGAGTCCCGTACAGGGTTCCGCCGAGCCGCGCAGGGCCTCGCCCCGGCGGCGCGCGGCCGCGCAGAGACCGGCGTCCAGTCCGGCCTGCTCCGCGGTCTCCGCGAGCAGTTCGGCGGCGGTGCGGTAGTCGCGGGCGGGCAGCGACACCGACCGCTCGGTGCGCACCCGCGTGTACACCTTGGCGGGACGACCCGCTCCCGGACCCGAGCGGCCCGTCAGGCGGCGGCTGCCGCTTTCCAGCAGGCCGACTTCCGTCAGCTTGTCCAGATGGTGCGCGGCGAGCGTCCGCGCCACCCCGGCCGCCTCGGCGGCCTCGTTGCGGCCGACCTCGCGACCCTGCGCGGCCACGTATTCGTACAGGCGGCGCCGCACCGGATCCTGCAACGCCGCGATCACATCGATGTCCTCCATCCGACCATTCTAGGAACAACGCAGGTTGGAGATAGAAAGCGCAAAAGCGCCGGTCGGGCACGACGCACGCGCCCGACCGGCGGGGGTGGGTCAGCTCCAGAATCCGTGGTGCACCTCGCGGGCTTCCGCGAGGTCGACGGGGCCGGTGACGGGCAGGGGGCGCTGGCCGGCGGCGAAGACCTCGCGGCAGGGCAGGGCCATGGTGGGGTTCTCGTCGTTGGCGCCGGTCATGGCGAGGAGTTCGTCCTCGCCGAGGGCGTAGACCACCCCGCCGATGTTGCCCCAGTAGATGGCGCCGGAGCACATCGCGCAGGGCTCGGTGCTGGTGTAGAGGGTGCAGGTGCGCAGGAACGCGGCGTCGTACTTCGCGGTGGCGAGGCGCACGAGGTTGGTCTCGGCGTGGCCGGTGGCGTCGCGGTCGGTGGTGACGGTGTTCTGGGCCTCGATCAGGATCTCGCCGTCAGGGCCAGTGAGCAGCGCGCCGAAGGGGTGGTTGCCGGCCTCACGGGAGCGGCGGGCGACGGCGACCGCGGTGCGGAGCAGCTCGATGTCGGCGTCGGTCGCGGCGGGGGTGGAGGCGGGGTTGGTGGTCATGCCGGGATCTCCTTGGTGGGGTGGATGGTCGGGGTGGCGTGCGTGGTGTCGCCGGTGTCGGGCGTCGCCGGTCGGCGGCGCGTGCGGGTGAGTACGTACTGGGTGAGGCCGGCCGCCGCGAAGGCGACGGCCGCGGCGCAGGAGCCGAGGGCCGGGTGGTCCTCGGCGATCGGTCCGACGTAGACGCCGGGCTGACTCATGAACGGGACGGCCGCGGCCAGTCCGAGCAGCCAGGACGCGAAGCCGGCGCCGAAGCGCCGAACGGCGACGTGGTCGTCGTGGCGGCCGAGGAAGCGGTGGACGAGCATCACCGCGAGCCAGGGGGCGATCCAGTTGCCGAGGAGGATGAGGAAGTTCTCGAAGGACTTCCAGTAGTCGCCGTGGCCCGCGGCCCAGCCGATGGCGCCACCGATCGCCCCGACGACGAGGACGGCGCGCGGCCCGAAGGTGGACATGACGCCGATGGCGGCGGCGACGACGGCGCTGCCCAGGGCGATGGCGAGCAGGGCCTGGCTCCAGCCGAGCCCGAAGGCGGCCGTGGCGAGCATGCCGCTGGAGAGGCTGGAGAACTGGACGTTGGAACTGAACCAGAGTGTGAACGAGGAGCCCGGTCCGCCGCTGCGCCCGTCCTCCGGTATCGGTTCGACACCGGAGGTCTCGACGGCGGTCGCGGCGCGCAGGGAGTCTTTGATCTTCCGCGCGAGGGTGGTGCTGTGCCGAGCCATGCCAAGCCTCCTTCCGTCATTCGTAGGAATCAGGGAAAGCCGAGTGCTGCAGCAACGGCAGTACACACCTGTTGGGCGGCACATCGTCACCGTCCGTGCGGGGAAGCCGTGGCCGGAATCCGCCGGGGTTTCGTACGATCGTCGGATAACCGGATGTACGGAGACCGCGATAGGTGAAGGGGTGCGTACGTGAGTACGTGAGTACGTGCCGCATACGAGAGGAAGGCCCACCGTGCGGGTGAGGGATCTGCTGGACATGCCGGAGCTCCGGCTCACCGCGCTCGACGACGGTGGCGCGGCCGGCCTGGACCGCGAGCTGCGCTGGGTCTACACCACCGACCTGCTGGAGCCCGCCGACTTCCTCGCCGGCGGCGAGCTCGTCCTGACCAGCGAGGGCTGGTACCGCACCCCGGCCGACTGCGAGACCTTCGCCGCCGCCCTGGCCGAAGGCGCTGCCGCCGCGCTCGTCGCGGGCGACATCCTGCTCGGCGAGGTACCTCCCGCCCTCGTCGACGCCTGCCGCCGCCACGGCATCCCCATCCTCGCCGTGCCCGCCGACATCAGCTACAGCGCGTTGTCCCGCACGGTCATCGACCGCATCAACCGCGAGCGCGGCCGGGTGCTCGCCGACGTCCTCGGCCACCACCGCCGCCTGGTCACCGCCCTCGTCGACGGCGCGGACCTCGGCGGCCTCGTGGCCATGCTCTCCACCGAACTCGGCACTCCCTGCTGGGCCCTGTCAACGGCGGGCCGCCTCCTCGCCGGCCCGGGCGAAGAACTCTCCGCCGCCGTCCGCGGTCGACTCGCCGCCCACGCCCTGCGCGCCGAGCGCCTCCCCGCCACGGAGGAGGGACACACCCTGCTCCCGATCGGCCGCCGCAGCGCCGGAGGCGGGCTCCTCGTCATCCGCGGCACCCCCGACGACACGGGCACCGCCGCGCAGACCGCCGAGCTCCTCGCGCTGGGCGGCGCCCGCCGGGACGAACGCCGCCGCACGGAGCAGCGGTTCCACGCCCAGCTCGTCGAGCTCCTCGACCAGCAGGCCCCGCCCACTGCCGTCTCCGCCCGCCTGCGCACCGCCGGCCTGGCCACGGACCGGCCGCTCGTCGCCGTCACCGCTCTCACCCGGGGCGCGCTGCGTTCCTGGGACCTCGCCGCGGACCTGGTCGAAAGCACCCTCGACGAGGACCCCGACATCCGCGCGGTCGTCGCCGGCGGCGAGGCCGGACCGACCGTCCTGGCCTCACTCGGCACCCGGCTCGACGAGGGCGCCCTCGCGACCCGGCTCGGCGAACGCCTCGCGCAGTTCGAGCCCGCCGCCGACGGCGGGCGCATCGCATTCGGCCTAGGCACGTGTTCCGACCCGGCCGGGCTCGGCCGGGCCCTGGAGGAGTCCCGGCACGCCGCACGCCTGGCCGCGCTCCGCCCCCAGCGGCTGGCCCTGGTCACCGCCCGTGAACTCGACTCCCACCTGCTGCTCCTGGCAGGCGTGCCCGGCGACGTCCGGGCCGCCTACCGGCAACGCCTCCTCGGCCCCCTCCACGCCTACGACGCGGAACACGGCGCGGAGTTGACGCGCACCCTCGGCGTCTTCCTGGAGGCCAACGGAGCCTGGCGCGCGGCCGCGGAGGCCCTCCACGTGCACGTCAGCACGCTCCACTACCGCATCGGCCGCATCCAACACCTCACCGGCCGCGACCTGTCCACCGCCCGCGACCGCGTCGACCTCTACCTCGCCTGCGCCATCGGCGACGACTGAGCGGCGGCGCGCGGCGAGGCTATTCCTTCAGCGGTTCCAGGACCACGGTGCCGGGCAGCGCCGCGGCGATGTCGTGGGCGTAGACCCCGGGCCGGACCCAGACGTACCAGTTTCCGGCGGCGACGATGGTGTGCCGGTACGCGCGGCGCCCCACCGCGATCGAATCGCCGATCTCGTCCCTGCTGAAACGGGCCGTGCTCAGCACCGAGATTTCGTTCGTGACGGTCGTGCCGCGGTGCTGTACCTCGCAGGTGGCGTTCGACCCGTACGAGTACTCGTTGCGCACGGTCACCTTGCAGTCGAAGCCGCCCTTCGCCAGGGCGGCGACCACGTCGTCGACCGATCCGTACTCGGGGCCGGTGGGCACCTCGCTCGGCATCGGCGTGAGCGGCTTGCGACCGTCCTCCCGGAGGCCCAGGGCACCGCAGCCGCTCACCGTCAGGACCAGAGCCAGCAGCAGCGGCATGGACGTGCGTGTGCGCATGGCTCAGTTGCTCCTCGGCGGGGTGGGCGCCGGCCCCGGGCTGGGGGACGGGGTTCCGGGTTCCGCCGGGCCGGTGCCCGTTCCGGTGTGGGGCCCTCCACGCTCATCGTAGATCGGGTCGACGGAGACGTGGTGACCGGCCGGGGTCTGCGATTCCAATTGCCGGATGGCGGTGGCGCGCTGCTCGTCGGTCAGCGCGTGCCAGGCCATCGCGTCGTCCGGGTGCGGCTCCAGCCTGTCCCAGTTCTCACCCCGGGTCCTGATGTCGCCGCCGCGGCTGCCCGATTCGTCCCCGTACTGCTCGTTCAACTCCCGCACCCCGGGGGTGTCCGCGGCGTAGAGGGTGAAGAGCTGTTTGTCGGTCCTCGCCCCGTAGGGGTTCTCCTGAATGTCCTTGAGGTGGAAGGCACTCATGCGGATGTTCTCGTCCGGGTTCTCCTCGATGGATTTGGTGAGTTGGGCGTCGTCGAGATTCCCGAGGAAGGTGCCGTCCCGGAGGGTGAACGCCTCGGGGTTGCGCATCATCACCTCCCGCGCCGTGTCCGGCTTCATGTGTGTGATGCCGAGGGACTTGTCGGGCTTGATCGACTGCTGCAACGCCCAGTCGAAGATCCGGCCGGTCTCGGCCGGCGGGCCCGTCAGGCCGGGGCTGAAGTTCTGGTACCACTGCCGTTCCTGCCACAGGATCGCCAGGAGCAGCTTGCGGCTGATGCCCGTCTCCGCCGCGGCCCGGTTCACCGCGGCGTACTGGGCGGGTGAGGCGTTGATCGGGTGGAGCCCCTCCGTACCGCCCGCCAGCGCCAGCGCGATCGAGAGCGGCGAGCCGGGGGTCAGGGCCTCCTTGGCCGGCTTCGGGTCCGAGACGGCGGTGAGGCCCTCGATCGTGCGCAGGGCGCGTGCCGTGTCCACGTCGGCCTCGGTGGCCTTCCGCAGGGCGTCCGTGATGATGCCCTGCGCGTGGTTGACCGGTTCGAGGTGTTCGGTACTGCCCTGCGGCACCATGACGGGGCGCGACAGCTGGACCCGCCCGCTGTCGTCGACCTTCAGGTCACGGGTGCGGGCGTAGTCCAGGGCGCTGTTCAGGTCCCGCTGGGCCGCCGTGATCACCTCGGCCAGGTCGTCGTAGGCCTTGGCCCGCGCGCGGAGGGCCAGCGCGGACGTCTCGTAGTCGTCGGCGTGCTTGACGAAGCGTTCCGTGGCCGCACGCCCGGACTCGCCGACCCAGCACCGGTTGACCGTCCTGGCGACGTCCTGGCGCGCGTAGCCGGCGAGGCCTTCGCACTGCTTCGCGGCAGCCACCGCGTCGTCGACCAGGTCCGCGAGCTCCCTGAGCCTGCGCTGCCAGGTGCCCACGCAGTCGTTGCCGGCCGCCCCGGCCACCCACCCGGCGTGGCCGCGGCCCACGGCCTCGGCGTCGTCGAGCGTGGACTTGCCCCGGGCCTCCGCGTTCGCCGTACGGATGGCGGACGCCTTGGAGCGCACGGGCCCGTCCACGAGGCCGAGGTCGGGCTCCGCCGCGGACGGTGATGCGCCGGGGCTCGGCTGGGCAGTCGGTGCGGGCGAGGGCCCGGCGGAGGCGAGGCGCATAATGGCCTCTCCCTTCGCCCGGGTCCATTCCGCCTCGAATTCGAACGTCATTGCCCCACCCTTGGACACCCGATTGCCCCTGGTGCACCGTTTTCTGACGAAAGGTCAACTCCCGGCCGGAGAGGTTTCTCACTCGTGTCGCAGGCTCGTGATCAGTTCGCGCGGCAGGCCGTGGGTGTCGTGGAGGTAGTGGAAGTCCTCGTCGGTCAGGCGGCCTTGGAACCGGGGGCGGGCGAGTACCTGGCGGCCCCGGTCCAGGAGTTGGCGGAAGCGGTGTTCCTCCTCGCGCAGCACGCGCAGTACGTCGTCGGGGTGGATGTCCTGCCGGAAATGGTCGAGGGTGTGCCGGACCGGTTCCTCCGGGAGGTCTTCGAGACCGCGCGAGGGGTCGTCCCCCCACAACAGGGTCAGCACCCTTCGCACGAGGCGGCGCAGGACGTAGCCCCGTCCGGTGTTGGCCGGGCGCACGCCGTCGCCGAGTACGACGACGGCCGAACGCAGGTGGTCGCAGACCACGCGCAGCGAGGTCTCGTCCAGGCTCCAGAGGGACGGGACGAGGCGGCGCCACGGGTCGAAGACGTCGCACTCGAACACGGACCGCTTGCCCTGGAGCAGTGAGGCCAGCCGCTCCACGCCGAGTCCGGTGTCGACGTTGCGCCGGGGAAGCGGCACGAGCGAGCCGTCGTCGAGCCGGCGGTGGCTCATCGTCACGTGGTTCCACACCTCCACCCAACGGTCGTCCCGGGTGGGTGTCGACCGGGGCGGGCCCTCGCCGCTCCACAGGAAGATCTCGGAGTCGGGCCCGCACGGTCCGACGGGGCCGTTCGACCACCAGTTGTCGTCCACGGTGAGTTCGACGGGGACGCCCCGGTCCTGCCACAGGTGGAGGGAGTCGGTGTCCGGGCCGGTCTGCCCGTCGCCGGCGTGGACGGTGGCGTGGAGGAGCCCGGGGTCGATCCCCAGCCCCTCGGTGAGCAGCCCGTATCCCCAGTCGAGGCTGACCGGGCCGCCGTAGTCGCCCAATGACCAGGTGCCGAGCATCTCGAAGACGGTCAGGTGCGTGGAATCGCCGACCTCTTCCAGATCCGTGGTGCGCAGACAGCGCTGTACGTTGACCAGCCGTCGGCCCAGCGGATGGGGGCGGCCCTCCAGGTACGGGGTGAGCGGGTGCATGCCGGAGGTGGTGAAGAGCACGGGGTCGCCGGGCGGTGGCAGCAGCGTCGAGCCGACGACGCGGCGGTGGCCTCGCTCTTCGAAGTACTCGATGAACGTCTTGACCAGTTGTTCCGTGTTCACGGGATGGCTCCTTCGCGTGGAAGCGTGGGAGGCACCGGAGAACGGGACCATGCGACCTCCGACCGGGGCAGGGGTGCCACGGCACGACCGACGGACCGTTTCCGGTCGCCGGGGAGAGGGGGACGTCAGGCGGCGGCAACCGGCGAGCGGGGCGCTCGCGCGGTCGCGGTGGTGCTGGGGCCGGTGACGTTCATGCCCCCGACCGTAGCCCGGCCCGGCCTCCGCGGCACCCGGTTTTTCGTGTCCCTGGAGGTACGGGAGGTGTCCGGGTGATCGCGACGGCGGGCCGGGGCGCGGTTCAGCGCGCCGGCGGGACTCCCGCCCCGCGGTACCTGATGTTGACGGCCGCCGCCTTGGCCAGGGCCGCGGGGTTCAGGAAGCGCACCGGGCCGATCAGGCGGGCCGCGAACATGTACATGTGCCGTGCCATCGATTCGTCACGGGCCGCGGCCGAGAACACCAGCCGTTCCCCGGGGTTGAACGGACGGGCCTTGGCGAAGTCGACGGCCATGGCCTGGTGGCCGCGCAGCCGGCGCCGGTGCCGGCGCCCGTACCCGACGAGCGCGCGGTCGAGGTCGCCCCGGCCGGCCGCGGCTGGGGCGACCGCCTCCACGAGCCATTGCGCGGACTGGAAGGCCCATCCGCATCCCACGCCCCACAGGGGATCACCCGTCAGGGCGGCGTCGCCGACGAGGGCGATGCCGGGCGCCGTCGGGTCGCGCGTGACGAGCGGGTAGTCGACGGTCCCGATGAACTTGGTGATCCGCTCGGCGGAGTCGATGGGCGGCGCGTCGGGCAGGGCGCGGACGAACTCCAGGAAGCTGCCCTCCAGGTCTTCCCTGAAGGCCGGCAGCCGCTTCTTGTCCGGGAGCACCGCGAGGACCGTCACCCCGTCGTCGTTCGGGAAGGCGTAGGCCATGTCCGGTTCGAGGAACCAGGTCTGACCCACCCCGCCGCGCAGCGGAAGGTCGCGGAAGTGCGCGAGATAGCCGAACCTGGTGTTCTCGTGCACCTTGGTCGGCACCTCGGCGAACTTCGCCACGGCCGAGTCCTTGCCGTCGGCGCCCACCACCAGCCGGGCCCGGATCTCACGGTCGCCCTGCGGCGTCGACGTACGGACACCGACGGTGCGCCCGGCTTCCCGTACCAGACCGGTCACGCGGTGGCCGGTGAGCAGGTCGACGCCGGGGGTTCGCGCCGCGCGGGACCGGATCAGCGGATCGAGGGTGCTGCGCCGGATGTTGTACCCGTGCGGCAGCGCGGGGCCCTGCGGGGCGGACTTCGGCTCGATCCATCCCCAACGCGTGTACCAGCGGGCATCGTTGTGGAGGGCTCCCGCCTCCTCCAGCTCTGGTATGAGGCCGAGTTCGTCCAGGACCGGGTGGGCGTTGGCCGTGATCGAGTGGGTGCACAGCGGTTTGTACGCGTGGGGGTCCGAGCGGCGCTCCAACAGCGCGACGCGGACACCGCGTCGAGCGAAGAGGATCGCCGCGGTGCAGCCGGCGAGGCCGGCTCCGCTGATGACGACGTCGTAGTCGTTGGTCATGTGCTGATCGCTCCCTTTGGGGTGTGGTGCCGTTCGTGGGAGTGGTGCGGTGCCGGATCGGTCGGAGGTTACCCAATGGTAGGAGCGGAGCGTCGGATGACGGTCCGTCAGGACCGGGACTCGTGGCATCCCCGTACTCCCCGGTAGCGTCTTTTGATCACTCGCCGCCTAGAGTCGGCCCCATGACTCTCGCTCATGACACAACCGGGGACGGACCCGCGCTGGTACTGCTGCACTCGGCGGCCTGCGACCGCAGGATGTGGGATCCGCAGTGGTCCGCCCTGGCCGAGGCCGGATACCGCGTGGTGCGCCCCGACTTCAGGGGGTTCGGCGACTCCCCGCTGCCGGACCGGCGCCACAACGACGCGGAGGACGTACTGGACCTGCTGGACTCCCTGGGCGTCGATCGGGCGGCGCTGGTCGCCTCCTCGTACGGCGGACGCGTGGCCCTGGAGATCGCCGCACGCCGACCGGACCGGGTCTCCGCCATGGCGCTGCTGTGCTCCGGGCTGCCCGGGCACGAACCCGGCGTCGCGCTGGAGGCGTTCGGCGACCGGGAGGACGCGCTGCTCGAAGCCGGTGACGTCGCGGGGGCCGTGGAACTCAACCTGGACACCTGGCTGGGGCCGGACGCCGGGGAGGCCGTGCGGGAGCGGGTCCGCGAGATGCAGCGCCGTTCCTTCGAGGTGCAGTTGGCCGCCCCCGAGGGAGCCGGGCGGAGGCCGGTCGAGGTCGACCTGGCGGCGGTGAAGGCGCCCTGCCTCGCCGTTTCGGGCGGCCACGACGTGGCGGACTTCCGGCAGATCGCGGCCCGGCTGCCGGAGCTGCTCAGCGACGCCCGGCACCTCGAACTGCCCTGGGCCGGCCATCTCCCCAGTCTGGAGCGGCCCGAGGTCGTGACGGAGCTGCTGCTCGGCTTCCTGCGCGAGACGGTGTCCGCGGACTGAGCCGAACGGCCGGGCCGCGGTCGGGCCGGCCCTGGTCATCCCGCTCTCTCCCGGCAGGGAGCCAGGCGTCTAGCCGGGGAGGCGGAAGCCGTTGAAGAGGTCGTCCATCCCGCGCAGGGCCAGGCGCGTGGGGGTGGCCCGGACCGCGAGGTCGCGTGCGGCCGCCGCGAGCGGGTGGCCGATGGCTCCGAGGCGGCCGACCCGGCGGGCCCGGACGCGTACCGCGTCGGTGCGGTCGCGCCGGGCGGCGGTGTACGCGGCCAGGGCGGCCGGGACGGAGTCCGTGCCGTTCGCGCCGTCTCCCGTGGGGAGCAGATGGGCCAGGACCACCGCGTCCTCGATGGCCTGGCAGCCGCCCTGGCCGAGGTTGGGGGCCATGGCGTGGGCGGCGTCGCCGAGCCAGGCGATCCGGCCGTGGTGCAGGCGGGGAAGCGGGGCCGCGAGGTCGTACAGGTCGTTCTGCAGGACGTCGGCGGGAGCGAGGCGGGCGACCCGGTCCAGGAGGGCGGGGATCGGGTCGTGCCAGGCGCCGAAGCGGGCGCGGAGTTCGGCTCGGGCGTCGGCCGGTCGGGTGCCGGCCGGGACGACCGCGGTGGCGTAGAGGTAGTGGCGGCCGTCGGAGAGCGGGGTCACGCCGAACCGCTGCCCCCTCCCCCATGTCTCGCTCATGGCCGCTATCCCGAGGTCCGGGGCGTCCACGATGGTCCGCCAGGCGGTCTCGCCGATGTAGTTCAGGCCGGGGTGGGCGGGGAAGTACGCGCGCCGCAGCGGGCTGTGGATGCCGTCGGCGGCGACGACGAGATCGGCGGGCAGGTCCGGTCCGGCCTCCGTACGGACGATGGGGCGTCCCCGTGCGTCGTCGACGGCGGTCACCGCGGTCCCGTAGCGGACGGTCCCCGGCGGCAGGGCCGCGGCCAGGGCGGCCGTGAAGGCGGGACGCGGGACGGCCACGGGGGCGACGCCGTAGCGGGCGGCCATGTCCGCGGTGCCGGCTCGGGTGAGCCACTGGCCGGCGGAGCGGCGTACGCCCATCGTCTCGGGCACGGCGCTGCCGGTGGCGCGGGCCGCGTCGACGCCGATCGCGGCGAGTGCGCGCAGGGCGTTGGGCGCCAGGCCGATGCCTGCGCCGGTGACGGGCGGTTCGGGGGCGCGTTCGCAGACGGTGACGCGCCAACCGCGCCGGTGCAGGGCGATGGCGGCGGTGAGACCGCCGATGCCCGCCCCGGCGATCACCGCTTGGCGCTTCGGCATGACACACCTCACCGTTCGGTCCGGACCGCCCCTACGACTGCGGCTGGGTACGGCCACTGTAGAACGCGGCCCGGACAGGGCATCATGCCGCCCGTGACGGCTACTGGTACGGGTTGAAGGGGATGCCCGCCGGTTTGGCCTTCGCCAGGTGGTCGGCGAAGGCGCCGTCCTTCAGGCCGAAGTGCGCGCTGCCGAAGTCGGCCTGGCTCAGCTTGTCCCGCAGTCCGGCGGGGTAGCCCGACCATCCGACGAGTGCGGGGAACTGCCAGGTGTGGCGGTGGTTCTCCGGCGGTTCGTCATTGTTGTTCGCCGCGCGGAAGCAGTGCGTGCCGACGCCGTCCTTGTGGTAGACGATCTTCGGGTGGGTGCCGTCCCAGCGGATCTGGTCGCGGGCGTGGACGACGAAGTCCCCGTGCGCGGAGGTCGAGACGTACTTGGCCTCGTTGCCCTGGATCCACACCACGACGTGTTCCCAGTCGTGGCGGTGGCCGCCGAGACTGATGCCGGGGATCGCCTGGTCCTTCTCGAAGTACAGTCCGTAGATCACGGCGCACCAGCCGTTGTTGCAGGTCCAGCGGGAGTAGCCGTTGGTGTTGGCGAGGTCCGAGGCGTCGCGGCAGTTGCCGTTGAGGGCGCCGGTGGGGTTGAGCCCGCCGTTGAGCACTCCGGTCGGGCCGATGGCGGGGGTCGGGTAGCAGCCGTCGGTGTCGTAGTCGTAGGCCGGCTGGAACGTCAGCTCGATCGCCTCGGCCTGGCTGGGCAGGGCGGGCGGTGGCGCGGCGAAGGCGACCTGGGGAACGGCGACCACCAGCGCGAGGGCGGCGCCGACGACCCCTAACGATTTCCGGATGTGACGGTTCGTCCGCAAGGCGTGCCTCCTGGCCGGCCGGGTTCGGGATGGCGCGTGCATCACGACCACCGTCGGCCGACACGCCGGGCAGCATCATTCGCGAACCGGGGCGGCGCAGCAAGGGTGTGGGCGGCCTCTCTTTCCGGCATGAACAGCCACGAACTGCCGTGCTGCGGGCGCCCTTTGCCGTCGTTTCCGAGCGGGACTCGAGCCGGGACGGGACCGGAGTGCGGTGGGGCAACGCCTCGCCCTCGTCCCTGTCCGGGTTCGGCGATAGCCTGCACCGTGGACGTCGGTCGCCGGGAGACCGCCCGCCCGCGACGGACCGGGTACGGCGACGGCCGGCGGACTCACAGCATGGTCAGGGAGACACGCACCAGCCGGACAACGAGGGGCTCATGAACCTGAGGCGACGAGTGAGGGCAACCGACCGCACGACGGCAACCGTGAAGTTCGTCGTCCAGGCGGGGCCGGGGACCCCACTCACCGTCCAGTTCGAACCCCAGGGGACCGAGTTCGAACTCGCTCCCGGCGACCACCTGACCGTCGAATGGCCGGTCCGCGCGGAGGGACGCCTGCTCGGTGGGGTGATCCATGGGCCGGACCGACTCACCCTGAGCGAGCCGTCGGGGGGATCCGCCCGCCTCTGGAACTCGCGCGGCGAGGAGCTGTCGGTCTTCGGCCGTTAGAAGGCCTCGCGGGCCCGGAGCGTGACCGCCGCACGGCGATGGACTCGCTCCGAACTCGATCAGAGCGTGTTCATCAGGATGATGGCCGCGAGGTCCAGCAGGATCACGGTGATGACGCCGATGACCATGGCCCAGGCTTTGCGCGACTCGTCCATGCGTACGAGTCTCCCCCGGACCCGGGCCTGCCGCGAGACGGCGGCCCGGGTGCGCGACGGCCGGCCGGTGTGGTTGCGGTCGCCGTGGGTTTCAGGCGACCCAGGCGTTGGTCATGCCGAGGACCGCGGAGCCGTCCTGGTCCGCCAGCTTCGTCCCGGTGAAGCCGCGGGCCCATTCGGAGGTCTGGATGCGGAACGCGGGCGTTTCCGCGGTCAGCGCCTCCATGACGGCCTCGGCCGCGCCCGCCGGGGTCTGGGCCCCGTTCATGAACTGGGCGACGGTGCGGTCGATGTAGTGGCGCATCGCGTCGGCGTAGGGACCGGCCGCGGCGACGGTGGCGTCGATGTCGATTCCGATGTTGTTGACGAACTCCGTCGCCACCGCGCCGGGCTCGACGACGGACACGGCCACGCCGACGGCGGCCGCGACGGGGGCCAGGCTCTCCATGTACCCCTCCACGGCGAACTTCGCCGCGCAGTAGGCCTCATTGAAGGGCTGGCCGATGACCCCGCCGACGCTGGTGACCGTGATCAGACGGCCTCCGGTGGCGCGCAGGTGCGGCAGGGCCGCCTTCGACACGTTCAGCACGCCGAAGAAGTTGACCTCCATGACCTCGCGCACGTCGGCGACCGACTCGAGTTCGAGGGTGCCGACGTGCCCGGCGCCCGCGTTGTTCACGACGGCGTCCAGACGGCCGTAGTCGGCGACGATCCCGGCCACGGCGGCGGCCACGGAGTCCTCGTCGACGACGTCGAGCTGCCGGATGTCGAGTTCGACGCCCGCCTCGGCGGCGGCCTTGCGCAGGGCGTCGGCCCGACCGGTGTCACGGAGGGTGGCGACCGTGCGCCATCCGGCACGCGCGGCGGCGACCGCGGCCGCGAGGCCGATCCCGGACGAGGTACCGGTGATGAGGACCGTCCGGACGGACGTGTCGGGGGTGGTGGCGGCGGTGGGGTGCGTCGACATGGCGGTGCCTTTCGTTGGGCGTGTCACCGAACGTGATTTATGTGCGTGCACACACACTATAAATTTATGTGCGTGTGCACGCAAGCTCTACACTGCCGACATGGCGAAAAAGCTCACCGAAACCGAGATGCCGACGGCCGACTACGCCTTCTACGGGCTGGTCTGGGCGGGCACCACTCTGACCGATCGCGTCGACCGGGCCCTCGTCAAGGCCCACGACCTCCCGGTCTCCTGGTTCGAGGTGATGCTGTGGCTGGCTTCCAGCCCCGAGCCGGTGCCCGCCTCCACCCTCGGGAACAGCACGCTGCTCAGCCGCAGCCAGGTCTCCCGCGTCGTCGACGCCCTCCACAACCGGGGCCTGGTGACCCGTACGCCCTCGGCGCGCGACGCCCGGTCGGTGGAGGTCTCCCTCACGGATGCGGGTCGTACGGTGTTCGCCGCGGCCGACGCCACGCGGCGCGAAGCCCTGGGGCCGGTCTTCACCGGGCTGCTCGACGAGCAGGACCTGAAGGACCTGGAAAGGGTGTGGCGCAAGCTCAAGGCCGTCAAGGCCGCGCAGGCCGACAAGGCGTAGCGGACACGCGGCACCCGTCGGGCCATCGGCGGCCCGACGCGGGACCCCGACGGGTGACCCCGACGAGCGACCCGCTTCAGCCCGCGCTGCCGCCGCCGGAGGTGAGCGTGGCGGCGGCAGCGAAGAGGCGGGCGCAGCGGTCCGTCATCGCCGCCGGGGTCTGCTCGGGATGCTTGACCCACCAGCGGACGAGGGTGGCGACCAGGTCCCGCCAGACGTACTTGAGCGCGTCGGCGTCCAGCGGGTCGGCGGAACCGGCCGCGCGCAGCAGTTCGGCCGTGCCGCCCGCGGCGAGCGCGTCGATGGCCGACCAGTACTCCGAGGCCCGGCGCTCGGCCTCGCCGCCTGGCGGCAGCGTGGTGTCGTACAGCACGAACCACGCCTCCCGGCGACCCTCCAGGGCCTCGAAGATGCCGCGCAGCACGCGCAGCGGCGTGTCCGGTCCGGCGCCGTCGGCCCCCATTGCCGTCCGGACGGCCTCCAGGATCCGGTCCCCGACGGGCACCAGGCAGGCGACGTACAGCTCCTCCTTCGTGCCGAGGTACTGGTGGAGCAGCGTCTTGGTGACGCCCACGCGGGCGGCGATCGCGGGAAGCGAGGCGGCCGCGTAGCCGCGGGTGCCGAACTCCTCCGTGGCGGCCTCCAGCATCTGCCGCAGGCGGTGCTCGCGCGGGACTCCCTTGGTGCCGGCTCTGGTCGGGGGGGTTGCCATGCGTCGATATTATCAGTAGGTAATTTACCTATAGGTAAATTCCTGCGACCTCTGGAGCGCATCCATGGCCGGCACCACCCCGCAGTCGCAGTCCCGCACCCGCTCCTGGTGGGGCTGGGGCTGGACGGACGCGCATCCCGACGACGCCGAATGCGCCGCGATGGGAGCGATGATCCCCGGAACCCTCGCCCGCCCGCTCCCCGTCCCCCGCGTACGCGACCTGGGCATCGGAGGACCCTCGATCGAACCCCCGCGAAGCCTCGAACACCTGGTCACCGCCGACCCGGAGGACCGCGCCGCCCACGCCATGGGCAAGGCCTACCGCGACGTGATGCGGGCCCTGCGGGGGCGGCCCGGCCGGATACCCGACCTCGTCGCCCGCCCGACGGACGAGCGCGCGGTGGCCGACCTGCTGGAGTGGGCCGGCGACCGGCGGGTCGCGGTCGTCCCGTACGGCGGGGGCTCCTCGGTCTCCGGCGGCGTGGAGTACCGCGGTGACGCCCACGGGGCGGTGCTGTCCCTCGATCTGACGGCGATGCGCCGTGTGCTGGAAGTCGACACCGAGGGGCGGGCCGCTCGCATCCAGGCGGGCACCCTCGGACCGAGCCTGGAGGACCAGCTGCGGCCCCACGGACTCACCCTGCGGCACTTCCCGCAGAGCTTCGAGTTCTCCACCCTGGGCGGCTGGCTCGCCACCCGTGCGGGCGGCCACTACGCCACCGGCCGTACGCACATCGACGACTTCGTGCAGTCGATGCGCGTGGTCACCCCGGCCGGCACGAGCGGTTCCTGGCGGCTGCCCGCCTCGGGGGCCGGCCCCTCCCCCGACCGGCTGTTCCTCGGCTCCGAGGGCGCCCTCGGCGTCATCACCGAGGCCTGGGTCCGGCTACAGGAACGTCCCCGTCACAAGGCCTCCGCCTCGGTCGCCTTCACCCGCTTCGACGACGCGCTCCGGGCGGTGCGCGCCCTCGCGCAGTCCGACCTCTCCCCCGCCAACTGCCGTCTGCTGGACGCCGGCGAAGCGGCGTTGTCGGGTGCGGCGCGGGACGGCTCCTCCGTACTGGTCCTGGGCTTCGAGTCGGCGGACGAGCCGGTGACCGACCGACTCGAACGCGCCGTCGGCCTGGCCCGCTCGCACGGCGGGCGTCCCGGCGGTACGTCCGGCACGCAGGCGGGCCCCGGCGGCGACGCGGCGGTGAGCGCCTGGCGTTCGGCGTTCCTGCGGATGCCCTACCTCCGTGACGGTCTGGCCAGGATGGGGGCCGTCGCGGAGACCTTCGAGACGGCGGCCTGCTGGGACCGGATCCCCGGCCTGATCGAGGCGGTGCGCGGCGAGGTCGGCGCGGCCGCACTCAAGGCGACCGGCCACCCCGCCACCGTCAACTGCCGTCTGACGCACGTCTATCCGGATGGGGCGGCACCGTACTTCACCGTCCTGGCCGCCGGTCGGGACGGTGACGAGGACGCGCTCTGGGACGAGCTGAAGGCCGTCGCGGTCGAGGTCCTGCACCGGCACGGGGCGACCGTCACCCATCACCACGCCGTCGGCCGGGACCACCGTCCGGGCTACGACCGCCAGCGCCCCGAGCCCTTCGCCCTCGCACTGCGCGCCGCGAAGAACGCGCTCGATCCGCACGGCGTCCTCAACCCCGGCGTACTCGTGGACTGACCCGGGGGCGGGCCGGCCGGCCACGGCGGCGGCCGGCCCGCGCCCGTACCCGCTCTCAGCGCACCTCGACGGTGACCGTGCCGCCCGGCGACACCCGCTGCGTGACGTAGGTGTACGTGACTCCGTCGACCACCTTGGTGCGGGCCGGCCGGGCCACCCCGTTGACCGTGACCGTGGCGTGGCTGCCGGGGAAGCGGGCCTCCCAGGTGTAGGCGGAGCTGCCCGAGGTGTGGCCGAGCGTGGACTTCGTCGCCCCGTCGTGCCGCAGGGAGAAGGTCGAGTCGCCGATCCGAAGGTCGTCGATCCCCAGCCAGTCCATGCCCGACGGCAGCCGTGACAGGGTGCTCAGGGCGTGTGCGGGCGCGTCGGGGGTGACGCCCAGGAGACCCTCGACGGTCTGTCCGACCAGGGTGAAGGAGACCTCGGGATAGTCCCCGTTGGTGCCCTGCTTGGTGTTGACGTGCTGGACGTCCTTGCGGTCGTAGACCTGCTTCATCCACTTCCAGGCGGTGTCGTTGCGGTCGTTCCGGAAGAAGGTGTCCGGCAGGTACGTGAGGGCCTCGATGTTGGTGGGCCGGTCCGCGCCCGAGGCCTGCTGGTCGATGTAGTCCAGGTAGGCCTCACGACGGGCGCCCGGATCCACGATCTGCTTCATCGGCATGAACCAGCTGTTCTCCTTGCCCCAGCCGGTCAGCGCCCGCCCGTCCGTGGTGTAGCCGCGCACCATGTCCGCGCCGGAACCGGTGCCGCTCCAGGTCGTGTTGAAGTACGCCTTCAGGTCACGGGCCTTGGCCTCGTAGCGGCCCGCGAGCACGCAGTCGCCCTTCGCGCGGGCGAGCGAGGCCACCGCAAGGTACGCCTGGTACTGGGAGCCGATCGCGTCGCCCGCCTCGGCGAGCGGCTCGCCGCTCTGCTCGTTGTAGCTGGCGGTGCCCTGGAAGATGCCCTGGCCGGTGCCTTCGGCGACCTTGACCGCCCCGTTGTCCTTGAGCCCGTCGTGCAGGGTGACGAACTCGTCGGTGGTGTGCCGGTAGAAGTCCCACAGGACCGGGTCCTCGATGTAGGAGCGGTCGCCGCTCCAGCGGTACGCCTCCTCCGACTTCTGCACCAGCTCGAATCCGGCGGGGACCTCGCGGACGAAGTTCGAGGGGCTCTTGTAGTCGATCGAGAGGTAGGTCGTGGTGTCGAAGTTGAGGGCCCAGGCCGGGTAGTACTTGTGCGCGGGGGTGGCGGAGGCGGCGAAGGAGCGGAGCATCGCCTTGTTCTCCGCGTGCAGGCCGAGGACCCCCGCGCCGGCGAGCTGGTGGGCCATGTCGCGCGAGTAGTAGCCGCTGCGGTTGGCGTAGCCGGCCCAGTAGGAGGGGCCGTAGGTGCCGGTCCCGCTGCCACCGGTGCGGTTCTCGTCCACGTTGAGCGGGCCCTGGGTGCCCGGCAGGTGGACCCAGCTGTTGGCCTTGCGCTTGGACCAGTCGAACATCTCGACGATCTTCGGGTCGGAGGAGCTGATCCGCGGGTCCACGGGGGACGAGGGCGAGACCATCACGTCGTCGGCGTTGACCCAGGCGTCCCCCGACTCGAAGGCGATCTCCAGCCTGTCGCCGGGGGCGAGGGTGATCCGACCGAGCGTGTGGCGCCGGTAGCCGGAGGCGCTCGGCAGGGCCTGGGAGGCCGCGACCGCGCCGTTGACCCGGGCGACGTAGCGCCCGTTCGGGCCGCCCGTCGCGATCCAGGCGGATATGTCGTACGTTCCCCGGCCCGTCGCCGTCACGGTCTGGGACACCTTCATCCCGGGCCCGCCGTCGAGGTAGGCGAGCCGCGCCCCGCCGTGCGGGTAGTTCGTGGCGACGCCGGTGCCGGAGGTGAACTCCCAGCCCGTGCCGCCCTGTTCGAAGCCCGGATTGGTGACGGCGAGCAGGGCGGGCGCGGCGGGCGCCGGCGGCCGGGCCGCCGGGCCCGGCGACGCCGCGGCGGCCGGGCCGCCGAAGACGAGGGGGGCCAGGGGCGCGAGCAGGGCGAGGGCGGACAGCAACGGCACACGGGAACGCGACATCGGGTTCTCCCGGGGTGTGTGTGGTGGGGCGACCGGTCTGCACTGGACGGGGCGCGCGGCACGCTAGCAACCCTCCTTGCTGTTTTGCAATCAGTCCTGCCAATTTCCCTTGCGGGATCAGACTGGAAGTTTTCATCGATGTATTGCAAGTGGCGAGGGCATCTGGCTACAGTCCGGCCATTCGGCTTCCGCAACGGTGCGAGCAGGGGTGGGTCAAGGCATGGAACTGGAACGTCGCAGAGTGCTTCGGATGGGCGGCGCGCTCGCCGCGGGAGCCGGGCTCACCGGCCTGACCGCCTGCTCCGGCACGGGTGACACGGGTGGCGGCGGGACCGCCGGGGCGAAGGACAAGGGGAAGATCTCCGTCTGGTCCTGGCAGGGCCCGGCCGCCGAAATGAAGGCGCTCGTACCGGAGTTCAACCAGAAGTATCCGGACATCGAGGTGACGGTCGAGGACATCGGCAACCCGGCGATCTGGGACAAGATCACCACCGGGCTGGCGGCGGGCGGCCAGGGCCTCGCCGACGTCCTCCACATCGGGGTCGACTACCTGCCGGGCTACGTCGAGAAGTTCCCCGGCGGCCTCGCCGACCTCGCCCCGCTCGGCGCCAACGCCTACCGGGATGCCTTCGCCCAAGGCATGTGGCAGACCGTGTCCCCCGACGGCAAGCGGGTCAACGCCCTGCCCTGGGAGGCGAACTCGGCGGGCTTCTACTACCGCGCCGACCTCTTCGAGAAGGCCGGTGTGGACGCCGGCGCCCTCCAGACCTGGGAGGAGACCATCGAGGCCGGCAAGGAGATCAAGCAGAAGACCGGCGCCCATCTGCTCGGCATCGACAAACCCGCCTCACAGGCCGACGCCGCCAACTTCTTCCAGATGCTGCTCCAGCTGCAGGGCACCTTCTACTTCGACCTCTCCGGGAACATCACCCTCGACTCCCCCGAGGCCGTGAAGGCCATGACCCTCATCAAGACGATGAACGACGCCGGTCTGGTCAGCGATCTCGCGGGCGGCTGGAACACCCTGATGAGCTCCCTGAAGGAGGGGACCGCGGCCGTGCTGCCGATGCCCACCTGGTTCGGCGGCGTCATCGAGGAGCAGGTTCCCGGCGAGGCGGGCAAGTGGAAGGTCCGGCTGCCCCCGGCGG
This sequence comes from Streptomyces sp. NPDC002467, assembly GCF_042889825.1. Taxonomy (NCBI): domain Bacteria; kingdom Bacillati; phylum Actinomycetota; class Actinomycetes; order Kitasatosporales; family Streptomycetaceae; genus Streptomyces; species Streptomyces sp. NPDC002467. The sequence goes on along the minus strand of NZ_JBIARJ010000003.1, from coordinate 112,576 downwards.
TCCGCCGCGGCGGATCCACCGCGGCCACGGTCAACTCCACCCACCTCGCCGTCGCGGGCAGCAGCAAGCACCAGGCCGCCGCCTGGTCCTTCGTCGAGTTCGTCCTCACCCGCCCCGCCTCCCAGGTGCGGACCTACCGGGGCAAGGGCATCGCCCCCGCGCTGATGGCGGCCTACGACGACGCCGTCTTCCACGAGCCCTCCGCCTTCTTCAGCGGGCAGAAGAAGGGCGAGGTCTTCCTGGAAGCCCTCAAGGCCCCCTCGTCCGCGTTCAATTACACCGCCGACTACGCCCGCGCCCTCAAGCTGGTCACCGACGCCCAGTCCAAGGTCCTGCTGGCGGGCGCCGACCCGGCGAAGGTCCTCAAGGAGGCCGCCGAGCAGCTCGGCCGGCAGACCGGGCGCAAGGTCTCCCGGTGACCGCGACGCTCACCGGCCGCGCCGCCCGCGTCGCCCCCGCCCCGGGGCCGGCCGGAACGGCCGGTCGGTCCCGGCCCCGCCGACGCGTCGCCCCGTACGTCTTCGTACTGCCCGCGCTGCTGCTCTTCGCCGCCTTCAAGGTCTACCCCATCGGCCGGTCCTTCGTGATCAGCCTCCACAAGACCGTCGGCGGGACCGAGCGGTTCGTCGGAGCCGACAACTACACCCGACTGCTGCACGATCCGCTGTTCTGGACCGCTCTGGAGAACACCGCGGTGATCCTCGCCGTCCAGGTGCCGGTGATGCTGACCCTCGCGACCGCGATCGCGGTGTCCCTGAACTCCGGCCTGCTGCGCGGGCGCGCGGTCTTCCGGCTCGGCTTCTTCCTGCCGATGATCACCGGACTGGTCGCCTACGGAATCATGTTCTCCGTCCTGCTGGGCAAGGACTACGGGCTGGTCAACTGGCTGCTCGGGCTCGTCGGCCTGGATCCCGTGCCGTGGCTGACCGACCCCCTGTGGGCGAAGGTCTCCCTCGGTCTGGCCCTGACCTGGCACTACACCGGATACAACGCGGTGATCCTGCTCGCCCGCCTCCAGTCCCTCCCCAGCGAGCTCTACGACGCGGCGGCCGTGGACGGGGCCGGCGCCTGGGGCGTCTTCCGCCACGTCACCCTCCCGGGACTGCGCCCCGCGCTGCTGCTCACCACGGTGCTCTCCACCATCGGCACCCTGCAGATCTTCGACGAGCCGTACGTGCTCACCGGCGGCGGCCCGGACAACGCCACCCTGACCATCGGCGTGTACCTGTACCAGAACGCCTTCAAGTACTTCGACTTCGGATACGCCTCCGCCATCGCCTACGCCCTCGCCGTCCTCATCGGCATCCTCGGCGTGGTCCAGTTCCGGCTCCTCGGGGAGAAGTCATGACCGCCGCCGCCCGGCACCGCGGCAGGAGCATCCTGCTGACCTCGGGACTGGCCATCGCGCTCGCCGCCGTCCTGGTCCCCTTCTACTGGCTCGTCGTCGCCGCCACGCACAGCTCCGGGGAGATCTTCGACAGCCCTCCCCCGCTGCTGCCCGGCGGCCACCTGGCCGACAACCTGCGAACGCTCCAGGACACCGCCTCCTTCGGCCGGGTGGTCCTCAACTCCGTGCTCATCGCCGCCGTCTACACCCTGTGCGCGGGCGCCGTCTGCACCCTGGCCGGGTACGGCTTCGCCAAGTTCCGCTTCCACGGCCGTGAGGCCCTCTTCGGACTGCTCATGCTCGGGCTCGTCGTCCCCGCGCAGGTCACCCTGGTACCGCTCTTCCAGATGATGGCCGAGCTGCACTGGCTGAACACGTACCAGGCCGTGATCATGCCCAATCTGGCCCTGCCGTTCGGCATCTTCCTGATGCGCCAGTCGATGGCCGCGCTCCCCGACGAGCTCCTCGACTCCGGGCGGATGGACGGCTGCGGCGAACTGCGGCTGTTCTGGCGGGTGGTGGTCCCACCGATGAGACCCGCCCTGGCCGCCCTGGCGATCTTCCTCTTCCTGTACCAGTGGAACGACTTCGTCTGGCCGCTGATCGTCCTGCGCGACAGTGCCTCGTTCACCGTGCCGGTGGCCCTGGCCTCGCTGCAGGGCCTCGACGAGACCGACTACGGCGCGATCCTCGCCGGAACCGCCGCCGCGGCGATCCCGATGGCCATCGTATTCCTGGCCCTCCAGCGCCAGTTCGTGTCCGGCCTGCTCGCCGGCGCCGTGAAGGAGTGAGCGTGCACACCACCAGCGCCCCGGCGCAGACCCCCGAGCCCGTGACCACGGCCGGTCTGGCGCCCACGCGCCACGAGCCGCTGCTCGACGGCGTCTCGATCTCCGTCCTGGCCCACGGCCCCGGCATCGAACCCGTCTGGTCCCTGGGCGAACCCGTCGACGGACTGCGCATGCTGGAGGTGCGGGCCGACGGCGCGCCCGTCGAGGTCCGCTTCTCCGTTCCGCTCGGCGACGCCGCCGGGTACTGGCATCCCCAGGGCGGCTGGCGGCGCACCCTGCTCGCCGACTGGGAGGGCCGCTCGCGGGTCTCGCTGGTCGACGGACACGCCGCCGGATGCCTCTTCGACCACTCCGGGGCCACCCTGCTGGCCTTCGCCGCGGCCGACCCGGTCCCCGAGGCGACCCTGCGCTTCGGCGTCTCCGAGGAGAACGACACCCACGTCGTCCACCTGCGCCTGCCCGCCTCGCGGGGCCCGCACCGCATCCTGCTGGTGCCCCGCTCGCCGTCCGTGGCCCGGGCCATGCGGGCCGTGCGGACCTGGTTCGCCGCCGCGCTCGCCCCCATGCCGGTGCCGGACGCCGCGCGCACCCCCGTCTACTCCACCTGGTACGCCTTCAACCAAAACGTCAGCGCGGCCGCCGTCGAGACACAGGCCGAGCTGGCCGCGGGCCTCGGCTGCGGCGCGCTGATCCTCGACGACGGCTGGCAGGAGCTGGGCCACGGGCGCGGTTACGCCGGCTGCGGGGACTGGCTGCCGGACCGGGCCAAGTTCCCGGACTTCGCGGCGCACGTGGCCAGGGTCCGGGCCACCGGTCTGCGCTACCTGGCCTGGGTGGCGCCCCTGCTGCTCGGCCCGGGAGCCGCCTGCCACGCCCGGTGGGCGGCCTGCGCGCCCGCCGCCGCCACCGTGCCCGGCGCGTACGTGCTCGACCCGAGGCGTCCCGAGGTCCGCGCGCACGTCGTCGGGGTCTGTGTGCGGCTGGTCGAGGAATACGGGCTCGACGGGCTCAAGCTCGACTTCCTCGACCAGGCCATGGTGTACGCGGGCGACGGTGCGGGGGACCTCGGACAGGCCATGGTGGCCCTGCTGACGGAGCTGCGGGCCGCGCTGCACGCCGTAAGACCCGATCTGCTGCTGGAGCTGCGCCAGCCCTACACGGGTCCCGGCATGGCTCCGTTCGGGAACATGCTGCGCTCCTTCGACTGCCCGGCGGACGCGACCGCGAACCGGGTGCGCACCCTGGACACCGCGCTGCTCGCCGTCGGCGGCGCCGTCCACTCGGACATGCTGCTGTGGTCCCGGGACGCGCCCGTGGCTGCGGTGGCCCGGCAGCTGATCGGGGCCCTGCACGCGGTACCGCAGATCTCCGTACGACTGGACCGGGTACCGGCGGCGCACCTGGAGACCATCGGCTTCTGGCTGCGGCAGTGGCGGCAGCTGCGCGGGCTGCTGCTGGACGGGGAGGTGGAACCGGGACGCCCCGACGAGCTGTACCCGCTGGTGCGGGCGAGCGCCGGGGACCACTGCCTGCTCGGCGTGCACGGCGACCGGGTCGTCCCGCTGGACTTCACCGCGCACCGGCGCTTCCACCTGGTCAACGGCTCGGACCGGGACCGGGTGATGGTCGAGGTGCGGGGCGGCGGGGGCCGTATCCGGGGCGTGGTCCACGGACCCGACGGCCGTATGATGGACGGTCCGCCGCCGTTCCTGCCCGAGGGGGCGCACTCGCTGGCGGTGCCGCGCGGAGGTCTCGCGGCGCTCACGATCACGGAAGGACCGCGATGAAGGTCGGTATCACCGAGGTCGCAGCCCTCGCCCAGGTCAGCGAGGCGACCGTCAGCCGGGTGATCAACCGACGCCAGGGCGTGTCGAAGAAGACCCGGGACACCGTCGAGCAGGCCATGGCGGAGCTCGGCTACGAGCGGCAGACGCAGGGCCAACTGGTCGCGGTGATCACCGAGTTCGTGTCCAACCCGTTCTTCGCCGATGTCGCCGAGCGGATCGAGTCGGCCCTGGCCCCGCACGGGCTCAAGACCATCCTGTGTCCCGCCTTCCCCGGCGGGGTGCAGGAGCGGGACTTCGTCTCCGCGCTCGTCGACAAGGGCGTCGCGGCCGTGGTCTTCCTGTCCGCCTCGAACACGGTGGAGGGCTCGGACACCGAGACCTACGAACTGCTGCGCCAGCGTCGGGTCCCGTACGTCGGGATCAACGGCGAGTTCGCGGACGGCGTGCCCGTGCCCGTCTTCTCCACCGACGACGCGCTCGCCGCCGAGCTGGCCGTCGACCACCTGCACCGGCTGGGCCACCGCCGGATCGGGATGGTCTCGGGGCCGGCCGGCAACCAGCCCGCCGACCGCCGGGTCAGGGGCTTCCTGGAGGCGATGGCCAAGCGGGGGATCGAGGACCCCGAGCGCTGGGTGGTCCGGCAGTCGTACACGGTGGAGGGCGGCCAGGCCTCCGTCGCCCCGCTGCTCGCCCTGGGCGCCACCGCGATCGTCGCGGCCAGCGACTACATGGCCCTCGGTGCGATCCGGGGGGTCCGCCGTCAGGGTCACTCGGTGCCGGGGGACGTGTCGGTGGTGGGTTACGACGGTTCGGCGGTCACGGAGTTCACCGATCCGCCCCTGACCACGGTGCGACAGCCTGCCGACCGGCTTGCGCTCGAAGTCGGGCGCAGCGTGCTGGCTCTGGTCGGCAACCGGGACGTGCCGAACGGGGAGCTGCTGTTCGACCCCGAGCTGGTCATCCGGGCGACGACGGGTCCGGCGCCCGTGGAGACCGGCCCCGGAGCCTGAGGCGGGCGGAGCCTCCGCGGGCGGGTGGGCGGCTCAGTGCTCCTCGTCCGCGATCAGGAGTTCGCCCACCGCGTCCGCGAGGACGGCCCGGGCCGGGGCGGGCATGGCGGCGTCGGTCACGAACCAGTCGGCCCGGTCCAGGGCGGCGAAGCCGCTGAGTCCGACGACGCCCCACTTGCTGTGGTCGGCGACGACGGCGACCCGGCGGGCCGAGGCGACCAGCGCCCGGTTGGTCTGCGCCTCCATGAGGTTCGGGGTGGTCAGCCCCGCCTCCTCGGCCACCCCGTGGGCGCCGAGGAAGAGCAGGTCCGCGTGGAGGGAACCGATCACCAGGTCCGCGAGCGGACCGACGAGCGCCGCCGAGGGGGTGGGCGCGCCGCCGGTGAGCAGCAGGGTGGGGGCCCCGCTCCCCGGTTCCCCGTCGGCGGCCCGGACCAGTTCGGCGACCGGGAGCGAGTTGGTGACGATCGTCAGCCGCGGGATGTCGAGCAGCCGGGCGGCGACCGCGTACGCGGTGGTGCCGCCCGAGATGGCGACCACGCTGCCCGGTTCCACCAGGGCCGCGGCGGCTGCCGCGATGGCCGCCTTCGCGGCGCCCTCCAGACCGGACTTGGCGTCGAATCCCGGCTCGTGACCGCCGCCGGCCCCGCCCGCGGCCACGGCTCCGCCGTAGACCTTCTCCACGGCGCCGCTCCGGGCGAGGGCGTCCAGGTCCCGGCGGATCGTCATGTCCGAGACGCCGAGCCGCCCGACGAGGTCCGCCACGCGCACCGCGCCGTCACGCCGGACCGCGTCCAGGATGAGCGCACGCCGCTGGTGGGCCAGCTGGGCTGCCTGTTCGGCCACGATCGCTCCCCCGGTATCGGCCAACGCCTCGGAAAGCAGCAACATAACACGACCGACTGTTGAACCATGAGCGACTTCAACGCTCTTGCTGGTGCTTGCTGTTCGGTTCTGTTTATTCTTGACGGGTGAAGAAAACACTCACGAAACTCGCGGACGGCCGCGAACTGATCTACTTCGACACCGACCCGAGCGCCGTGCGAGAGGCTCCCGACCTGCGCCCGCTGGAGCCCGTGGACAGCCGGCCCGAGCTGCGGCGGGACGAGGCCACCGGCGACTGGATCACGATCGCCTCCCACCGGCAGGGCCGCACCTACCACCCGCCCGCCGGGGAATGCCCGCTGTGCCCGTCCCGGGACGGGCGGCTCGGCGAGATCCCCGCCGCCGACTACGAGGTGGCCGTCTTCGAGAACCGCTTCCCCTCCCTCGCGGGCCCGGTCGGACGCTGCGAGGTCGTGTGCTTCACTCCCGACCACGACGCCCGGTTCGCCGACCTCCGCCCGGCTGCCGCCCGCCTGGTCCTGGACGCGTGGACGGACCGCACCGCCGAGCTCTCCGCCCTCCCGGGGGTCGAGCAGGTGTACTGCTTCGAGAACCGCGGGGTCGAGATCGGGGTGACGCTCAGCCACCCGCACGGCCAGATCTACGCGTTCCCCTTCGTCACTCCCCGTACGGCCAAGATGGTCGCGGCGGCGGCCGCCCACCGCGCCGCCACCGGACGCAACCTCTTCGAGGACCTGGTGGCGCGTGCCCGCGCCGCCACCGAGCGCGTGGTGGCGGCCGGGGAGCACTGGACCGCCTTCGTGCCGTACGCCGCCCGCTGGCCGTACGAGGTGCACCTCCACCCGCACCGCCGCGTCGCCGACCTGACCTGCCTCAACGAGGCCGAGCGGGCCGAGTTCCCCGGCATCTACCAGGACCTGCTGCGCCGCTTCGACCGGCTCTTCGCCGCGCCCGGGCGGCCGGAGGCGCCGGCGCCCACCCCGTACGTCTCGGCCTGGCACCAGGCTCCCCGCACCGGAGGCGGGGAACTGGCCCTGCACCTGGAGCTGTTCACCATCCGGCGGACCGCCGACAAGCTCAAGTTCCTCGCAGGGACGGAGTCGGGTACGGAAGCCTTCATCAACGACGTCGCCCCCGAGGCGGCGGCGCGGCGGCTGCGGGAGGCCCTGTCGTGAACCGGACTGACCAGTGGGACGACGAGAGCCGGGCGCGCGGCGTCGCCGCCGAGTTCCGACGGCTCTTCGACGGCGCCCCGGACGGGGTCTGGGCGGCGCCGGGCCGGGTCAACCTGATCGGCGAACACACCGACTACAACGACGGGTTCGCCCTCCCCATGGCGCTCCCCCAGAGCACCCTGCTCGCCGCCCGACGCCGCACGGACGGGCGACTGCGGCTGCACAGCGCGCAGGGCGACGGCCGGATCACCGACCTGGACGTGACCTCTCTGGCCCCGGGCTCCGTGACCGGCTGGGCGGCCTACCCGGCCGGGGTGGTCTGGGCGCTCGCCGAAGCGGGGAACCCGGTCTCGGGCGCGGACCTCCACTTCGACAGCACGGTGCCCACCGGCGCGGGACTGTCCTCTTCCGCCGCGCTGGAGTGCGCGGTCGCCGTCGCCTACGACGAACTGCACGGGCTTGGCCTGCCCGGGGCGGATCTGGCCCGGATCGCCCAGCGCGCGGAGAACGCCTTCGTCGGCGTGCCCTGCGGGATCATGGACCAGATGGCGTCCGTGTGCAGCACCACCGGATCCGCCCTCCACCTCGACGCCCGCAACCCTGAGCGGCACGGGCACGTGCCCTTCGACCTGCGGGGCCAGGGCCTGCGGCTGCTGGTGATCGACACCCGGGTCGCCCACGACCTCGGCGACGGGGCCTACGCGGCCCTCCGCAAGGGGTGCGAGAGGGCGGCCGCCCTGCTCGGTCTGCCCGCCCTGCGCGACCTGTCGGCCGGGGAGCTCCCGGGCGCGCTGGACGCGCTGCCGGAGGAACTCGCCCCGCTGGTCCGCCACGTGGTGACGGAGAACGCCCGGGTCGGCGAAACCGTGTCCCGGCTGCGGGAGGGGAACGCGGCGGCACTCGGCCCGATCCTCACCGCCGGCCACGCCTCGCTGCGCGACGACTACCGCGTCTCCTGCCCGGAGACCGACCTCGCGGTCGCGGCCGCGCTGGAGGCGGGCGCGCTCGGCGCGCGGATGACGGGCGGCGGCTTCGGGGGGTCCGTCATCGCCCTGGTGCGGTCCGGGCAGGAGGACATCGTGGGCGAGCACGTCACGGCCGCCTTCGCCGCCGCCGGCCACCGCCCCCCGCACGTCCTCACCGCGACTCCGTCGGCGGGCGCCCGCCGCCTCGTGCCGCCGTCGGAGGGAGCCCGTACCGCGCTTTCTTAGCGGGACGTTAGATCTGGCCGCCGGTCCTTGTCCGGGTGCGACGGCGGACGCATGCTCTGGGGACTTCCCCGGCACGGGGGCCGGGGAAGTACACACCTTCCGCGTTCCTCGTCCCGCACCGGGGACTCCCGTCTGGAGCCGCCATGTCCTCGTCCGCCGCCGCCCTGCCCGAACCACCGTCCGCGGACGAGGCGAAGAAGCGCCGCCTCGCCCTGATCGGCGGCTCGCTCGGCAATCTCGTGGAGTGGTACGACTGGTTCGTCTACGCCAGCTTCGCGATCTACTTCGCCGACTCCTTCTTCCCCGGCGACAACCCGACCACGCAGCTGATGAACACGGCGGGGATCTTCGCGGTCGGCTTCCTGATGCGCCCCGTCGGCGGCTGGATCCTCGGGCGCGCCGCCGACCGGCACGGCCGCAAGAGCGCCCTCACCCTCACGGTCACCATGATGTCGGTGGCCGCCCTCCTGATCGCCGTCGCGCCGACCTACGGACAGGCCGGCTACTTCGGCGCCCTGGTGCTGCTGCTCGCGCGCCTGCTCCAGGGAATGAGCATCGGCGGCGAGTACGCGGCCAGCGCCACCTACCTCACCGAGGCGTCGGCCCGCGACCGGCGCGGCCTGGGCTCGTCGTTCCAGTACGTGTCGATGACCTGCGGCCAACTGCTCGGCCTGGGCATCCTGATCACGCTGCAACACACGCTCAGCACGGCCCAGTTGACCGCATGGGGCTGGCGCGTCCCCTTCCTCCTCGGGGCCCTGTTCGCGGTCGTCGTCTTCTGGCTGCGGCGGCGTCTGCAGGAGACCGACGCGTTCAAGGAACAGGCGGCGGACGGGGAAGCGCCCGACGACGGGACGCGCGGCACGCTGAAGGCCCTGTGGGAGCACCGGCGGCAGGCGGGCCTGGTCATGGCGCTCACCCTCGGCGGCACCGTGGCCTACTACACCTACACCACGTACCTGACCAAGTACCTGGTCGGCAGCGCGGGCATGGCCAAGACGACGGCCACATTGGTGAGTTTCACCGCGCTGACCCTCTTCGCCGTACTGCAGCCGTTCGCCGGGATGCTGTCGGACCGGATCGGGCGACGTCCCCTGCTGATCACCTTCGCGGTGGGCTGCACCGTCGGCACGTACCCGATCATGACCGCCCTCGGGTCCGCCTCCTCGTACTGGTCCGCGCTGGGCCTGTCGCTGCTCGCCCTGGTGATCGTCACCGGCTACACCTCGATCAACGCGGCGGTGAAGGCCGAGCTGTTCCCGACCCGGGTGCGGGCCCTGGGCGTGGCGCTGCCGTACGCGATCGCCAACGCGCTCTTCGGCGGCACCGCGGAGTACGTGGCCCTGTGGTTCAAGAACAGCGGCCGCGAGACGATGTTCTTCTGGTACGTCTCCGGCTGCGCCCTGGTCTCCCTCGTGACGTACGTCCTGATGCCGGACACCCGCAACGCCGCGCTCAGCCGCGCCGAGGCCGGTACCGATGCGGACGCCGATGCGGGTCGCCGGCCGGCTCCGGCTCCCGCCGATGCCGCGCGCTGATCCACACCGGTAACCTGTCGCAGGTCACCGGCTGCCGGACCCGAGGAGGCCGTTCGTGCACGCGCTCCTCGTCGAGGACGACGACCGCATGGCCCAGGCGCTCGGCACCGCACTCACCCAACGGGGGCACACCGTACGCCGGGTCTCCCGAGCCCTGGACGCCCTGCTGCACGTCCGCGAGGCCGAGTTCGTCCTGCTCGACCTCGGCCTGCCCGACCTGGACGGGATAGAGCTCCTGCGGCGGCTGCGCACCGTCTGCGCCGCTCCCCTGATCGTGGTGACCGCCCGCTGCGAGGAGCGCGACATCGTGACGGGGCTGCGGGCTGGCGCCGACGACTACGTCGTCAAGCCGTTCCGGATGGCCGAGCTGATGGCCCGTATCGACACCGTGCGCCGCCGGACGGACGCGCACCCGGTCGGCTCCGCCCACACGGGCGTTGGGCCCGTGCGCACCGGGGACGTCGAGGTCGACCTGGCGGGCCGCACGGTCACCGTGGCGGGCACCGAAGTCCGGCTGACGCGGCGCGAGTTCGATGTGCTCGCCCTGCTGGCCGCCCACCCCGGGGAGGTCCGGTCCCGGGAGGAGATCCTGGACCGGATCTGGGGCGACGCGTTCCTCGCCGCCTCCCGCTCACTGGACGTCCACGTGGCGGGGATCCGCGCCAAGACCGGCCGCTCCGGTCTGGTGCGTACGGTCCGCGGGTTCGGCTACCAACTGGGCTCCCCCGCCGCGCACGGCGAGCCGGACGGCGCTCGGTGAGGCGCAGGCTCCTCGCGGTGCTGATGGTGCTGATGGGGGTCGCGGCGCTGTTGCTCTGCCTCCCCCTGGCCGACGCCTACGCACGAGGACGGACCGAACACCTGCTCCTGCAACGGCGCTCGGACGCCGTGCGGTTCGCGGACCTCGCCGACCGGATGCGCACCGACGCCGACCGCTCCGAACTGTCCGCCGAGATCGGCCGGTACGCCGAGCTGTACGGGGCGGGGGTGGTCGTGGTCGACACGGCGGGCACGGCGACCGCGCGGGCGGGCCCGGGCATCGGTACCGGATCCGGCTCCGGTACCGGAGCCGCCGCAGCCGCTTCGGACGCCTGCCGGCGCGCCCTCACCGGACGCTCCACCGACCGGCTCCCCACCCTGCGCCCCTGGGGCCCGGCGTCCGTCGTGCTCGCGGAGCCGGTCGGCCGGGACGAGCGGGTCAGCGGCGCCGTCCTGCTGACCGTGCCGACCACCGCCGCCCGCCGGGACGTGACGGTCCGCTGGTCGCTGATCGCCGCCGGGGCGCTCGCCGCCTTCGCGGCGGCGGCCCTGGTCGCGGCGGGCATCTCGCGCTGGCTGATGCGCCCGCTCCTCGACCTGGACCGGGCGGTGGAGGGCCTGGCCGCGGGCAGTCTCCAGGCCCGGGCCGTCTCCGCCACCGGGCCACCCGAACTGCGCCGTCTGCGGAAGCACTTCAACACCATGGCGCAGGCCGTCTCCGAGTCCATCGGCCGCCAGCGCGATTTCGTCGCCGACGCCTCCCACCAGCTGCGCAATCCGCTGGCCACCCTGGTGCTGCAACTGGAGAACGTGGAACCGTACGTCGCCCCCGGCCCGGGCCGGACCGAGCACACCCGCGCCCTCGACGAGGCCGAGCGCCTGGAGGAGTTGCTCGACGGCCTGCTGGCCCTGGCCCGGGTGGAGTCCGGTGCGGCGGAGCCTCAGGAGCAGGACGTGTCACGGGCGGTACGGGAACGGGTCCGGGCCTGGGAGCCGGTCTTCCGCGACGCCGGGCTGGTACTGGCCGCCGCGGACCTCGCGGAGGATCTGCGCGCCCGCGCCCTGCCCGATGCCACCGGCCGGATCCTGGACGCGCTCCTCGACAACGCCGTCAAGTTCGTGCCGCGGGGCGGTCGTACGGAGGTGACCACCGCGCGGGGCACCGACGGGACGGCCGTCGTACGGGTCACCGACGACGGTCCGGGGGTTCGGGAGGACCAACTCCCCCTTCTGACTCGGCGCTTCGCGCGCTCCCCCGAGCACCAGAACGTCGCGGGCAGCGGCCTCGGACTGGCCATCGCCGACGAGATCGCCCGGATCAGCGGCGGATCGCTCGACGTCGCAGCCAATGCGCCCCGAGGCCTGGTCGTCGAACTCCGGCTGCCGCACGCCTGAGCCACTCAGCCGTACACCGAGCGGTAGTAGGCGACCGCGCCCGGGTGGAGCGGCACCTTCCCCGTCGAGACGGCGAACCGCGGTTCGAGGCGCGCACCGGCCGTCACTTCGCGCAGGAGGTCGTGCCGGCGGTCGAACACCACCCGCAGCAGGGGGCGTACGGCGCTCGCCGGGACGTCGTCGCGGGCCAGCAGGTAGTTGCCCACTCCGATGGTTCCCACCGGCTCCGTCAGCCCGTACGCCGAAGCCGGGAGCGTGACCGCCGCGTAGACGGGGCCGTAGCGTTCCCGCAGGGCTCCCACGTAGCCGTCCAACGGCAGGAAGCGCAGGGGCAGTTCGCCGGCCAGTGCCGACAGCGCCGGGGTGGGCACACCACCGGACCAGAACAGCGCGTCGACCGTGCCCGCGCGCAGCGCCCGCGTCGATTCGGTGAGGCCCAGTTGCCGCTCGTGGGCCTGCGACGGGCCCTCGCCCAGCCCGGCCGCGGTCAGCACCCGCCCGGCCAGGACCTGCACCCCCGAGCCCGCCGCACCGGCCGCGACCGGACGGCCCGCCAGCTGCCCCACCGCCCGCACCGGACCGTCCGCCGGCACGAGGAGGTGCGTGTGGTTCACGTAGATCCGGGCCAGCGCGGTCACCGCGGCGGGTCGGGAGAACCGCTCGCGCCCCAGTGCGGCGTCCTCGGCCACGTCGGCCATGGCCAGCGCCAGGTCGGCGGAACCGTCCTCCAGCCTCCGCAGGTTGTCCACGCTGGCGGACGTGCTCACCGGTACGACTTCCAGCGGGCCTCCGCTCGCGGCGACGGCCCGCGCGAGGGCTTGGCCGAACGCGTTGTACGGTCCGCCCTCCGGCCCGGTCGCGATGCGCAGACGCCGTACCGGGGCGGATTCCCCCGAGCAGCCGGACAGGGCGAGCGCGAGCGCCCCGGCTGCCGCGCCGACCGCCCGTCGCCGGCTCCACGGCTCGCTGCTCACGGCGGAAGCGTAGCGGCCCTCACAGCCTCACGACGATGAGGGCGGTGTCGTCGGTGACCCCGGCGGGCGGGATGAGGTCGGCGAGGAGCCCGTCGGCGAGGGTGTCGGGGTCGGAGGTGTGGTGGCGGGTGAGGGAACGGGCGAGCCGGTCCAGGCCGGTGTCGATGTCCTCCCGCCTGCGTTCGACCAGCCCGTCGGTGTAGAGGACGAGTACGGAACCCTCGGTGAACGCGGTCTGTGCCTGGGGGCGGGCGACGTGCTCGGGGCGGACGCCCAGCGGGGGGTCGGTCGCCCCGTCGAGGAAGGTGACGGTGCCGTCGGGCCGGCACAGTGCGGGCGGGGGGTGTCCCGCGCTGCTGTAGGAGAGGGTGCGGCTGTTCCAGTCGATGAAGACCGACACGGCGGTGGTGGATTCGGCGCCCTCGACGGAGCGGGAGTACAGGCCGACGACTTCGAGGGCCCGGGCGGGACCGTCGGCGACGCGGGAGGCCGCGGACAGCGCGCTGCGCAGCTGGCCCATGACCCCGGCCGCCCGCAGCCCGTGGCCGACGACGTCGCCGACGGCGACGGCCGTGCGGTGACCGTCGGCCAGGTCCACGAGGTCGTACCAGTCGCCGCACACGTTCAGGGCCCCGACGGCGGGCCGGTAGCGCACGGCGGCCTGGTGGTGGGCCAGCGGCCGCGGCGCGGGGAGCATCGCCTGCTGGAGGTGGAGGGCCACTTCGCGTTCCCGGGCGATGGCCCGGCGCAGCCGTTCGTTGAGTTCCTGGAGCTCCCGGGCGCGGGTGTAGAGCTCGGCCTCCAGCACGGAGGCGTGATCGCTGCCGGAGCGGTCCCCGCGGGCGCGGATCAGCTCCGTCACCTCCTCCACCCGGTGCAGCAGCAGCGCCACGGAACCGTCGGCGGCCAGTACGGGGACGTTGACCGGGCTCCAGTACCGTTCCTCCCACTCACCGGGCCGGTCCTGGTACTCCACGTCGTAGCGCTGCAGCGCCATGGTGTCGCGTTCGCCGGTGACCGCGACCCGCCGCAGGGACGCGTACAGGTTGCGCATGCCGGTCGCGCTCGGGTCGTTGGGGTTGTCGGGGAAGACGTCGAACAGGTAGCGGCCGATCACCTGCTCGCGGGTGCGCCCGGCCATGGAGAGGAAGGCCTCGTTGGCTTCCGCGTACACCAGTTCCGGGGTCAGCAGGGCGACGGCGCCGGGCAGGGCCTCGAAGACCGCCTGGTAGTCGATGACGGGTCCGCTCATCATGTCCACCTGCCCGAAACGCCGGCCACCGTTCCGATCACGGGGTTCCCGGTTCCCACCATGCCACGACGGCGGCGAGCGGGCCGTTCACGTGACCTGGGTGTGTCGGTACGGAACGGCGACCCCACCGTCCGGCACGGTTGGTCACTGTGCGCAGCCGTCCGCGCGTGACGGCACCCAGAGGCACATGTGAGGGGTTCGCATGGCCGAGAACGAAGCCGGAAACGAACCCGGAACCGAATCCGGGAGCGACGCCGGGACCGAAGCCGGGAACGAGGTCTCCCGGACCAGCCGCCGGGCGGTCCTGCTGGCCGCCGGGTCGGCCGGGGCCGCCGCGCTCACCACGGCCTGCGGCGGCCAGGTCGGCACCGGAGGCGCGGCGGGCCGGGCGTCCCGGCCACCCGGCGGGACCGACACTCCGACCTGTGTCCTGGCCACGGAGGCGGGCGCGGGTCCGTACTACATGGACCTGGACCGGGTCCGGTCCGACATCACCGAGGGCCGCGGAGGCGTGCCGCTGCGCCTCGACCTGACGGTGGTCAAGGTGTCGGAGGGCTGCCGGCCGCTCGAAGGCGCCCGCTTCGACGTCTGGCACGCCGACTCCTCGGGCGACTACTCCACCGGCAAGGCCACCTTCCTGCGCGGCACCCAGGTCACGGACGCGGCGGGTCGGTGCGTGTTCCGTACGATCGTGCCCGGCTGGTACGCGGGACTGGCGCCGCACATCCACTTCAAGGTGCACCCGGACGCGCGTACCGAGACCACCTCGCAGTTCTTCTTCCCCGAGGACCTCCTGCTGGAGGTGTACGCGCGCCGGCCGTACGCGCGCCGGCCCGCCCCGAAGCACCCCAACAGCCGGGACAGCCGCTACCGCGCCGCCGGCGCCACGATGACGCTGCCGCTCTCGCCCGACGGCGACGGGTACCGCGCCGCGTTCACGGTGGGCATCGCCTGACGCCCGGATGCGGGAAGGACCGGCCCGTGATCGCAGTTCCCTCTCACGTCGGCATCGGCGTCGGACGAAGGAGAGCGACATGGCGAGGACCGTGCGGTTCCACGCATTGGGCGGGCCCGGGGTGTTACGGGTGGAGGACCTCGACACCGGCGAGCCGGGAGCGGGTGAGGTGCGCATACGGGTCGACGCGATCGGGCTGAACAGGGCGGAGGCGCTGTTCCGGAGCGGCCGGTACATCGAGGGGGTGAAGCAACTGCCCTCCGGGCTCGGCAACGAGGCGGCCGGTGTGGTCGAGGCGGTCGGGCCGGGGGTGGCCGGGCTCGAACCGGGCCTGGCGGTGAGCGTCGTGCCGAGCTTCTCCCACAACGACTACGGCGTGTACGCCGAGCGGGCGGTCGTTCCGGCGAGCGCCGTCCTGCCCCGCCCGGAGGGCGTGGACGCGGTGACGGGCGCGGCCGTGTGGATGCCGTACCTCACGGCGTACGGGGCGATGGTCGAGGTGGGCGGGATGCGGGCGGGCGACGTGGCGGTGGTGACGGCCGCTTCCAGCAGCGTCGGCCTGGCCGCGATCCAGACCGCCGACCGGGTGGGCGCGACCCCGGTCGCCGTGACCCGTACCCGCGACAAGCGGCAGCGGCTGCTGGACGCGGGGGCGGCCGAGGTGATCGTCTCGGACGAGGAGGACGTGACGGGACGCCTGCTGGAGCTGACCGGCGGCCGGGGCGCCGAGTTCGTCTTCGACGCCGTCGCCGGACCGGGCGTGGTGGACCTCGCCCGGGGAGTGGCCCCCGACGGCACGCTGTTCCTGTGGGGCGCGCAGAGCGGGCAGCCCACGCCCTACCCCGGATTCGACCTGGGCATGCCCGCGCTGAACATGCGCACCTACACGATGTTGGAGATCACCCGTCACCCGCAGCGGATGCGCCGCGCGACGGCGTTCATCACCTCGGGCCTGCGCAACGGGACCCTGCACCCGGTGGTGGACAGCGTGTTCCCGCTCGAGGAGATCGTGCGGGCGCACGAACACATGGAATCCAACACCCAGTTCGGCAAGATCGTGGTCACCGTGGACCACTGAGACGCCGTGCCCGATCAGCCGGGTTGCCGGTCTCAGGCCGGGTAGGAGATCGAGCCCAGTGGCGGGCAGGGGATGAGCATGGTGCCGACGCCGGGGCGTTCGACGAACGCGCGTGCGGCGGCGGCCTGGTGGCGCCGCGTGTCCAGTACGTCGGCGTCCCAGGCGTCGCGCCTCGCACGGGGGTAGTCCCACGTGTCGTCGATGAGGCTGAGGCTGGTGTTCCCGGCACTGCGCTGGAACTCGGCCTTGATCGCAGCCTGTTGGAGTGCGGCCTGGGTCACGGCGAGATCGATCCGGGTGATCAGGACGCCGGGGGTGTTCGGCCGGCGGGTCGGCATGGGGGCGGCGGGGAGCGGCGACACCCCGGTGTCGAGGCGGCCGATGTTGTCGACGGTCGCGTCCTGGGACTCCCTCGTCATGATCTGCATCTCCTGGTGCAGCCAGAAGAGTTCGTCGAGGTCGGCCGGAGTGACGCGCATCCGTTCGTACAGCGCCCGGAAGCGGGGATCTCCGTGCAGCGGACGTATGGGGGCGCTGTGGAGCGCCACGCAGTCGTTGAAGCCGCCCGCCACCGCCGTGTCCAGGTGGTGGATGACCTCGTCCGCCTGTCCGCGCACGAGGGCCAGGCCGGCGAGGGTCGCGTGGCCCGAGGCGGCGAGCCACGCGGCGTCCGGTCCGAGCGCCGTGGCACGCGCCATGATGTCGTGGATGCCCGCGGTGGCGGCGCCCACCCCGGCGGGACCTTGGGTCATGAGCGCCACCAACAGTTCGTGGGTGCGGGTGGCCAGCGAGTTGACGGTGTCGACCATGGATCTCCTTGGGCCTGGGTGGTGAGGAGGTGCTTCTTGTCAGCCGGTGTGGCGGATGCGGAGGCGGCCGGGTGCCGCCGGATCCCGGTCGACTACCTGGACCGGCGGCCACGCCCACTGCCACACGCCGATCCCGGGCTCGCGGGAGAACCGGATCAGCCCGCGCGTGCCCTCGATCTCGACGCGTGACCAGGATTCGGCGATGCGCGCCGGGTCCGTGCCGTGGGTACGCAGTACGTCGGCGAGGACGGCGACCGTGTCGTAGCCCTCGAAGGCCACGAAGGAGGGCGCTTCGCCCAGACTCTCGCTCAGGGCCTTCTCGACGCCGACGCCGAGCGGGGTGAGGTTCTCGGGGAGGTAGCGCAGGAACGGGACCGCGGCTCCGTCGTCGGCCGTCAGGGCCGCCCATTCGGCGAACTCCGGCTGTCCGGCGGGAGCTCCGATGGTGATCCCGGCGAGGCGCCGGTCGCCGCGGACGGACCGGACGATCGACACGGCCGGCTCGGGGAAGCCGGTCAGGAGGAGGAGTGCGGTCGCGCGGGTGCCGACGAGTTCGTCGCACAGGGTGGCGGGGGTCAGGGTGCGGGCATCGAGCTCGAACACGGCGCCGCCGTGCGGCGCGAGGTGGTCCCGGAGGATGCGGGCGCCCGACGCCCAGTACGCGCTCGGTTCGGCGGCCACCGCGATACGGCTGTGGCCCGCGCCGAGGAGGAAGTCGGCGTAGATCCGCCAGCCGTGCGACTGGGCCGGGGCGAGGCGCGCGACCCACGGCGTCGGCTGCTCGGTGAGGGAGTCGAGCACCGCCGAGGAGCAGAGGAACGGCAGGCCGAGGGCGTCGGCCCTGGCGGCCGCGGCGCGGGCGACGACGCTGTGGTACTCCCCCGCGAGGGCGGCCACGCCCAGGCCCGCCAGTTCGTCCACGGCGTCCGCGGCCCGCTGCGGATCGGCCGCGGTGTCCCGGACCAGCAGTTCGAGCGGTCTGCCGTCGATCCCGCCGGCATCATTGACCTCGCGAGCGGCCAGTTCGAGTCCGGCGAGCAGGTGCCGGCCGGCATCGACCCAGCCGGGTCTGGTCAGCGGGACGAGGGCGCCGATCCGTACGGACGACCCGTCAATTCCCTTTGTTCCGAGGCTTGATGATGGCGTGCGCATGCGCTGGGTGTCTCCCGTTCGACGATCTCTGCCGCAGCTTAACCGCAAATACGAGCGAATCATCGGGTTCGCGGTAGCGTGCGCCGAGGGCCTGCGGACCGGGATTGACCCTCGACCTGGTGGAGGGGCCAGAGTCACGGGTGTGGAGAGCGAGATGCGCAGTATCGGTGAAATGGCCCGGGACAGCGGGCTGGGCGTCAGTGCGCTGCGGTTCTACGACCGTGCGGGTGTGCTGGTCCCGGCGTGGGTCGATCCGGTCAGCGGCTACCGCTGGTACGGGACCGAGCAGGTCGAAGAGGCCCGGTTGCTGGCGCGGCTGCGCCGGGCCGGCATGCCGCTGGCGGACATCCGGCTGGTCCTCGCCGGATGGTCCGGTGCGGACACCGACCTGGTCCTGAAGCTGCTGGAGGCCCATCTACGCCGTCTCGAACTGGGGCTGTCCGACGCCCGCACCGAGTTCTCCACGATCCGAGCCCTACTCGAACACAGGGAGAACCCCATGACTTCCCTCCGTACCAACGCCGTCCGACCCTCCGTGCCCGCCCCCGAATTGGCCGCCGCTCTGGACGCGGTCCGCTTCGCAGCCAGTGCCGATCCGGAGCTGCCGATGCTCGGCGGAGTCCTGTTCGACATCGAGGGTGACGCGCTGCGCGTCGTGGCCACCGACCGGTACCGGATGGCGGTGGCGCACGTCGGCACCACCGGTGGCGCCGCGCCGCGCGTACAGGCCATCGTGCCGTCGCCGCTCGCCGACGCGATGCGGGCGCTGCTGAGCGACGACGCACCCGTCGAACTCACCGTGGACTGTGACCGCGTGACCATGGAGACCGGGGGCCGTCAGGTGGCCGGCCGGGCCCTGGATCACGAGTTCCCCGACTACCGCCGCCTCGTCCGCCTGCCGGCCGGGCGCCGGGTCGTCGTGGACGTCCCGGCCTTCCGGGAAGCGGTGGAGACCGGTCCCGTCCGCGCGGGCGAGGTGCGCGAACAGGACGGCGTGGCCTGCGATCTCACCGTGCTCAAGGTGACGGCCGACGGGGCCGTGGCCGTCTGCGAGGACGGTGACGAGGACCAGGGTCGTGTCGCCGTGAACCGCGAGTTCCTGCTCCACGCCCTCGCCGCCGGAGGCCGGGACGAGCTGGTCCTGGAACTGGGTGCTCCCACGGCGCCCCTGGCGATCCGCCGGACCGACACCGAGGAGACGTTCTCGCTGTTGATGCCCGTCCGCCTGGAGAGCTGACCTCCTGGCGCCGGGCTCCCGGTGATCACTCGTCGGGGTCATCTCCGCGTGCCGTCGGCGCGGGACCCGGCCCGGGTGCGCCACAGTGATCGAATGCGCCGCCGGACCCTTCCCCTCGTCCTCATCGCCCTGCTGGCCGCCTCGGGCTGCGTGACCGTCCCGGGCTCGGGCATCGGCGACGGGAAACAGCCGGCGGCCCGCACCTCCGCCGGCACACCCCCCGGCACGCCGCCCGCCGCCTGGCCGCTGACACGGCTGCCCGCGAACTCGGCTCCGGCACCGGTGCCGGCGGTGGGCGGGCCGGAGGGGACGACGCCGGACTCGGGCGGGCAGCGGCCCGAACTCCGCCGGGAGCCCGATTCCGGCCCCCCGGCCGCCGAACGGCGCTCCGAGCACCGGCCGCCGCGGGCCGGGGCGGTGCCGAAGCCGAAACCGCGGCCGAAGGCCAAGCCCAAGTCCGAGCCGAAGCGGCACGCTCCGGCCGCGAAGCCCGCGGCGCCACGGCGCGGCGGACCCGCGCCCGCACCCGGCCGCGTCGACATGGCGGAGCTATGCCGGTCCTCGCAGGGGGTCACGAGCCCAGCGATCACCCAGCTCTGCCGCGGCTCGTACGGCCGCTGATTCAGAAGGCGGCGTCAGCGACGGCCGGGTAGCGCTCGGCGATCTCCTTGTCGTCGGTGGCTACGACAGGCCCGAGTCGATGATGTGCTCGGCGAGTTCGCGGGAGGCGGCCGCGGTCCGGGTGCCGGGGCGGGTCGCGCCGGCGGCGAGGAGGCCGTCGACGAGGATGAGCAGCTGGTCGGCGGCGAATTCGGGCCGCACGTGGCCGAGGGCAGCGAATTCGTCCCGGAACAGGCCGTGGACGGTGTTCCGGTAGGCCCGGGTGACCTCGTGACCGGGGTGGGCCGGGTCGGAGAGTGCGAGGTCGGCCGCGAGGTAGCGGCAGCCGTGGAAGTCGGGGGCCGAGGCGATCGCGCCGAGCCGGTCGACGACGGCGAGGAGCCGGGCGCGGGGGTCCTCCCCCACGGCGGCCATCGTCGCGCGGTAATCCGCCTCGTCCTCGGCGGTGCTGCGGCGCAGCACCTCGGCGATGAGGCCGTCCTTGCCGCCGAAGTGCTCGTACAGCGAGCGGCGGGCGACGCCGGCCGCTTTGAGGAGGGCGTCCACGCCGACGCCGACGCCCTGGGTGTACGTGAGCTCCTGGGCCGCCAGCAGCAGCCGTTCCCGGGGGCCCGGCTTGGCGGCGGCAGTCGCGGTGGTGGTGGTCATGGGGCGATTCTGCCGGCCCTTGACACGGTAGATCAACCGGTCTATCTATATGAGTAGACCGAACGGTCTATCCCTTTCGAGGAGGCGTCATGTCCGTACGCAGCACCGCCGAGGTCATCGACCGTTTCAACCGGGTGTTCATCGAGCACAAGGCCGATCTCCTGCACGATCTGATCGCCGAGGACTGCGTGATGGAGAGCGTCCAGCCCGCGCCGACCGGCGAGCGGGTCGTCGGGCTCGAAGCGTGTACCGCCTGGTGGGGAGCGCTCGCCGAGGACCGCAGCTCGCAGTTCACCCCGCAGGAGGTGCTCGTGGCGGGCGATCGCGCCACGATCCTGTGGACCTACCGCTTCGGCGACGGCGCCGACGAGTGGGTGTCCGGGGTCAACGTCATGCGCGTCACCGACGGCCGCATCGTCGAGGCGCTCGGCTTCAGCAAGACCGCGGGAGAGGTTCCGCTGGCCTCCGAGGCCGACGGCGAGTAGGTGCGGAAGTCGCGAGCCGGGCCGGCGCCCTTCGGGGCATCGGGTGCCCGGCGCTCGCGCGGCGCGGACGCCCTTGCCGGGGGTTCGGGATATCTGTGGTCACAGGCGGCGGTCGACGGTGACCGATCGCCACCATCCGGAAAGGCAGGAGCCCCGTGACCGTCCAGCCCGTTCCCGAGGGGTACCCGCGCGTCACCCCGTACCTCTGCGTCGACGGGGCCGCGGCCGCGATCGACTTCTACGTCTCCGTGCTCGGCGCGCGCGAGCGGATGCGGATGTCCGCGCCGGAAGGCAGGATCGGCCACGCCGAGCTGGAGCTCGGCAATTCGCTCGTCATGCTCGCGGACGAGCACCCGGAGATGGACTTCCGCTCCCCGGCGGCGGTGGGCGGCACGCCCGTCACCCTGCACGTGTACGTAGAGGACGTCGACGCGGTCTTCGCCGAGGCGCTCGCGCGGGGCGCGACCGAACTGAGGCCGGTCAGGGACGAGTTCTACGGCGACCGCACCGGCCAGTTCCAGGACCCCTTCGGCCACCGCTGGAACGTCGCCTCCCACATCGAGGACGTACAGCCGGACGAGATGAGGAAGCGGTCCGAGGAGGCGATGCGGTCGGCGGAGAACGGCGGCTGAACGCCACGGCCGGTCGGTCGCCGCGGCCAGTGGGTCGCGATGGCCAGTCGGTCGCTATGGCCAGTCGGTCGCGATGGCCCGCAGGGCCTCCAGGTGGCGCCGGTAGACCGCACGCCCCTCCGCGCTCAGGGAGAGCCAGGTCCGCGGGCGACGACCCACCCTCCCCTTGTGCACCTCGACGTAGCCAGCCTCCTCCAGCGCCGCGACCTGCTTGGAGAGGACCGAGTCCGACACCTCGACCAGATCGCGCAAGAAGCCGAACTCGGCCTTGTCCAGCGGCGCCAGGGCCGCGACCACGGACAGCCGGACCGGGGCGTTGAGCAGCGGATCCAGCCCGTGCCGGGGATGGGTTCCGGACCCCGGGTCGGGGGTCACGACTGCCGCCGCAGTTCGAGCGCGGCGCCGACCGCGGCCGGCAGCGCACAGACCACGGCCCCGGTGGCGGCGAAGGCCACGTTACCGGTGAAGACGTTGACACCCAGGACCACGGTCGCGGCGAAGAGCAGGCCCCAGGTTCCGATGACCAGTCCGTGCAGGATCCCGAAGCCGCGCCGCATGACGCGCTGCCGGGCCGCGTACAGGCTCAGCCCGCCGACGATCAGCGCCTGCGCCATGGCGAACGCGGCGCCCGCGGCGGGCCCCCGCCAGAGCAGGGCCATCGGCACCAGGAACAGCTGGCTGCCGCCGAACACCGCGAGGTAGCGCCCGTACCAGCCGCTGCGCCGGAGCGCCGCCTTCTCCAACTCGGACGCCCGCCCCAACGCCCCGGCGGTGCTTCCCGTTCCGTCCATGCCCGTCCCCCTCCGTGGTGCGGTCGTCTCCCGACCGCCCGATCTCCTATCCAGAATGACTTCTACTTTCCAAGTCGGCAACTAGAAGCACGAATGGAAAAGGCACAGCGCCCACGACATGTGGCATCCGTCCGCTCTTGTCACAATGGCGACATGGCCGGTACAGGGCCCCGGAACGAGGGCCGTTACGGTGAGCGGGTCTTCCGTCCCGAGGAACGCGGCGAGGACGAACGCATCGATCTCGGCGCCCTCGTCTACGACGAGACGACCATGGACCGGTTGCGGCAGCTCGGCGTGGGGCCCGGCTGGAGCTGCCTGGAGGTGGGCGCGGGTACGGGCACGGTGGCACGCCGACTGCTCGACGAGGCGGGAGTGGACGGGGTCCTCGCGGTGGACCGCGACGTACGGTTCCTCGCCGCGCACCCCGTCCCGGGGCTGAGCACCCTCCAGGCGGACATCACCTCCGAGGACTTCTCCCCCGGGCCGTTCCGACTGGTCCACGCCCGGTTCGTGCTCATGCACCTGCCGTCCGCGGGGCAGCTGGTCTCCCGGCTCGCCGGGCTGCTCGCCCCGGGCGGGGTCCTGGTGATCAGCGACGCGGTCGACCTGACCACGGACTCGGCGCCCTCGACCCCGTACACCCGCGCCATGCGGGCCATGTGGCAGGGGCTGCGCGACACCATCGGGACGGACGTCTCCCAGGTGCCCCGCCGCCCCGAGCTGCTGCGGGCCGCCGGGCTGGAGTCGGTGGCGGCCGAGATCCACGTACCGCCGCTCCTACCGGGGAGCCCGATCAGCCGGTTCTGGGCCGACACCTGGGACCGGGCCCGAGCGGCGATGACGGCAACGGGCCTGATCGACGACGCCGGCCTCGACGAGGCCGTGCGCTACCTGGACTCCCCCGAGTGCACCGGCCTGTCCCCGGGGATGCTCACGACCTGGGGCCGGAAGGGCGAGGCCAGCCCGGGCCGGGACGGGGTGTGATCCGTCAGAGCCAACCCTGGCGGCGCGCCGCTCGGACGGCTTCCATCCGGTTGCGGGTGCCGGTCTTGCCGATGGCCGACGACAGGTAGTTGCGCACCGTCGACTCCGACAGGTACACCTTCGCCGCGATGTCGGCGACGGTCGCCCCGTCGACGGCGGCGTTCAGTACGTCGACTTCGCGCGGGGTCAGCGGGCTGGGTCCGGCGCTCAGCGCGGCGGCCGCGAGCGAGGGGTCGATCACGGTCTCCCCGGCGAGCACGCGGCGTACCGCGGCGGCCAGTTCCTCGACCGGCCCGTCCTTGACCAGGAACCCCGCGGCACCGGCTTCCATCGCCCGGCGCAGGTAACCGGGCCGGCCGAAGGTGGTCAGGATCAGCACCCGGCACTCCGGGCACGCGGTGCGCAGTTCGGCGGCCGCGTCGAGGCCGCTGCGGCCGGGGAGTTCGATGTCGAGCAGGGCCACGTCGGGCCGGGCCTCCAGCGCCGCGGGCACGATCGCGTCCCCGGCGGCGACCTGCGCCACGACCTCGATGTCCTCCTCCAGCCCGAGCAGCAGGGCCAGTGCGCTGCGCATCATGCCCTGGTCCTCGGCCAGCAGGATCCTGATCATCGGCCCCCCTCGTTCGCTTCCTCGGCCGTCTCGACCGGGAGTCCGGCGGTGACCCGGAAGCCCCGGCCCGGCGCCGGGCCGCTGCTCAGGGTGCCGCCCGCCGCGGCGAGGCGTTCGGCGAGTCCGGTCAGTCCGCTGCCCGGAGGGGTCGAGCCTACGCCGTCCCCGTCGTCCGTGATCACCAGGTCGGCCCGTTCCGCGCCGCCGTGCACGTCGATCTCGCAGGTGGCCGCGCCGCTGTGCCGGATGACGTTGGTGACGGCCTCGCGCACCACCCAGCCCAGCAGCGCCGCCGCCTGCGGGGGCAGCGGGGGGCCGGACTGCCGTACGACGGGCTCGATGCCGGCGGCGGTCAGCACCCCACGGGCACGGTCGAGTTCGGCCGCGAGGCTCGACTCGCGGTAACCGGTGACGGCCTCGCGGATCTCGGTCAGCGCCTGGCGGCCCACCGACTCGATGTCGCGGACCTGTTCGAGGGCGGCCTCCATGTCGCGGGGAGCTATCCGACGGGCCGCCTCGGACTTGACGACGATCACCGACAAGGTGTGGCCGAGCAGGTCGTGGAGGTCCCGGGCGAAGCGCAGCCGCTCTTGGTCCACGGCGGCCCTGGCCAGCTCCTGACGCGTGTCACGCAGTTCCCGCACCGTCTCGGCGAGGCCCAGGATGGCCCCGGTGACCATCCCGGAGAGAAGAGTTCCGTAGACGATACCGATGGCGTCCCAGCCCTCGTGCAGCGCCGAGACCGCCGCGGCCAGTGCCGTTATCCCGACCATCGCCCGGCCGAGCAGGCGGCCGCGAAGCACCGCCCCGGTGGCCAGGCCCAGCAGCGGGAAGAACAGCAGCCAGTTGTCCCCGTACGCGAGGGCGAGCGCGCAGGTCACGAGCCCCAGCCCGACCAGGCACCAGCGGGTGCCGGCCGCCTCCCGGGCCCGTTCGTGGAAGGCGCGGAACACCAGGGTGATGTAGAGGGAGTTGAAGGTCAGCAGACCCAGGGCGCCCACCCAGGGGTTCGGGGTCTCGCCGTGGATGACGTTGGAGACGGCACCCATGCCGAGGAGCAGCCAGGGCAGGAGGGTGAAGGCCCTCGGCCCGCGCGCCGACCCCGGGTCGTTGCCACCGCCGCAGCCCCGGTCGGGGCCGTGGTCCTCCCCGGACGACTCCGCACCCGTCCTGCGCTTGTGCTCCGCGGCCCGCCATTCGGACATGCGAGCCTGCCAATCGGGCCGCCGCTCCCACACGATCCCCCGCTTGCCGCCCATTCCGGTTCCCCGTTCCATGTCCTAGACCGTCCTCGCGGACCGACGGTACGAGAGAACCGCGTACGAGCCGAACAGCAGGGCCCACACGGCGATGACGGCGACGGCGGCGAGCCCGGGTGCCGCTCCGGCCGCCAGGGACTGGCCGATCTCGGCGAAGCGGCGGGTCGGCGTGAACTCGGACAGGGAGCGCATCCAGTCCGGGAAGAGCTCGACGGGGAACCAGAGCCCACCCGCCACGGAGAGCGCGAGGCTGCAGCCCACGTTGACCAGGCCGGTGGTCTGTGCGGTGAGCCGGTAGCCGTTCCCGATGCCGAGCAGCGTGAAGGGGAGCGCGCCGAGCCAGAGCACGAGGGTGACGGCGGCCCACTGCCAGACCTCCAGCCGGACCCCGTTGACGAGCGCGCCCGCGGCGAGCACCACGGCGATGGCGGGCAGCACGATCACCGACCCGGTCAGCGCCCGCCCGGCCACCACCTGGCGCGGGGACATCGGGGTGACGCGCAGCTGGCGCAGCCAGCCCACGCCCTTGTCCTCGGCGACGCCGGTCCCGGTCGACAGGGCCGCGCCCAGGGCACCGTACGCGGCCATGGCCACCATGGAGGCGGTCTTCCACTCGCCCTCGGTACTGCCCAGGTTGGTGAAGAGCAGGTACATCAGCACGGGCATGCCGATGCCGAAAACGACGAAGCCGGTGTCGCGCAGGGTACGGCGGACCTCCAGCCGGACATAGGCGGTGATCATCGGGCCTTCTCCTCGACAGCGGAAGCGGAAGCCGATCCGGATGCGGATACGGATGCGGATATGGCGGCGGAGGGGACCTCGGTGGCGGCTTCGCCGGTAAGGGCGAGGAAGGCGTCCTCCAGGGAGGGCGCGGTGACCTCGACGCGACGCAGGGCGCCGAGTCCGGCGAGGGCGGTGACGGTGGCGTCCGGGTCCTGCGTACGAAGCCGGGCGCGGTCGCCGCGTATCTCCACGCCGGACACCCCCGGCAGACCCCCGAGGAAGGCGGAGGAACCGCCGCCCAGGTCGAAGGAGACCAGCGAGCCGCAGCCGGCGGTGCGCCGCAGCTGCTCGCCCGTGCCGTCGGCGACGATCCGGCCCCGGTGGAGGACGACGATCCGGTCGGCGTGGGCGTCCGCCTCCTCCAGGTAGTGGGTGGAGAACAGGACGGTGTTGCCGCGCCGGGCATAACCCCGCATGGATTCCCAGAAGGTGCGACGCGCCTCGACGTCGAGGGCGGCGGTCGGCTCGTCGAGCACGATCAGCTCCGGGTTCCCCGCGAGGGCGACGGCGAAACGGACGCGCTGGGCCTGACCCCCGGAGAGCCTGTCGACCCGGCGGCCGGCGAGAGCGGTGAGCCCGGCGAGTTCCAGCGCTTCGGCGACGGGCATAGGCGCCGGGTGGGTACGGGCCACGAAAGCCACGAGCTCCCGTACGGTGATCCGCGGGACGGCGCGCCCCTCCTGGAGCATCGCGCCCACCCGCCCGGCCCGTACCGCCTGTTCGGGGGTCCCACCGAAGAGGCTGACGACGCCCGCGTCGGGTTCGTCCAGGCCGAGCAGGAGGCCGATGGTGGTGGACTTCCCCGCGCCGTTCCGGCCCAGCAGCGCGACCGTCTCACCGCGCCGCACGTCGAGGTCGACACCGGTGACGGCGTGGACGGGGCCGAAGGATTTGCCGGCGCCCCGGAAGCGGATCGCGGGCTGCGCTCCCGCCGGTGAACCGGCTTCGGTTCTCGGTGTCTTGGTCGTCTGCGTCATGTCCACCACGCTACGGAGCGTGACGGCCTCTCCGGCAGATGCGCATGTACGGACGCCGGCAGTACAAATGTCACGGCCCCGGGGCGCTTCCGGTCCCCGGGACGGGGCCGCAGGCGGCGCGGGGCACGAAGACGACGCCGGGCTCGCGGCGCGAGGGCTCGGACGGTCAGGCCGAAGCGGCCGGGCCGGGCATCGTCCAGGCGGAGCCGTGGGCGGTGAACCCGACGTGCGGGTAGTAGTCCACGGCCGCGGGGGCCGCCAGCAGGATCAGCTTGGCTTCCGGAGCGGCCTCACGGGTGGCTCGGATCAGGTCGCGCCCCACTCCCCTGCCCTGGTAGGCCGCGTCGACCGCGAGGTCGCTGAGGTAGGTGGAGTAGACGCCGTCGGTGATGGCGCGGGAGATGCCGATGAGGTGGCCCTCCTCGTCCCGGGCGACGATGACGAGGTTGGCGCCGGCGAGCATCCGCGCGAAGCGCTGCGTGTCCTCCACCGGACGGCGCTCGGCGAGAGTGGACGCCCGGTAGAGCGCGGCCGCTTCCGCCACGTCGAGTTCGCCACCGACGACCTGTTCACACTTCCACATGCTGCTGCAGCTCCTTGCCGGGTGTCCGAGGTTCTCCCACCCAACGGTAATAGATCAGATCACCCTTTGGCCATTACAAAAGGCAGGCTCTGGACGAAAGACCCGCAGACGGGGGCCATGAGGCCTCCCGCTCCCACGCCCCCGGTCCACCCCGTACGCGGATCGGGTGAGAACCCGGCTCGGGTGGCGCGAGGGAGCGGCCCGGCGCTTCGCTTGCCCGGCCGGTCACACCCCGTGATCGCACTCGACGGCCGGGAGGAACACCGTGGCGGGGCAGGGCGCGTGGGACGAGGCGGTCAACGTCGCCAAGGCGGCCGGACCGGCCGTGACAGCCTGCGGAGCGCGGGTAAGACGAGGACTCGTCCCGGCACAGCGCGATGAAACAGGAACCCGCCCGAAGCGAACCCCCATGCGGTGGGAGCAGACGGGAATTCCCGGCCTTGGGGCCGGGGAGCATGTCGATGCATGGCGACTTCCCTCGCGAACGGCGGCGCCGCCCTCGGGACATGCGGCATGCCCGAGGCGGTCGTACGCGAACCGTGCACCGAGGCGGGATGCACCAGCGTGGCCCGGTCCACGCAGGAGGATCCGTTCCACCTGCTCTACGACATCAGGCCGTAAGCCGGGAGGAGGCAGCCCCGAACCCGCACTACAGGCTGAGCGCGTCTTCCGCGTTGTTCATCCAGGCGGTCACGGAGTTCTTGTCGGGCGAGACGTACAGACCCGGGGTGGAGGCCTTGAGGGGCGTCTGCTTGAGGTCGGATTCAGTGCTCATGGTCATCGCGATCTCGTTCACGGTCTTGCCCTTGCCGTCGTTGGCGCCGCCCATGAGCCCCGCGTACGCGGTCTCACCCGGGGCGAGCCGGATCGCCGCCTCGATCGCGGGGGCCTTGCCCCGCTCGGTGGCGTGGCCGTCCAGGTCTCCGAAGGTCACGATCGGGTGGCCGAGCACCTTGCAGGCCTTGGTGCCCTTGTTGGTGACCTTCAGCAGGTAGCTGCTGCTCGTCGGGTCCGCCAGGCTCGCGGTGAACTTCACGTCGAACGTGCTGCACGGAAAGACGTCGTAGTCGGGGTCGGTGGACGTCGCCGGCTTCGGCTTCGGATTCGGCTTGGTCGGGGTCGGGGTCGCGGCCTTCGTCGGGCTCACCGGCGGCGTCGCGGTCTGGGTCGGGCTCGCCGGCGGCGTGGTGGCCCCGCCCGCAGCGTCGTCCCCGGTGGGCCCGCAGGCGGTCAGCGCGGCGAGGGCGGACGCGGAGGCGAGGAGGACGGCGGTTCTGCGGACGGTGCTCATGAGTTCCCCCGGGTGAGAGGCGCGAGGTGCGCTGGCCTGAGCACCAGCGTCCCGCCGGAGTTTCACAGCTTGGTGACGGCGTGTTCTCGACTCCACCACGATCAGCGGCGAGCGGAGAACGGCCCGTTCGCGGCGAAGGCCAGCTTCGCGAAGCGTTCGGCGATGAGGGCGTGCGTCGCGGTGTCCGGGTGGAGGTTGTCGGGCAGCGGCAGTTCGGCCGCGTCCGGGGCTCCGTACAGCTCCCGTCCGTCGAGGTGGTACAGGTTCGGGTCGTCGGCGGACCGCTCGCGCACGATCCGGTCCAGCTCGGTCCGGATGACGCCGAGGGTCAGCTTCCCGCCGGCCACCTCCGCCGGATCGCCGGTCGCCCGGAACCTCAACTGCCCGGCGGCGAGGGTGGACGGATCGACGGCGGTCGGGCCCGGGGTGTCCTCGTGCATCGGACACAGGATCGGGGAGACGACGAGCAGCGGCGTGGTGGGATGACCCTCGCGGATCGTGTCGAGGAAGCCGTGCACGGCGGGACCGAAGGCCCGCAGCCGCATCAGGTCGAGGTTGACCAGGTTGATGCCCACCTTGACGCTGATCAGGTCGGCCGGGGTGTCGCGCATCGTGCGGGCGGTGAACGGGTCGAGCAGCGCACTGCCGCCGAAGCCCAGGTTGACCAGTTCGGCGCCCGCGAGTGCTCCGGCGCGCGCGGGCCAGATCGCGCTGGGGCTCGTGGCGTTGGAGCCCTGGCTGATCGAGCTGCCGTGGTGCAGCCAGACCGGCCGGCCGCGGTCGGGCAGCGGCTCCACGGGGGCGTCGGTGCGCAGGGCGACCACCTCGGTGGTCTCGTCGTGGGGCAGCCAGATCTCCACTTCCTTGGCGTGGCCGGGCAGTCCGGTGAAACGGACCGCGGACGGTGCGCCGGGGCGGAATTCGGTGCTCCAGTCACTCGTGTCGATGGCGAGGGTGTTGCCGCCGGCGCAGGTGCCCTGCGCGGCGAGCCGGCCGTCGACGAGCAGGTCGTACACGCCGTCCGGTCGGGGCGGGGCGCCGGCGTAGACGCGCTTGGTGGGCAGGGTTTCCAGCTCGACGGCTGTGGCCGTCGTACGGAAGGCCAGCCGCACTCCGGAGGGCTGGGCCTCGGCCATGGCCAACTGTCCGTCGGTGGACTGGGCGCGGGCCCGGGGCGGCAGCCGGTGCGGCAGGAGTCCGTGCGCGGTGCGCTCCAGCTCGATGGCGCCGCGCAGCAGCCCGGCGGTGATCGAGGTGGTGGTCCAGGTGGGTTCGGTGGTCATCGTCTGCTCCTGCTCAGGGGGTGGGCCAGTTGCGCAGCAGGGAGTCGAGGGCGTCGACGGCCCGCTCCCAGCTCTCCTGGCTGTCGGGGGCGCTGTGGCTGAAGCCGCCGGCGTTCTCGAGGCTGACGTAGCCGTGGAAGAGGCTGCCGAGC
Source organism: Streptomyces sp. NPDC002467 (assembly GCF_042889825.1). Lineage (NCBI taxonomy): Bacteria > Bacillati > Actinomycetota > Actinomycetes > Kitasatosporales > Streptomycetaceae > Streptomyces > Streptomyces sp. NPDC002467. Next base: position 82,121 of record NZ_JBIARJ010000003.1, on the reverse strand, counting down.
AGCCGGACGGCGTGGGTCTCCTCCGGTTCCACCAGGTCGTAGCCGCGCAGGATGGCGCGGGTCATGCGCGCGTGCCGTACGCCGGCGCCGGCCAGGGCGGTCTCCGTGTCGAGCGGGAACTGGGTCGAGGCGTACCGGCCGGGGTGCCGGCGGGCGTAGTCGCGGAAGACGCCCGCGTACGCGGCGAGCGCGTCCTTCCCCGACCGCCCGGCCACGGCGTCGGCGGCCTGGTCGGCCATTTCCTCCAGGGCGAGCAGGGCGATCCGGGTCTTCAGGTCGTGGGAGTTCTTCAGGTGGGAGTACAGACTCGCCACCTTCACGTCGAAGCGCCGGGCGAGTTCCGACAGGGTCACCCGCTCGAAACCGATCTCGTCCGCCAGCTCGGCCCCGGCGCGCACCAGCCGCTCCGCGGTCAATCCTGCCCGTCCCACCATCACGCCTCCTCCATCAACCTAAGAGGAGTATGGATTTCCCTAAAGCTTTTAGGCAAATCAGCGCACGTCACCCAAGGCACTCTCGAAGGCACTCTCGTCGGGAGTGCACGACACCTGGGCGATACGCAGGGCCATCTGGAGTTCGAGCGCCTTCTCGGGGCGCTGCCAGTCACGGCCCAGCAGCTGCCCGATGCGGTCCAGACGCTGGACGACGGTATTGATGTGGACGTGCAGTGCCTCGCGCGCCTTCGTCTGGTTCATCCCGGCGGCGAAGTACACCCGGAGGGTGTGCAGGAGGTCGGTGCCGCGTCGGGCGTCGTAGTCGAGCAGCGGGCCGAGCGTCTGGCGGACGTAGCCGCGCAGGTCGGCCCGGTCCCCGAGGAGTACGCCGACGAACCCGAGGTCGGCCAGTGCGGCTCCGCTCCCCTCGTGGCCGAGGGCCCTGAGGGCGGACAGGCAGCGCAGGGCCTCCGCATGGGCGTCGGAGAAACCCTCGGGCCCGGCGACCGGCCCCGCGGCGGCGACCGTGACCGGCGCGGCGACGGCCGCGCCCAGTTCGTCCGCCAGCCGCGCGGCGCAGGCGCTCGGGGTGTCGGAGGGGCACACGAGGACCACCTCCTCGCGGTGCGTGCCGGCCAGTCCGTGCCGGGCCTGCGCGGTACGGGCGGCCACGGCCAGGAGTCGGGGCCGGGGAACGGCGGGCGCGTGCAGGACGAAGACCGTGTGCGGATGACCCAGGTCCACCTTGAGCCGCCGTGCACGGGCCGAGAGGGTGCCCGGGTCCGCGGCCCGGGTGAGGAGGTCCCCCAGGAGTTCGCCGCGGATGCGGTCCTCGGTCTCCGCGACGGACCGGCGCAGCAGCAGGAGCAGGGCCGTCACGACAGCGGCGCGTTCGAAGAGGCGTCGGTCGGCCTCCCCCAGGTCGGGCCGGCCCGTGAGGGCGATGCTGCCGAGGAGTTCGTGGCCGGCGAGTACGGCACAGACCCAGGTGCCGTCCACGGGTACGGCGCGCCCGCCGGCCCGCGAGGCGGCCACCGCCTGCGGGGGCGGCAGCCGCGTTTCGGCGCCCGCCCGGGCCAGTTCGGCTCCGTCCGCGTCGTGGATGAGGGTGCCGCCTCCGAGGATGCCGCCGATGGCGGTGGCGACGTCGGTGATGCCTCCGCCCCGCAGGACGAGGTCGGTGAGTCGGTCGTGGGCCTCCTCGGCACGTCGTACGGCTTCGCTGTGCGCCTCGATGGTCTGCGAGGCCGCGTTGAGGTCGACCAGGGCCGTGCGCGTCTCGTCCATCAGGCGGGCGCTGTCGATGGCGATGGCGGCGTGGTCGGCCAGCGAGGACAGGAGCGCGACTTCGTCCGGGCCGAAGGTGCGGGAGGTGCGGTCCGCGGCGTAGAGGACGCCGATCACCCGTGTGCCCAGGCGCAGCGGTACGCCGAGGATGGCGTGCAGGCCCTCTTCGATGACCGCGCTGTCGATCGGGCCGGTGTGCTTGAAGCGGGTGTCGTCGCGGTAGTCGCCGGTGGTGTAGGGGCGGGCCGATTCGGCGACGAGACCGCCGAGCCCCTCCCCCATGCCCAGTCGTACCCGCTGGAACGCGGCGGAGACGCAGCCGTCGGTGACCCGCATGTAGGTGTCTCCGGCTTCGTCGTCGTTGAGGGAGAGGTACGTGACGTCCGTGCCCAGGAGGAGTTTGGCCCGGTGGGTGATCGCCCTCAGGACGGCGTCCAGGTCCCTGAGGGCGGCGAGGTCTCCTGCGGTGTCGAAGAGGGCCGCGAGTTCGGCCTCGCGGCGCCGGTGCTGGCTGAGGGTGCTGCGGATCCGCAGGGCCACCCGCGTCGCGTCGGCGATCGCCTCGGCCGCATCCGGGCCTGCACCCACGGCCTCTTCGGCGGGGCGGGTGAAGTGCTCGGGCGGCGCGCCCTGCGCGAGGAGGTCCAGGAGCTGTCGCAGGGCGGTCCACGGCTGCTGCCCGGTGCCGGGATCCTTCACGGTGCTGGGCATGGGGTGTTCTCCGTGGTCGTATGCGGTCGGACGGCACCGGCCCCGTATCCGCCGTCCTCGGACGCGGACGCGAACGCGGACGCGAACGCGGACGCGGAGTCGGAGTCGGACGCGGACTCAGCCGCGGACGCGGGGCCGGTGGGGCGACTCATCCGGCGGCGGAGGCCGATCGGTGGTCGATCTGGCGCGCGCCGGGGATGGCGGCGCCGGCCGGGGTGTGGTTCCGGGCCAGGTCGCGCCCCCGGGTCTCCTTCGCGACGAGGACGGTCAGCGTGGTGATGACGACCGCGGCCGCCAGGTAGAGCGAGACGGGCAGGGACGCGCCGTAGTCCTTGAGGAGTTCGACGGCGACGATCGGGGCGAGGGCACCGCCGATGATCGAGGCGAGCTGGGAGCCCATGGAGGCGCCGGAGTAGCGGACGGTGGTGTCGAACATCTCGGAGATGAAGGCCGCCTGGGGGCCGTACATGGCGCCGTGGAAGAGCAGTCCGACCGTGACCGCGGCGGCTATCGCCGGGAACGACTTGGTGTCCAGCATCGCGAAGAAGGCGAAGGCCCATCCGATCATGCCGACCGAGCCGATCAGGGTGACCGGGCGGCGGCCGATGCGGTCGGAGAGCGCGCCCCAGGCCGGGATGGTGACGAAGTGGACGGCGGAGCCGATGAGGACGGCGTTCAGCCCATTGCTCTTCGACAGTCCGAGGTGGGTGGTGACGTAGACGAGGAGGAACGCGGTGAGGATGTAGTACGAGATGTTCTCGCCGAGGCGGGTCCCGATCGCGGTGAGGACCCCGCGCCAGTTGGTACGGAACACCTCGGCGACGGGGAGCTTCTCCTTGGCGCCGGCGGCGGCCTGTTCGGCTGCCCTGGCCTGCGCTTCGAGGAAGACGGGCGACTCTGCGACCGACACCCGGATCCACAGTCCGACCACGACGAGGACGCCGGAGAGCAGGAAGGGAATGCGCCAGCCCCAGGCCAGGAAGGCTTCGTCGGACTGGACGGCGGCGAGCAGCGCGAGGACACCGGTGGCGAGCAGGTTCCCGCCGGGGGCACCGGCCTGCGGCCAAGAGGCCCAGAAGCCACGGCTCTTGTCGTCCCCGTGCTCGGACACGAGCAGGACCGCGCCGCCCCATTCACCGCCGAGGGCGAAGCCCTGGATGAGGCGCAGCAGGGTGAGCAGGACCGGCGCGCCGACGCCGATGCTCGCGTGGGTGGGCAGCAGGCCCATGGCGAAGGTGGCGCCGCCCATCATGAGGAGGCTGAGGATGAGGAGCCTCTTGCGGCCGATCTTGTCGCCGTAGTGTCCGAAGACCACGCCGCCGAGGGGGCGGGCCGCGAAGCCGATGGCGTAGGTGAGGAAGGCGAGGAGGGTGCCGACCAGCGGTTCGCTGCTGGGGAAGAACAGCTTGTTGAAGACGAGGGCGGCGGCGGAGCCGTAGAGGAAGAAGTCGTACCACTCGATGGTGGTCCCGACGAGGCTGGCGGCGACGACTCTCCTGATGTTGCCGGGGGTTGCTGACGGTGTGGCGGGGGCGGCCATGAGTACCACTTCCGGACTGGGGGCGGGGACGATTCCGTGTCGCCACACCATAGGAACGCGCAGGTCAGGGGCATATGTGAGGGGCCGCCATATTTGGCGGTACCCACACGTGCGCAACCACCACCTGCGAGTCGGCCGCGGCTCGACATGGGCACTGACGGACCCCGCCAGGGGGACGTCAGTATGCCCGTTGCAGCACGGTTTGACGGTACGGTGCTGACTCCCGTGCTGGTTCGGTGCTGACCCGAAAGCCCTCGTCAGCACCCCTGCCAACCCCTCCCGTGCTGGTTCGGTGCTGACTACGCAGCGTTGAACTCGGTCATTCCTGGGCGGATCGGGTCCCCGATGCCTCCCGTCCGCTGATGCGGCGGCCGGGGCGGGGCCGACCGCATCGCTGTCGCAGGACCGGGCATCAGGCCGCTTGGACCACGGCCTCGAACTCGAGCGGAAGGCTCAGTTCGGTCTCGCGTGTGAAGACCGAATCCATCAGGGCTCTCGGCCGCCCCGGGGCGTCCGGCATCACGTGCGCGTACGTCTCGTGAGTGATGGGCGGATTGGGGTTGCTTCGGTTTGGCGGACATCCGAGATCTGGGCTCGTGCCCGGGGAGGGATGTCCAGGATGGAGAACATACCGAAGAAGAAGCCTCGGTCCAGGCGGCAGTTCACGGCCGATTTCAAGGCCGAGATCGTGGAGATGTGCCTGCGAGGTGACCGGTCCGTGCCCGAGGTCGTCAAAGACTTCGACCTGACCGAGACCGCGGTCAGGCTGTGGCTGGCCCAGGCCGACGAAAGCCACCAGCCCAAGGACCTGGAACGCGACGAGCTGGCCCAGCTCGCCGAACTGCGGCGGGAGAACCGCCGTCTGCGGGAGGACATCGAGATCCTCAAGCGGGCCACGGATTTCTTCGCGAGGGGGACCCGGTGACGGTCGATCCGTTCATCGAGGCGGAGAAGCAGGCAGGTCACGATGTCAAACGGGCCTGTGAACCGATGAAGGTCTCCCAGTCCGCCCACTACGCCCGCCGAAGTCCTGCCCCCGGGGGTCCCGGGCGGCCCGGGACGCCGAGCTGAGCACCCAGATCACCGAGGTCCACAAGCAGTCCCGCGGCCTCTACGGAGCCCCACGCGTCCATGCCGCCCTCCTGCGTTACGGCCATTCCTGCGGCCGCCGCCGGGTCGCCCGCCTCATGTGGGCCCCGGTCTCGCCGGCCGGCACCACAGGCGGGGACAACGGACCACCATCCCCGATCCCCATGCGCAGACCCGACCTGACCTGGTCCGACGCGACTTCCGGCCCGACCCCACGAGGCCATCGACACGCGCTGGTGCGGCGACATCACCTACATCCCGACCAACGAGGGCTGGCTTTACCTGGCCACCGTGATCGACATCGCCTCCCGGCGGATCGTCGGCTGGGCCACCTCCGACCACCTGGGCACTTCCCTCGCCGCGGACGCCCTCAAGGCCGCCTGCCACCAGCGGCAACCGGAAGGGACGGTCGTCTTCCACTCCGACCGCGTCAGCCAGGGCGGATTCAATCGGTCGTCGCAACACCTTGATTTCGGAGGTGTTCAAGATCGCTACGGAGGACTGGAGCAGGAAGACCGGCGATGCGCCCGAGAGTCTTCGGCGGCAGTGGCGTGCTGACCGGGCGCTGAGGCCGGCGATGCGTTCGCCTGGCCGGCCTGATCCGTCGCGGGTGGTGCAGCGGCAGTTCTGGCGGCTGATCGCTACAGGTATCACGACGGCTGAAGCGTCGCTGGCGGTCGGGGTCTCGGTGCCGGTCGGCTCTCGGTGGTTCCGTCACGCCGGCGGCATGCAGCCGATCTCTCTGGCCGAGCCCACCGGCCGCTACCTGTCCTTCGAGGAGCGCGAGGAGATCGCGATTCTGCGCGCCCAGGACAAGGGCGTGCGAGAGATCGCCCGCGTGGTCGGGCGTGACCCGGGGACGATCTCGCGCGAGTTGCGCCGCAACGCCGCCACCCGCAGCGGGAAGCAGGAGTATCGGGCCACGGTCGCTCAGTGGAAGGCGCAGCAGGCCGCGAAGCGCCCGAAGGCAGCCAAGCTCGCGGGCAACGACAGGTTGCGTGAGTACGTGCAGGAACGGCTCGCCGGGAGTGTCCGTCGTCGCGACGGCACGATTGTCACCGGACCCGGGACGCCCTTATGGAAGGGGCTGAACAAGCCACACCGGCAGGACAGAAGATGGGCGACGGCATGGAGCCCGGAACAGATCTCGCGGCGGCTTCGCGTCGACTTCCCCGTCCAGGACCGCGACACCGGAGCCCATCGCGCCGACGATGTCCTGAAGGAGGTCGAGGGCGAGCTCACCCACCGGTACCCGGGACTGGACCTCACCGTGACTCGCGGGCACGGAGCGCTGGTCGGTTTCCTGCTGGGCTCCTACGGTCAGCAGGTGATCGCCGCCGCGGAGTGCCCCGTCGTCTCCGTACGCTCCGCGCACGGCAGGCAGGTCGCCGTACCGGAGGAGGGCGAGGTCGTCGTCGGGCAGCAGGGCGGCGTACAGGAATCCTCCGAGGTACTGCGCGTCGCCTTCGAGGCAGCCGCGGCACGCAAGGTGCCGCTCCGTGCGGTCCGCGCATGGAGCCTGCCTCCGGTCTACGGTTACAGCCCCGGGTCGATGTGGATCGCCGACCAGTTCGGTGGCCTGGAGCCGTACGAGAAGGCCGCGCTGGAGCGGGCACTGGAGCCGTGGCGGGTGAAGCACCCGGAGGTCGAAGTCGTCGCGCACGTGGAGCAGGGCACTGGCGGCCACGTGCTGCTGGCCGCCGCGTCCGACGCGCAACTGCTCGTCGTCGGCCGCCGGGTCCGCGAGTCGGCAATGGGGGCGCACATCGGGTCCGTGGCCCATGCCGTCCTGCACCACTCGACCTGTCCTGTGGCGGTGGTCCCGCACCCCTGACCCGGCCCGGGGCAGGCGGGAGAGCCGGGCACGCAACTGTAGGGCGTGCCCGGCTTCCGACTATTCGGCAGCCGGCACGGGGCGCTGGCCCGGCGGGATCAGCGTATGGCTGGCGATCACGGCGGCTTGGACGCGGCCCTCCACACCCAGCTTGGTGAACAGGCGCGAGATGATGTTCTTGACGGTCTTCTCGGCGAGGTACAGGCGGTTGCCGATCTCCCGGTTGGTGAGCCCCTCGCTGACCAGGACGAGGATCTCCTTCTCCCGGTCGGTGAATCCGGGGAGACCGGGGACCTGCTCCTCCTTGGGCACGTCACCGCGCATGCGGGCCATCAGCCGGGTCGTGGCTCCGGGATCGAGCATGGACTGGCCGGCCGCGACCGTGCGGACAGCGGTGACCAGGTCGGTGCCGGTGATCTGCTTCAGCACGTATCCGGAGGCACCCGCCATCACCGCGTCCAGCAGGGCCTCCTCGTCATCAAACGAGGTGAGCATCAGGCACGCCAGTTCGGGCATCCGCGAGCGCAGCTCACGGCACACGCTCACCCCGTCGCCGTCCTGGAGCCGTACGTCCAGGATCGCCACCTGGGGGCGCAGCGCGGGGATGCGGACCAGGGCCTGTTCCGCCGTGCCCGCCTCACCGACCACTTTCAAGTCGGGCTCCGCGTCAAGCAGATCGTGCACCCCGCGGCGCACGACCTCATGGTCGTCGAGGAGGAAGACCGTGATCGGCGTCTTGGCGGGGGCCGGAGCACCGCTGTCGGTCATGACGCAACTCCTTCGACTGGGTCCGTCCGGGGCGCACGAACTCCAGCATCCTGCCTGCCGAAGGGGCCGAACGGACAGGGCCGATAGGCCCTCATCCACCCGTTTCCCCGCGGGGGAGGCGCCATGGGACAAGGGACCTTCGGCCCTCCCCGAAGGGCATGTGGGCCTTCCGGGGACCGGTCTGATTCCGGTGAGCTGGTGCCGCACGGGGAAAGGCGCGGCTCGGCTGCAGAGCCGCACGCAGCGTGGAGGTTCCATGACAACCACCTTGATCGACCTGAAGGCCGCGGTGACGAATGACGACGATCTGCGCGTCACCTTGGCAGGAGAACTCGACTTCCACACGGCACGGAAGGTGGAGCCACGCCTCACCGAACTCGCCGCATCCGGTCAACACAGCCTCGTCCTGGACCTGTCCGGGATCTCATTCTGCGACAGCTCGGGCATCGACCTCTTCATGCGTGTGCACCACCGCTGCCGCTTGGCCGGAACCAGGCTCCGGCTGTGTGGCGTGCCGCCTCTGGTGGTCAAGTCGATGCGGGTGCTCGGCGCCGACCGCGAGCTGGGGCTCGCGGCGGCCTGACCACGGCGGTAGCCGAAGTCTGTTCCCGGGTCGGGACCGTTCGGCCCTGGTTCTCCCGTCACCCACCTCGGCTGGAGCGTCGTCGTCACCGGCTACGCGTGCCCAGTGGCCGACGCCGACGAGGGGGCCCGGTTCGCTTCCCTGCTGAGTCCGTGGGTGAGACAGCCCATGACCGGCGCCCTGCGGATCCGACCCGACCTCGTCACCGGATTCCGGCTGGAGGCGGAGCGGACGCTGCCGGAGGCGGCTGGCCGGGGGTGATCGCGTCGGTGCCGTCAGCTCCCGGTGGGGAGCGGCACCCTCCAGACGAACCGGCTGCCCCCCTCGTCGGGGGCGTCCACGGTGAAGGACCCGCCCAGGCTCTGTGCCCGGTCGTCGAGGTTACGCAGACCGCTTCTGCGGCCCTGGGCCGGGATGCCCCTGCCGTTGTCGGAGACCGTCAGCACGATCTCGCCCGGTTCCGCCTTGAGGGCCACAGCGACCCGGGTCGCCCCCGCGTGGCGCGCGGCGTTGCTCACGAGCTCCCCCAGCGCCGCCATGACGTGGTCGGCGACCTCGGACGGCACGTCCGTGTCGAGCAGACCCTCCATGCTCAGGCGCGGCGGATGGCCCAGGGTGGTGGCCGCGTCGCCGACGGCCCGGGCGGCGCGGGCCCGCAGACCCGGCCCGCTCTCGCGGTCCTTGGTGCGCAGACCGAAGATCGTCGAACGGATGATCTTGATCGTCTCGTCCAGGTCGTCGACCGCACGGCTGACGCGCTCGGCGGCCCCTTCGTGCTCGACGAGCCGTGCGGCGCTCTGGAGGGTCATGCCGGTGGCGAAGAGCCGCTGGATGGCCAGGTCGTGCAAGTCACGTGCGATACGGTCGCGCTCCTCCAGCAGCGCTATCTGCTCGGCGTCCCTGCGCCGCTCCGCCAGCTCCAAGGCGATCGCCGCCTGCCCCGCGAAGGCGACGAGAGGCACGAGCTCGTTCTCGCCGAAGACGGGCTCGCCGACCGGACGAGCGAGCAGCAGTACGCCCCTGCTGGCGCCGCCGGCGGTGCCCAGCGGGACCGCGACGGCGGGGCCCAGCCCGCTCTGTGTCTGGGCATCGTCCGGGTAGCGGTCGTCCTCCGAGGCGTGCACGACCGTGACGGGTTGCCCGGTCTGGTGAGCCGTCCCTGAGAGGGTTCCCGCGATGGGGACGACGAGTCCCCGCCTGGCTTTGCTGTCCGCACCGGCCGCGAACTCCACGAACAGCCCTTCGGCAGCGGGAACCGGCATGGAGATGTCCGCGATCCGGGCCCCCGTGATCTCCTGGGCCCGCAAAGCGATGAGCTCCAGCACCGCCGGACGAGAACTGCCCGACAGCAGGCTCTCGGTGATTTCCGCATTGGCCTTCAGCCACCGCTGCTGGCGCTGCGCCCCTTCGTAGAGCCGGGCGTTGTCGATCGCCACACCCGCCGCCACCGAGAGGGTGGAGATCACCGTCTCGTCCTCGGTGTCGAAATCGACCCCACCCCGCTTGTCGGTCAGATAGAGGTTCCCGAACACCTCGTCCCGCACCCGAATCGGTACGCCGAGGAACGTGCGCATGGGCGGGTGGTGCGGAGGAAACCCGTACGACGACGAGTGAGCGCCGAGATCGGTGAGACGCAATGGCTCCGGGTGGTGGATGACCTCTCCGAGCAGACCGTGACCAGCCGGCAGGGGACCGATTTCGGCAATGGCTTCCTCAGTGAGCCCCACGGTCAGGAACTGCGACAGCGTGAGGCCGTCGGGACCGATGACCCCCAGCGCCCCGTACTCGGCGTCGACGAGCAGTGCCGCGGCTTCCACGATCCGCCGCAGCACCTGGGCCAGATCCAGCTCCCGGCCCACCGAGACGACGGCCTCCAGCAGGCTGTGCACCCGGTCCCGGGTGCCGCGCACGGCGTCGATGCGTACTTGGAGCTCGTCGAGCAGCTCGTCCAGCCGCATCCGCGGCACTTGCGTCAACGGATCCCCCACACCCACGTGATTCCCCTTCGCTGCCCGCCCCGTCCGGAGTCAGCGTATCGGCGCGGCCGAGCCCGAGGGGGCATCCACCGCGGTCACTGCGGACGGGGGAACGAACGCCCTGTGAGAGCTGACGGTGAGGCCCACGCCGGCGTCTCGACATACCCGTGCGACACGCGAGGCAACCTTGCGCGCGGGCGGGTGCCGTGACCGACTTGATCGCAGCACTGGACGGCGAAAGGGACGGTGGCGGCGATGAGTCTCAAGAAGGCGGTATACGAGAGAGAGCTGCTGCGGCTCCAGACGGAGCTGGTCAAGCTCCAGGAATGGACGCGCGTGGAAGGTGCCCGCCTGGTCGTCGTCTTCGAGGGTCGTGACGCTGCGGGCAAGGGGGGCACGATCAAGCGCGTCGCCGAGCACCTGAACCCCCGTGTCGCACGCATCGCAGCCCTGCCCACACCGACTGGGCGGGAGCGTACTCAGTGGTACTTCCAGCGGTACGTCGAGCATCTGCCTGCCGCCGGAGAGATCGTCCTCTTTGACCGCAGCTGGTACAACCGCGCCGGAGTGGAGCACGTCATGGGGTTCTGCACGCCCGCCGAGCACCAGCGCTTCCTACGCCAGTGCCCGATGTTCGAGCGGATGCTGGTCGAGGACGGGATCTTGCTCCGCAAGTACTGGTTCTCCGTCAGCGACGCGGTGCAGGAGGAGCGGTTCCGACGCCGCGCGGAGGACCCGCTGCGCCGGTGGAAACTCTCGCCGATGGATCTGGAGTCCCTCACCCGCTGGGAGGCGTACTCGAGGGCCAAGGACGACATGCTCGTCCACACGGACACGGCCGATGCCCCGTGGTACGTGGTCGAGAGCGACGACAAGCGCAGCGCGCGACTCAACATGATGGCCCACTTGCTGTCCTCGGTTCCCTACGCGGACGTGGCCGTACCGTCGCTGACCTTGCCGCCGAGGCCTCCGTCCACGGGCTACCAGCGTCCGTCCAAGGAGCTGCAGACCGCCGTACCCGACCACGCAGCTACCCTCGGGAAGGATTGAAACGCGGTAGGCGCCGGTGGTGTCTGCTCCCGGATTTCCAGAACCTCGGTCAACGGGCGGCGGGGCGTGTCGGGGCCTGCGGGGCCGTAGCCGAGGCGGAAGACCATCTCTGCACGTGTCCCATGGCCGCGACCGGGTCGCGGGCCGTCGCGCGCAACTCCGGCCATTCCAGGGGATGGGATGTCATCGAGGTGGCAAATGCCGTCGGCGGTTGACTGCACAAGGACGCGCTCCATCGCCTGGCCGGCGCGCAACCAGTCGGCCCTCGTGTCCCCCTCGGAGCTCAGCAGAGCCGGCTGTGGCCGCCTCTCGAACACGGCCCAGCCGCGATGCGGTATGGGGTTGGCCCAGCCGAAGTCACCCACGGGGGCAGGGCCGCCAGGTGTTCCGGCCTTCCTCGTCGACCGACAGCCGCTTGACCCGGTGCCGCAGCATGACCCGGGCCTCACGGACCACGCTCCACTCGGGTCGGGTCGTGACGGCCGGGCTCGTCATCGGCTGCACGGCTGTTGCCGCACCACCGGCGGGCCGCCGGCGGAGAAGGTCGGCTTCGGAGGCGACGCCGACCACCTGTCCGTCCTGGGCCAGGAAGGGGAGCGCGTTGACGTTCCTCAGCGGGTCGGCCGGTACTCGCGATGGTCTGGAGGGCGACCCGTCCGTGGGTAGGGCCGTCCGGGCCCCGAGGGGTCCGGACGGCCCTGGTGGGCTCCGCCTGGGGGTGGTTTCATGGAAGTGCGGAAAGGGTCCTTGCGAGGATGCGGAGAAGCGGCCGAGCGCCGTGCACCGCACAATCGGGTTCCGCGAGAAGCGGGCGGACTCTTTCCGCTCTTGCTGCGTGCCCCGCACGGCCGTTCACCGGTTTCCACTCCTTCAGTCGTGGGCAATGACGGCCACGGGGGCCGCTGCGTGGTGCAGGACCGCGTGGGCGACCGATCCCAGGTGCGCGCCGAGCGGGGAACGGCGCACATGGCGTCCCACGACAACGAGTCCAGCGCCGTGCGAGGCCTGGACCAGATGCCCGCCCGCGGATCCCATGAACACGTTGCGGCTGACGTTCACGTCGGGGAACTTGTGCTGCCAGGGCAGCAGCATGTCGTCCACCATGTGTGTGACGCTCCTGCCGATGTCCCGCTCGTTGTCCGGGTCGAAGAACGGGACGTAGCCGTAGGCGGCCGGCATCTTCCAGCCGTGGACAGCCCGCAGCAGGCAGTTGCGTCGGTCCGCCTCTTCGAAGGCGAACGCGAGTACCCGGTCGCACGCTTCATGGATGTCGACGCCTACGACGATCTCGGCATTGGTGCCGGTGCCTGGTCCGTCCGGGTTGTCGGCGACGCGAACGAGGACGACCGGCGTGTCGGTCGCGACCACGGTGGACATCGCCGCCGAGCCGACGATGAAGCCGACCAGGCCTCCCAGACCGCGTGATCCCAGGACCAGAAGCCCGGCGTCGGCGGCCTCGGCCGCCAGAGCGGCTGCCGGCCGGGCCGTCAGGCAGCGGGTCGTGATCTCCAGGTGAGGGTGGCGCCCGCGCAGTTCCTGCGCGGCTTCGGTCAGAGCCTGGTCCGCCCAGCGGTCCACGTCCTGGCTGCCCAGGCCGGGGAACACCGGGTCCAGGGGCCAGTCGACGGCGTGCACGAGCCGCAGCGGCACCTGGCGCAAGACAGCCTCCTGCGCCGCCCAACGCGCCGCTGCCCGGCTCTCCGGGGAGCCATCGACTCCGACGGTCACGTGGTTCTTCATGGCTGCGGTTCCCTTCGTACCGTCAGGTGCTCATCACCACGGCATCGCATGCCGGGCCTGGTCCTCGTGAGTGGTTGCCGTGTCGTCCGTGCGGGCGGTGACACGCGATGCCACCGCGACGACCCCGTCGAGTTGCTCGACGAGGCTGAGGAGTGCGGGGAGCTGACTCCGGCGCTCGACCTGGCCGGCCAGGGTGACGATGCCGTCCACCACGTGGACGTCGACGTCACCGGTCGGCACACCGAACACTTCCGTGAGGACCTCGCCCGTGACACGCCGACGTATCTCGGAGTCCGGGCGCAGGAACATGCGGAGCAGGTCCCGGCGGGTGACGATGCCGACGAGCCGGTCCTCCACGTCCACGACAGGGAGGCGTTCGATACCTCGGCGGGTCATCAGCCGGGCGGCGCCAGCCGCTGTCTCTTCGGCGCGGACGGCGACCGCGGGCGCGGACATGACGTCGCCCGCTGTGGGCGGCACTGCCGCTGTGGTGCTCTGCTGGGAGGTATGGGGGCCGGGGCCCGTGTGGGCCAGCAGGTCTGTCTGCGAAGCGATGCCCACCACGCGGTCCTCGTCGTCCAGGACAGGAACTCCGGAGATGTCGTACTGGGCGAGGAGCTTCGCGACGTCCTTAAAGCCGGTGCCCGGGGCCACGGAGACGACCTCGTCGGTCATCAGGTCCGCCACCTTGATGTGCTTCATGAGGCCCTCCTGCTCCGCCGTGTCACGCGAGGCTGATGTCCGATGCCGGGTGTGCACCCACCATCCGTCGGCGCCTGCCGGCGATCGAGGGCCGAACGGTCCCGTCCGGGGGCCCGTAAGGGCCCGAGGTGCGAGGCCGCGGCGATGGGGACCTTTGGTCCTGTCGGCGGTCCCGGGCGGCCCTCTTCCCGAAGCGCCGATGGTGCCAGCGTGAGTGGTGTCTCTCATCGGCTTCTCGGTTGGGAGGAATCGTGGAAGGCACATTCCGCACCCCGGACACCAGCTCGGTCACCGTCGGCGTGGACGGCTCGCAGTCGGCGCGCGTCGCTGCCCTGTGGGCGGCCAAGGAGGCTGTACGCCGTGGCCGTCCGCTGCACATCGTCTACGGCGCCGACACCGACGGCAGGGCCCTGTATGTGGCGGCGGAAACCATCGAACGGGTCCGCGTCAACGGCCGGGCACTCCTGGACGACACGGCGAAGGCCGTGTCGGCTGAGCACCCCGGCCTCAGCGTGACCACCGAATTCAGCCGCGCGGACGCCGTCAACACCCTGCACCGGGCCGGCGGACTCCACGGCACGGTCGTGGTGGGCAACCGCGGCCTGGGCGGGTTCAACTCCCTCATGCTCGGCTCGGTCGGGCTGGGAACCGCGGCCATCGCCATGACCCCCGTCATCGTCGTCCGAGGCATCGACGGGACCGAGGAGACCGGAACGGTCCTCACGGCGATCCGGGACGAACACGACCTCCTGATCGCCCGGTACGCCGCCGAGGAAGCCGAGCTGCACAAGGCCTCCCTGCGGCTGCTGCACGTGTGGAACGTGCTCCAGTCCGTCGGTGAGGTCGTCAGCATGCTCGACGGCATCGACGAGATCGCCGGCGGGCACGCAGAGAGTCTGCGGGCCGTCACGGACGTGGTCCGCGGCGAGTTCCCCGACCTGGAGGTGCAGGCCGATGCGGAGAAAAGCATCTCCGTGGCCGGTGTCCTGGTCGAGGCGTCCCGTCACGCCGACCTGCTCGTCATGGGCGGCCGCCGGGTCCCAGGGCCCCTCGGACTCGCCCCCAACCTGGGCAAGGCCACGCACAGCCTGCTGCACCACGCCCACTGCCCCGTCCTCCTCATCCCCCGGACCGGCAGCGACTTCGGGAGCCGGTCATGACCGGCCACCCGGCAGGAAGCCGTGACATCGTCGTGGGCATCGACCCGGACAGGGACTGGCACCTTGCCCTGGCCTGGGCCTCCGACGAGGCACAACGGCGCCGGCACCCGTTGCGCCTGGTGCTCGCCGTACCGTCCCAGCACGACGCCCATCACGTCGATGACGCCCCCGGCCAGACGGCCCTGCGGCAGGTCGGATCCGACAGACTCGAACAAGCCTGCAACTGGGCGCGTGACCGCCACCCCGAGGTGAACGTCACCGGTGATCTGCTCGGCGGCTTCCCCGCCCCCGTCCTGGGCCGCGCGGCGCGAGAAGCCCGCATGATCGTGCTGGGCTCCCGGCACCTGAGCCGCACCGCCGAGTTCTTCAGCGCCGGCTCGCTCGTGGTTCCCGTCACCGCCCAGGCCCATTGCCCGGTCGTCGTTGTGGGCGATGCCGAGCACATCAGCCAGCAGCCGCCCTACGTCGTCGCGGGTATCGACGGCAGTGCGTCCGCCACTGCCGCGCTGGACTTCGCCTTCGACGAGGCCGACCTTCGAGGTGCGGCGCTGCGGGTCATCTGCGTGTGGCAGCCGCCGCTGATCATGCTGGACGACGAGGAGGTGGCGCTGCGGGCCCAGCGCACCCTGCTCTCCGAGGCCACCGCCGGCCTTTCCCAGAGGTACCCGGACGTGCACGTGACGCACGAGGTCTTCACCGGCCACCCGGTCGAGGAACTGGCCCGGGCCGCCGAACACGCCCTGGCCGTCGTCGTGGGCCGCCGCGGCCGCGGCGGATACACCGGCATGAGGATCGGATCCGTCGTCCACGGCCTCCTGCACCGCGCGCACTGCCCAGTGATCACCGTCCCCACCGAATGAGCCCGCCATGACCAGCCGCGCGATCGAGATGCCGTCCGTCGGGCCCTCAGCCCCGGCGGGGCTGACGCAGGCCGAGGCCGAACGCCGACTGGCCCAGTACGGACGCAACGACCTGTCCCTGCTCGGGGCCCAGCTGGGCGTGGCCCTGGGGCTGCGGGCCCGGTTGCTCACCACCCGAAACCTCTTCCTCCCCGCCTCCGTGGCGGCCTCCGCCCTCCTCGCGATGGCCGCCCTGCACGTTCCCGCTCTGCAGTCGCTGCTGAACACCCAGCCGGTGGGCTGGGCCGGCACAGGACTCGCCACCGCGGCAGCGCTCGCGGCATTCGTCGCCGTCCGGCTGCTGCGGGGCGCATTGCACAGAAAGGCATGACCATGAACACGTACTCACCTGCCCACGGGCACGGGATCCACGCCGAGGTGGGCGACCAGATCGTCGTGGGCGGCCCCACCGTCGGAAAGCCCGGCCGTGACGGCGAAGTCATCGCCCTGCACCACCCGGACGGCACCCCACCGTACGACGTGCGCTGGTCCGACACCGGTCGTACCACCGTGTTCTTCCCCGGCCCGGACGCCCACGTCCGGCACCTCCACGACGAAACCGGTACGCCGCAGCACAAGGCGAGGCCGGACGGGGCAATGGCCCGCTGAGTGGAAAGGCCGGGCCCCCGGCCGGAGATACCGTGGAAGCTATGGCCATCTCGCCATCGCTTCCGGCCGGAGGTGGGGACGAGCTCAGCCGGTCAGCCCACCGGCACGAGCGCAGGCGAGCAACCCACACGGAGCGGCGTTCCCCGGCTGCGGCTCGATACTCGAGGCCGTCATGGCCGTGGGCCGGGAACTCGACCTGCCACAGTGCTGCGCGGGATCGTCGAGGCCGCCGTGGTGCTCGTGGAAGCCGAGTACGGGGCCCTCGGAGTCATCGGGGCCGACAAGAAGCCGGCCGAGTTCCTTCCCGTCGGCATCAGTGACGAACTGCGTGGGCAGACCGGGGACCTGCCCTCCGGCGACGGCATTCTCGGCGAGCGGATCCACCACCCCGAGACCCTGCGGCTGTCGGAGCTGTCCGAGCATCCTGCCTCGTACGGGGTCCCGGCCCACCACCCGCCGATGCACTCCTCCTTCGGTGTCCCCATCCGGATCCGCGAGAAGGTCTTCGGCAACCTCTATCCGACCGAGAAGCGCGGTGGAGTCGAGTTCGACGCCGCGGACGAGGCGGTCCTGTCGACCCTCGCGGTGGCGGCCGGCATCGCCATCGAGCACGCCAGGCTCTTCGAAGGTCTCCGGCTGCGCGAGCGCTGGCTGGAGGCCAGCTCGGCGTCAGCCCGAGAGGTGGACCGGCTTCGGCCCGGCCGTGGCCGTCACCGTCGGCACCAAGGAAAAACTCAGCGGCGTCCTGATGCTCGCCCGGCGGCACGGCCGCCCCGGGTTCGCCGGCGCGGAGATCGCCGCGCTGCCGGGGTTCGCCGGCCAGGCCGCCCTGGCTCTGGAGCCGGCCGACCGGCGCCGCGACGCCGAGCAGTTGAGCCCGTTGGAGGACCACGACCGCATCGCCCGCGACCTGCACGACCTCACCATCCAACGGCTCTTCGCCACCGGAATGACCCTCCAGAGCGCCCAGCGTTTCGTCGACCACCCCGAGGCGTCCGAACGGCTCGCCCGCGCGGTGGACGACCTGGACGCCACCATCAAGATCATCCTGTCCACCATCTTCGGACTCCGCGAGCACGAGACCCCGGGTCAGGCATACAAGCTGCGCTCCCGCCTGGTCCAGGCCATGGACGAAACCTCGGCGGCCCTCGGTTTCGCCCCGGCCCTGCGGATGGAGGGACTGATCGACACCGACGTACCGTCGGCCGTCGCGGACGAGGCCCTCACCGTGGTGGGGGTAGCACTCACCAACGTCGCCCGCCATGCCCAGGCGACGCGGGCCGAGGTCTCGATCGCCGCGACCGTCGGAAACCTGACCATCACCGTGACCGACGACGGCGTCGGCCTGACCGAAGGCGGTCGGCGCAGCGGACTGCGCAATCTGGCAGAGCGCTCCGACAGGTTGGGCGGCCGGACGGAGGTCGCAGCGCGGGATGGCGGGAGGAGAGGCACCCACCTGGAGTGGCAGGTACCCCTGGCTCCACCATCGCGGTGACCGTCACCGTTCTCTCTACTGCTGCGCGGTCCCGGTGTCGCGCTCGTGTACCTGGGCGGCGATGACAGCCGCTTGGACCCGCCGCTCCACGCCGCGCTTCCCCAGCAGCCGCGAGATGTGGTTCTTGACCGTCTTCTCGTACAGGCAGAGCCGCTTGGCGATCTGGCGGTCGGTGAGTCCCTCACAGGCCGGAACGGGCATGCGAGAGCGCTGCTCACGGCAGACGGTGATGCCGTCGCTGTCAGGCAGCCTTACGTCGAACACGGCCACGTCCGGGCGCAGCGCCGGCCCGCGTGCCAGTGCCTGCTCGGCCGCAGCCAACCCACCTGTGCCCGTGAGAAGGCACTAGGCAGCGACGGCGCCGTCCAGCTCTATCCGGACGTCCACGACACCCTCGACCGCACGGATCGCCCGTGCGAGCAGGGGGACCATCGCCCGGTCGCGCAGCGGGCCGCGCAGGGTGACGACCCCGTCCTGTACGGCGAAGTCCACGTTCACGCCGGCCGTCAGCTCTGTGAGCACGCTCTGGCGGATCTCCTCCTCGAGCTCCTCGTCGGGCCGCAGGAACACTTTGAGGAGGTCGCTGCGGCTGACCACACCCTCCAGCATGCCGAGCGCGTTCACCACGGGCAGGCGCTTGACGTGCTTGCGGGCCATGATGCGGGCGGCTTCGGCGACGGGTGCGTCGGGGTGCACGGTGATCGCCGGGCTCGACATGAGCTCCTCGGCCAGCACCCCGCCGGCCTTCGCAGCCTCCTCCAGCTGTTCGGGCAGGGTGGGGTCCGTACGCCGGAACTCCTCCTTCGGCAGCAGGTCCGCCTCGGAGACGACTCCGACGACGCGGCCCTCGCCTTCCAGGACGGGGACCGCGCTGACCTTCCACTGGTGCATCAGCTCGACGATCTCCTTGTAGGACGCCTCGCGGCCGATGGCGACGGCGGTGTGCGTCATGACGTCACTGACGGTGTAGCGGGATGCGGGCATGACGACTCCTTCGCCGTACGGACGATCAGAGGAAGCTGCCGCTGCCGTAGGGCGCGTACAGATCGAGAAGGCGTACGCGGGCGGCCTGCAGCCGGTTGGCGAGGACCTGCCCAACCCAGTGGCCCAGGGCAGAGCCGAAGGCCGCGTCGGCGTCCATCAGCGTCCGTACACGCGCCGCGTCGAACTCGTAGGCGCGGACGGGCGTCGTCGCCTCGGCGCCCAGACGCCAGGTGTACGGCTTGAAGAGCCACGAGCAGCCGACCAGCTGGCCGGCGCCGAGGCTCTCGATGACGGCGGCGTGCCGCCCGGGCACGTGGACGTCCAAGGTCACGGTGCCGGACCGTACGATCCAGAACCGGTCGGCGTGGCCGCCTTCGCGGAAGAGGCGCGTCCCTTCGGGGATGTTGACCTCTCGGGCCAGTTCCATCAGGCGGGAGCGGCAGTCGGCGGGCAGTGCCTCGGAAATCCGGGTGGGTGAAGGGGTGCTCATGAACAGCCTCCTGTTCGGGTCCGACTTCAGTCTTGGCGCTCCAGCCGGTCCCGGGCATGGGCCCTGTGGTCCCGTCCACGGGCCGATCGGCCCATGTCCGAGAGCGGCGTACGCGGAGATCCTGGCAGCAGACGGCCCGTTCACGGCCTTCCGCCCGTACCCGACTGACAGGCGCGCGACGTACGGGAACGGGCAGGGCATGGGAACCGGGGGTGTTCGCATCCCTCCCCACACTGTCCGTCCTGATCGCGACCTGCCCGCTCGTCGAAGGACGTCCACGATGAAAAGCCACCCCGCCGGTGCGACCACCACTTCGCCTGCCGCCAGTGTGCCGAGACGGCAGATCGAAGAGCTCAGCTCCGACGAGGCGCTACGGCTGCTCGGTACCGCCGAACTGGGCCGGATCGTCTTCACCCGCCACGCACTGCCCGCCGTGCGCCCGGTCAGCCACGTTCTCGATGCCGGCGACGTCATCATCCGCGTCCAGGACGGATCGACGCTGACTGCCCTGCTCGCGGCCCAGCAAGACTCAGGCGTGGTCGTCGCCTACGAGGCCGACGACATCGATCCGGGTGAACACCTGGGCTGGAGCGTGGTCGCCACCGGCTACGCCGCCCCTGTCACCGACCCCGACGAGATCGAGCGGTACGGGCGTCTCCTGGAACCGTGGGCCGCGGGCAGCGCGTCGAAAGCGATCCGGATCAGACCCGACCTGGTCACCGGCTTCCGCTTGCGCGAAGGTGGCCCGTAGCGGCGCCGGTTCGCGCGCTTCACCTCCACTCGGCCGTCCGCACGTCACGATGGTGCGGCACACTCCCGCAGGAGTTCCGGAGGTTCCATGCCGAAGCGCGGATGGACCGTGGCGGTCCCGCCTGTTTTCCACGGCTACCGGGCTGCCTGGCTCCGGGGTGATGTGCCGGCCGGCATCACGGTCGCCGCCTATCTCGTACCGCAGGTCATGGCGTATGCCGGGGTTGCCGGCCTGCCTCCGGTCGTCGGTCTCTGGGCCGCCCTCCCTGCCATGGTCCTCCACACACTCAGCGGGTCCTCCCGGCTGCTGTCCGTAGGCCCGGAATCAACCACCGCCCTCATGACCGCCGTGGCCGTGGGCCCGCTGGCGGTCGGCGACCCCGCGCGGTACGCGGCGCTCTCGGCGGCCCTGGCCGTCGTGGTCGGCCTGCTCTGCCTCGTCGCGTGGGCCGTCAGGCTGGGCTTCCTCGCGGATCTCCTCTCCAGGCCGGTCCTCGTCGGCTACCTGGCCGGGGTCGCCCTGATCATGATCGTGGACCAGCTTCCCCGTCTGACCGGGACCAGCGGCAGCGGATCGGGCTTCTTCCCCCAGCTGTTCTCCTTCCTCCACCACCTCGGTGACGTGCACTGGCCCACGGCCGTGCTCGCCGCCGGATACCTCGCCCTTCTGTTCGTCCTCCCCCTGCTGTGGCGCCCGCTGCCCGGGCCCCTTGTCGTCCTGGCGCTCGCCACCGCCGTGGTGGCGGGCTTCGCCCTCGACGAGAACCACGGCATCAGCGTCATCGGAGCCGTCCCGACCGGCCTCCGGGCTTCGCCCTGCCCGATCCGTCGGACTACCCCGACCTGGTCCTGCCGGCCTTCGGAGTGCTCCTCGTCGGATATTCGGACGTCGTCCTGACCGCGCGCGCCTTCGCCCGCCACGACGATCCGCACCCCTTGGCAGCCAACCGCGAGCTGTTGGCGCTCGGCGCGTCCAACATCGGCGCCGGCGTCCTGCACGGCTTTCCCGTCAGCAGCAGCGCCAGCCGCACCGCCCTCGCCGACTGCGCCGGCGCCCGCACCCAGGCGTACTCCCTCGTCGGTGCCGTCTGCGTGGCCGCCGTCCTGCTCTTCCTGGGTCCGTTGCTGGCCCACACCCCGTCCGCCGCCCTCGGCGCGATCGTCGTCTACGCCGCCGTACGCCTGATCGAGGTAGGCGAGTTCCCAGGCTGGCATCCTTCCGCCGCCGCGAGTTCCTGCTCGCCCTCGGCTGCGGACTCGGCGTCCTGGCCCTCGGCATCCTCTACGGCGTGCTCCTCGCCGTCGCGTTGTCCGTCGCCGAACTCCTCACCAGGGTCGCCCGACCCCACGACGCCGTCGAGGGAATCGTCCCGGGTCTGGCCGGCATGCACGACGTCCACGACTATCCGAGCGCGCGCACCATTCCCGGCCTCCTCATCTACCGATACGACTCGCCGTTGTTCTTCGCCAACGCGGAGGACTTCCGCCGCCGGGCGCTGGCCTCGGTCGCGGCCCAGGACGAACCGGTGCACTGGTTCGTCCTGAACACCGAAGCCAACGTCGAGGTCGACATCACCGCCCTCGACGCCTACGGGCTGACAGCGAAGATCGGGCCGGAGCACATCTTCCCCACGCTCCCCACCGCCGTTGCCGCCTACCAGGACTGGCAACGCACCTCGGGCAGCAGCGATCCGGCCCACGAACCCGAACGGTGACCGCACTTGCCGGCATCCTCATCAAGGACGTCACGGAGTGGATGGGCACGTCGGCCTCGCGGCTTGACGCTACGGTGGAAGAGGAGCCCGCCCGCCGGAGCAGGAAGGGTTGGGTCCTGCCGGACAGAGACGGCAGGCCAGGTGCGGGCGGTCGGGGGTGAGGCACCGGTCTCCCACGCCCCATCGGGCCGGTTCAACGCGTGCTGCCCGCGCTGTACATCTCAGAGCACCGGCGCACGGCGAACGGTTGGCACCTCATGACAAAGGCTGCTGCGCAGCCGGGAGCCGACGTGGCGACCGTCCGACTCGTCGACCACGGTAGGCGCCCGCCGCGGACCGGCCGAGGCGGCCGGTCCGCGGTCCCTGGCTCTGACCTGTCAGCGGTCCTGCTTGCGCCTACCTCCGATTTGGAGTGGCCGCATCATCTCGTTGTCCTCGTGCTCGACGATGTGGCAGTGCCAGACGAAGCGGCCAGGGTGGTCGAACCGGGCCTTGACCCTGGTGATTTCTCCCGGATAGGCGATCACGGTGTCCTTGAAGCCGAGCTCCCAGCTCTCCGGCGGAATGGGTGCCCCGTTGAACGGCTGCCGGTTCACCACCTCGAACGCCACCTCGTGGATGTGGATCGGGTGGGCGTCCACAGTGAAGTTGTACAGCTCCCATGTTTCGGTCGCGTTCAGCCTCGGGTTCTCCGTGACCGGGTCGTCCCAGGCGAGCAACACCGGATTGCCGGCGGAGTCGACCGTTCCCAGCAGGTTCTGGACCGGCGTTCCCGGTGGCACCAGGGGACTGCTGGAGTTCGCCTCGTTCAGGGAGAGCCGACGGGTGACGCTCGCGGACCCGAGCGGCCTGATCCTGGGCAGCCTGAGCCGGTCCGGCGGGACACTGGTGTCCTTGCTCGCCAGCGGGCCGACCACGAATTTCATCACCTGCCCCGTGGTGGCCGGATCCGCCACGGGGAAGGCCACTCCCGGTTCGCCCCGGCCGAAGGGTTCGTCCGCGCCCTCGTTGATGAGGTACAGCTCGGTGCCTTCCGGAATCCCGGTGAAGTCGACGATGACGTCGGCCCGCTCCGCATTGGCCAGCAGCAGCCGCTCCAGCCTCACCGGTGCGGGCAGGAACCCGCCTTCGTTGCCGATCTGCCAGAACGGTACGGCCGACTGGGCCGGCCGGACGGTCGGGCTGTCCGCGATCTTCAGGATGAGGAACCGGGCATTGCATCCGTTGAGGAAGCGCAGCCTGTAGCGACGCGGTTCGACCTCGAGCTTCGGCCATGTCCGCCCGTTGACCACCATGGTGTTGGCGAAGAATTCGGGGTTCCAGATGGGAGATACGTCGGTGGTGGGAATGTACGGTCCCGGGAACCCGTCGAAGAATTCCCGGCTCGTCGGGTAGAACAGCGAGCCGTCCGAATTGAACGAGCGGTCCTGGATGGCCAGGGGGATCTCGTGGTACCGGGTACCCGGCCGATCCCCGAAGGCCGGCGCCGGGCCGGGCAGGGCCCCCTTGGGCAGGTCGCAGTCGCCGCCGCGCAGCAGATAGAAGCCGGCGGGGCCGGCGTAGACGTTGAGCCGGGTCAGACCCAGGGTGTGATCGTGGAACCAGAGGGTCGATGCCCGCTGGTCGTTCGCGTACTGGAAGGTCGCGGTACCCGGGTCCCACTCCAGGCCGTGTTCATCGGCGAACTTCTCCCGGAACTCGTCGTAGAACGAGCCCACGGTGGCGAATCCAGCAGGAATGTTGTTCGCGCGTGGCAGGTACCACGCTTCGGTGTAACCGTCACTCTCCTCGGTGGAATGCCCACCGTGCAGGTGAGTGACGATCGGTACGGGGCCGGTGTACGGACCCGGCGTCGAGGTGAACGTCGGCCGGGAATCCCGCCCGGCCGTTCCGCCCGGCGGGTTCGCCCAGTGCAGGGTCGGGTCGACCGCCAGCAAGTGCGGAAGAAAACGGCCCTGACCGTCGACGAGATCGTTCACCCAGGTCACCCGGACAGGCCGGTCGGTCTTGGCCTCAATGGTGAACGACGGGTAGTTGAACGTGCTGTCGTCCCCGAGCGAGCCGTATCCCCACACGGTGGTGGACGGCAGAGTGGGAGGCAACACCTGCTGGCTGAACTGCCGGACGCCGATGACGTACGTGTCGATGCCGTGCTTCGAGTGGCGGGCCTTCGGCATCACCGGCGGGATCACCAGGCTGGTGACGTACTTCGGGATGGTCGTGGGGTCCAGGGTGGGGACCGGGAACGCCCGGGCAGACCCGGCTCCCGGGGTCACCGCGGTCCCGCTCGGGAGTGCCACCGCCCCATGAGGGCCCGGAAGGACCAGGGCCGCCCCACCAACGGCCCCGGCTACGAGCATGTCTCTTCGTGCGATCATTTCTCTCGCCTTCTGCAGCCCGAGGGCGCCGACCACTTCCTCACTCAATGCTACGGGTGAGACACAGTGGGTAATCAGACGATGCCCGGTGTGTCGTCGGGCTGTCGGGACAGGCAGCGAGCGAGCGGAAAATCGGCGCAGTCATGGCCAACATCCGTTGGCGGCAAATGACCTGCTCCCGGCCTCGGTCTTCTCGTAGCCTGCCAGACATGCCGTCAGATTCGTGACTCTGGCGATCAGGCGGACCTGGGAGACGAAGCCGTGGAGCTCGGCCCCCAGCGTGCCGTTTTGTGCCAGTCGTCAACGCGGTCCTCTTGGAGCCGGCGGTCAGCCTGTCTACCCGAACGAGGAGCCCGCGGCCGAGCAGCTGCGCCGGGCGCGGGACGACGCCTGGCTCGGCGACACGGCAATTCAGCACCCGCGTCGTCACCGATCACGCAGAGGCCGAGCACCTCGGCTTCACCGGCTCCCCAACCATCCTCACGGGGCATGCGAGCCGTGATCTGGGGCTGTTCGGGTCTCGCAAGGGACCACATGGCCCTCCCTCCCCATGCGCGCCACGGAGGATGCTGGAAGCGGAACACAACCCGGATCTCGCAGGAGGTCCACCGATGAAGCACCACGTGACCGTCGGCGTCGACGGCTCCTCAGGGAGTCGGGCGGCAACTCGGTGGGGTGCCTGGGAGGCGTCCTTGCGGCAGGTGCCTCTCAGACTCGTCCACGCTGTCGACTGGCCCACGGGCCCCGCCCTACCGGGGTGGGGACTTGAAAACGCCGACCAGTGGGCCGACGAAGCCCTAACGGAGGCTCTGGAGGATGTGCGCCGCCTGCACCCGCAGGTGGAGGTCACCACCCGATGCCTCTCCGGGAGGCCCGCCGCCGACCTGGCCGCCGAAGCAACCGGCACCGGACTACTCGTCCTCGGTTCCCGCAGCCTGGGCAGGCTCGTCGGCGACGCCCTGCCGTCACGGTACGGCGAGATCGTCGTCGGCATCGACATCCACGAAGCAGCCGGCAGGGTCCTCTCGTTCCCCTTCGAGGAGGCAGGACGTCGCGCATGCCCACTTCGGGCGGTCCGCGGCTGGAAGCTTCCCGCCGCCTACATGCCACCTTCTTCGACCCCGACACGAACGGGAAGTCGGCCGGAGCGACACGGAGATGCTGGACGACATGCTGCTGCCGCAGCGCCACAAGCTCCCGTCCGCAGACGTCACCCACGAGGCCTTCATCGGCCCACGGGCCAGCACCTCGTACAGGCGGCGGCGAATGCAGACCTCGCCATCGCCAGCCGCCACCTGCCTTGCTCACCACTGGGCGCACATCTGGGAAGAGTGGCCCACGCCGTCCTGCATCACGCCGCCGCCCCCGTCGTCGTCATCGCACCCTGACCGCGACGTACGCAAGGGAGTCCTGCCATGCCTCACCGCACTGTCGCAGACGTCATGACCCGGGATGTCGCCACGGCCAGTCCCGAAGCGACGCTCAAGGCCGTCGCCTGGACCCTCGATTACAACCGTGTGTCCGCCGTACCCGTCGTGGACACCCGTCGCCACCCCATCGGCATCATCTCCGAAGCAGACCTGCTCCGCAGGCAGGCCGGCCTGCCGGATACCGCGGGACACGATCCCATGCACGGGCCGTCTCCGGTGGGCCGCCACTCCATGGACGCCCGAACGGCCGGCGAGCTGATGTCCACCCCCGTACTGACCGCCCGCCCGGAGTGGGGCATCGTCGAAACGGCGCGCTTCCTGCACGAACGGGGCATCAAGCGCCTGCCGGTCATCGACGAGACCGGAACCCTTGTCGGCATCGTGAGCCGCTCGGACCTGCTGCGGCCCATGCTGCGCCGCGACGACGCCATATGCGACGAGATCGTCGCCGAAGTACTCGGACGCACACTCCGGATGACCCCGGGCGGCGTATCCGCATCCGTACGGGAAGGCGTCGTCACCGTGAGCGGCAGGGTCGAGGAGCGCTCCACCATCACGGTGATCGAGCGGCTGTGCAATTCGGTCGACGGGGTCGTCAGTGTCGACCAGAGTCTCGAATTCGCCGTCGACGATCTGGCACTGGATCCCGATCCGCCCAACAGCACCACTGGCCGCGGCTGAACGCGCACAACGAAGGGCGGAAAGCGCCCGCCCGCTGCTCGCGGATCCCGATTGCGCGGTGCACGGCCGCCAGCCGCTTCTTCGCGTCCTCGTGGCCACCGGAGCGTTCCTCCTCTCGGCTGCGGCCCGACCGGCGACCGATACGGTCGCTTCGTTGGGTTCCAAGCGGAGATCGGCTGCGCCTGCACGTAGGCTCGACGCGAGCGCTCCGGCATGGAGGTGGGTCCGTCGCCGACCAACTGTCAGGCGATGGGGCGCCTACGTCGTTCGCCGGCCGACACGGGTCTCGAGCAACCACAGGGTGCCGTGTTCAATCGTGAACTCGATGTCGCACACATCACCGTAATACGCTTCCAGTTGCTCCATGCACCGGTGCAACCGCTCGAACGAGGCCGGGTCCAGCGTGGCCAGCTCCTGAAGCGGCAAGCTGTTGCGGACGCCCGAGACGACGTCCTCGCCCTGCGCGTTCGGCAGGTACTTGCCGTACAACCCTGGACGCCCGGCGGTCGGACCCCGGCTGAACACGACGCCACTGCCGGAGTCGGCTCCGAGATTACCGAAGACCATGCTCTGGACGGTGACCGCCGTTCCGGACCGGAATGCGGTGAGGACCGCCTGCCACAACTGCTCGGCCGGATCCTGCGGAAACGCCCTCCCGGTGCGTTCGAGAATGAGGTCCTTGAACGTTTCGACGACCCGGATGAGGTCGCAGGTGTCCAGCCGTGAGTCGTCTACGACCCGGTGTTGCAGCTCAATTCGCCGGAGCACGTCTTCGAAGAGTGGGCTTTCGACACCCATGACCGTACTGCCGAACATCTGCACAAGACGTCGGTAGGAATCCCAGCCGAACCGCTCCCGGTCGGGCACCCTGGCCAGTCCCAGCACGGACAGGTCATTCAGTCCGATGTCCAGGATGGTCTCCGTCATGCCCGGCATGAAGGGACCGGCACCCGCCCTGACCGACAGCAGAAGCGGGTCGTCCACCTGCCCCAGCCTCCTGCCGGCAGCCTGCTCCACCGCCGCCAAGTGCTCGCTGACTTCGCGTTCCAAGCCCTCCGGCGGCTCGCCGGTGGCCAGGAAGACACGGCAGGCAGCGGCGGTGATGGTGAAGCCTGGCGGAACGGGCAGGCCCATGCACACCATGTCCGCGAGATTCGCGCCCTTGCTTCCGAGGAGCTCGACCATGCCCCGGCTGCCCTCGCTGAAGTCGTACACGTACAGACCCATGCCTGCCACCAGCCTCTTCGCTGACACCTTTCCTCTCGGGGGCACTGATCGCGTCCGCACGGACACGCGTCGTGCCATGCGGACGCAACCGCCGGATCCGTTAGCTCTCTCCTGATCCCGGCCAGCCGTGACCTGGCCCGTGCGCGCGCAGTGCGGTCAGACGTTGCTCGTACTCTTCTTCGTCGATCTCGCCTCGGGCGAACCGATCGGCGAGCACCTGCTCGGCAGAAGGCGCAGCCGGGGGCTGCACCTGGCCTGAGGAAGAACGGTCGACGCTGCGGAGGAGCAAAACGACTCCCGCAATGGCCAGGGCCACGAGAAGGACCATGCTGAGCGACATGGCGATCCAGCCCCATCCGCCCATTCCGGGGTCGTACCAGAACATGACTCACGCTCCTGTTGCGACGGTCCGGGACACGGCCCGCAGGGCATATCCCCGATGTCCTCACCGTCCGTCGGCCCGTGCCGTCCCGGCATGGGCCGGTTGGGGTCGCGGGCGGGGCCGATAGGCCCATCCCCATGGCGGTGTCCGCCCCCTGGCCAGGCAGCGGGGACTCACACGAAGGCCGCAATGAGTACGCGTTCCGACCCCGGGCGCCACCTCAAGCGTCGGCTCGCCATCGCATAACTTGTGGCAGAGGCCAAGTATCGACGGCACGGACTGCCGTGGCGCAGTGTGCGGGCGCCGGACAGCACGGTGTCCTTCCAGGTGGCCTGGCGGGGGCCGGTTGGGGCGATACCGGCCTGGTGAGGAGAGTGTCAGCATGTCGGATCCGGAGCAGGGCCTGGGCGATGTTCAGCGTGCGCACTGGCAGCAGATCTACGGCGAGCATCCCGGCATGTACGGCGAGGAGCCGTCCGATCCGGCGATCCATGCCGCTGCCGTCTTCGGGGCCGCTGGTGCCCGGAAGGTGCTGGAGCTGGGGGCCGGCCACGGCCGCGATGCGCTGTACTTCGCCCGCCGGGGACTCTCCGTATGGGCCGCCGACTTCAGCCCGGCGGGTCTGGAACAGCTGCGCGTAGCCGCCGCGGCCCAAGGGTTGGCCGGGCAGGTCACCACGGCGGTTCACGACGTCCGCCAGCCTCTGCCCATCGCGAACGCCTCGGTGGATGCCGTGTTCGCGCACATGCTGCTCTGCATGGCGCTGTCCACCCAGGAGATCCACGCCCTGGTCACCGAAGTACGACGGGTACTACGGCCGGGCGGAGCCTTCGTCTACACCGTCCGCCACACCGGGGACGCCCACTACCGAGCCGGTACCGGGCACGGAGACGACATCTGGGAACACGGCGGCTTCGCCGTCCACTTCTTCCCCCGCGACCTCGTCGACGCCCTCGCCAGAGGCTGGATTCTGGACGAGGTCGCCGCGTTCGAGGAAGGCGACCTCCCCCGGAAGCTGTGGCGCGTCACGCAGACCGTCCCTCAGTGAGGAACTGTTGAGGGCCCAATGCTGTCCGATCTCGGGTTCTGGTCGGACTCTGTCATGCCGCCCCGATGCTCGGTGCACCGGGCGTCAGACCTCGTCAGGCAGTCCTCACCGAACGGGAACCGTGATCACCGGGCAGTGCGCCCGGTGCAGCAACCCGTGGACGACCGATCCGAGACGCATACCGGTATACCCACCCCTCCCTCGACGGCGTGCGGCTTCCGCCGCTGCCCACAACGCCGCCCGCCGCGGGCCGGTTCGGACCCGCCGACGCCGGCGCCGAGTTCCGAACCGCTCGCGGTGCCTTCCATGGTTCCCCCCTCAGGGAGCCGTCAGGGGTCCGGCTCTCGGGTCGGCTCGTCGGGCTCCTCCGCCAGGAGGGCCGTCCAGTCCCTGACAGGGACGGGTGGTCCTGGTTCATGCGATCCCGCGCCGTGGGTGCGGCACGGGTCCGATCGGGCCCAGCTCCGGACCATTCGGCCCTCCTCCTCCCTTCGCATGCGGCGGATCGTGGATATCGGCGTCCTCCGGCCTTCCCGTCCGGGTGGATCACCGCAACGGCAGGAGATGCCTCATGAAGCACATCAAGGTCGAAGACCTGATGACCGACGAGGTCGTCTCGGTCGTGACGTCCACCCCTTTCAAGGTTGTCGCCAAGCTGCTCGCTCAGCACGACATCAGCGGACTGCCGCTCCTCGACGACGAGGACCGCGTGCTCGGCATCGCCTCCGAGAGCGACCTGATCGGCCGCGCAGCCGCCGATCACGCACCGGTGAGCGAAGAGCCCGATGCCGGCTGGGGCGGAACCGCGTCTCCGTCCGAGGTGACCTTCACCGCTGGTGAGGCCATGTCCGCACCGGCAGTCACTGTTCACGCGGACGAGACCGCGGCAGGAGCCGCCCGGCTGATGGCCCGCCGAGGCGTCGAGCGGCTGCCGGTCGTGGACGACGAGGACCGACTCGTCGGCATCGCCACCCGCCGTGACCTGCTCTGGCTCTTCCTGCGACCGGACTCGGAGATACGGCACCGCGTGTGCGCGGACATACTGGTGGACACCATGGGACTGGGCGCCAAGGCGGTCACCGTCCACGTGGTCGACGGCATCGTGACGCTGGAGGGCCGACTGGAACGTCAGAGCCAGGTTCCGGTCCTGATCCGCCTCACCAGCCAGCTGGACGGTGTGGTCGCAGTCGCCTCCCGACTGGCCGCCACCCTCGACGGCTCCCTGCTCACCCCAGCGCGCTGCGGCGCGCCGCAGCGCCTACGGGGTGTCCCCGTAGGCGCGACGCCCCGGGTGGACCGTCTGGGGGACTCCCCCGACGACCGCTCGCCGCGTTTGCGGCTTCACCCGACTTGACGCTGTCGGACCTATCAGGACGCCGCTCTGGAGGCATCATGAAGCACCTTCGCACCGTCGAGGACGTGATGACCCATGCCGTCATCTCCGTCGAGCACAGAACAACGTTCAAGGACATCGTGGAGTCCATGCGGCAGTGGCGGATCAGCGCCCTGCCCGTCCTGTCGGAGGAGGGACGGGTCGTCGGCGTGGTGTCCGAAGCGGATCTGCTGCTCAAGGCCCAGGGCACGGACGAGTCTCGCGCAGTCACCGCCGGGCAGCTGATGACCGTACCTGCGGTCACCGTGACCAAGGACGCCACGATCCCCGGCGCCGCCCGCCTGATGGCTCGCGGCCACTTCAAGCGGCTCCCGGTCGTCGACGGCGACGGCCGCCTCATCGGCGTGGTCAGCCGGGGCGACCTCCTCAAGATCTACCTCCGCCCCGACGCCGACATCGCCGAGGAACTCCGCGAACTGATCACGGCAGAGCTCATCCCGGCCGGATCGGCCATGGTCCAGGTCCACGTGGCCGACGGCATCGTGTACCTGGACGGCTCCATCCCCGACCCGGCCCTCAAGGACGTGCTGGTGCGTGTCGCACGCACCGTCCCGGGCGTCGTGGACGTCACCGCCGTGCGCCTCGACACCGAAGTCCGTACGTGAGGGAGGCTGACGATGAGGCACCGCAGGGTCGCCGACCTGATGACCCCGACAGCCGTCAGCGTCCAACGGGGCACCCCGTTCAAGGAAATCGCCAGGCTCCTCAAAGAGTTCGACATCTCCGCCGTGCCCGTGGTGGACGAGGCCGAACGTCCCGTGGGCGTCGTCTCCGAAGCCGACCTGCTCCGCAAGCGCAGCTCCGGCAGCGGCACGAACACGGCCGCCGATCTCATGACCAGCCCCGCCATCACAGCCCAGACCGAATGGAGCGTCGTCCGTGCTGCGCGAGTCATGCGGGGGCGCCAGGTCAAGAGACTGCCCGTGGTGGACGCCACCGGCCGACTGATCGGCATCCTGAGCCGCAGCGACCTGCTTCAGCTCTTCCTGCGCAGGGACCACGCGATCCAGGAGGAGATCCTCGAAGACGTGCTGACCCACACCCTCGGGCTCAGCCCGTCGTCGTTGACCGTCGAGGTCACCGACGGGCTGGTGACCCTCAGCGGCGCCGTGAGCAGACGCAGCCTGGTCCCCGTCGTGCTGCGCCTGTGCCAGAGCGTCGACGGCGTCGTCGACGTCGTCAACCGGCTCGAGTACGAGCAGGACGACGTGTCGGTCGGCGCACGAACGCCCACCGAGCGGTAGGAGAAGAGCATGAAGCATCGGGAAGTCCGCGAGCTGATGACCCGCGAGGTCGTCACCGTCCCCAACAACGCTCCGTTCAAGGAGATCGCCCGCACCCTGACGGAGCACAAGGTGTCGGCCGTTCCGGTCGTCGACTCTGCCGGCCGACCGCTCGGCGTGATCTCGGAAGGGGACCTGCTGCCGAAGTCGGCAGGCCAAAGCGACTACTTCCGGTCAGCTCCGGAACGGGAGGCCTGGCAGGAGGACAAGGCCTCGGGTACGCGCGCCGAGGAGCTGATGTCCTCGCCCCCCGTGTGCGCCAGACCGGACTGGACCGTAGCCGAAGCCGCCAGGTTGATGGAAGCCCAAGGAGTCAAGCGGCTCCTGGTCGTGGACGACTCGGACGTACTGATCGGAATCGTCAGCCGACGGGACCTGCTGCGGATCTTCCTCCGCGACGACGAGGACATCCGTCACGAGATCATGGGTGACGTGCTCGAACTCGGCGCGCGTCAGAGCCCCTCGGCCATCACCGTGGCCGTCACCGACGGCCGGGTGGAACTGCACGGAACCGTCGACTTCAAGAGCCTCATCCCGCTCATCGAACGCCTCTGCCGGACCGTGGACGGCGTGGTCTCCGTAACCCAGCATCTCGGATACGCCATCGATGACACGAACTCAGCCTGAAGAAACCGCTGCGCCGCCTCGACACGTGCGAAGACGAACTCCCTGACCCATGCGGGCCCCTGCCGAGAGAAGCCATCATGAACGATCGAATCGCCGCCGGCCTCGACGGATCCGCGGAAAGCCTCGCTGCCACCCACTGGGCGGCACGAGAGGCCCTGCTGCGCGGCGTGCCACTTCATCTCGTCCACGCCGAGGAATGGTCAGCTCCCCCGGGCCTCCCGGTGCCGACGAGCGATGTGCGCCACCACTGGGCCCAGGCAATGCTGAACGAGACGGCCGACGGACTGCGCGCGAGCCACCCCGAACTGGAGGTCGATGTCCGGTCCTTCGACGGCAGGCCGGCCGCCGAGCTCGCCGGCGTCGCGGCCGGCGCGAACATGATCGTCCTGGGCTCTCGGGGGCTGGGCACCGTCGCGGGCTTCGTCCTCGGTTCCGTCGGCATGGCGGTCATCCAGGCGACGGTGCGGCCGGTGGTCATGGTGCGGGCGAGCGAGGACGCGGCGCCGCACCCCGACGGCCGGCACGCGGCCCGTGAGCTGCTGGTGGGCGTTGACATCAGCCGGCCGTGTGATGCAGTGCTCGCCTTTGCCTTCGAGGAAGCAGCGCGGCGCGCATGCGCCCTCCACGTCCTGCACAGCTGGTCGCTGCCTCCCCTGGTCGGGTACGGCGCGGCGTACGATCCGAGGGTTCACGCCCAGCTCGAAATGAGCGCGGAGGCCTCGCTGCGGGATGTCCTGGTGCCCTGGCAGGAGAAGTACCCCGATGTCGGGGTCATCGCACGCGCGAGCGTCGGGCACGCCGCCACAGAACTCATCGGGATGGGCTCCGGGGCGGGTCTCATCGTCGTCGGCCGCCGCATCCGACGGAGCTCGATCGGCGCGCACATCGGACCGGTCACCCACGCGGTCCTCCACCACGCCAAGGCGCCGGTCGCCGTCATCGCACACGAATAGCCCCCCATGCGTGGTGCTGCGGCTCACCGCTCCGCGCAGATCGTCTCGACGAAGTGTCCCACCTGCACCTCGGACAGGTGCCTGGCGAGATCGGCCTCACTGATCATGCCGACGAGGCGGTGGTCCGCGATCACCGGGACACGCCGGATCCGGTGATCCTGCATCGCCTTCAGCACCTGGCTCGTGTCAGCATCCGCGTCGACCGTGATCGGCTTGCCCTGCGCCAGCTGTCCGGCTGTCATGTGGTGTGGGTCCTTGCCCTTGGCCAGGCACTTCAGCACGATGTCACGGTCGGTGATGATGCCGTGCAGACGGTCGTCGGGCCCGCAGATCGGCAGTGCGCCGACGTCCAGTTCGCTCATCCGCCGGGCCGCGTCCAT
Organism: Streptomyces sp. NPDC002467; assembly: GCF_042889825.1. Classification (NCBI taxonomy): domain Bacteria; kingdom Bacillati; phylum Actinomycetota; class Actinomycetes; order Kitasatosporales; family Streptomycetaceae; genus Streptomyces; species Streptomyces sp. NPDC002467. The sequence goes on along the minus strand of NZ_JBIARJ010000003.1, from coordinate 48,523 downwards.
AAGCGTCTCGGTCTCCTGTACGCAGGTGGCACCGCTGTGCATGACGTCCCGCGCGGTGGTCAGGGCTGCCTCCTCACATATGTCTCTTCCATGCCGTCTCCAGTCCGGGCTTGGGTCCAGCACCGCGCTCGTCGACGCGAGATCATGGGGACGTGGCTTCATCTGCGCCACGGGAACAAACGGAAGGCCTTGCGAGCGCTTGCCGGACGTCGGGCAGACCTGCAGGCCGCCTGACGTGACCGGCTCCGGTTGGTCAGGCCCCACTTTCGTGCACCGCACCGGAGACAGGCCAGTCGGTCTCCGGGCCGACCGGCCCCTCAACAGGAGGCCCTCGGGTAGTCAGTCTGAAGTTGACGGGAGAAGCGCCGACCCACGAAGAGGGAGATGGAGACCATGGCGAACCGAGTGACCGTCGGCCTCGACGGGTCCCCGGAAGGTGCGGCGGCCGCCCGCTGGGCAGCCCATGAGGCCGAGGTTCGCGGTGCCTCCCTGGACCTGGTCCACGCCGAGGAATGGCTGGAGAATCCTCCCCTTCCCGTCACGACCACCGAGGAACGTCGGCAGTGGGCCGCGGCCGTCCTCCGTGACACCGCCGATGAGACGCGCCGCGTACATCCTTCCCTGAAGATCGACACCCGCCTAGTGCGCGGGCTGCCTTCCCTGGCCCTCGCGCGCGCCGCCGAGGACTCCGACATGCTCGTACTCGGCTCGCGTGCGCTCGGCAGCATCAGGGGGTTCCTCGTCGGGTCCACCGGCGCCGCCACCCTCATCGAGGCCGTGCGCCCCATTGTGCTGGTCCGGTCCGTGGACCACGCGGGCAATCCGCCGGACAATACCCGCGACCGAGGGCCCATCGTGGTCGGTGTGGACATCCACCAGCCCAGTGACAAACTGCTCGCCTTCGCCTTCGAGGAGGCCTCCCACCGTCACTGCCCGCTCGTGATCATCCACGGCTGGTCACCACCGCCCATCCTCAGCTACGCACCGGCTCTCGACCCCGGGGTCCAGCAGGAAATGGCCCACGGCATCACCACCACACTGGACGAGATGATCAGCCCCTGGCACGAGAGGTACCCTTCACTGCAGGTCGACTCCCGGGCCAGCATCGGCCAGCCGGCGATTCAGATCCTCGACGCGGCTTCCACCGCCGCCCTTGTCGTCGTCGGCCGCCGTGTCCGCCACTCCGCGTTCGGCACTCACATCGGCCCCATCACACACGCCGTGATGCACCATGCCGTCGCGCCGGTCGCCGTCATCGCCCACGAGTGAAGCCGTACGGCGACGTCATGACTCTGGGCAGATACCTCGGGCCGTGGCCGCGGCGCCTGCCCGAACGGCTTCGACAGCACTCTGGTGCACGGTCCGACTGGCTCGTTCGCTACAGGACAGGGGGCTTCCGGTCATGGTGCACCACTCGGGGGCGCCCCCGTACTGCACCGCGATGTGGGCCTGTCCGTCCTTCCACGTGGTGCGTACGCCCACCTCGCCGGTGATGATCCCGGCCTCGTCGGTGCGGACGCCACCCGCCCCGGTGAACACTCCTGCGGTCGTCCACGTCGGTGTCATGTCCCGTGTCCTCCTCCGCGCTTCCCCCCCCCCCACACACACACACACACGGCCATGCTCCACCGGGCGGTAGGCGTGGTGCAGGGCTGATTGGCCCCCCGGCCAGGGCCGCACGGCCCAAACAGTCCGGCAGCTCGCGCGGCAGTCCGAGGCCCCCGGCAGGGAAACGGTTCAGGCGGCCCGAGACATGAACGTGTCTCGGGATACGGCCATGCACGACATGCGGCATTGCCCCGGCAGGACGTTGGTTGCGGCGAGCGTGCCCGTGCACGCGGCGTCGCCACTCTGCTCAGTCCGGTTCCATGTAGGGGCGGCGGAAAACCGGGGCTTGGCCGGAGCCGTACGGGCGTACGGCCGCCATCGCCTGGATGACCGCGGCCTCCAAGAGGCCGCCGGTGTCGATGGGGACGGCCTCCTCCCACGGCGGCTCTGCGGCTGCCATGGCCGTGGCCACCTCAGGAGTGGCGTCGGAATCCCCGGGGGCACGGGTGCGCAGGCGCGCTGCCGACACGTCTCCCGGAGCCTGGCAGTGCAGGGCCACCAGGTCGGAGCTGGTGCGTTCGGCCATGCGCAGGGCGGCTTCACGCTGTCCGGCATCGGACCAGGTGGCGTCGAGGACGACGGACTCACCCCGGGACAGGAGAGCGGAAGCCCGGTCGAGTAGCGCCGTGTACGTCCTCACGGTCCACTCGGGCGTGTACAGCCCTTCGCCGTAACCGGCGGCTGCGGATTCCTCCGCCGGCATGCCTGCCAGTTCCTTGCGGAGACGGTCGCTGCTGAGCAGCGTGACGCCCAGGCGATCGGCCAGTGCGCCGGAGAGCGTGGACTTACCGCTGCCCGGGAGGCCTCCGACGAGGGTCAGGCTGACAGCGGAGGTGCGCAGGTGACGCAGCGTCGTGCTGACCAGTCGCCGCGCTGCCGTCTCTGCGCCGCCGGCGCCTTGAGCTGCCTGGATCAGGGACACCTTGGCCCGGACGAACGCGCGGTAGGCGACGTAGTGGTGCCACAGGGACGGCGGTGCGGAGTCGCCGGAATGCTCGCCGTACTGGGCGAGGAAGAACGCCGCGGCCTCCGGGGCACCCGCCTGCTCCAGGTCCATGGCCAGGAAGGCCGCGTCGTCGAGACCGTCGACGGAGCGAAGGCGGTCGTCGAACTCCAGGCAGTCCAGGACGCGGGGGCCGTCGTCGAGACAGAAGATGTCCTGGGCGAGCAGGTCGCCGTGGCCGTCGACCACCCGCCCCTGCTCGATGCGTGTGTCGAACAGTTTCTCGCGGCCGACGAGATAGCGCCGCACCAAGCGCTCGATCTCCTCCACCCCGTCGAGCAGTTGGACGTCGTCGATCAGTCCCCTGACCTGCGTGAAACTCGCTTCCCAGCGCGCGGACAGCGCGTCCCGCCTGCCCTGCTCGTCGATGTCCGGGCCGCGGGGGGCATCCGCGTGACGGGAGGCGAGGAGGCGTGCAACGGTCCGCAGAGCGTCGTCGACGTCGGCGCCTTGGCTCACGAGCGAGGACAGGCGGCGTTCCGCCGGCATGCGGCGCATCACCACGACCGGTTCGGGCCTCTCCACGTCCGGGCTGCGGAATTCTCCCAGCCCCAGGTAGACGTCAGGGGCGAAGCGGCGGTTGAGAGCGACTTCCTGTTCGCACGCGGTCCGCCGGGCCGCCGTGGTCGTGTAGTCGAGGAACCCCAGGTCGACCGGCTTCTTGACCTTGTAGGCGCGGTCACCGACGAAGAACAGCACGGCCGTGTGCGTCTCGCACACCTCGGCCCGCGGAAGCGGCGGAACATCGAGGCCGACGCCGGTCCGGAGCACGGAAGCGTCGGCCCGGTGCGCCGAGACCGGCGGCTCCTCGGGGTGGCCCGGCTCAGTCATGGGGAATGACGGCGACGGGGCAGCGCGCGTGATGGATGGCGGCAGTGGCCACGGAACCCAATGGGGGCGCGAGGGCAGGGCGGTGCCTGCGGCGGCCGACAACCAGTAGTCCTGCACCCTCGGCGGCCCGGACAACGGCCTTCGTAGGGCTTTCAAGACCGACGCCGTCGACCACTTCCACGCTCGGGAACTTCTCGCGCCAGGGACGGAGGGCGTCGTTCAGGAGCTTCTGCGCGTCCTGCCTGATCTTCTCGGTCACGTCGTGGTCCACGCCCCAGGGAGCATGAGCGTGCAGGGGCACGCTTCGGCCGTGGACGGCTCGAAGGGGCACACCCCGTGCCGCGGCGGCAGCGAAGGAGAAGGCGAGCAGGTCGTCGCACGGACCGTGGAGTTTCAGCGCCACCACTACGCCGCCTGAGGCGCCTGGAGCGGACGACGTCCCCTCTTCCCACGTCCCGGCGCGTACCAGGACCACCGGCCGCTCGGCCCGTGCCACGACGGGCATGCTGATGTCACCCAGGAAATAGCTCTCGACGGGTTCAATCCCCCGCGAGCCGAGCACGGTCATCTCGGACTCCGCTGCCGCTCTGAGCAACGCCTCCTGGGCATCTTCGGCGACCAGATTGCCGACGATGGAGAGGCCCGGGTGACGCGCCTGGAGCTCGGCCTTCGCGTTGTGCACGATCCGCTTGGCCCAGTAGTTCTGATCCATCTCGGCAGGAAGGTGGGTCGGTTCCGGCACGAGCAGGGGCCACGCGTGAAGCAGCCGCAGCGTGAGTCTGCGGCGGGCGGCCTCGTCAGCGGCCCAACGGGCGGCGGCGAGGCTCTCGGGCGAGCCGTCGAGGCCCACGGTGACGACTGGCTCCATGCCGGCTGCTCCGTCTGGTAGATGGCTGGAATGGCGGTGAGGTATCCGTCCGGCCGACCCGGAGCCTGTCTCCCCGCGCTCGCGCCGCTAGCCGTGCAGCGACCGTATGCGGTACTTGACGAAGCAACTGCGCCAACGCGCCGAACACACGGCCGCATGTCATCCGAGCAGCACTCGATGCCTCCCCGCAGCCCAGGTGACGACGCCTTGCGGACCGAACGCAGGCCCGCGTGGAGCAACCGGTCATGCCTGGGCGGGATCAGCGGGTGCGCTCGATGTCCAGTTCCAGGAAGTGGGCCGAACAGGAGATGCACGGGTCGTGGTTGCGGACGGCCCGCTCGCACAGCCGGGTGAGCTCGGCCTCGGAGTCCTCACCCCGGTCGAGCCCGGCTTGGACCAGCCGACGCAGGTCCTCCTCGATGGCGCCCTGGTTCTGGGCGGTCGGCGGAACGATGCAGGCGTCGGTGACACGGCCCCCGCCGTCGAGCGCGTAGCGGTGGTAGAGCAGGCCGCGTGGCGCCTCCGTACCACCGTGCCCGGTGCCGACCCGGGCCGGCACCTCTGCGTACGGGCGGGCGGGACGTTCGTACGCCGCGATGATCCTGAGGGCCTCTTCCACCGCGTACAGGACTTCCACCGCACGGACCAGGATGCTTCGGTAAGGGTTCCTGCAGACCTCTCCCCGCCCGGCACCAGTGCGTGACGGGGGGTCGCCCAGCCCTGCCTCCCGTGCCGCTTCCAGGGCCAGCGGGGACAGCAGGTGGCCGCTGACCGCCCAGCGGGCGAGGGAGCCGGTAAGGTGCCTTCGGCCGTCCAGCCGTGAGTGGAGGGCTGTGGAGTGGGAGACCTGCTCCTCGGCCACGTGGTCGGAGAAGTCCCGCAGGGGGAAGCTGTACGGCGGCAGCGTCGCGTCGTACGGGAGCACGGTGGGGACGCCGGACTCGATGGCGTAGGTGCCGGTCTCGGCGAGGGCGAGCAGGTCGGCGTCGCACTCGGCGTCGGGGAATTCGAAGCCGGCGACCCAGCGCACCGTGTCCCAGGCGTCGTCGAGGGCGGTGCGCAGCCGTTCTTCCAGGGGGCGGAGCTCGGCGCGGGTAGGGGCGCGGTGGAAGCCGCCGAGCCGGACGTTGACGGGGTGGATGGCCCGGCCCCCGAGCAGTTCGACCACGGCGTTGCCGGCCTGCTTCAAACGCAGTCCGCGTTTGACGTGCTCCAGGTGGGAGCGGGACAGACCGATCACGTCGCCTTCGCCGAGGAAGTCCGGTGCGTGCAGCATGTGGATGTGCAGCGTCTGACTCTCGATCCATTCGCCGCAGTACAGCAGGCGGCGCAAGGCGGCCAGTTGTCCGTCGACGACAACGCCGCACGCGTCCTCGATGGCATGGCAGGCACTCATCTGATAGGCGACGGGACAGATCCCGCAGATGCGGGAGGTGAGATCGGGTGGTTCCGTGTGCGCTCTGCCCCGGAGGAAGGCTTCGAAGAACCGCGGAGGCTCGTAGATCTTGAGCCGCGCCTCGATGACGGTGCCGTCGTGGATCCTCAGGTGCAGCGCGGTCTCGCCCTCGACACGGGCGAGTGAGGGGATGCGGAGCTCCTGGGACCGGGGCGTGGGATCGCTCATCCGAGGCCTTCCGCGTCGGTCGTGCCGGGCTGCTCCTGCTCCTCCACGGCGGCGAAAGCGGTCACATTGAAGGTGTGCAGGAACCTGCCGATGTCCTCCTCGGTCATCCCGTCACGCTGCATGAGCGGGACCAGCGCGGGAAGGTTCGTGGTTCCGGCCGGCCCGAAACACCCGTAGCAGCCGCGCCCGTAGGTCGGGCACAGAGCCCCGCAGCCCGCGTGGGTGACGGGGCCGAGGCAGGGCGTGCCGTGGGCGACGGTGACGCAGACGTTGCCGCGCCGCTTGCAGGCGAAGCAGACGCTGTGGTTCGGGACGGCGGGTTTACGCCCGGCGAGGAACGCGGTGATGACCTCGACGAGCTGACCGCGGTCGATGGGGCAGCCGCGCAGTTCGAAGTCGACGGGTACGTGGGCGGAGATCGGCGTGGAGGTCGCGAGGGTCTCGATGTACTCGGGGCGGGCGTAGACGGTCGCCAGGTACGCGTCGACATCGGCGTAGTTCCGCAGTGCCTGCACGCCGCCCGCCGTTGCGCAGGCACCGATGGTGACGAGGTGGCGGGCATCGGCGCGGATGCGCCGGATGCGCTCCACGTGCTCGGGCGTGCTGACCGAGCCTTCGACCAGGACGAGGTCGTACGGGCCGGGCGCGGGCTCGCTGGACGCTTCCAGGAAGTGGGCGATCTCCAGTTCGGCGGCGATGCCGAGGAGTTCGTCCTCGCAGTCGAGGAGGGTGAGCTGGCAGCCGTCGCAGGAGGCGAACTTGAACACGCCGAGGCGGGGACGGGCAGGAGGCTGGGGTGTGGTGGAGGTGCTCATCTCACAGTTCCCGGACGGTGAGCAGGGGCTCGGCCTGGTCGTAGCCGACGACCGGGCCGTCGCGGCAAAGAAGCAGGGGCCCGAGCTGGCAGTGGCCGCAGTGGCCGGTGGCACAGCGCATGTTGCGTTCGAGTGAGACCTGGATACGGTCGGGACGTATCCCTTGGTGGATCAGCGCCCGTGCGGTCGCGCGCATCATCACCTCGGGACCGCAGACGAAGGCGACCGTGTCCGGCGGCGTGAACCGGGCCTCGCGGAGCAGCGTGGTGACGACGCCGACCCGGCCGGTCCAGCCGCTGGCGGGCCGGTCGACGGTGACGGCGGCGAACGGCTTCTCCCAGGCTGGGAACTCGTCTCCGTAGAGCAGATCGGCAGGGGTCCGGGCACCCGCGAGGACGTTCAGCTGCCCGAAGGCGTGGGGCTCGGCCAGAAAGGTGTCGACGAGGGGACGCAGCGGGGCGAGCCCGATGCCGCCGGCGATGACGAGCAGGTCGTTGCCGCGAGCGGCAGCCGTGTCCCAGGCGGTACCGAAGGGGCCGCGCACGCCGACCCACCCGCCGGTAGGCAGGCCGCACAATGCGCGGGAGACGGCCCCGACGGCCCGGACCGTGTGCGTCAGCCGGTCCCCGTCCGTGAGCCGGGACACGGACACCGGAATCTCGCCGACACCGAACGCGTAGAGCATCGCGAACTGGCCGGGTGCGAAGGAGTTCAGGGCGTCCCTGGCAGGCTCCAGTACGAGCGTGACCGTGTCGTGCGTCTCGTCGCGGCGGTCCACCACGCGATAGGAAAGCGGTGCGGGCGTCATGGTGCTGCTCCGCCCCCCTGCAGTCCCGGCGGTCCCGGCGGTCCGTAGAGGTCGAGCAACCGGGTGCGGGTGGCTCGCAGCCGGTCGCCGATGGTCTCGGCGACGGCGGTGACCAGCGACAGGCCCAGCGATGTGTCCTCGGCGCACAGGTCATGGACAGCCGCGGCATCGAACTCCCAGGCGCGGACGGGATCTTGTGTCTCGGCCGCGAGGTGCCACTGCCGGGGCGGGCACAGCCATGACCAGCCAAGAAGGCTGCCCGCGCCGATGGTCTCGACGACCGCTCGCCCCCGGCCGGGCATGTGGACGTCGAGCGCGACCGTGCCCGAGCGGATGATCCAGAAGCGGTCGGCCTTTTCTCCTTCCTCGAAGATCCGCGTGCCGCCTGGAAGGGCGACGTCCCGGGCGAGGGCCATGAGCTTCCCGCGCTGCTCCGCCGTCAGAGCGGCGAGCACACCCTCGCCGGGAGGCACACCCGGATGCGGGGTCACGGCGTGTTCTCCCGCTGCGCGGCTTCCTGGTGCAGGGCGTGGGCTTCCTCGGTGAGGTCGATGCCCGTGGGGCACCACACGATGCACCGGCCGCATCCGACACAACCCGAACTGTCGAACTGGTCGTGCCAGGTCCCCAGCTTGTGGGTGAGCCACTGGCGGTACCGGCTGCGCGGGGTGGACCGGACAGGACCGCCGTGGAGGAGCGAGAAGTCCAGGTCGTAGCAGGAGTCCCAGAGACGCCAGCGCTCGGCGTGATCGCCGGTCAGGTCGGTGACGTCCTCGGTGGTGGTGCAGAAGCAGGTGGGGCAGACCATGGTGCAGTTGCCGCAGCTGAGGCACCGGGCGGTGACGTCGTCCCAGCGCTCCGCTTCCAGGTTGTCCCGCATCAGCGTGCGCAGGTCCACCGGCGGCATGGAGCGGCCCATGCGTTCGGCGGCGGTGCTCACGGCCTGGGCCGCGGCCGCTCGGGTGGAGCCATCGGGAATCCGCCCCGGCACTTCCGCGAGGACCGCGGCTCCCTCCTCGCTCCCGCTCCGGCACAGGAAGCGGTGGCCGGCATCGTCCACGACCTCGGTGAGGGCGAGGTCGTACCCGGCGTCGGCGGCCGGCCCGCTCCCCATCGAGACGCAGAAGCAGGTGGCACCCGGCTCGGTGCACTCGGCCGCGATCAGGAAGGCGCTCGTCCGCCGGGACAGGTAGGTGGGATCCCGGTACCTGCCTCCGCTCATCACACGGTCCAGGATCTGAATGGCACGCAGATCGCAGGGCCGCACGCCGAGGAACGCGTACGAAATGCTCTCCCGCTCCTCCTCCCGGACGACCGGAGTGCCGTCCGGGCCGCGGTCCGCGGACCACTGACGGACGCGCTGCGGATGCAGGAACGACTTCCATGACTGGGGTCCCGCGCTGTGCGCGAAGGCCGCCCCGTCCTCGCGGCGACGGAGCCGGTACCGCCCCGCCTCCAGTTCGACCCCCCATCCGTAGGGGAGTGCGTCTGCGGAGTCCAGCTCGTCGAGGACGATCGCGCCGTCGCGCACGGTCGGGCCGATCACCGTGCGACCGCGCCGCTTCAGGACACGCACGAGCGCGTCCAGACCGTCGCGGTCGAGAACCGCCTCGTCGTGGTGGTCGAGGACGGCTCTGGCATCCGAAGCGTCGGTCATGGTGCACCTCTCGGTCTCCACGTGCCTAGATCCGGCAGCATGTCAGACCTGCGGGCTCCGGAGTTCGAACCCGGTCCGGCGAGTCCGCTCGCCGTGCGGCGGACGTCCGCCTCGATGCGCAGGGCCAGAAGCGGCAGGGCGGCCGCCACCGCCGGGGTGAGCCCCGTGCCCAGCGAGCGGTCCGCACCCTCGACCGCGTACACGATGAGACGGCCCGGGCCACGCCCGACGCGGTCGGCGAGGCACAGGGCCTCGGCGAGCCCCAGCCCGTGCGTGCTCTGCCTGCCTGCGGCGGCCGGGTGCGGCATCTCGCCCGGGGACACACACCACCGATGTGTTCGCCCGGGCTGAGCCGCAGGTGGGAAGCAGGCGTCGACGACGAAGGTGAGGGCCTTGCCTTCCCAGAGGCTGATCAGCCGGCCAGGGTCTCCCTGGCACTGTGCGAGCTCAGTGCCGGACGGGAGACGTAGCTGTGCTCTCCGTGCGCGCAACAACGCGATGGTGGCCCACCCCACCCCGTCATCGCGCCGGAACTCGTTCCCGATCCCGATGACCGCCGTACCGGCGAGAGGCTTCATGGGTACCCGCTTCCTCTTCGGGCGTCTCCAGTCACAGCCTGCCCTGCTCGCGGGACGAGGTCCTGTGCCACGGGGCAAACGGCGTACGGCCCGGTACCGAGTCGGGGACGGGGCCCCAATGACGGGTCGAGCAGCGCCGCAAGCCGTTCGACTTCGCCACGGTTCACGATCGGCTCGGCGTAGCCGACCACCACGACGCTCCAGCCGAGGTGCATGTCCAGCTGCTCCGTGGACCGAATCGGGTTCGAGACAGGGCCGTGGGCCGGTCTCCAGGCGGCTTCATGATCCACCCCACGGCCGGGGGTGTGGTGGCCGAGGAACTGAGCACCCCGACGGCACACTCGCCGAGGCTGCCCGGATCATGGCGCGCAAGCATGTGAAGCGCCTCCCCGTGGTGAACGGTGCGGGGATGCCGGAGGGGGGCGTCAGCCGGAGCGACCTGCCGCTGATGGGCCGCGCGGTCCGTGCCGTGGAAGGCGTGGTGGAGGTACGGATGGAACTGGAAGGGCAGCCCGCCGGAGCCTCCTGAGGCCTTCTACCGCCCCGACCCCTGAGGCGCGCCCAGGGTGCGTCCGCCCGCTCCGCTGAGACAATTCGTACGAGACATATGCAGAGCGGATCGACTACAGGGGCGTACATGTCCGACGCACCGGCGGCCTCTGATGAGGCCGCCATCCGAGTCTTTCTCCTGGACGACCACGAGGTCGTACGCCGCGGGCTGTACGACATGCTGGACGCGGAGCCGGACATCGAGGTCGTCGGTGAAGCCTCCACCGCCGAGCAGGCGCTGGCCCGCGGGCCGGCGCTGCGCCCGGACGTCGCCGTGCTCGACGTCCGGCTGCCCGACGGCGACGGGATCACCGTGTGCCGCGAGCTGCGCTCGCGCATGCCGGATCTCGCCTGCTTGATGCTGACCTCGTTCGATGACGAAGACGCGCTGCTCGACGCGATCATGGCTGGCGCGGCCGGCTACGTCCTCAAGCAGATCACCGGCTCCGACCTCGTCTCGGCCGTACGGACGGTGGCGACCGGGCAGTCGATGCTGGACCCGGCAACGACCGCCCGCCTCATGCACTCCCTGCGGGACCCGGAGACCGTCAGGGTCCCGGACGACGATCGGCTGTCCGCTCTCTCCGAGCGGGAACGCTCCGTACTCGAACTGATCGGCGAGGGCCTCACCAACGCGCAGATCGCCAAGCGGCTGTACCTGTCCGAGAAGACGGTCAAGAACCACATCTCGAGGCTGCTGGGCAAGCTGGGGGTGGAGCGCCGGGTGCAGGCCGCCGTCATCGCCACCCAGGTCCATGAACACGAGCCGGAGCGCGGCAAGGGCCGGAGTTGAGTGACTGCGGGGAGCACTTCACCCGGAAGGTGGGCAACGACCTCCGGCATCCAACGGGACCCGCCATTCCAGTTTCGTGCCCTGCCCGGTCGGCCCGTGCGCCGAAACGGAACGGGCGAGTGCCTCGTCCGCGGCATCGGCGGGTACGTCGGTGTCGATCAGGCCCTCCGATCCGCAGGGCCGGGGCGAAGCCGAGTACCTGGGCCGCCTCCTCCACTCCTTGAACGGCGGTGCGGAGCTGCAGCTTCGGCGGCACCCCGGGTGCCTCTCCAGAACCGACTGCAGCGGATCGCACAGCTGGGCCAGCCGGGCTTCGTCCGTGCTCACGCTTCGGTGTCCAGCCATCCGGTGTAGGGCTTGAGGGATTCCTGGAGGGACCGGACACCGGCGGCCCGTATATCGCCGTAGGCGGCTTGCTTCATCTGGAGGGCGAGATCCTCCATGGCGCGAGCGACCGCGAGTTCGTCGCCGATCTCCGGGACGTCGTTGTCCTGGGGTGCGCAGCGGGCGGTGCCGTGTCCCGTGAGCCTGTTCGTGCCCGTGTCGAGTTCCAGGCGTGCCTTCGTCGTGTGCTCCTCCTCGAAGAGGTAGAGACGGACCTTCCATTCGGCTGTGCGTGACATGGGAGCCTCCGGACAGGTTCAAGCGTTCGTACTAGGGCGAGTACGCCGGGCCCAGCGCCGGAGTTCGTCGGTGCCCCACACGAGGACCGGGAAGGTGGCGATGAGCGCGACGACGTCAAGGGAGAGGGCTGCGGTGCCGAACAGGTCTTGCAGCGGCGGCACGTAGACGAGTGCCGCGGTGAAGACCAGCTCGAAGGCGATGCCGGCCAGGAGCAGGCGGTTGGTGAAGGGGCCGATCTCGCGCAGAGCAGCGTGGTCGGTGCGCGCGGCCATCGCCGTGCCGATCTGACAGGTGACGATGCCGGCGAACGTGGCGGTGGTCGCGGTGACGTACGCGTGGTGGAGGGGGGTGCCGGGGCCGCTGGGGTCGCCGGGGTGCCAGCCCGCCCGCCACAGCACGTAGAAGAACGCGGTCATGACCAGGGCGGCGGACACCGTGCCGAGCCATCCCCAGCTCCGGACGAGCATGTCGCGGGAGATGACCCCCTGCGAGCTCGGCCGCGGCGGACGGCTCATGACGCCCGGCTCGGCCCGTTCCCGGCCGAGGGCGAGGGCGGGGAGGGTCTCGGTGCCGAGGTCGATGGCGAGGATCTGCAGGACGGTCAGCGGCAGGGGGACGGTGCCGGCCGAGAGAGCGAACACCAGGAAGGGAATGACCTCAGGGGTGGCGTGGGCGAAGATGTAGACGATGAACTTGCGGACGTTGTCGTAGACGCGGCGCCCGGACTCGATGGCGGCGACGATGGTGGCGAAATCGTCGTCGGTCAGCACCATCGTGGAGGCCTCGCGTGCCACGTCCGTGCCGGACCGTCCCATCGCGACCCCGATGTGCGCACGGTGAAGCGCGGGGGCGTCGTTGACGCCGTCGCCGGTCATGGCCACGATCTGCCCGTGGGCGCGCAGGGTGTCGGCCACGTGCAGCTTGGTCTCCGGTGAGGAGCGGGCGAAGACGACCTCGGCATCGCCGTGTGCCAGGAGCTGGTCGAGCTCCTGGTCGCCCACCGTCTCGGACTGGGCCACCACCGTGAGGCGCGGCACTCCGATCCCGACCTCCCGCGCGACGGCGGCTGCGGTGGCTCCGTTGTCACCAGTGACGATATGGACCCGAACGCCCGCGTCGTGACAGCGGCGGACGGCCTCCGCGACCTCGGGCCGCGGAGGGTCGTACAGGCCGACGAGCCCCAGAAGGCGCAGACCGCTCTCCGCGTCGTGGCGCCGCGCCGGTGTCGCGGCTCCCTTCGGCAGGTCACGCACGGCAACGGCCAGGACGCGCATGCCGTCGTGGGCAAGCCGGTCCGCGGCGACGAGCGCGGCGGCGGTGTCCCCGCCGTCGAGGGCGCCCACCACCGCCTCCGGCGCGCCTTTGACGATGACGTGGGCACCGTCCGGTTCCGCCTCCTGAACGACCGACATCAGGCGCAATCGCGGGTCGAAACGGAAGATGGCCTGGCGGTCAGCGTCCCGGCTGACCAGGTCGACGGGGGCGCCGTGGGCGCCGGCTCCTTCGACCAGGGCGATCTCGGTGGGGTCGCCGTGCAGGTGGCCCTCGGCATCCCGCGTGACCGTGGTGCACAGGGCGCCTGCACGGGCGAGTTCGCCTGCCCAGGGGCCTTTGCCCGTACCGTGTTCAGGTGTCCACACGGTCTGGAGCCGCATGCGGTTCCGGGTGAGGGTGCCGGTCTTGTCGGTGCAGATCACGTCGGTGGAGCCGAGAGTTTCCACGGCGCTCAGCCGCTTGACCACAGCCCCCTGGCGGGCGAGGGCCCGTACCCCGACGGCCAGGGCGAGGGTGATGGTCGGCAGCAGGCCCTCGGGCACGTTGGCGACCAGCAGGCCGATGGCGAAGATCAGTGAGTCGGTCAGCGGGAGTCCTACGGCTACGCCTGCCACGAGGAACATCGCGCCCATGGCGACCGCGACGGCGGCGATCAGCCAGGCGACCTTCTTGACCTGCCGCTCCAAGGGGCTGGGGTCGCGCTGGGTGCGCTGGCTGAGTGCCGCGATCCGCCCGAGTTCGGTGTGGTCGCCTGTGGCGAACACGATCGCCTGGGCCTGGCCCTCGGTGCAGGCGGTACCGCTGAAGACGAGGTTCGGCTCCTGGAGGAGCGGAGCCCCTGCGAGACCGGGGCCGGCGACGCGTTCGGCGGGGGCGGACTCCCCTGTCAGCATCGACAGGTCGACCTCGATGCCGCCATCGGTCAGGCGTGCGTCGGCAGGGACCTTGGCGCCCTCTTCGAGGACGATGAGGTCGCCCGGCACGAGCTCGCGCGACTCGACGGCCGACGGTTGGCCGTCGCGGATCACCCATGCGTGCTCGGGCAGATACCGGGCCAGGGTCTCCACTGCCTGCTCCGCCTGGCGCTCCTGCAGGAGCGCGAAGGCGGCGTTGAGGATGACCACGGCGACGATGGCCCAGCCGAGGACCGCTATGTCCGCCACGAAAGCCAGTGCGGCGGCCACCCAGAGCAGCATGGCCAGCGGGTGGACGAGCTGGCGAACGAGTTCGCGGCCCATGGAGGTACGGGCCTTGCGGCGGACCTCGTTGGGGCCGTAGACGGCGAGGCGGCGGGCCGCCTCGCGTGCGGACAGTCCATTCGGCCCGGTGCCGAGTTCGCGCCTCAGGAGCGGCAGCGGTTCGAGAGGGTCGGGGCTCAGTGGCAGCCCGTCGGCCGGGGATGGGGGCCGGGTGGCCGCCTCAGGCATCGCCAGGTCCCTGTTCGCGCCGCAGCCTGCCGGACCAGCGCGGCTCCACGGCCTCCCACTCGTGCTCCCACTGGGTCAGGCTGCGGGTCTCGACGGGAAACAGACGAAGGCGGACCACTGTTCCCGTGGCAAGGGCGAGCAGGCTGAAGGATCCGACTCCCGCGGCCGCGGCCGTGAGGGCGCGTTGAGCTTCGGACGACGGTCGCTGCGCTTCCCGGCCCGCGTCATCGACCCAGATCGTGGCCGTCCGGCCTGCCGGTGTGCCGAACGGGACGGAGATCGTGTCGGAGTGCCGGTGAGCGGCCGGGTACGCCCAGACGGCCGGAGCAACCGTCCGGGAGGCACCGGCGGAGCGGTTGGAGACCGCACGCTCCATGGCGCCGACCGTCGTCGCCTCGATCCGGTGCCGGTGGCGGGCCGTTACCCGGGCAGTGCGGCTTTCGGCGTCCCAGGCGGCCGTCGTGACGACGACGCCGCAGGACAGGGCCATCAGGAAGGAGAGCACGAAGGCGACGTTCCAGCGGCGCCGGGTCCGGTCGGCAGAACGGCGCAGCTCGTTCTGCCGTCCGCCGAACAGCCGACGTACCCGGCCGGCCCTCGCCGGGCGTGATCGCGTGGGCCCGTTTCCGGGTGTACCGGCCTCGGACACCGTGCACCTCCGCGCTCTGATCCTGCCCGGCCGCTCAGTGGGGAGGGGCGAGTTCGGCGCTGATGTGGTGGGCCCACGTCCGGATCCGCTCGGGATTGCGGAAGTCTCCTCCCTTCCCCGCGCGGACCATGGCCCGGGCGATGAACCCCGGCGTACTGGCGGTGACGCTGCCGCCGAAGGTGACGTGCTCGCGTGCACCGAGGCGCTTCATCTCCCGGGCCACGGAAGGCACCGGCGCGATGTCGTGCTGCTCGGCGGAACTGTCGACGGGGCCGCTGCTGAACAGGTAGACCGGGCGGTGCTGGAGGTAGTGCTCGTTGCGTTCGGCGCAGCGCTTGGCCTTGCCGCTCCAGTGCCCGGCGTACAGGGCGCCGCCGAGCACCACGGCGTCGTACCCGCGCACGTCGTCCACGTCGTCGGCGGGGACCACGACGGCGTCGAGGCCGTCCTCACGCAGGGTCCTGCCGATCTCGGAGGCGATTCCGGCGGTCGCACCGTGCTTGGTGCCGTAGGCGACCAGGACGCGCTTGGACGTCATGACGACTCTCCTATGCCGTCCGCCGTGGTGCGCTTGACGGGGATGCTGCGCCTGGACTCCTCGGGCGAGGCCGGCGTGGGCACGCGCACGGTGAGGATGCCGTCCTCGTACGCCGCCTCGACTTCGTCGGCGGGGATCGGCCCGGGCAGGCGCACGGCCCTCTGGAAGGAGCCGTAGCGGAACTCCGAGTGGTCCTTCTCCTCCGTGCTCTCGGTGTGCTCGGCACTCACGGTGAGGGTGTCCCCCTCAACCGTGATCTGGATGTCCTTGTCGGGGTCCATCCCGGGAAGCTCGGCGCGCAGCGTGTACCGACCCTCCTTGTTGGTCACCTCGATCGGGATCGGGAAGGTGTCGAACGACGACCGCCACAGCGGGAACCGGGGGAAGTCGGTACCGAACCATTCCCTGAAGTCGGGGAACGGGCTGCGCCTGCGCTCCAGGTGCGCTCCTGACATGGTGTGCTCCGTCCCGGCGCTCGGTCAGCGCCTTCATGTGTTGTCTTCCTTTACTGTCCCGAGGCGAACGGCTGCTCCGCTTGAGACCATCGGGTCCCGGATGGGGCCATTCGGCCCTCCCCGTACCGGCCCGGTTCGGCGGCGGCCACGTGCTGCTTGACCATGGCGAAGCTGTCCGGGGCGACGGGGGTGGAGTCGATCCCTGCCTTGACCAGGAACCCGGTGAAGACGGGGTCGTCGCTGGGGCGCTGACCGCAGAGACCGACGGGGCGGCCTGCGGCCTGGGCGCGGGGGGGACGAGGATCTCGATGCTCCGGGTGACCGCGGGGTCGGTCTCGTCGAAGACGCGGGCGAGGGCTTCGGAGTCGCGGCAGCAACGTCGCCGCCACCCGGCACGGCATCCCCGCCACCGGCACCATGGCCCACTCGTACATCGAGTGCTTCCCGAGCGAGGAGGACGCCTCCCGGGCCTTCGCCCGCATCCACCCGAGCCCGCTGACGTTCCTTGTCGACACCTGCGACACCGGACCCGGCGTCGCGACCGCCGACCGCGTTCTCGCCGAGCTCCGGCGCGGGCCGGGCTGCGCGATCCGGCTCGACAGCGTCGATCTGGGGAAACTCGCCGACCTTTCACGCCGTCTGCTCGACGCGGCGGGCCTGACCGACATACGCGTCATCGCCAGCGGCGGTCTGGACGAATACTCCGTCGCCGAAGTCGTGCCAGGTCCACGCGGTGTTCACGGCTGCACTCCGGCGACGGTGTCCACGACGGCGGTGAGGTCGATGTGAACGACATCCGCGCCGCGAGCCCGGAGGTTCGCTGCGGCAGACGTGACGCCGGTCCGGTCGAGGCCGATCACCAGACCGAAGTGGCCGCGTCGGCCAGGGAGTCTTCGGGCATGGCTGCGTCGACGGGGTCCACACGCACCCGGCGTACCGCTCCGAGGAACAGGGCGGGGTCCGGCTTGCCCGCCAGGTTCATCCGGTCGGCATCAGTCCCGTCCACGAGCACGTCGACCAGGGGGCGATTGCGGCCGACTCCAGCAAAGGGCGGGCATGTCTGGATGCCGAGACGGCGGCGTATCGCATCCCCTGGGCGCGCAGCGCTTCGAGTGCGGGCCGGACCTCGTCGAACGTCTCGACGAGGTCCGGCTTCGAGCGCTTCCGTGAACGCGTGCTCCTTTCGGGCGGCGACCGCCCATGCCGTGCTGCACCCCGGCGGATCCGTGGCGCTGCCCCGCGGCAACTCCATGCCGCGCGCTCAGAAGGGCGAGAGCTCCATCGAGACGGGATTTCCCGTCCACCAGCTCCAGATACTCCCGCTCAGCTTCGAAGGGAAGCTGCGCCGGGGGGGCCAGTGCCGGCCGCCGCCCAGGCGTCGCGGCAGCCGTCGAAAACGGACTTCCACGCAACGGCATGCAGCGTGGCGGAGTCGAGGAGGACCCCGTAGGTGTCCAGGACGACGGCTCGAAGCGGGCTCACTGCCTGATCACCCTGCGCCCGGTGATCCGGATCGCAGTGACCTTCATCCAACGGGTCCGCGGACCGCCGGCCCAGGGCAGGGAGTACGCGACGGCGTCGAGGCGACCGAGCTCCTCCCCGTCGGTGACGCCTCTTGCCTCGCCCACCGCCATAACGCTCCAGCCCAGGCGCGTGACGTCGTCGATGTGGTCGACCTCGAAGGCCACGTCGGTGCCGGCCGCCCGTGCGAGCACCGCGTCACCCGAGGTCCGGAAGGCGATGTCGCGGCCCGCCACCACGTAGTTGACCGGGAGGATCGCCGGACCGTCCGGAGTGAAGACAGCGACCCTGCCCACGCCGTGCGTGGACAGCAGCCGTCGGCACTCGCCGTCGGACAACTCGACGAGCTCGGCGTTCAGCGCGGCCGTTCCTCTGCCTGGCGGGTATTCCGTCGTCGCGCCGGAAAGATCCGCGGTGGTCGTCCCCAGCGCGTCGGCGAGGCGCAGGAGGGAGCCGATCGCCGGCGCTGCCGCGTGTTCCTCCAGGTAGGTGATGTACGCGCCGTCAGCGCCGCAACGCTCACCCAGTTCGTCGCGGGTGAGGCCGAGTTCCTCACGGCGCATGGCGATCCGCCGCCCGAGGTCAGTGCGTCCGGCTGGCGCCTCAGTGGCGCCCGGCCCGTGCTGGGTTCCACTCATTGTCTTCAGGTCCTCTCGGTGTCGGGGCTGGGTGGCCGGGACCGTGACAGCGTGTGCCGGGGTCGTGGCGACCGGCGGTCACGACGGCTGCCAGTCCGACAGGTCCCGTGCCGACCACGACGGCGGGGTCGGGCCCGACGTTCCCGTTCAGGACGCCCACGTCGTACGGGGTCGGGAAGACGTCGGTGAGCAGCACGACGTCATGGCTGCGGACAGTACTGGGCAGGTGGACAGAGGTGCCGCCCGTCTCGTGCCCGAGGATCCTGACCGTGTTCACCTCGGGCACGTCTGCGACGGTCTGTCCGGAGCCCTGGAAGGCGAGTGTCTTCACGACGCTCCCCTCTTCCCTTGCGTACCTCTAGGAGGTTTCATCGCCAGGCTGGACCAGGCTCGACCGCCCGCGCATGGGCCGGTCGGTCCCCTGCTTGGGCTTGTCGGCCCCCTGTCGGCCATCGCACTCGGTGCAATGGTGAGAACCGGATCCCCATACCGATGGGAGAGTGGGTCATGTCCGCTACCGCCTCGCCCAGACCCGCGCTTCTGCGGATGCTCGGTGCGGTACGCACGGTCACCGGCAGCAAGTTCCTCGTCGAGAGCGACCACGCCCGCGTCCTGGTCGACTGCGGGCTCTTCCAGGGTTTCGCGGACCTGCGCCGCCGCAACTGGGAGAAACCCGGCTTCAATGCCTCCGACCTCCGCGCTGTGGTCATCACCCATGCTCACCTGGACCACTGCGGCTACCTGCCGCGCCTGGTCCGGCACGGCTTCCGCGGTCCGGTCCTGAGCACCGCCGCAACGGCCCGGCTCGCCGAGATCGTGCTCCGCGACAGCGCCCGCCTCCAGGTGGAGGCCGCCGAGCACGCCAACAGCCACGGCTGGTCCAAGCACCGGACCGCGAGGCCGCTCTACGACGACACGGACGGCGAGAACACGCTGAACTTCTTCGACCCGGTCGAGGTCGGCAGCGAGATCGAGATCATGGCCGGAACCAAGCTGAAGCTGCACCACGGCGGGCACATCCTCGGCTCGGCCTGGGCCCACCTGACACTGGAGGACGGCCACACCCTGGCCGTCAGCGGCGACCTCGGCCGGCCCGCGAGCGTCACTCCTGCTCGACGTGGAAGTGGATCGGGCCGCGAAGAACGGACTGCGCCGGTACGGCGGCGGGTCGGCGACCAGCCGGGGTCGGTTGAGGCGGCGTACCAGTTCGTTCAGCGCGATCTGGGTTTCCCGCCGGGCCAGTGGGCCGCCGAAGCACGGGTGGATGCCGCCGCCGAAGCCGAGGTGCAGGTTGTCTCGCCGATCGGGGTCGAAGCGGTCGGGATCGCGGCTGCCCGAGGCCAGCATGAGCACGATCCGAAAGCCTTGGGGATCACCGTGTCCGCGACGGATCGGCCGAACAAGTCCTGGTCGCCATCGTCGATCTGCGCTGCCAGAACGGCGCCACCCGCACGATGATCCTGCGCAACGGCACGGTCTGCGTCACGGAGCGGGCGATCCGTGTCCATCGCCCCCATGACTGTCTCACCTGGGTCCGGGCGACAAGCCCGGACCCAGGTGTAGGGGCTTGAATACCGTCGCCGCAGCTGTCGGGTCAACCGCATGACGCTGGTGAGGATCGGAGTGGTGACACTCCGGCTGCTTTCGCCGAAATGCCGGACACGGCACCGGCTCCTGCCCGGAGATCGTCACGGGCTGGTATGGGCCCTTTCCGTGTAACGACGGCAGGTGGGGGCGACGCCACAACGCCATCCGCAAAGGCGCGTCGACCCCACGTCCCGCTTGACCGAGGCGTGCCGGAGGCCGGGGAAGGCCGGCTCGCCGGGACCCGTCGTCAAACGTTTCGTAGATCCTGCCTCGTTCGGGTGGCGGGCTGACGCTTTCCGTGATCCCTCGGGGTCCCGTACGTAGGCTCCTTGGTGCCCCCTTGAACACCGGGCAGTCGGACCGTTGACCGAGCACCATCCGGGAAGCCCCTAAGAGGGCATCTGATCTAGGTAGTTGGTGGTTTGGGATGTTCTTGTGACTGTAGGTCGTAGCGCTCGTTGTCCGGGACGTGACACCTCGACGTGCATATCGCAGTGACGTCTCCGATGCCCGCTGGGCGCTGATCGAGCCCGTGTTCATCGCCTGGCGGGCGGCCCGATCTGGGCCCGGGACGGCAGCGCGGGTGCATGATCTGAGAGAGATCGTGAACGCGATCCTCTACGTCAACCGCACCGGGATCCCGTGGGAGTACCTGCCGCACGACTTCCCACCGTTCAAGACCGTCTACGACTACTACGCCAAGTGGGAGACGGACGGAACCACCGAGCAGGTCCACGATCTGCTGCGGGACAGGACCCGCCGGGCGAACGCCCGAACGGTGGAGCCGTCCGCGGCCGTGGTGGACGCCCAGAGCGTCAAGACCTCCAGCAATGTCGCCGAGGCCAGCCAGGGCATCGATGCCGGCAAGAAGATCAAAGGGCGCAAGCGCCACCTGGTCACCGACACCCTCGGTCTGGTCCTGGCCGTCCTCGTCACCGCCGCCTCGGTCCACGACTCCGCCGGCGGCAAGGAGGTCCTGAACGAGCTGGCGGCGGCCCATCCGAGTGTGACCAAGGTGTGGGCGGATGGCGGCTACCAGACCAGCGTCATCCAGCACGGCGCAGGCCTCGGAATCGACGTGGAAGTGGTGCAGCGACCGAAAGAGAGGGGCTTCCAGCCGCTGCCCAAGCGGTGGGTGATCGAGCGGACCTTCGGCTGGCTGATGCAGCACCGCCGCCTCGCACGCGACTACGAGGCCCTGCCTGAAAGATCCCGAACGATGATCCACTGGGCGATGGCTAACAAAATGAGCCGCGAACTCACCGGAGAATCCTCACCAACCTGGCGAATCGAAATGGACATCCCACCCACACCAGCGTAAACGCTGATCAGATGCCCTCTAAGCGTTCCCGAAATGAGGAAGGTTCGGAGTCCTCAACTGGGCGGCTGTCCGCGGCTGCCGGGCAAGTCGGCTGGAAGGAAGTGCAGGGAGATGCGGTGGTCGGCTCAGCCCGCCTCCTCGCCCCTCAGTGGTCGAAGGAGGCGCGGGCCGCGTCTTTCGGGAGGCCCTCATCGAGGTGCTTGATCGCTCTGCGCATGTGGTCGGCGAGGAGTTCGATTTCGTCGCGGTCGACGCCGTGCCGGACCAGGAATCGCTGGATGACCGTCTCCTGGCGGTCCGGCAGCAGCGGGGAGGAGGGCACCTGCCAGCCGCGCATGCGCAGCAGGTCGGATAGGTCGAGGAGACTCCAGCTCATCGACGCAGGGTCGGTCAGCGTGTACGAGACGGCAGGCGGCGCCTGCGCCGTCGTAGAGCAGGGTGAAGGGGACCGTCTCGGCGACCTGTCGGGCCAGGTGCTGCGCGGTGTCGACACAGGCCTGGTAGACCTGCCGGTACCCCTCACGGCCGAGGCGCAAGAACGCGAAGTGCTGGCTGACGACCTGCCCGCCGGGGCGGGAGAAGTTCAGGGCGAGCGTCGGCATGTCGCCGCCCAGGAAGTCGACGTGGAAGACCAGGTCCGTCGGTAGGGCGGCCTTGTCGCGCCACAGCGCCCAGCCCACGCCGAGTGGCGCCATGCCGTACTTGTGGCCGGAGGCGTTGATCGAGGAGACACGGGGCAGCCGGAAGTCCCAGACCAGATCGGGGTGGAGGAAGGGCGCGATGAATCCGCCGGAGGCCGCGTCGACATGCAGCGGGACGTCGAAGCCCGTCTCCGCCTGCATGCGGCCGAGCTCGGCTGCGATCTCCGCGACCGGCTCGTAGGTGCAGGTGTACGTGACGCCGAGGATCGCGACGACGCCGATGGTGTTCTCGTCGACGTAACCGCGCAGCTGCTGCGGCTCCAGCCCGGTCCCCCCCGACTCCACCGGACCTGCCGCAGCTCCACGTCGAGGTACCGGGCGCCTTCAGGCACAGTTCCCAGGGGTCCGACAGCCTGTGTATCGCGGCGATTTGCATTCCCGCGGCCGTCGGCAGCGGCGTAGCGGCCATACGTGCCGTCAGGCCACCAGCGCGTAAATACCCGTCGCTGTCAGCCACAGACCGACGATCAAGGAGAGCGTGACGATGAGCTGGTTCTGGTTCTGCCCCAGCCAGGTCCGCAGAGCGTTCAGCCTGGCACTCGCGACCGCTGGTGCCCGGACCGTGTACGTCTCCATGACGATGAGGCTGAGCGTGGCCAGCAGGCAGTAGCCGATCAGGGCGAGCCAGTCGGCGAGGGAGGAAAGGTCCGCGGCGACGACCGTCGCGGCGCCGGCACCGACCAGAGCCCAAGGCTGCAGCAGCCAGGCCAGCAGGGCGGCCGTGGCCTGTGAGGCCTGGTCCACCCGAGCGGTCCAGCGCGGTGGGCCGTGCGGGGGCGGCGGCCGACGGCGCCGGTGCGCGCCGTACAGCACCAGCCCTACACCGATGGCGAGTTTCACACACGCCGCGGCCACCGACGGCGCGCTGTGGCGGGCCGGAGGCTCACCACCGGTCAGCAGCAGCACGCACGCGATCACCACGACCATGTTGGCGAGCCACGACAACAAGAACGCCAGGCCCTTGCGGACGCCATGCCGCGAGGCGAGCAGCAGGATGAAGGCACTGTTGTGCATGGGTCCCAGGGTGATGGCCGTACCGATCACGAGCAGGTCGAGCACCATCAGCGCAGTCACTCCCAGAGGTCGAGGCCATCCGCCGTCTTTGGACGGAAGAAGCGGGAATTGGGGTCGAGTTGCACTGTGACGGCACGGCATCCTGACTCTGCGGGCGGCGGTCCGAGCAGCCAAGCAGGCCACGCGCAGGTCCCCAACGCCGCACGCCGGGTTCGGGAGGAGGGTTTTCCGACCGAGCGGCACCGCGCGCCCCCCACCGAGGACACCGCGTCATCCGCCACAACACCCATCCGGCAGATCCGCAGCGCCGCAGGCACCCCCGCCTCCTCCTCGGCTGACAGCGCCCGTAAAGGCGTGACACACCGTCTTGAAGTCGATATCGGAGGTCTCACACTGCACTGCCCGGCGCGAGATCGCTTCGAACTTGCACTCTTCACTACCACAGGCGTGGGGCGTCGTGGTGCGCGAGTGCGTTCTCCCGCAGGTCCGGCGTGACGCGCAGTGTCCTGGTGAACCATGCGCCGTAGCGGTTGCCCAAGAAGGGAGCTGATGCTCCGTGGAGGATGACGCTCAGGCCCACGGTCACGGCGATGACCTCGCTCAGCAGGGTTCCCCCGGGTAGCTCCTCTTCCAGCGCGAGCAGGCCGAACACGAGGGAAGCGAGTCCGCGCGGACCGAACCAGCCGATGTAGGCGACGGAGGCGGGACGCAAGCCGGTGCCGGCCAAGGCGAGTGCTACGGGCAGTATCCGGATGATGGTGAGGCTGACCAGTGCGTAGACGACGACCCGCCACGTCAGGTGCTGGAGCGCGGGTCCCAGGATGACCGCGCCGAAGACGAGGAAGCTCAGCGAGGCGAGCAGGAGGCCTAGGCGTTCGGTGAACACGGTGCTCTGCGCGGGGTCCGAGTCCTGGGAACGGATGCCGAGGTCTGCGGGTGTCCGGCGCAGGTGGATGCCGAAGGCCAGGCCCGCGGCCCAAGCGCCGATGAAGCCGCTGCCCTCGCCCATGGAGCACAGGACGTAGGCGATGACCGGAACGGCGAGTACCAAGAACTGCCGCCAGTCGGAGCTGCTCCACCCTCGGGAGAGCGACCAGCGCAGCAGACTCGCCCCAATCCAGCCGGCCGCGACTCCGATGGCGCCGCTCAGCAGCAGCGCCCTCAGGAACGTCTCGGCAGCACCCGGATGGCCGTGCCCCTCATCGGCCGCCGCGAGCGCCAGCACGAAGAACGGAAGCGCCAGGCCGTCGTTCAGACCGGATTCGACGGCCAGACCGTCGCGGGTCAGCGGCGGCACCTGCTTGTTGGAGAAAGCCTGCTGCCCGAGCGCTGCGTCCGTCGGCGCCAGGATGATGCCGACCAAGGCCAGCTCCCAGACGCCCAGGCCGGGTAGCAGGGGCCAGGCGATCAGCCACCCCAGAGCCATCGTGACCGGCAGGCCCACAGCGAGCAGCCGCAGCGGCAAGAACTCCTCCCGGCGCAGGTTCCGGGCCCTGATCCCCGCCGCGTCGGCGAACAGCAGGAGCACCAGTGCGCTCTCCAGCAGCGTCCGCGTGACCTCGGGGTCCTTCGCCTGGTCCAACAGATCCAGGCCCAGCGGGCCGATCGCCAGACCGCACAGCATGAAAACCATCGGTCCGGAGAACACCGTGGTGGACAAGCGCCGTGAGAGCGCCCCGTAGCCGATGACCACACCCCCGGCGACCACGACGGCCCAGCCGTTCATTCGTACTCCTCATACCCGGCATTCATCGTCGACAGGGCGACCACGCCACGGGCAGCGTGCCGGGTCTCCCAGGAGCGCCCTCCCTCCTCACACAAAGGCATGAATTGTGACCTTATGGCGCTTCCGGTCAAGCCCCACGGGAAGCCTCCTCCGAACGCGCCGAGAACACACCGGTCGGCCCAACGCACGTCGACCGCGACGAGCCGGACGTGGCTGGGGACGCTGCCGACCTCCGCAGGAAACCCCCGCGTCTTGGCCTGCCTGGCCCCCGTGCGGCCTCGCCGACAATATTGCCCCTTGAATCACAATCTACTTATGCGGGTCCGATCGGGTGGTTCCCCCCACGTTGGCTGCGCCCCGCTTGCCGGATTCTGTGCTGCTACAGATCATTTCCCTGTCGGGGTCTGCTCCGCGTCTGCTTCGCGAGTCGTCGTTCCGTTACAGATATCTCGACGCCAAAGCGTGCCTGGCGGCATCTTTTCGACTTTGACGTGTCACCTCAAGACCCCTTATGGCCTGAGCATTGGAATCTCCGAATTTGGCGTGAAACAGTTCGCATGCGAAAAATCATCCGGCTTTGGCCGTATCGAGATGCCCGCGTGACGCGACATCCCATGTGTGCGAGGAGTGAGAGAAATGCGCAGAACCCGGTGGAAGCGTTTCGCCGCAGTATTGCTGCCGAGCCTCGTGGCCGCCGCTGCTCTGGTCTTGAGCCTGGCTCAGGGTGCCTTCGCCGCCTCTTTCTTCATCTCCGGAGAGAAATTCAAGCTCTCTGTGGACACCCTGCAGGCCAAGGGCCTGAGCCTGTACGGAATGGTGGATGTGACGCGCCGGGGCAAGGCCGTACCAGTGATCGTCACGGGAGCGAGGAGCGTGACGATCGACGGGCTGTGCCAGTCAGTACTCATCCCGATCCCTGTACTGGGCCCCTTCACCCTTCGACTCACGGGAGGCGATAAGGGAAATTCTGCCACCGCAACCAATGCATTCCTCGACACCGATCTCCTAGCGGCCTCCAGCGCGACGATGAACAACGTGGACATCGGCATTGCGGCAGGCTCGCTGACCACGGGTGAAGTGAACTCCGGGGACGAGAACTCCAAGTTCTTCGCCCCGAACACCATCGCGCTGCAGGGGACTTCGGCCACCCTGACCAACGTCCGTACCACCGGGGTTGCGGCCACGATGGGTTCCATCACCCTGCCTGGGATGAAGGCATCACTCCAACACGGTGACCACCAGTGCTTCTGAGCTGTACGCAATTCAAGGCCCTTATGGGACGGGGCCCCGCGCCTCGACCTCATTGGAGTCTTTGAGTAGAAAGTCATTTGCGTGACGAAAATGACCACGTCAACCGAATGGCGTGAGGCTCTCTCCAGAGCACTGAATGAATTCCAAACCTGGCGCGACAGCAGGCCCTTCTGGGCTGGGCTGCTGACACTTTCAGCGGGCTGGCCCATCCTGTATCTCGCCTATGGGGACCTCACCCTGGGGGGCGTCACCATGGCCCTGTCGACCGCTGCGGGTGCGGGGTCGCTGGTCATCGGGATCCTCGTCGTCACCCTGGGTCTTCTCATGTGGCTCCGGCCGCTCGGACGTGTCTTCGCAGGGATCGCCGCGATCCTGCTGTCGCTGGTTTCCCTGCCGATCGCCAATTTCGGCGGTCTTCTCGTCGGCGCATTGCTCGGTCTTGTAGGTGGTTCTCTGGCCTGCGCCTGGTCGCCCCCCAGCGAGGATCCGAACGGCGACGGCCAGAACGCCCTCCCCGCGACTCGAGAGACTGGTGGGCGCCATGCGCCGTGACGACACGGAGGAGGCCGACCGCGGCAGCCTGCCGGCCCCGAGATTCGCCCAAGTCTTGCGTCCTGTGAGGCAAACGGGCCCCTTCCCGCGGGTCCCGAGACCAGTCAGCCACCTCTTGGCACTGACTGCCCTACCGGCCGCCCTCCTGACGACCCTGGCCGTCGAATGGGGGGCAATGCCCGCAACCGCTCACCACGCCCTCCCGGCCGGCAGGAGCGCCCTGCCGAGCACCACGGCAGGAGTGGACGGAACCCCTTGCGCGCCATTGCCGGTGACAGCGCCGGCCGCCTCCAGCACTCCGGTCTCACCCCTCGCCGCCAACCCTCAAAGGTCCGGGAGGGCAAACCCGTCGGCCACGCGGGGCGGGGCCGCTGAGCCCAACACGGGCCACCAGGAGAGCCCAGGATCTCCCTTGCCCGGGCAACGGGGCTCCGGCACGGCCCTGCAGGCTCCGAGCGCCTCCCCTTGCCAGGTGACCCCCGGGGCCCGGCCACATACGTCCGAGAGTCCGGTGCCGCCTGCTGGGACGACACCGGCGTGCCCGTCGGCGCCCCCGATGTCCGCCGAGCCCACAACCCACAAGGCTCCGCCCTCGCGGACGCCCGACCGACCGGGCGGCAGCGCAGCTGTCGCCTGTGCCACACCGACCCCAGCAGAGCACAGCGTGCCCTTGGGCCTCGCCGAAGGTGCCTGGACGCTGAACTCGCCCAGGCTCGTGCTGCTCGACGGCGTGTTCCGCGGAGTGGTGACCGTCGAAAGCGAGGCGGGCCCGAAACAGCTGCTCGAATTCACCGCCCGCTCCCTGGAGGTGGCGGATCTCGATCTGGAGATGCGCCAGACCGTAGGGACCTGGCACCTGCAGGCCGCCCCCGGGACGACTTCCACCATCGTCGGAGACGACGTGACCCTGTACACAGAGAGGCTGGTCGGCACCTTCACCAGCACGCGGCAAGGGTCACCACCACCCGGCGACAGAGTCACCATCACCCCGAGCACCATTCCGCCGTGGCTCCTCAACCCGGCCGCCGCGGCATCGGGCTCGACCCCGGGGACGATCACGATCAAGGACGCCGTGGTCTCCCGGCTCCGTCTCGCGCGCGTGAGCCTGACCGTCCCGCGCGCTCATGTCCGCACGGGCAGCGCCTCGGCCCCCTTGCTGGGGTAGCAGGCCATGAGATACCTAGCCTGCTGGCGAGCCATGCACATCCTGATCCCGCCGTCGAAGTCGTACGCGATCTCTGAGTCACACATGTTCCCCAAGGCGACCGGCCAGCAGCCGGGGCCCAGATCTGCACCGCTCACGACCCGTTTGACCTAACACACCTCGGTGATGGAGGCACAGGCCTACCAGCTGTGTGATCTCGGCGATCGGCCCCCAGCCGCAGTCCGGTCTCGTCCCGAAGAGCATCTACCCCTGGCTGGGTTTCCGGATCGGCCTGATCGGCAACCCCGGCAGCTGACGGGCATCGGCGCCTGAGGGCTCGCCTCAGCCGGCGAGAGCAGGAAAGGAAGGCTTGTCGATGTATACGTTCGAGGTCCGCAGAACGGCGGACGCACCACCCGAGACCGTGTTCGGTGTCTTCACCGAACACCGCAAGTACGCCGCCCTCCTCACCGTCATCAGGAGTTCCGTTCTGGAGCGGGAGGGCGACCCCGCCCCCAACGGCGTGGGGGCCGTGCGAAAGCTGCACATGCCGGGCGTGACGGTCCGGGAACAGGTCACCGCGTACGAGCGGCCCGGACGTTACTCCTATCGGCTGGTCTCGGGGCTGCCCTTGCGGCACTTCAGCGCGACCGTGACCTTCAATCCAGTCCAGCGCCAGCGGACCGAGGTGGTGTACTCCGTGACCCTCGCGCCGAAGCTGAGTGTGCTCAAGGCGGTCATCGGCAAAGCAGCCAAGAAGGCCATCGCCGACTTCACGGACGCGGCCGTTGCCAGGGCGGAAGCTCTCACAGCCTCGACCGCTTCCAAGGACCACCCGCCGAGGTCGGGCTGACCGACCGGAACCGGCTACAGCTCCCAGGGCGCGCATCGAGTCGTAATCAATGGGCGGCTCGGGCGAGGTCCTTGATCCAGATCATCGAGGCGCGCAGGTGGAGGCCGGCGAGGTAGCTGTCCGGGGTCTTGTCGTACCGGGTGCACGACCGCGTCGGGCCGGGTGCGGGGGCGGCCGACTGGCCTGCGGACCTGGACTCCGTCTTGAACCGCCAGATCACGCCCTCGAACTGCTGCCGCAGCCGCTCGGAATACGGGCCGTACTCGCCGATCGGCAGGTGCTGCGCAATGAACTCTCATTCCTCGTCCGTCAGTTGCGCTCGCGTCATGCGGCAAGATCTACTCGTCCAGGCCCGCCACGCGGGCGATTCCCAACGTTTGCCGCACAGGCGCGGTCACGCATCCACATCGCCGGAGCGCGGCTGGGGCTTGCCAGTGCGGCAGTACGGGCCGTCAGTTCCGTGACCTCTCGCCCCAGACGGACGCATGCCCTGGCCGCCTCCGGAGGGACGCATGAGCAGCCAACCCACCGGAGCCTGCCGCCACGTCCGACGTCGCGTCCCGGGATCCCCGGAGAGCCGAGCTCAGGACCGGGGGGAGAAGGAGGCCGAAGGCGCGCCGCTGGCCTGGCCCGGGATGGTGGAGCTGTCCGTGCCGGTGTTCGTCTTGGAGGGGTCCACGCCGAGGGTGAGTGAGGCGTCGATGCCCTTTTGGATGTCCTGCTGGTCGCGCAATACCAGGTCTAGCAGCCCGGCCTTGGCTCCGCCGCCGGCGGCTGCGTAGATGGAGTCGACGTCGAGTTTCATGCGCGTGGCTTTGTTCGCAGCGTACGTCGCGAGGGTCTCGATCTTGGTGGCCGTCGCCTCAGCGAAGTACAGCTGCCCCGTGTGGCAAACCCGCCCACCCTGGTACCCGCTGTCGGTGTGCGTGCCGTCGACATGGACCTTGGTGTGGATGTGGAGGGCACGGCCGGCGTACCAGCCCGGGAAGACGGTCCGGAACTCCACGTTCCCGGCGCTGTCGGACATCTGCGAGCCGCGAAGATAGGTGAGCTGGTCCGTGGGCTCCAGGTGCAGAGAGCCGCCGGGCTGGCCGCCAGGCTGGCCGTCCGGCATACCGCCGGGCGCGCCGCCGGGCGCACCGCTGGGGAATCCACCGGTCGGCATGCCGCTTGGCATACCGCCGGACGGGCCGCCCGCCGGGATCCCGCCGACCCCGGCGCTGGCGTAGCCGGAGTAGACACCCAGTGCGTCGCACTGCCAGACCTCCACTGCGGCGTTGCTCAGCGGGCGGCCGGTGGTGGTGTCGACAACGTTGAGCCGCAGGGCGAGCGGGACGCCCGGCTTGCCCTCGGTGATGTCCTGCCGGAACAGCTCGTAGTCCAGGTAGTACGGGCCCTCCATCTGCTCTGCGGAGAGCCGAGCCGTCCCGGACGCGCTCGTGGATGCCGACGCGGAGCCGGACGGCGTGGAGCTGCCGGTCCCGCTGCTGCACCCGACGGCGCCGAGGCCGATGACTGCCATGCCGGCGCCTCCCAGGGCGAACAGCCTGCGGCGGGAGAGTAGCTGGGAGACCTGGTGGTTGTCCGGCTCTTCGTTGAACTCGGGTTGGTTCGTCATGGCGCGAACCTACGGATCAAGCCTGAGGAGAGAGTGAGAACCACATGTCAGCACCCTGTGTGGCGCTGGCTGGTCCAGCGGTATACCCGCTTGCCCCCATCGCCGAGCACACGGTGATCCATCGAACATCGCGACAATGTCAAACACTCCCAGCCGAGGAACTGCCCGGCTTCGCCTCTCGCAGAAGCAAGGACGCCCGACTCAGTCCCTCGACACGACCGTCGAAATCCTTGAGCACGCAGAAGAAGCCAGCACAGCCTCCACGGTTCTTTGATCACAACCGGATGCGCGCCCTGGTCCCCAGCTGAGGTACGGGCGGGAGCGGCGGCTTCCAGCGACCCTCACGCTCCTCACCAGTACCCGCGACGCACACCTGAGCTCCTCCAGGCTCAGGTGTTCCAGGACCGGTGTATTTCGGCGGAACTCCGCGAAGGGGGCGCACCAGTCACGGTCCGAACTCGCAGCGCACGGCACGGAGTATGAGCCGACTACGTCATGCGCTCCCTAAGCGTCAGGATCCGCTTCGGCCATCTTCTGCTGCGCGTCTGCGATCGCGCCCTTCAGGGCCTTCACGTGGTGGCCCTCCGCCTCGCCGACCGCCTTCCTGACCGCGCGGGTC
This sequence comes from Streptomyces sp. NPDC002467, assembly GCF_042889825.1. Taxonomy (NCBI): domain Bacteria; kingdom Bacillati; phylum Actinomycetota; class Actinomycetes; order Kitasatosporales; family Streptomycetaceae; genus Streptomyces; species Streptomyces sp. NPDC002467. The sequence goes on along the minus strand of NZ_JBIARJ010000003.1, from coordinate 17,876 downwards.
ACGGCCGGCTCGACCTTCCCGGCTGCCGAGCGCGGGTAGGCGACGATCAGTCCTGCACCACCGAGCGGGATGGTGGCCCCTGCCTGTTCCTCCAGCTTGGCAGCGGCTTTGTGATGAAGGAGTTTTCCGGCCCCGGCACCGATCGCCGCGCCGACCGCGGTCGCGGCAAGCAGCGGTGGTGCGAACAGCCCGACCACGAATCCGACGGCGCCCAGGCCCGCTGCGCCCTCGCGAACCATGTGGTCGGTCTCCTCCACCGACAGGTCGCCGTCGAGGTCCTTGGCCACGACCACGGCACCGTGCAGGTAACCCCCGCTCGCCAGAACCGCCTCGTAGTCCTCCTGCGCGGCGTCCTTCGACATGTATCCGCCGATCAGAACGTCGATCGTTTCGTCGTCGAATCTCATCGATCCTCCTTCCCGTTGCGGACACGTCTCACCCGGCGAGTCCGTTCCCGACGTGCCCGTGGTGGGTGGCGGCGTGCAGCTCGTCCTCGGCCTCGTTCGACAGGTGCGGCTTGGTGTCGAAGACGACCTTCTTGACGGTGCCGGTGAAGGCGAAGGGCTTCTTGTCCTCGTAGCTGAGGTCGACGACACCGCCGTTGTCGCGGCCTATGTCCATCCCCGAGTAGGCAGAGAAGCGGACCGGGACCGTGTGGTCCATGCGGCCGGTGGCGACGATCTTATCGTCGACCAGCAGGGTGACCTGCCCGCCGGTGGCGGGCTTGGGCGCATCAGCCATGAACTCCAGGCGGACGTTCACCTCGCCTGCCGGCAATTGCACTTCGGCCTGCTGCCGGTAGACGAACACGCCCATCATCGAGTACGTGTGAGTGAGCTTGCCGTCCTCGACGAAGAGCGAGAATCCGCCCAGATGGTCGGCCTCGGCCACGATCACGCCTTCGGCTCCCTTCGCCGGGACGACGAGATCGGCGCTGATCGTGTACGAGTGGTTGTAGATGCGCGGGATCATCCCCGACATGACGTTCTGGACGTCTCCCCGGTACTCGAAGTGGTCCACATCCGGCCGCGGCGGGAGGATGCCGAAGAACACCGACAGCGTGGAGAGCAGGGGCAGCACCTTGTACTTCTCCGCCTCCTGCCAGAAGAGCTCCTTCAACTCCCGCACCTTCTCGGGGTGTTCTGCGGCGAGGTCTTTCGCCTGGGTGAAGTCGTCGGGCAAGTAGTACAGCTCGGTCGGGTCCGCGTCCGGATCCCAGACGCCGGGCGCGTACGGTCTGAGCGCATGGGGTGTGAGCACCCACGGGATGCGCTCGGTCCTCATCGCCAGCCACCAGCCGTCCTTGTACATGGCACGGTTGCCGATGCTCTCGAAGTACTGCTGTGTATGGCGTTCCGGCGCGGCTGCGTCGGACAGCGAGTCCGCGAACGTCACACCGTGGTGAGGCTCCTGCTCGATCCCGTCGACATGAGAAGGGGCCGGGATCTTGGCGATGTCCAGGATCGTCGGCCCGATGTCGGTGATGTGGGTGAACTGCGAGCGCAGTGCGCCGGGGTCGGTGATGTGTCCTGGCCAGTGGATGACCATAGGGTCGCGCGTACCGCCCAGGTGCGAACCGACCTGCTTGCCCCACTTGAACGGAGTGTTGCCGGCCCACGCCCACGCCGCGGAGTAGTGAGGATCCGTGATCTGGGTGCCCCAGGCCTCGATGCCGCCGTAGCGCTCGGCCAGCTGGAGCTGCATCTCGTCGGTGAGCGGGATGCCGTTCTGCATCGTCATCTCGTTGAACGAGCCGGTGATGGTGCCCTCCATGCTGGCGCCGTTGTCACCCCAGATCCAGATGATCAGGGTGTTGTCGAGCTCACCGAGCTCCTCGATCGCGTCGATGACCCGGCCGACGTTGTGGTCGGCGTTCTCCGAGAATCCCGCGTAGACCTCCATCTGGCGGGCGTAGTAGGCCTTCAGCCGGTCGGGAACGTCGTCCCACGCGGGGAACGCGTCGTCACGCGCTGTCAGCTCCGCTTCTGCGGGGATCACGCCCAGCTCCTTCTGCCGGGCGAAGACCTCCTCGCGAAGCCGGTCCCAGCCCTGGTCGAACTTGCCCTTGTACTTGTCCGCCCATGCGGAGGCCACGTGGTGCGGGGCGTGGCTGCACCCGGTGGCGAAGTAGACGAAGAACGGCTTGCGGGCGTTCTGTGCCCGGACCCCGTGAAGCCACCCGATGGTCTTGTCGGCCATGTCATCCGGCAGGTAGTACGGGTTCTCCTTGTCGTAGAAGCTTTCCGGGGTGCCGATGATCTTCTGGTTCTCGGCGAGGCAGGGGTCCCACTGACCGGAGTCGCCGCCAAGGAAGCCGTAGAAGTAGTCAAAGCCCCATCCGTTCGGCCACCGCCCGAACGGTCCGGCCGGTCCCTGGTCGCCATCGGGGGTCAGATGCCATTTGCCGAACGCCGCGGTGGTGTATCCGTTCTCGGCCAGGACCCTCGGCCATGGCGTGCAATCACGTGGAACCATCGCCGTGTAGCCGGGGAAGCCGCTGGAGAACTCACCGACCGAGCCGAAGCCGACCGCATGGCTGTTCCGCCCGGTGAGCAGAGCCGCACGCGTCGGAGAGCACAGCGCCGTGAGGTGGAACCGGTTGTAGCGCAACCCCGCTTCGGCCATCTGTGTATAGCGTGGGGTGCTGATGGGGCCGCCGAACGTGCTCGGATTACCGAAGCCCGCATCATCGATGAGCACCAGCAGGACGTTCGGGGCTCCCTCAGGAGGTTCCGGGTGCCCGATGAGGTTCCAGTCCGGCTTCGAACCGTCGAGTGTCCTGTTACTCACCCCTTGGAACGGCGGCCTGCGTATCGGAAGCTTCGTACGGTCGAGCTCACTCATCGTTCTTCTACCTCTCGTTCACAACCATCCGCGCCGCGCCTGTGTCGGTCCGGGAACCAATTCCGCGAGTCATCCTCGGTAGCGTCAGGGACACGGCCTTCACGGCCTGCATGTGGTGGGACTCGCCCTGAGGGAGCGGACCTCCGGCGTGGTGGACGAGTCGGTCGATCACCACGGCGGCGACGGTCCCATCCCCCGAAGGCCTCTCCCCGGCACCCGAAGGGTTCGTTTGAGGTGACTATCGCTCTGACTCTGCAAACCTGTTCGAGGCGATCGGGAGGAAGCAGGCTGCGACCTCGGCATCGACCGGGATACAGCCCACTTCCTCACCAACAGGTGGGTGGCAGCCGGGCTTGACCAGCTCGTCCTGAGCCGGCCCCCGTGGCGTGGCGCGCCACGCTGTCGTCCCGTCGGTGACGGTGACCCCTTCATTGTCCGCCCGGATCACCCCGTCCGCGCGGGGATGGGCGGAGGAGTGACCCTACCGGGCGGGAAGCCGGTTCCCAGGTAGCTGTTGGCGCGTTCGACCTGGCCCTTCGGGGCCGATTCTCGGGGCCGAAACGAGACCCCTGTGATTGTCTGCATGCCCGCGAACGCGGCGAACTCGCTGGTCATCCCGCTCTGGCCGGCACCGGCTTTGTTGTCCCACGCAAGTGTTCGAAGCGGCTCCAATGCCGTCGGCGAGCAGGCACCAGTAAATCGGCCGCAGCTCGTCCGCGACTCGAGGTTCGTCGCCTGCGTCGCGAGATCAGCGAGCGCCCATCGTCCGCTGCGGAGGGAGGAATGGACCATGTGCCCGTTCGCGATCCCCCGCCGGAGCGGCAGCCTCAACGCGGGCACCGCCCTCGACCACCAGGAGCACAACGGTGACGCTCTTCCCAAGACGTTTCACCTCGCCCGGCCCGGCCGCTCGGTCCGGGCCCGCCAGGTCCTCCGCCAGGACGAACTCGCTTCGGAACAGGAAGGGTGCTTTCTCCCAGACGAGACATCGCCTACCCAGCGGCCGTATCCGCGGCGCCACTTGGCCGACAACCCCGCCACCTCACCCTCGACCACCCGGATGGCCCCCTTGAAGGAGTTCGGCTGACGGCGCAGCCGGCGTCGGCGCGCCAGCACTCCGGCCAGCAGGAACACGATCACGGTCGTGTCCACTCCCAGCACGGCAAGCAATGCAATCAGCATGCTGCAAGTCTGGTGTGGTGCGAAGTAGTGCGCATTCCCACCACCGTCGGGCCCTGGCACTGCAACTTACGCGAGCCGGTGTCGGTGAAGGTCACCCCCCTATGCCGTCGATCCAGCCATCCGACCCGAACAGCCTCTGCCCTTCAGGGGCGGCCGTGATCACGCCGATCGAAGGCCGGATGACCAGGAGGTCGGCGCTGGTCACGGGCGGCGGGGACGTCGCCGAGGCTCTCGCGGACAGGGCGAAGTCGATCAAAGCGGTCCGTTGGTGTGGGCCATGGCGGGGGTGACGTCCCGGTCGACGAGCTTGCTCCAGGCCAGCCGAACCGCGTGCAGGTCCGCGCCGAGATCTCCCGGTCGATGCAGACGGCATCTGACACGTCCAGGTGGGGACTTCGGCCAGGATGCGGGCCCACAGCCACCGTGCAAGGCTGACAGGCACACGGGCACGACCGCCTCATTCCCGGGCGCCCTCATCGCCCTAGCCGGTGGCGCTTCATATCAGTGGCGGTACCACGCTCGCGGGGTAGGGCGTGAACACCAACTCCCTCTGGCCGCCGCTTGGCCCTTCCCGGCCACCGTGCCCATCGCCGTCAACGTCTTCATCATGTGGGCGCTCTCGGGTGCTCATCGAGAGGACAGAAGCGCAGACATGACGCTCATCGATAGAACGGAAGCACAGACATGACATCGACTGACACAGAAGAACTGGGTCCTGTCGACTACCTCGTCGTCGAGTTCCCGCCGGCCACCTCGCACTTCACCGGCGAGATGGCCAAAGAGCTCGACAAGCTCGTCACCTCGGGGACCATCCGGGTCTTGGACCTGATCATCCTTACGAAGGGGACAGACGGCAAGATCGACGCACTGGAGGTCGATGACCTCGAGGGCGCCGGTGAACTGCGCGCCGCAGAGGCCAAGCTGGCCGGCCTTCTCGCCGAGGAAGACGTCGTCAACCTGGCCGCCGCCATGGAGCCCGGCACGACAGCCGGGGTGCTGGTCTGGGAGAACGTGTGGGCAGGGCCCTTCGCCTCCGCCGCACGCCGCTCAGGAGGCCAGCTCATCGCCAACGGACGTATTCCGATCCAGGCCATCCTGGCCTCGATCGAAGCCGACGAAGAAGGAGAATGAGATGCCCCTCGCACCCATGCGCAGAGGACGACGCGGAGTCATCGGCGCCCCCGTCGCCCGCACCGCGGCCGTCGCGGGTACGGCAGCTGTCGTCGCCCACGGGGTCGGTCGCCGCAGCGACCGGCGCGAAGACCGCCGGGACGACCGCCGCGACCGGCGCTGACCGAGCCTCACCGCCGGTCCAGCACGGCGCGCCATTCCTCCCGGTCGCCCGAGGCGGCGGCCGGGAAGCGACCAGTGGCGGGCCACCACAACCGCGACGGGTGCCGGTAACTTACGCGTGACTCCGAAGCATGTCTTTGATGCTCTTCACCAGAGCAGCCACGGCGTGGGCGATCGCCGTCGCCCCCAGCAAGACGGTACCGAAGACGATCCACCCGCCCAGTCCGGGCTGCGCCCTGTCGTGCGCGGCCGGCTTGGTCCCCGACTCAGACACGTCCGGTGGCTCATCACCCATCATCTCTCTGACGATCTCCACGAAGCCCGCGATGGCGTGAAGGAACGCTCCCGCCGCCATCGTTGTGGCGCCGATGAGGAGCCATCCGGCCCGGCCGATCGCCTCCGGGGGCCGTTTCAGCGTGGCGTTGCCCTCGCGGCGTCGGATATGGGGCATTCGGTCCGCCTCCTTCGCCTTGGCCGCCTGCGCCTCCGGAGACTCCCCGAACGGCGCCTGCTCTCTCGACGATGGCTGGTTTCGGCGAGGCGCGCATCTCGCGCAGCACCCGGCGCGGGTCGTCCTCAGCCGAGCGCTACGGGACCGTGGGAGGCGTCCGCGCCGCCGTCCGTTCCTCAAACAAGGGGATGGGAGACCCGGCTTTCCGAGGCCGGGCCTGCACAGCGAAAGCCGATGTTGCCGGTGGAGGAGTCTGGCGTGTTGGGCATCCGGGCGGAGACCCGATAGCGGCGGCAGTACGAGGCGTGGCAGAGGTAGGAGCCCCCGCGAAGAGCGCGCGCTGTGCCGGTCGGAGGGCCGGTCGGGTCCTCGCGGGGGCCTGTGGCATGCCAGACGGGGTGGAACCAGTCGGCCGTCCACTCCCAGACGTTGCCGGTCATGTTGTGGAGGCCGTAGCCGTTCGGGGGGAAGGCGTCCACGGGGCAGGTGCCGAGGAAGCCGTCCTCAACGGTGTTGTGCTCGGGAAACGACCCGTTCCACACGTTCATCCGGTGCCCGCCGCCGGGGCGGAGTTCGTCGCCCCACGGAAAGGGCTGCTGTTCGAGCCCGCCTCGGGCGGCGTACTCCCATTCGGCTTCGGTGGGCAGCCTTCGGCCTGCCCAGGCGCAGTACGCGAGCGCGTCGTTCCAGGAGACATGGACCACCGGGTGCTCCGCGCGTCCGTCGAGGTCGGAGTGGGGGCCGTGCGGGTGCCGCCAGTCGGCGCCGAGCACCTCGCGCCACCACGGAGCGGCAGCGACCGCCCGCGTGGGCGGGAAGTCGTCGGGCAACAGGCCGCCGAAGACGAACGAAGCCCCGTAGCGCTCGGCATCGGTGACATGGCCGGTTTCGGCCACGAACGAGGCGAAGCGCGCGTTGCTGACGCAGTGCGGATCAATGGCGAAAGGACTGACCCGGACCCGTCTCACCGGACCCTCGCCGTCCGCAGAATAGGCGAGCACGTCATCGCTGCCCATGTGGAACCAGCCACCATCCAGCCGGATCTCAGGGGGGCCGACGGGGGTCGTGCCGGACTGGTCTGGCAGCCGAGTCGCGGCCATGGACAGCTCCGACTCGCCAAGCACTCCCCTACGGCGGTCGGGGGTGCAGCAGGAGGGGGTCTCTCGCGTCATGTGCTTGGCTTCTCTGCTTCCTGGTGGCCGGAGGAGGCGACAGGGGAAAGGTCGGCGGGCGCCCAAAGGGCAGGACGGTTCGACCGTGCTGTTACCGCGGCTCAAGGGTTCGCGTAACGTTCTTCGTCCAGGACGCAATCCGTTCCTGTCCCGCTGATCACGCTGCTCGACGTCGAGGCGATCTACGAGCTGACCGCAGCTTGCCGCACCTGCGAGGACCGTCGGCGAACCGGATGGCGTGTCCCCGGGCGAGTCGCTAGGAAGATGTACCCGATACGCGGCGACCGTGGGGACGCCCCCAGGGAAGGTCGAGCGACAGACCCGGCCGCCGCCCTGCCTTGGAGCGCCATGAGCAGCGCTCCTGAGCCAAAGCACACCGGGAGACGCCGGCACCCGACCCAGCCGCAAAGGGCCGAACGGGTGCCTCATGTGCCGGACGGATCACAACGAGGACCGTACCGACCATGGTGACTACGCCCACCTCAATCGCCCTGTCGGTCTGCCCTGCCAGTCGGCTGTACTTCTGCGAGCACTACCCCACTGTTGAGGTGCACTTCTATGACGTGCAGCTGGAGGCGGACCGCGCGGTGATGCTCGCCGGTGCCTTCCGCGGGCTCGCCACCACCCCGATCGCCAAGCAACAGGCGGGATTCGCTTAAGCACCATGCCGACCGGAGCTCCTGCAGGCCGCCCCATGGCATGCGGCCAGACTCGGACTGGGCAGCACGCTGGTGGCCCCGACGGGCGGGCTACGGAGCAGCAGAGATGTGCTGTACCCGCTCCTGCGGTACATCGGCCCGACGAGAGCGGTGACCACCGCGACGTGACCGCGCTCGTCCACCGGCTGCTCCAGCAGGGAAGCTTGGCCGACCGCCAGCGCCGCGCCCTGGCCGAGGCCTGCCTATCGGCGGCCAGCGCGCTGATCACGGCAGGAGCCGCCACCGCCTGAACCTTGCCGGGATTGAGAATCAGAGCGCGCCGGACCCAGACCCCGTGCGGGGTATTGCGGAGCTGGACGTAACTCGGTGGACCCGGAAGACCGATCGGCTTGATTCCAGGTCGCCGATCGCCGTCGTGGCGTCTGGAGCACGGCAGGCTGCCGTCACAACGCCGGTGTGGTCGCATCACCTCATGAAAGATCCGTTCGCGTGCGACGATCCGGCTGTGCTGTCCCGCTCGGCTCCGACCGACCGTGCGGCGGCTCGCCGCGCGGTGGCCGCCCGCGCCGCAACCCCCGCGGAGTTCGAGGTTCTGCTCGACATGCTCGGGCTGCTCCCCTGCGACGAACACTTCGGGACCCCCCAGCAAGGTTCCGAACGCTCGGACGAGTGAAACGCGAACGGACAGCCCAGCGGCCCGGCCGCCCGGGTTGTTGCTGTCAGCAGGCGTCTGTCGGTTCTGAGGGCCCTCGACGACGCCCGCTCGTCACCACGCACTCCGTCACGCGCTGACCCGCCAAACAGGCCAATCCGGCCTACCGTGGACGTATGACCAGTGGAGAGCGGCATCAGGCGCACGAGAGGGTCGCCCCGCGGGCTGGGCACGAGCAGCAGGTGTGCCCGACCTGCAAGAGCCCCGTCGACACGGTGCTCAGGCGGCGCAAGTCCCTCGGAATCTTCATCCCCGTATGGGCTCCAGGCCCCTGCCGGAACCCTGAGTGCACCAGGTAGGGAACTGTACGGTCAGCAGCCCTGGCTCACGTTCCACTCTCGACCCCGTATCGACCGGTACACAACGGTCCTCCCCGATCCGCGGTAGCCCCTGCGGTGCGTAACGCTGTGCGGACCGCCGGATCGGCGGACCACACAGTGTGATGCGGGGCGTCAGCAGTCGTCATACCCTCCGCCCCAGTCGTCGTCGTAGCCACCGCGGTAGTGTCCGTAGCCGCCGTCATCATCGTCGTCCCAACCGCCTCCGTGGGTGACGGTGGTGACAGAGGTGACGGGGTGCGTGGGCACGGCCGCGGAGGCAGCACCCGCAGCGCCGAGCGCGGCGCCACCGGCCATCAGGACACCGATGGCGGACACGGCGAAGAGCCGCTTCGCTCTGATTGCCTTCATGATTCACAACCCTTCTCGCAGTTGTGCCACTCATTGCGGCACGAAGTCGTCCTGCCTCCTCTCGAAAAACCCAGACGGAACTTCCCGGTCGCCGGATGAATGTGATGAGCGCGTATCCGCCGTCAACGTGGCTTCGTCGGACCACGGACCTTTTGGACTGGAACGCAAGTTCTCAAGCCTCGCGCATCGCTGCAGTCCAGAGAGCGGATCCCGCAGTTGCGGCCGTCTTGTACCCATGATAGTCACCGTCACGCGACTCGTCATCCGGGTCACGGACCTGGATGTGTATTTCGACTTCCGCACCCCTCAGAGGAAACTGCTGTTCACAGCACCCGGCCGATTTGCACGCGGACGCAGAACCATCAGGAATCCGCTCGCCGGATGCCGACGTCACCATTACCGGCCACGATGATCCCCGTGCGGTATGCGCCTCCTGGGCTCACCCCATCCCCGCAAAGGATGTGGTGCTGCGGAGCGCACGAATGTGCTGCGCGATGGGCCCAAGGCACCTCAGCCCCTCTTGAGTTCGAAGGGAGGGACCGCGCCAACCGTGCAACGGCCGAACAGGGGATCCTGAATCCATGTCAGCCGACTCTTACCAGGTGGTAGTGCTTTGTAGCTGAGGTTGACCTCGTGGGGCTGACCGCCGAACGCCACGAGTTTCGCAAGCGGTTACCGCTCCAGGCGACGGAGCGGTTCACTCAGGGCGAGGCGAGTACGGTGATCGCCAAGGATCTCTGCGGGTGAGCATCAGGCCGGTGCAGCGGTGGCGGCGGACGCGGACCGAGGGCGATCCACGGGCTCTGCGGTCGCAGGGGCTGGCGTCGCAACTGTTGGTCGTCACCGGGCGGCGGCGTGCAGGTCCCGCGTGTACCAGTCGAAGCGTGTGCCGTCCGAGCTGTGCGTCGGCGTGCCGGGAGCGAACCCTGCCCGCTGCGCGACTGCGGCAGATGCGGGGTTCTCCGGCTCAACCTGGATTACCGCCTCCACCCCGCCCTCGCTCGCTGCGTACTCGGATGCCAAGAGGACCGCGCGGATAGCCGGGCCACGCCCCCGCCAGGACGGATAGAGGCCGTAGGCGACATTCACTTGGCCGGGCGCCAGATCTTCTCCGGCGAACCGCAAGTCGATCGTGCCCGCGAGGACCTCGTCGGCACCCGTCCGGATGCCGAACGCGCGGAGTGGCCCGGCGGTGTCCCACTGATCCCGGCAGTGCCGGAAGTACGCTTCGATGCCCTCGCGCGTGCTGGGACCGCCGTTGAGCCGGCGAACGAGTGGCTCGTCTTCCCCCGCGAGGTGCTGCGCCTCCACGTCTTCCAGGCGTAGGGGGACAGGCTGATGGTCCCGTCGGACAGCTTCACTTCATGCATCCGCCGATTCTTGACGCCGAAGCCGAGTCACGCGATCGGATTCCGCGGACGTCGCCCGGAGCTACCCGGCCGCGAGAGATGATCTCGTGTGGCTGGTGTGATCACGGCGTCAGAGCCGTCCTGGACAACCCCGTACACCGGGCTGAACCTGCGTGCGTTCAGGAAACCGGTGACGGTTCTGCGACGCAAGGGCGCAGACGCGGTCCGGAAGGGGCGGCTGTGGAGTCTTCCGCTGAAGGACAGGGCACTACCGGTCGCGGCGTACTGGCGCACGAACCTGACCATGCGCCGGCTCGCCCCGCTGTTCGGGGTGTCGAGGTCAGCGGCGGACCGGAACATCGACCACGTCGCGCCGATGCTCTCGCTCCAGTCCCGCAAGCGGTTCGCCAAGAACACCGTACTCATCGTGGACGGCACTTTGGTGCCCACCCGAGATCACACCATCGCCGAGCGGTCGAAGAACCATCGGTACTCCAATAATCACCAGGCCGGCATCGACGACGACACCCGCCTGGTCGTCGTGGTCGGCCGGCCGCTCGCAGGAAACCGCAACGACTGTACGCCCAGTACGAGGACGACCCTCCCCGCTTGCGATGCACCGCATGTGATGTCGCGCGCTGACCCACCGCGGGCTACGGGACATTCCGGAGCTGCCCGACCTCGCCCCGGCTCGCGGCCGGATGCGGTGGGCCGCACATACACACCTTGCCGACGATGGAGCGGACAGCTCGGCTGGGTCCATCGCCCCGAATTCAGAGCGATCGCCATGCGATCCGGACCGCATGGCGATGTGCGGCAGAGCAGGCGAAAATGAAATTGGCTGGAGCGAGAGCCACCGGACCAGCGGACACCGCCTCGCCCGCAGCGCGACGAAGAGCGCCACTCCACTCTCAGCGTGCTCCAGGCAGAGCCAGCCGAGCAGTGGAGCGCTGGGGCAAGAGGACCAGCTACCTCATTCCAGACTCGGAAGCCGGGGAGTGGACAAGGCGGTGTTCCCACAGGTTCAGGTGAGGAAATCAGGTGATGACTCATGTGCCGATGGCTTGCCTACTCGGGAACACCCCTGCTGCTTGACACCATTCTTTACAAACCGGCCCACTCGCTGATCGATCAGAGCCTGCACTCCAAACTGGGTGTCGAGACGACGAACGGTGACGGGTTCGGCGTCGGGTGGTACCCGGAGGGCAGTGACGGCACCCCGGCGCTCATGCGCGACGTCGGCCCCGCCTGGAACAACCGCAACCTGCGGGAGCTCGCCGACCACGTCACCTCGCCGTTGTTCTTTGCCCACATCCGGGCGTCAACGGGTACGGCGGTGCAGCAGACGAACTGTCACCCCTTCCGGCACAGCCGCTGGATGTGGATGCACAACGGCTCCATTTCCGGCTTCCACTCGATGCGGCGGGACCTCACCATGCTCGTCGATCCCGCGCTGTACGCAGACATCGAGGGAACGACCGACTCGGAGACGATGTTCTACCTGGCGCTCACCTATGGCCTGGAGGAAGACCCGCCGGGCGCCGTCGCCAGGATGGTGGGGCTGGTGGAGCGCGTCGGCCGCGAGCACGGCGTGGAGCACCCGATGCAGATGACGGTCGCCGTCAGTGACGGGACCACAGTGTGGGCCTTCCGCTACTCCAGCCAGAGCACCTCGCGGTCACTGTTCTACAGCAGCCGGGTGGACTCGCTGCGCAAGCTGCACCCCGAAATGACCGTCCTCCAGGAAGTGTCCGACGAGACCCGCCTGGTGGTGTCCGAACCCCTCGGCGATCTGCCCGGCGCCTGGAACGAGGTACCCGAGAGCAGCTACGGCGTCGTACAGCCCGGGGCCGACGAGTTGCGTGCCTTCACCCCGGAACCGGTATGACGCGGGGCCGGATTGCCACACATGGACCATCTTCGTGATCCTGCTGCCCTTCCCGGGCGGGTTCGTCTACCTGATCGCCCGGGGGCGCGGAATGCGCGAACGCGAAACGAAGCTGGCCCAGCAGAACGAGGAGGAGTTCCGCTCCTACGTGCGCCCGGGTGCCGCCGGGACCGGCGGCCACGCGGAGGAACTGTCCCGGCTCGACGAGCTCAAGAACCGCGGCGACATCACGAAAGCCGAGTTCCCACAGGCCACGGACAAAGTCCTCACGGGCTGATCGGGCAGCAGCGACCCGACTACGGAGACCCGCGCGAGCCGGGTACCCATCCAGGTCCAGTCCTTCGCCGAGGGCGAGGACGTCGCCTGGGCCCGGTCGTCCGGCGGTTCGTCAGGCGAGGACGTTGACGGCCCGGGCGATGACCAGACCCAGGATGACCAGGGAGACGATGGACTGGATGATCATGATGATTTTGGCCCAGGGGGCGAGTGGCATGACGTCGGTGGGGCTCAACGCGGTGGAATTGGTGTATCCGAGGTAGAGGTAGTCGACGTAGCGGGGACGCCAGTGCGAGGCGTTCAGTTCGGGGCTGAGCTGCTGGGGAAAGGCGAGTGCGGGAGTGGCGGGCATGTGGTGGGCCCGGGCGGCCGGCCCGCCGCTGTCGAGTTCGAAGTACAGCAGGGAGAAAGCGAGGATGGTGGAGGTCCAGACGATGCCGCCGGCCACCAGGAGGGCACTCGCGGAGTTGGTCTCGCTCCCGCCGTGGATGAGGTCGTCGATCAGCTGGACGGTTGACCAGATGGCGCTGCACACCATCAGGCTGACCAGGGTGATCGACACCGCGCGCAAGGCAGCCGAGCGGCGGCCGATCCGAACGGGGTCGGCCGAGGTAAGAGCCACCAGGAGCAGCCCTTCGGCGAGGGGGACGGCCCACCGGGGCCCCAGGCGCAAGTCGTCGGGCAGGAGCATGGTCAGCACCCCGGACGTGATGACGGCTGCGGCCATCGGCCAGCGGGCCTCGGCGTACGCCGCAGGCTCCGGCTCGTGCGGATCGCTCCCACGGTTCATGTCGGAAGGGGTGTGACCGGTCACGGCCGACTGCTGCCCGGGCTCGGTAGCGGCTCAGATCGCGCTGTCCGCAGCGGGCACCCGGCGCCGGAAGCCGCACGTGGCGACGGTCGCCCATGATGTCGCGCTCATCTGCGGCTCCTCTGAGGTGAAGGCGTGTGGCGGCGGCCTGGACGATCGTTCCTCACTCGCTCGGAGTCGAGGCTGGGATCTTGGATCCCACCGTAGACCGAAGTGAATTCGGCGGCGTGACCGACACGCTCCGTACTCGCACGTCTTCCGAAGCGTCAGGCCTCGACGGACCTTCGACGTCGGGGATAGGGCCTTGGTGGCCTTGCTGTTCGCCCACTTCGGCTTCGGTGCACGCGACACACGCTCCTCTCCCCCGGAGACCTCAGGTGTACCGACGTCATCCGTTCAAGTTCACGGGTGCCTTCGGCTGTCGCGTTCACCGTCACCCTGCTCGACGTGGAGGTGGATCGGGCCGCGAAGAATGGGGCTGCGCCGGTATGGCGGCGGGTCGGCGACCAGGCTGGGCCGATCCTCGACGCCCCGCAAGAGTCAGTCCGCCCCCATCCGCATATCTCACACACCACGGATACGGGCATCCACTTCCACCTATCCGGGAGTTCGCAGCGATTCACCCCAATGAGCTGAAGTCAGTAATGCAGCCGGCGCGTCCTCGGCGGCCTGTTGCGGGTGTCAGTAGCCGGTGCCGCGCTTGACCTGGGTCCGCTCGATGCTGTGGGTCGCTCCCTTGTCGTCCAGCGTGCGGCATGCGTCGGCGATGTCCTGGGTCAGGCGGTCGACCTGTTCGCGGCTCAGGGTCTCCTTGACCAGGGCGCGCAGGATCTTCACCCGTTCCGCGTTGGGCGGGAGGGTGTACGCCGGCACCATCCAGCCCCGCTCGGCCGAGAGCTGCCAGGCGATGTCGGACTCGTCGTAGGAGTGCTTGCCGGCGAGACGGAAAGCGACCAGCGGCAGCTGCTCGAGGTCGCTGCCGATCACTTCGAAGCGGCCGCTGTCGCGCAGGTTGTCCGCCAGTGCGCGGGCGTTCTCCTGCATCGTCTTCATGACGTAGGTGTAGCCCTGACGGCCCAGCCGCACGAAGTTGTAGTACTGCGCGAGCACCATCGACGCACCGGTGGAGAAGTTCAGGGTGAACGTCGCGTCGGTCTTGCCCAGGTAGTTCTCGTAGAAGACGAGGTCCTTGGCGAGGTCGGCCTCTTCGCGGAAGACCAGCCATCCGATGCCCGGGTAGACCAGTCCGTATTTGTGTCCCGAGACGTTGATCGAGCGGACCTGCTCGAGCCGGAAGTCCCATTTCGAGTCCGGGTAGAGGAAGGGCCAGACGAATGCGCCGCTGGCGCCGTCGACATGGATCGGAATGTCGAGATCCCGCTTTTTGCGGACGTCCCGCAGAAGCTCGTCGATCCCGACGACATCGTCCTTGTGGCCGGTGAACGTGGTGCCGAGGACGGCGACGACGCCGATCGTGTTCTCGTCGAGGTGGGGCTCCACGTCCTCCGGGCCGATCGTGTACTTGTCCTCGGCGAGCGGCACGATCCGCGGCTCGACGTCGAAGTAGCGGCAGAACTTCTCCCACACGACGTGGACGTCACCCCCGAACACCAGGTTGGGCCTGTCGATGGAAAGGCCGGCTGCCTGGCGGCGCTCGCGCCACTTCCACTTCAACGACAGCGCGCCGAGCATGATCGCCTCGGATGAGCCCTGGGTCCGGCATCCGGTTGTCTTGCCGGGCGCGTGGAAGAGGTCGGCGAGCATGCGCACGCAGCGCTGCTCGATCTCTGCGGAAATCGGGTACTCCGCATGGTCGATGAAGTTGCGGTGGAGGTTCTCGGCGATGATCCGTTGCGCCTCCGGCTCCATCCACGTGGTGACAAACGTGGCGAGGTTGCGCTGCGGGTCCCCCTCCATGGCAAGGTCCACGCCCACCAGCCTCATGGCGTCCGTCGCGGCCATGCCTTCCTCGGGAAAGGTCTCCGAAGGAGCGGGCACGGTCAGGAAACGGTTGCCGAACAGATCCGCGGCGTCACTCTTGGTCATACCCGCAACTCAACCACGGTCGGAGAAGGAGCCGTGCTCAGGACCTGTGGACGGGCCCGGGATGCACGCGAACGGCGTACCTTCCCGAGCATTCCGGTCTTGGTGGCTGCTGAGTCCGTCAGCGCATCCGCTCGATGAGGCGGTCGCCGACGCGCAGGGCGTTGGCGATGGCGGTCAGCGACGGGTTCACCGCGCCGATGCTGGGGAAGAAACTCGTGTCCACGACGTAGAGGTTGTCGAGGTCATGGGCCTTGCAATCGACGTCCAGGGCCGAGCTGCGCGGGTCGGTCCCGAACCGGACCGTGCCGGCCTGGTGGGCCGTGGCCCCGATGGGCATGCCCTTGTGCAGGTAGATGCTGTGCGGCAGCAGGTGGTGCTCGTGCATGCCCAGGTGTCCGAGCATCCCCTTGAGCTTGTGCTGGAGGCGCTCCAAGCCGGCGACGTTGTTCTTCTCGTCGAGGGCCAGGTGGATGTCGCCGTTCCCGTCGAGGGTGACGCGACTGTCGGGCAGCGGCAGGTCCTCCCCGCAGAGCCAGAAGTCGACGGCGTGGTGCGCGAGCATCTCGAACGGCATGTCGGGGGTGAGCTTTCCGGCCCAGCGCGGTGCCTCGCCGCGGATCTGGTCGGAGTCCGACTTGCCCAGCATCTGGATGCCGCCGAGCGGGAAGTCCCAGTCGTCCGCCCCGAGGTACCAGTCGTTGAGCGCGAGGGTCTTCTGGAACTTGGTGGGGTTCGGCTCCTTCGACACCGCCATCAGCGCCAGGTTGTTGTGCCGCATGTAGTGGCGCCCCACCACGTCCGAGCTGTTGGCGAGGCCGCCCGGATGCTTGTCGTTGGCCGAACGCAGCAGCAGGGCTGCGGAGTTGACGGCCCCGCAGGCGACGACGACGATGTCGGCGCCGAACCCCTGCGTCGACCCGTCGCCGAGCTCTGCGACCACGCGGGTGACGGTGCGCCCGGTCGGGTCGGTCTCCAGACGC
Source organism: Streptomyces sp. NPDC002467 (assembly GCF_042889825.1). Classification (NCBI taxonomy): domain Bacteria; kingdom Bacillati; phylum Actinomycetota; class Actinomycetes; order Kitasatosporales; family Streptomycetaceae; genus Streptomyces; species Streptomyces sp. NPDC002467. The sequence goes on along the minus strand of NZ_JBIARJ010000003.1, from coordinate 1,524 downwards.
CGGACGTTGGCGCCCGTCACCATCGTCACGTTGTCGTACGCCAGGGCCGGATCGACGCAGATCACCTGGGCGTCGGACTTCGCGCCGAGCAGGCAGGGGAAGCCGTCCACCCGGTCGCAGCGGATGCAGACGCTGTCATGGGTGGCCCGGCCGCTCCCGTCCTGGGTCAGGTTCACCCCGATGGGCAGGTGGAAGGGGTGCAGGCCCTTCTTCTCCAGGTCGTCGCTGAGCTGCTGGATGCGCGGCTCGTGCTCCACCGGGGGGTGCGGGTACTGGCCGCTCGCCCGGCCCTCCGTCGGGTCCTCGCCGTGCCGTCCGTGGACGAGGTAGAGCTGCTCCGCCTGGGTGTAGTACGGCTCCAGGTCGTCGTAGTCGATCGGCCAGGCCGGCGAGATGCCGTCATGGTGGCGCAGCTCCCCGAAGTCCTCGGGCCGGAGGCGGAAGAGGGCGGCGCCGTAGAACTTGGTGTTGCCCCCGACGTAGTAGTTGACCTCCGGGGGGAAGGCGTCGCCGTGCTTGTCGTACCAGAATTCCGGTGCCCGGTACTTTCCCTTGACGAAGACGGCCGTGGAGTCCCAGTTGTCCCGCTCCCGGGGAAGGTAGTCGCCGCGCTCCAGGATCAGGACCCGTTTGCCGGTGGGGGCCAGCCGGTGGGCGAGCGTACCGCCTCCCGCTCCCGTGCCGATGATGATGACGTCGTAGTGCTGATCGCCGGCCATGGGGGTCCCGTTCTAGGAGAGACAGGGAGCATTGCGTACCTTTCCGACGCTATCCGGCAATCCTGGCTGTGGCGACCGAAGGGTTCCGGTCGGGGGGCCGCCTCAACCGGTCACCCGCACCGCCCGCACCGCCGCGTCGACGATGCTCCGCGGGGCGGCCGTCGCGTCCAGGGTCACGCCGGGCTCGTCGGGGCGCAGCGGTTCGAGGGCGGTGTACTGGGAGTCCACCAGCGGGGCGGGCATGAAATGGTCCCGGCGACCCGCTGCTCGGCGCGGGTACGGTCGAGCGCGAGGTGGACGAACACGACGCCCGCGCCCGCCCGGCGCAGCAGGTCCCGGTACTCGCGCCTGAGCGCGGAGCAGGCCATCACCCCGCCCCGGCCGGAGGCCGCCGCCTCCCGGATCCAGCCTGCGAGGGACAGCAGCCACGGCCCGCGGTCCCCGTCGTCGAGGGGCCTGCCGGCGGCCATCTTGGCGCGGTTCGCGGCGGAGTGGAAGTCGTCCGCCTCCGCGAAGGGCAACCCCAAGCGGTCGGCGAGCAGCCGTCCGACGGTGGACTTCCCCGCTCCCGAGACACCCATGACGACTACGACGGGCGGCACCGACGACGCTGCTCCCACGGCGTTGACGTGCTCGCACGGCTCGGGATCGTCGGGCCCCCGCTCGGTCTCGAACCGCGCCGCCATCGTCACCGTCCGGCCGGAGCGCACCTCGGCCGCGGTCAGCCGCGGCGCTCCCGCCGCGGGGGCGTGCGCGGGCATGGTCAGCGTTCCATCTGCTCGTCGAGCGCCCGGTCGAGGGTGGT